>NZ_CP053085.1:4531705-5179092 GCF_013004105.1 Gemmatimonas groenlandica
GCCGCGCACATTACGGACGACGGGACGCTGCGCGGTGAGGTCGAACGCATCACCGCCGGCCTCGACGTGCACAGCGTCTCGGCGTCGCGCGACGGTCGTCAATTGGCGTACGCGGTGTTTCGCCAGCTGACGAACATCTGGTCGATCCCGATTCCTCGCGACGCACCGGCGACACTCGCCGCCGCCACGCGCGTGACGCAGGGCACGCAGGTCGTCGAGGGCATGGCCGTGTCGCGCGATGGCCGCTGGCTGGCGTACGACGCGAATGTCGCCGGACAGCAGGACATCTTTCGCCTCGCGCTGCGCGACGGGGCCCCAGTCAATCGCGAGGCCGAGCGTATCGTGTCATCGCCGGTCGATGATTTTCACCCCACCTGGTCGCCCGACGGCCAGTGGATTGCGTACTACACCTTTCGGGGCAACGTACGTCGCGCCGCGTACGTGCCCGCCGGCGGCGGAACGACGCGCCTCGTGCACCCCAACGATGAGGCGTTGGAAGAGTTCTCCCCAGCGTGGACCGCCGATGGCAAGGGCCTGCTGTTTTTTCGCGGTTCCGGTCAGTACGGGGACCTTTATCGCACGGACCGGCTGGACGACACCACGTGGGGGCCCACGCGGCGCGTGACAACGGCCGGCGCAGGCGCCGCCTCCTACATCGGCGATGGGCGGCAGATCGTGTACTTCTCGGCGCCCGGCACGATTCGCCTCGCCGATAGCAGCTTTCGAGAAAGTACCTCGCGGGTGCTGCTGTCGCCCGACACACGCGGGCCAGTGATGACCACGAGCGGGGCGGTCACCGGCGATGGAACGGCGATCATCGTGAAAGGCCAGGATGCGACCGGGATTGGTTTCTGGTCGTACCCGCTGCAAAACGGCGCGTTGGGGGCGCCGCGAGTACTCCTGCGCTTCGATGATCCGCGTCGGACTTCACCGCGGCCGGAGTTCACGATGGACGCCCGGTTCCTGTACTTCACCCTGACCGAGCGTGAAGCCGACGTATGGTCATTGCAGTTGGAGCGACGCTGAGTCCTCGCCGCTGAGCCGCGGCGCCTCCGCACTCCGGAGGTAACCGATTGCCTGCATGCGTCTTACGCCGGAGACTCGGCGGTGATTTTCCGATGCGCGCGCGTCCTAGCTTCGTGAGTGTCCAGCCGTTCTCTCCGTCTCTGGCCCCACGTGCCCATGGGCATCACCATCGATCATCTCTCCGTCGATCACCTGATCTCGGTGATTCAGGACTTTACCGACGCGCGCGGTGCATACCACGGCGTTGGTGAACAGGGCCGGATTCGCGAGCTCGGCTTCGATGGCCTGACCCGCATGATCACGGTGCGCTGGGAGCGAGAAGGACAGGACGACACCATGTGGTTCGCGCTCGCGTCGACGACCGGTCCGGGTAACGGGCGCATGCGCGAGTACTTCGCGCTTGGCGAGTACGTTCGCCCTGACATCGAGGGGAAGCGCTGGATTCCGGGCGTCGGCCACGTGCCCGTGATGCCCGACATTCCCCCCGTGCGGAACGACGTGGTTCGCAGCTATGCCCGTTATGGGGACGCGATGGAACGCGTGTGGGCCCTGGCGGCGCGGCAGCGGTTCGATGAGGCCGAAGAACAAGTGATAGCCATGCTCAACGCGAAGGATCGTCGCGGCGACCTGTGCGCGCCCGTCGCCAGCGATCTCTGCGCGCACGCGCGCACGCATGCCTTCGACCTCGACCTGACGGTACACCACTGGCTCCGCGAGCGCGGCATATCGCTCTGGTATGCCTGGGGCGCGCAGGCCAGCAGTGGCGGCGAAGGCGCCGCGCGCGCCACCGATATTCGCGCCGCCGAACGGGCGTTTCTCGACCTCGACCGGAAACTCGGACGATGACCCTTCACTCGCTATTCAGCCTGGGTGCCTTCGCCATGATGTTCTCGGTGCAACCCCGACTCACGGAGCGCCCGCTCGCCGACCTCGGTACGATCACGCTCCCGACAAGCCTCAAGAACGAAGGAAACCGGGCGATCGTCGAGGAGCAGGAGAGTCGTCTGACGTTTCAATTCTCGTCGACCTACTTCTGGGCGTCGATGGGCAGCACCACGACGTATAAGCAACTCATGATCGTGTCGATCATGGCGCCCGACGCGACGGACGCCGAGTATGCGGCGCTACCGCGGTACATGGCCATGCGCTACGAGCCGCGGCAGCAGTCGACGACCCGCGTCGTCGGATCCGGCACGCTGCGGATGACCGAGGGGATCTATTCGCGGGGCAACCTCAGCGAACCCGCCGTCGAGTACATCTACAGCGACCGCGCACGGCGATTGCAAATCGCGTGGCACGCCGTGAAGAAGGAAGTGAAGCCCAACGACGTGCTCGCGCAGCTGCCACGGATCGCGCAGTCATTCCAGCTCGTTCGAGATCCGCTGGCCCGCTTTGCCGCGATGCGCGCGGCGCCGGGCAAGGAGGCGGAAGAGCGCGCGCGCCGCCTGGCGACCGCGAAGGCAATGCTGCAGCGCGAAGGCTACACGGCGTTGGTGCCGGGCAAGCCCGTGCTGCGCAACGGCGTCTATCTGGAATGGATGGCGGAGCCCGAACCCCGCTACCAACTGCTCGTGCCGCTCGGTCGCGTGCGTGGGCCCGCCAATGGGTCCGTGGTGGGTCGTCCTCGCCCTGTGCAACGCGGTGTTGGTGACGCGACCGATCAGCGGATCGCACGGTCGATGGGGTGGCGCGAAGTCAGCGAAGGCGAATGGCTGTTCAACAATCAGGAGAACGAATACCTCCCGCTGGCCGGCATTGGTGCCGTGCTCGCGGCGATGCAGCACGATCGGCAGTTCGTGTACTTCTACTATACCGCCAGCGTGCGGATCGAAGAGCAAGAAGACGACACGCGGCTCACCTCGCTGCGCTGGTTCCTCGATGAGCTTCCCGAGGTGCACCGCCGCTGGCGCGCGGGCACCCTCGTGACCCCTGGCGTTCCGGAGAAAGACTAATGGCACGCGCAATCACGATGCTGATCTTTGGCGGCTTCGGCGTGATGTTCCTGTACGTCGGGCTGACCCAGTTTCTGCAGCAGCGCCGAAGCCTGGCGAACGCGGTGGAAATCGTGGCGACCATCGCGTACTCCGCGGTGCATACCAGCACCAGCGCGGATACCGACGGTCGGCTCATCAGCAGCAACAGTACCACCACGCATCGACCGGACCTGCGATTCACCTACGTCGTGGCGGGGAAGGCGTACGAGAGCGACCTGCTGTATCCGACGATCATCGTACGCGGCTACGCGTCGAGAGAGGCGGTCGAGGAGGTGCTCGCGCCGTATCCGGTGAACGCGACCGTGCCGGCGTACGTGGACCCGTCGCACCCCGGCGAGGCGTTCCTGATCGCCGAGCGCAGCAGCGCGCCGATCGTGTTCTTGGTGCTCGCGCTGCTGGTACCGCTCGTGGCGTGGTTCGTGAGTAAGTACATCTGACTCTCGCCCACCACGCATGTGCCATCGCCCCGCCTGACGACATCGTCGCGCATCGACGACGGCTGTCGACAGCGACGGTTTCGCCGCACATTGTGGAGCGACGCGGCAGTGGCGCGCAGCGCTGGAGAGTCAATTCGACGGGGGCACTATGAAATGGACATGGCTGGCGCTCGCAATCGTCGTGGTGGTGCGTGCCGTACCAACACAGGCGCAGGCACCGACGCCGTTGGCACCAAAAGCGGTGGCCGACAGCTTCTTCGCGGCGGTGCGCGCGGAGCGTTGGGCGAGCGCCGCGGCGTATCTCGACATGGACGCGTTCGCGCGGCTCCTTCGGGAACGGGTGAACATGGCCCGCATGACCCGAGCGGAGCCACCGATCTCGGTCGAAACACTGATGGCGCAGGACTCGACGATGCCCCGCGCGGTGGCCGAGTGGCAGGTCGCGAAGATGCGTCGCTACGACGCGAATCGGCCGCCTGACGACTTTTCCCAGGACTTCATCGGCATCACGTCGCTTCGCGCGCTCGAGGCGCTCACGCCCGCAGACGGCGCCGTGCGCTGGCTCGAAGCGCAGGACCCCAACGCCAGCTTGCGGCGCGCCGTCGCGAAGCTCAACTGTCCTCAGGTGAGCGCCGACTCGCTCCGAACGTTGTCGCTGTTCACGCGGGCCGTCCTCGCGGCCGTCGAGGTGAACGACTCGACCGCGTATGTACTCACGTCGATCGACGTCTTCGGTAATGCTATGGACGGGGACGACACCCCACCGCCGGACCTGGTACTCCTGCGTCGGAAGGCGGGTGCCTGGCGCGTGGTACCGAGCCCCTGGCTCATGAAGGGCATGAATATGGGGTTCGGGTATCCCCGGTGTGCTCCGAGGAATGAGCACTAATTCGTACGCAGCCGCACGTGCAGACTCGCTCGACGAGCGGCTGAGCTCGCGCGGAAAGGAATTTCGCCGCATCGTAATCGCGAGGTAGTCGGCCCCGCCGCTACCGCGCTCCCGATCCTTCACTCTTCCCCCTCCATGCGTACACCCCTGCTGCAGTTCCTGTCGAACGCGCTCGCCGAGGCCGCGAAATCCGGCTCTGCTCCGGATACCGGCCGCCCGACTCTGTCGATCGCCGAGCGGCCGTTCACGCGACGTGCCTTCGTCGGTGCCGCGGGGCTCACCACGGGCGCGCTCGTGGCGGGCTGTCGCGACTTGTCGCCGACGGGAATTGCCGCTACGCCGCGCAGCACGAAGACCACGAGGTCGGAACGGGTGGTGGTGATCGGCGCCGGGCTCGCTGGCCTCACCTGCGCGCGGCGTTTGAAAGAGCAGGGCATCGCCGCCACGGTCTACGAAGCGAACACGCGTCTTGGCGGGCGCTGCTGGACCAACCGCAGCGACTTCGGCGCACAGATCGCGGAGCACGGCGGTGAGTTGATCGATCAGGGGCACACCGCGATCCGGCACTTGGCACAGGAGCTGGGGCTCGTGTTGGACAATGTGCTCGCCGCCGAAGCCAACGGCACCGAATTGCAGCTCTGGTTCGACGGTGCGCCGTACAGTTACCGGCAGGCGGTGGAAGACCTCAAGGCGGTGTGGCAGCCACTCAAGCGAGACTACGTCGAAGCGGGCTATCCGACGCTGTACACACAGTCCACCGCGCGCGGCCGTGAGCTCGACGCGCTGAGCATTCGCGACTGGATCGCCACGCGCGTGCCCGGTGGCATGAGCTCGCGCGTCGGCAAGATGCTCGACGTGGCCTACAACATCGAATACGGCGCGGAGAGCACCGACCAGGCTGCCCTCAACCTCGTCTATCTGCTCGGCGGCGTCGGTCAGGGACAACTGCGTCTGTTCGGACCGTCCAACGAAAAGTCCAAGGTGCGCGGCGGCAACGACCAGATCGTCGCGCGCATGGCCGCGGGACTCGGCGGTCAGGTGGAGACGTCGCGCGCCCTCGTCGCGTTGCGCGCCACGGGATCACGGTACACGCTCGACTTCGATGGTGGTGCGCCGGTGGTGGCCGACCGTGTCGTGCTGGCGCTGCCGTTCTCCATCCTGCGCGAATGCGTGGACATCAGTGGCGCCAACTTTCCCCTTGTGAAGCGTCGCGCGATCGCGGAACTCGGCATGGGCCGCAATGTCAAACTCGCGCTGCAGTTCAACACCCGGCACTGGCGCACCCTCGGCGGCAATGGCGACAGCTTCAGCGATCGCGGCTATCAGGCCACGTGGGAAGTGACGCGTGCGCAGCCCGGTACCAAAGGCATCTTGGTGAACTATACCGGAGGCAACGTGACCGATTCGCAGAGTGGGGGGCTGTCGTCAGCGCTCGCGACCGAATTTCTCACGCGCATCGAGCCGGTGATGCCGGGACTGACCGCGCAGTACACCGGGGTGAGCACGTTCGACGATTGGCCGCGCAACCCGTGGTCGTTGGGATCGTACTCGTACTACCGGGTGGGTCAGTACACGCGTTTCGCCGGGGCCGAAGGTGAGGCTGTTGGCAGTTGCCACTTCTGCGGCGAGCACACCTCCATCAACGCGCAGGGCTACCTCGAGGGCGCTGTGGAGTCGGGCGAGCGAGCGGCGCGCGAGATTCTTGCGGCGGCGAAATGAATCGCGCCATGCGCTTTACGGCTGGTGCGGCCGTCGTGGTGTTGCTCGGCGCGCTGGCGACACGACTCGCCGTGGGGCCGATTCACGCCGTGCGGAACGCGTCGGAGTGCGAGCGGGCCTATGCGGGGGCACGCACACACTCCGACTCAATCTCGGTGACGTTCCTCTCGTTTCCCGATGCCGCCTCGCGCGGCATTCGACGGCGGTGCGGAGAACTCCACGCCGCCGTCGTCAGTGCGCCGGGGCGATAGCCATCGCTACGCCATGCGGCGCAAGTAGGGCTATTTGAGTGCGTTGAACGCGGACAGCACCGCCAACAGATCGGGGCTTGTGAACGTGTACTCGCCCTTCGCCGAACTGCTGGCACCATCGAACGTCTTGCCGTCTTTGGCCACCTTGAGCACCATCGCATACGGTGGGGTCATCGCGAACGGGCGATACGTCGCACGGGCCCGCACGGCGCGTTCGACGCCGAGGCGGATGGCGTCCTGCGCGGCTGTGGGTGACATGCCGTTGATCGCGCCGCCGATGGCTTCCTTCACCGCCACGCCGTCGACGTTGCCCAACAGTTCGCGAAGCTGCCGCACGACCGCGCCGTCGCCGGCGACGAACACCACGGGCACGCCGTACAGTCCCGCCACGAGCGCGTTGTAGCCGCCCTCGGGCAGCGAGCGGCCGTTGATGGAGAAGTCGACCACGTTGCCATTCGACGTGTGCGCCAGGATCGCGTTGGGCGTGCCCGCTCGCGCGTGATAGCCGATGAACACGACCGCCGCGAACGTGCTGTCGAGGCCCTCCATCATGTTCTTCGGGCCCGCGCTCGCGCCACGCAACAGCTTGGCCCGGGGATCGAGATCGCCCGGCAGCATGTTCTGCTTGGCGCCATGCGAGTCCCGCACGACCACTTCAGTGGCACCGGCGCTCCACGCACCAGCGACCGCCGCGCTGGCCTCCTGCGCCATGATCTTGCGAAAATACTGGTAGTCGCCCGACGTGCCGCCCACGTCACTCCCCGACACGACGCCAGCGAGACCTTCCATGTCGACCGAGACGAAGACCTTGAGGGGACGAGACTGCGAACGAGGTTGCGCGAGCGCCGGCGTGCCGGCCAGTGCGACGAGGGCCAGCGATGTAAGCGCCGCGCGGAGCCGCGAGGAGAAGCGGGACGTGAGCATTGATCGCACGTGGTAAGGGGTGGGGAAGCGTACACCGACGCATGCATCAAAGACGGTCACCTCGTCCAGCCTCGAACGCAATAGTGCCGTATCGGCAACGACGGTGCGTGCAACGTTCTGGCCACGCGGGCGATCAGCGCCTAAGCTTGGCGAGACGCCGTCCGATGGCCCCGGATCGACGCCACAACCGCCCGACAGGAGATTCGATGACGCTGCACCATCACGCTTCACGTGCCATCCATCACGCGAAGCTGCTCTCGACCCTCACGGTCGCGTGGTCGGTCGCTTTGTCGGTCGAGTTGTCGGTCACACCGCGTGTGGTCAGCGCGCAGGGCACACTCGCCGATTATCGACGCGCCGCCGCGATCAACCAGCGGTTTGCCAATCTCACCACCGGTATCACGTCGGGCCTGTCGTGGGTCGGCCGGACCAACCAAGCCGTCTATCGCGTGTCGGTACCGGGCGGCAACCGGTTCGTGAAGGTCGATGCCGATCAATGGAGCAAACAGCCCGCCTTCGATCACGCCGCGGTCGCCGCGGGGCTCTCGGTCGCGAGTGGCCAGCGCTATACCGACATCACGCTGCCGTTTCCGTCGGTGGTGTTCGTGGAGAACGGATTGGCGATTGAAGGGAATGCGAGCGGCGGTCGCTATCGCTGCGCGGTGAACGGCGGGGCCTGCGCGCGTATCGGTGACGCCACGCCAGCCGAAGGCAGCGCGGCGCCGAATGGCGGTGATCGCGGGGCGGCTGCACGCGGAGGCGCTGCCCGCTGCGGCGGTGCTGCGCCGGGGCAGGGACAAGGCCAACCGGCCGAGAATGTCGGCGTGTACTCGCCCGATTGCCGCCTGGTGGCGTTCGTGCAGAACTACAATATCGCGATCCGAAATGCGCCTGTCCCCAACGCAGCACCGAACGGGATGCCGAATTACACGCTGCTGAGTACCGACGGATCGGAAGGCGATGCGTACGTGCAGAACTCGATCGTATGGTCGCCCGATTCGAGAAAGCTGGTGGCCTATCGGCAGGTGCCCGGCTACAACCGCATGGTCACGTTCGTGCGCTCGTCGCCCACCGACCAGCTGCAGCCGAAAACCGAGAACACGCGGTCCCTTGGCGGCTTCGCATCGAACTACGCGAAGCCCGGTGATGTGCTGGCCACCAATCAGCCGTCCATTTTCGACGTAGAGACCAAGCGGCAGATCGTGATCGACCGTGCGCTGTTTCCAAATCCGTACGCGATCTCGCGGCCGGTGTGGCGCAAGGACAATGGCGCGTACGCGTTCCACTACAATCAGCGCGGCCACATGACGTACCGCGTGCTCGAGGTTAACGCAAACACAGGCGCCGTGCGGCCGATGATCGACGAAGTGACGAAGAGTTTCTTCATGTACAGCGATGCCGGCCACAACTTCATCCACGACCTCGGCTCCAATTGTCGCTTGGCGCAGGGTGGCGGCGCGTGCAGCAGCTACACGGGCGACGACCTGTTGTGGGTCTCCGAACGCGACGGCTGGAATCACCTGTACCTCATGGACGGCCGGACGGGTCGGGTGAAGAACCAGATTACCAAGGGCGATTGGGTAATGCGTGGCGTGGACAGCGTCGATGTGGCGAATCGTCAGATTTACTTTCGCGCCAGTGGCATGAATCAGGGGCAGGACCCGTACTTCGTGCACTTTTATCGCATCAACTTCGATGGCACGGGGTTGGTCGCGTACACCGAGGCAAACGGTATGCACGCGATCAGCTGGTCGCCCGACCGCACGTTCTACATCGACACGTACTCACGAGTCGACATGCCGCCGGTCGTTGAGCTGAAACGCGCCACCGACCGCCGCACGCTCGTGCTGGAGCAGGGCGACATGTCGGCGGCGGTGAAGGCGGGCTTCCGTGCGCCGGAAGTGTTCGTCGCCAAAGGCCGTGACGGCACGACGGACATCTGGGGATTCATCGTGCGTCCGGTAACGTTCGACGCGAAGAAGAAGTACCCGGTCATCGAGCAGATCTACGCCGGCCCGCACGACAATCACGTCCCGAAGTCGTGGGGTGGCGGTCAGAATCTCACGGCCACGGCTGAACTCGGGTTCGTGTTGGCGCAGGTCGATGGCATGGGCACGAGCAATCGCTCCAAGCGATTCCACGACGTGGCGTGGAAGAATCTCAAGGATGCCGGCTTCCCCGATCGCATCTTGTGGCACAAGGCGATCAACCAGAAGTACGCGTGGTACGACACCGATCGCGTGGGGATCTACGGCACGTCAGCCGGTGGGCAGAATGCGGCTGGTGCGGTGTTTTTCTTCCCGGAGTTCTACGATGTCGCCGTGGCGAATTCGGGATGCCACGACAATCGCATGGACAAGATCTGGTGGAATGAAGCGTGGATGGGCGAGATGGGCGCGCACTACGACAGCAATTCCAACGTCGGCGCGGCCAAGAACCTGAAAGGCCATCTCTACCTGACCGTTGGAGAGCTCGACACCAACGTCGATCCGTCGTCCACGCTGCAAGTGGCCGACGCGTTGATCCGCGCCGGCAAGGACTTTGATCTGCTTGTGGTGCCCAACGGCGGCCACGGGGCGACGGGAGCACAAGGCACGCGCAAGCGCAACGACTTCTTCGTGCGCTGGCTGTTGGGCGTGACGCCGCCCGATTGGAATTCCGGCATCACGGCGGCCGAGCCGACACCAGTCGGCGCCGCGCAAGGCTCGCGCGGGGACTTCGAGTTCCCGTCGGACGAGCTGCCGGAGGACGGCTTCTTCGCGCGCGACCCGAGCTTTTCGTCGGCCCGCGCCTGGTGGTTCTGACTATCAGGCGTGGCCGCCGAGGGTGCGCGTCCGCGATGTGTCGTAGCCACTCGCCCAGCAGCGCTGCATATTCCCGACGGAGGCTCTCCAGTTCTCCCGCGGCTGCGATTTCTCCGGACGTAAATACCCAATGGGGAAGAGCGATTTCACCGACCTTCCGCGCGACACGGTAGCGGACGGGAAAGACGGCCTCGATCACGTGGTCCGCGCCGTGTACGCGGAGCTTCGCACGCTCGCACGCCAACGACTGCGCGCCGCGCCAGCCGAACGGTCGCTCAACACGACCGGTCTCGTCCACGAGGCCTATCTGCGTCTCTTGGACTCGGACATACCAGTGCAGGATCGGGAGCATTTCTTAGCGATTGCGTCACGCGCTATGCGACACGTTCTCGTGGACCATGCGCGAGCGCGTACGGCCACCAAACGCGGGGGCGGGGTCGCGCTCGAAGAGCTGCACGAGGATGTTCCGATGGGCGAGCTCGATATCGATAAAGTGATGGAGTTGGATGCCGCGCTGACGAGGCTTGAGGAGCTCGACGAGCGACAGGCGCGTATGGTCGAGCAGCGCTACTTCGGCGGACTCACGCTCGAGGAGGTCGCCGCAGCGATGGATTGCTCGCTCGCTACGGTGAAGCGGGACCTGCGCTCCGCTCGGGCCTGGCTGGCCACCGAGTTACGCGGCGCATGATTCCCGATCGCGCACTCTGGCAACGGGCCCGCGCCCTGTTCGACGAGCTGGTCGATCTGGAGCCGGCGGTGCGCGAAGCACAGTTACAGGAGCTGAAGCAAGACGACGCCACGCTGTACGCGGCGGTCGCGCGGCTGCTCGGCGCCGACTCCCGTTCGGAGGACGCGCTGCGTGACTATAGCTTCGGGTCGCCGCACGCCGTGCCCGCAGCGGTTGCGAATTCCCAGGATCCGCTGGGCATCGTGGGGCACGTCGTGTCGCATTTCCGCATCACGGGTTTCGTAGCGGCAGGCGGTATGGGTGTCGTGTATGCCGCCGAAGATGTGCAGCTCGGGCGCACGGTCGCCCTCAAGTTTCCGCTGCCACAGGAGCAGCTCGATCGCGCGGTACAGGAGCGTTTTGTTAACGAAGCGCGATCCGTCGCGTCGCTCGATCATCCCAATCTCTGCACGATTCACGAGATCGGCGAGAGTGAGCACGGTGTCTTCCTGGCCATGCCCCTGTACTTCGGCGAAACACTGCGGGACCGTCTCAATCGCACCGGCACGCTGGAGCCAGACGAAGCGATCGAGCTTGTGCGGCAGGTGACGCTCGGACTCGTCGCCGCGCACGAGGTGGGAGTTGTCCATCGCGATCTCAAGCCGGGAAACCTCATGTTGCTGGCTGATGGCTCGGTGAAGATTCTCGACTTCGGCCTGGCCAAGATCCGCGACGTCAATCTCACGAAATCGCGCATGACGCTCGGTACGATCGGCTACGTCGCGCCCGAGCAAATCCGACGCCGCCCTGTTGATGCGAGAGCGGACGTGTGGGCGGTGGGCGTGATGTTGTACGAGATGCTGACAGGCACGCTTCCGTTCCGCGGCGAGCACGAAGTCGCGATTCTGCACGCCGTGCTGCACGAGGAGCCACGCCGTCCGTCGGAAGTGAATCGCGCGCTGACCCCCGCGATCGACAATCTCATCGGGGCGCTGATTCAGAAGGACCCTGCGGCCAGATATCAATCCTCCGGAGCGCTGCTCGCCGACCTTGAGGCGATCCAAGCCGGTGCATCGGTAAGCCACCGTGCGCCATTCTGGAGCCAAAGTGTGCGACGACGGCAGGCGCGGGCGGTACTGCTCCCGGCCGGAGCGGTCGTGCTCGTGGCAATCGGCGGCGCGTCGTGGGGCATCAAGCTTCGCGCGGACCGCGCCGCCTTGACGCGCGCCGAATCAGCCCGCGCGCCAGTGCTCTCGTGGGTGCGTGACACGACAGAGGTCCGTACCGCCGCGCAGCTGCTGGCGGCCATGGATCCGGTAAACGCCGGCCGTGCGGTGCGCCTCGCCGCGGGCACATACGACGTGTCGAGTCCAATCACCGTCCCCGACGGCATGACGCTGATCGGAGCGGGCGTGATGCAGTTCGATGCACAAGCGCTGCCCATCGGCTTCACGGACGCGACGCGATCCACCATTCGCATGATGGAGAGCAGCGACGGCAGCGTCATTACGCTCGGCCACCGCACCACGCTTCGCGGGCTCGAGATCGTCGATCTGGAGGGGCGTTCAGGTAATGTGATTGCGGTGGCCTCGCGACACCCGCGAGATAGCGTAGACGCCGCGATCATCGAAACCGTGATCGTGAATGCGAATCCGTTGGCCATCGGTCCCTCGGGCGCACTGGGCCGCGGGCTGTGGGTCACCACGCAGAATCCGAACATGGGCAAGGAACCCGCCCCACATGAAGGTTCGGCGCTGTCGGTGCACTTGACCCGCTCCATTATTCGCTCGCCGTCGGGAGGCGGTGGCTTTTTCGCGTATAACTTCGCGGCGGTGAGCAGCATCCGGGTCGAGATCGCCGGCAGCGTGATCGGCGGGAGCAACGAGGCCAATGGGGGCGTGAGCCGACCGGACGCGGTGCACGATTCCAACGTTCATCTTGTGTCGACCGGCAACCTGTATCGCAACGAGTGGGCGAACCCGTGCGTCTCGCCGTTGCTCGGATGGAATTTCACCGGCGGCTCGGGCGCCCCTATCCCCATTCGCCTCGCGGCATCCACGAGAAACCAGCTTCGAGTGCAGTCAGTGAATGACCGGCTGGAGGGATTCACGACCGCCGTGATCGCCACCGGCGGGCGCCGTTTCTTCGCGGAACCGTTGAATGCGGCACCGACCGATAATCACGTCGAGTTACAGCTGATCGGGACCACGATCTCGACACCGGCCTGTGACGACCGGGACGGCACCACTGCCGTCGACAATACGGCGGGCATTCCCTCCGCACGAAAGGCCATCGTCGCCGACCTTCGCCTGACCGGCGCCGCTTCCGAGATCGATCGCCTGCATCCGGGCGATCGCAACACGGTACGTGTTGAGCTCCGCGGCGTGACCGGGAGCGGACGCAGGTCGAACCGGTACATCGACGAGGGCGGGCCACTGGGCGAGCTCCCGGCGCAGTTCCGCGGGAGCGGCAATCGGCTGGAGATCGTGGGTGATCCGCAATCCTTCGCGCGTATGAACCGTACCATCGTACCGGCGCCCGCCCTCGGATACTTCAGACCGATCCAGACTGCCGTCGCCCGCAAGCCGGCTTCGGAGGCGACGCTGCGCTCTACTTTCCGATAAACGCCGACCACTGGGTGGCCAGCGGTCGTGCCGGGAACCAGCTTGACGCAATGAGGTCGCCGGTGAACGCGTGACTCGGTGCGATCTGCCCGTCAGTCGGATCGCCGAGGAAGCCCACCTGTGGTGAGGTTTTCCGGAACGGGCCGGCGTTTCCGAGCGGAAGTATGGCGCGCATCCAGTCGATCGTGAGTTCACGCTGCCCCAGTGAGAGCGAGTTGTGCGGCACGCCAGGCTCGACGGCCAGCGCCCACGGCGCACCTGCAGTACGGAGCGCGGCGAACGATGCTCGCAGCATCGGATTGTTGACGACCACATCCAACTCGGCGAGTACCATGTACGCCGGCACGCTCAGGGCCTCGCCCGACAACGGCGCCACGACACTCGGCACTTTGAGGAACAGCCCCGCGACGCGCTCGGGATTCCGTTGCAGGAATCCACTCGCCTCAGGCCCGCCGCCCGACAGTCCGTACAGCAGAATTGGCGCGTCTCGGAGTTCGGATCGGCCGGTCAGCACGGCGGCCTGCTCGATGGCGGCAAGCAGGGCCAGATCGCTCGCCGGCCCATTGGGGTACGCCGTCGGTCCGAATCGCCCGGAGCCGAGGATTGCCAAGCCGCGCTCGGCAGCGAGCTCACGGAACCGGGCACCAAGGTCCTGCAGTAACGGCTCAACGAGCGGTGGGGCGCGGAACGATGTACCGACGGCAAACCCACGGGTGTCGGGCCCGCCGAGCGCCAGCACGATGCCGCGCACATGGTGCACGTTTGCCGGAACGTGCAATGCGAAATCGCCAAACTGTAGATTGGTGGCTGCCGGCGTCTGAGCAGCATTGAGCGCCGGCGACGCCGTTTCCGGCACCGTGATGTCGCGGCATGCCCCAAGCGCGGCTGCGCAGAGGGCCGTTACGACGAGTCGGCTGGATAGGGAATTCCACATGGCAGAACCTCCAAGTTCGAGAAAAGGCCGTCGGTATGAGGCTTCATCTCTTCTTTCGGATTTTCTGGTGAAACCGGCTCACACGTACGTAACGGCACCTCGTCCCGCGCTGCGCCTATTCCGCGCTTACTCCGCGTGCAGCGTCGCTTCGAGCGTGATCGGCACCGCCGACAGCGCCTTCGACACCGGACAGCCCACCTTCGCTGCGTTCGCCTTCTCACGGAAGGTCGCGTCGTCGATGCCCGGCACGACCGCATCCAGCGTGAGCACGATCCCACTCATCGACCAGTCGTTGCCCTGCTGCGCCATGGTGATCACCGACTCTACGTGCAGCGCGGTGGGCGCGAAGCCCGCGCCGGTGAGCTGAAACGACAGGGCCATGGCAAAGCATCCGGCATGCGCCGCCGCGATCAGCTCCTCGGGGTTGGTACCGCTCCGCCCCTCGGCGTCGGCAAACCGCATCTTCGTAGAGTACGGCTGCTCCGCCAACACGCCGCTCGGCGTGGTGAGGCTCCCCGACCCTTCCAATCCTGTGCCGTGCCAAACGGCCTTTCCGCTACGACGCATCGATCACTCCTGCTGGGTAAACGGTGATGGACGGTGGTGAACACCGATGAACACACGGCTGAACAGACGGGTGAACGGCGAATCCGCGCCCAAGGTGCCCGGGATGATCGAAGTGTAGCGTAGCCTGCTTGGGGACGGCATGCGGGGGAACCGATGACGCCGAGCTGCAGAGCGCGCAGAGTGCGCAGAGGTAAAGCCATTGGTGGTCTCTGCGACCTCTGCGGCCTCTGCACCTCAGCGTGATCCGGCACCCAATCGGCAGCTGGCCTCGCTGAACCGATCACACAGAGGTTAGGAGGAAAGGAGTCCACGGGGGCGAGCGCGCGAGTCAATGCGTGCCGCGATGATCGGCCCTTGCCGACTCTCGCACGACTCCGTAGTTCACTGAGATGCCAAACCATCCAATGTTCACGGCCGTGTGCTGTAGCCGCCGAGTCCGATATGCCGCGCTGTCTGTGCTGACGTTGCTCGTGTCGGCGTCGTCGCACGTGCAATCTCAAGCCCAGACGCGCCGCTGCCCGCAGTTCGCGCGGGTGCCGGGCTACGGCGCGTGCACGAACATCGCCGGCAACAAATGCGGCTTCTGCACGTACCGCTGCAACGACGAGACCGTGGTCCGCTGGAACGTGTGCGGGGGATAGTCGCGCGCGCCTTGCTCCCTTGCGCGCTTTCTGTGGGTGTGCTGGCATGTGATCGCACGGAGCCAGTGAGCGACGAGGCCTCGACAGCCCTCCGGGCGGCCATGGCGACGCGCACGATCTATCCGGCGAAGCGCGAGGAGTGGCGCACCGACATCACGGAGCACACTGACAGCACCATGGTGCCGCTCGTGTTCCGGGCCGGTGGTACTACGGTGGCGCTATTGCAGGCGTCGCCGATGCGCATTTCACTGTTCGAGCTGAATCGGCGCGGGATGTTGCTGGCCACGCGCCCGGCGCGGATCGACTCGGTGCTCAACGCGGCAGTGCCGCGCGACATCATCGCGCCTACCGAGTTGTCGCGTATCACCGACGATGGTCAGGTCGACGTCATCGATAGCGCCACCAGCACACTGGTCCGCGAGTCGATCGGCGGCTTCATGTTCCGTCGCGAGCTCCCGTTGCTGCGCGGAGGCAGCGGTCGCCTCTGCACCCTGTCGCCGGCCACGCTGCTGCATGTGCGCACGTTGGGGCAGCGGACCGCGCTCGAAGCGTTCACCCTCACGGCGAACCCGAAGGACGACGCGTTGGTAGGTCGGCATCGCTTGAAGGTTGATCCATCGTCGCGACTGCGGTGGGGAAATGGAGACGCGCGGCGGTGTGTGTTGCTCACCGATCATGAAGTGCTGATCGTGAGCGCGCCCGCCGACCCGAGCACCGGAGTGTCGCCGCAACTCACCACGCTCCGAGCGCCGGGAGACTCGGGGCCGCCACCGACCATCGAGCGTTTTGGCCGTGCGACCGACCGCACGCGCCTGCGGCAACCGTTCATCGTCGATGCCGCCATCGTGGACGGCGGATTCGTGGTGCTGGTGGGACTCGAATCGGACACCCAGGGGCGCGTGCTCGACTATTACGACGAACGCGGACGGTATATCCAGAGCGCGATGCTCCCGTTCACGGCGTCGGCGATGTCCGGGGCCGGGCCGCGATTTCTGGCGCTGCATCAGGACGAGCGCTATCGCTGGTGGATCTCGTCGTGGCTGACGCCAATGGCGGCGCACGGTGCCACCGCGCCGCCGGAGCCGCGGCAGCTCGATGACGCGCCGGAGCGTCAGCTGTTCGCGCGGCCGCGTGCCCGCTAACCCACGACGTCAGTTTGGCCTATGCTTCCTGTTCAGGCCCGGCTTCGCGCTGCTCGCGCGCATCGGCATGCCGATGCGTGTGACGAGACGCACGACCGAAATCCCACTACCTCATGGATCACGGAGCAACACTATGAGCTATCGCAGCGTCGTCGCGGTCGCACTGCTTGTTGGATGCGGTGGGGGTGATCCAGGTAGGGACCAGCCGCTGTTTACCGTTTCCGTCCAAAGTCCCGTCGGCGGAACGTTCACGGCAATCCAGCGGAACGCATTTGGGGCCGGTGGTGGGAGTAATGAAAGTTTTCGCGGCACCGGTGCCTTTCAGGAAGTTCTCCGCAGCGCCTCGTACGGTATGGTCGATACGTCGTGGCAGGAGATTCGCGGGACATTCACCGGCGCCTCGCTGGTCGTTGGATTCGGTACGCGCTTGTACGGCGGTGGAGCCGGCGCCGACATCGGTGCACAATCAGGCTCGCTGCAGAGCGTTGACGGTCCGCTGCTACAAACGTCGTCGTGCCAGATACGGTACGGACCGAGTAATGCCGGGGGGTCGACTTACAGCGTGAGATTCCGATACACCGCCGATCGCACCAAAATCTGTAACCAGCCGTAGAACGCACGCAAACGGCGCCACCGCGCCGCTCTACGGCCGCCGCTTCGACCCCGCCAGCACGCGGTAGTACTCCTCGACCAGCGCGCGATATTCCGCCGGTGCGGCGGCACGTGCGCCCGCCGCCGGCCGACCATCGGCGCCCAGTCCCACCGAGCGATACAACGCGAACTCGAAGTTCTTGAGGCGCTCGAGCATCGCGGTCTGCAGTTGCTCGAGTCCCTTCGGGTCACCGAACGCACGGCTGTTCTCGAGTTGGCGCAGCCCTTCGATGGCGCGATCGAGTTCGCGCGTGTCCACGCCCTGGGCCGCCGCCTCGCGGCGGAGCCCTTCGGCGTTCTCACGACGCAACCGGAATTCGCGCGCGAACTGTTCCGGCGTGCCCGCCGGCATCATGCCGCCGTCGTTGCCGTTCGGCGACGACTGCCCGGAAGGCATGCCGCCATTGGGCGTGCCACCGGCCCGCGGCGCGCCGTTTGAATTGCCGCCGCGACCGCCGTTGGCCTGTTGGCCGCCTTGCTGGCCCTGACCCTGTCCTTGGCCCTGCCCCTGCTGCTGGCCTTGGCCCTGTCCCTGCTGACCCTGCCCCTGCTGTTGACCCTGTCCTTGCCCCTGCTGGCCCTGCTGCCCCTGCTGGCCCTGCTGGCCACTCTGCTGGCCTTGCTTCCCCGGTTGGCCCTGCTGCCCTTGCTGGCCGCTTTGCTGCCCCTGTGCGCCCTGCTGGCCCCCTTGCTGGCCTTGTTTGTCGGCCACGCGGTCCCGCAGTGACTCCAAACCCTCCACGAGCGCCCGCGTGCGCTCCAGCGTGCGTTCCTGCGTCCGCGCCGCCGACTCGCCCGACATCGCGCCCGTGGCCGCCCGCAGACGCTCCGCCACGTCCTTCAGGTTCTCGCCGATCTGCCCTTCGAACTGCGACGCGTATTCCGCCGAGCCGCCGCGAATGACCTGCTTGCTGAAGTCGATCTTGTCGGCCACCCGCGTGTCGCGAATCGTTTCCGCCGCTTCGCCCAGCTTGCCCGCTGCCTTGGGCTGATCGCGCCGTGCCTCACGCGCCAACCGATCGGCGTCGGCTTCCAGTTTGCGCACGTCGTTGCCAAGCGCGTCCTTCTGCTCGCCCAACTTCCGCTGCTGTTCGTTGCGCGTGTTCGGCGCCGCACCCGCCATCGACTTCACGCCCTCAGCGATCTCCTGCTGACGCGCTTCCAGATCCCGCGCGCGCTCGGCCAACTGCTGCACGCCACGATTGAGTTCGTTGGATCGCGTGCCCTCGAGATTGCGCGCCGCCCGGTTCAACTCTTCCAACGCCGCGCTGCCCTGCGCCGCCGATCCGCTCGACGCGCGACGCATCGCGTCAGCCGCCTGCTGCAGTCGCTGCGCCGCGTTGGCCAGTTCGGGGTTGTTCTGCTCGCGCGACAAGCGCTCCAATCTGCGTGCCTCTTCTTCCGCCTGACGCGCCAACTCTCGCTGCGCGCCGCTGTTGGCCGGCTGTCCCTGCTGGCCTTGCTGTCCACCCTGCTGGCCGCCTTGCTGTCCGCGGCCACTGCTCGATGCGGCACCGCCACTGCTGCCCGACGCGCCGCCGCTCTGCTGCTGCCCCAGCCGCTGGCGCATGGCCTCAGCCTGACGCTGCATGCGCTCGTTCTCCTGCTGCTGACGCTGCGCGAGTTGCCGCAACTTCTCCAGCGTTTCGTCGACGGCCTGCTGCGCACTCTGCTGCGATTGCGACTGCTGCTGCACGGCCTCGTACTGATTGCGCAGCTTGTCGTTCTCGAGCTCGAACAGGTCAGCCAGGTCTTCGGCCTTCTGACCGCCACCACCACCACCACCGCCGCCTCCCCCACCACCGCCCATCTGTACCTGCACGTCGCGGTACAATGCTTCGGCGCGCTGCAGATGCTGCAGCGCCTTCTGCTCCAGTGGCAACGCGTCCGTGCCGCGTCCACGGCCCAGCTGTTCTTCGGCCAGCTTCATCGATGCCGCCGCCGCTTCGGTCTCCACGCGGATCTTGGCAAACATCGTATCACCTGCCGCCAGGCCGCGCTCTTTCAAACTGGTCGCCAGCTTCGTCACCTCTTCGCGTAGTCGTCCTTCGGCAATCGTCAGCGTGGTGATGTTCTCGCGACGCTTCTTGTCGACGGTGCTGCTGCTGTCACGCAGCCAGTTGAAGGTGCCGGCTACGACTTCCTTCTGCCGCGCCACGAAGCCTTCGGGCGATTCGCCCTGCGGACCGCCACCGCCGCCGCCGCCACCACCCTGCTGTTCGGCCTGACGATAGTCCTTCGAGAACGGACGCACTTCGAGGAAGTACACATCGCTGCTGCCGGTGTGGCCCGACCCATCCTTCGCCACGGCGTGATACGCCACCAAGTCGCCCGGCACCAGCGACATCTCCTCCAGGAACAGCGTGTGCGCGGCGCGAGCATCCCGCGGCCGGCGCGTCGTGCTGTCCTGCATCACGATGCGCTTCTCGGCGCCACCGTTCACGCGATAGCGCAGCTCCAGCGCGACCACACCCAGGTCATCGCTGGCCTGCACAGCCACCGTGACTTCATCGGTGTTCGAGGCCTTCGTATCGCGTCCCGGCTCCTCGATCGTGACACGCGGCCCGCGGTCAGGAATCGCATCGATCACGTACTCCACCGAACCGGCCACCGTGGTGCCGTCCGTGGTAATCAGATCCACGTGATAAAATCCGCTCTTCGCCACCTTGAAACGACCGGCTACGGCGCTGTCGCCTTCGATGGTCATCGGCGCCGTGGTGCCATCGTCGAAACGCAGTACGCCGCTCGCGACTTTCCGCGTCACGTTGGCGTGCACCACCACCGTCGTCCCCACGATCGCGGCCACGTCACCGCCGTCTTCCACATGCTCCGCCGGCATGCCGCTGTACGCCGGGAAGTTGAGATCGAGCGACACGTTCGACACCGCCGGCAGGTCGTTCACCGTGAGCTTATACGTCGGCGACCGTACGTCGGCCGACTCGACGTAGTATTCGGTGGGCTTCGTGATATCGAACAGCCGCGAGCGGAAGCGCGACGAATCGGCTTCGGGGCTCATCGGGAGGCGCTGCCACTCACTCGCCGAATCGCTGCGGAACACCAGCTCTGCGCCGTCCGCAGCGAAGCCAATCAGCGCCGCATGCACTTCAATGGCGCCGCCACGAGGCACCGCCACGTTGCCCGGCTCGATGTTGAGCGCACGCACCGGCACCGCCGCTTCGGCCGTACCAAAGGGCACGAACAACAGCTTCGCGCCTTCACGCAAACGCGCCGGACCGGCCACGAACATCAGTGCCGCCACCGCGGCCACACCACCCAGCATCTGCCCGGCGCGCACCATGCGCGGACGCTCCAGCGCCGCACGCTGCTGCAGCGGCGCAATCGCCGCGCTCGCTCGTGACATCAACCGCGCCGACAACGCACCCGACTGACGCTCACTTTCCGGCACATGCGCTTCCTGCACCGCCGTGATCAGCGCCTGCTTGAGTTGCGGGGCACGCTCTTCCACGTACAGCGCAAATCGTTCGTCACTGGCGCGCCGCGTGAGTGGCAGCACCAGTCCGCGGATGAACGCTGCCGCGATCAGCGCGTAGCCGATCACGCGCGCGATGATCGGGGCTCGTCCGTCACCACTGAACACGGTGAGTACGAGCATGGTGGCCAGCACGGCCAGCAGCACCGATGCCCCGATCCACACGAGCGACTCGAGGAGAATGCGCTGGCGCCACTGGCGGCGGAGCGCGCCGAGTGTGATGAGGAGCTGACGGTCGGGACTCATGTGGGGCTCCGGTCGGAAGCGGACACGGGAGGAACGGGACGGACACGTCGGGCCACGGCACGCCATCCGCGCGTGGCCATGATGGTTTCGACGACCAGCACCAGCGCGACAATGATCAACAGTACCCGCCACGGATTCTGACGGCGCTCCAGCTCGGCCGTAGTCGGCGGTGCGTTCGACGCCATCGTGCCGGGCTCGGCGTCTCGCACGCCCAGCAACAGCTCGGTGGTGTCCATGGGAGTGAGCTCGGATTCACTGGCCGGCGCATTGGCCGCCACGCGACCCACGGCGGCCCCGGTCGCACTGACGGCAAACGCTTCGTACAGCCCGGCATCGGCCAGCGGTACCGCCGTGCCCAGTGAATCGGCCCGCGGGCGCAGCAATGTGCCATCGGGCGCGCGCACCACCGGATCGTTCACCGACGGCGCCAGCGACCAGCTCTCACTGGTAGCGCGCCACAACGGCACGGCATCACGCCCGGACGTGTGCAGCACGAGCTGTCGTACGAACGGCAGGAACGCCGGCTGCAGCGGGAAATCACTGCGCTGCGCATCGAGCGGCACGGCGAGCACGACCAGACGGCCTTCGCCGAGGCGCTGTTCGAGCACGGCGGGGAGTCCATCGTCGAAGCGCGCCAGCACATCCACCTGGCCGACAAGATCCACCCGCGGATATCGCAGAAAGCGCACCGAACTCAACGCATCGGGGACTTCGCGGAACGGGGTGAACAGCGGATGCTCGATGCGCACATCGCGCAGCGTACCGCCGCGATCGGCCAACCGGTCGGACAGTCCGCTCATGCGCACCGGCAGCAGCGGCAAGTTGTCGCCACGCTGGGTCGCGAGTCGCGACCCGGCGGCGATCACCACGCCGCCGCCCTTGGTGATGTACTCCTGCAGCGCCGCCACCGATGACGCCGACGGCAGCATATCCCAGAAGACGATCAGGCTCGTGCGGGCCAGCGCCTCGCGGCTCACGGGCGCCGAAGCCAACCGATCGATCTGAATGGCAGGAGCGGCGCCGATGGCGAGTGCGCGCTCCATGAACAGCGCTTCCCCGGCCGCCCCTTCCGACGGCGACACCAGCGCCACGCGCACGGCGTCGTCGCGCGGCACCACGGCGTGCAGCGTGTCATCGGCCACCAACGCATCGGCCTCAAGCGACACCAGCAACGCGACCGCGTCATCGGGCGCCGGCACCGGCGCAAACGTGACCACGGTTTCGCCGTCGGGCTGTAGCGACACATCACTGCTGGCCGCGTCACGGCCATTTACCGTAAGACGCGCCTTCACCATGCGCGCCGCCGGCAGCTCGTGCGACTGCACGCGCGCCTTCACCGCCAGCAGCGACCGCGTGCCATCCAACACCCGCCGCGCCTCGACGACCCGCACGGCACTGTTGGCGCGCACCGCCGCACCCACAGGAATGCTGCGCAACTTCACCCCGGCTGGCAGATCGATGCCGGCAATGCCGGCCGCACCGGCTCGCTGCAGGTCGGAAATCACGATGATCTCTGCCGCCGCAAATGGCGCATCGAGCAGCATCTGGCGCGCCGTGCGTAACGCCGGTGCCAGTCGCGTGCCGCGCGACATCGGCTTGAGCGTGGAGATCGCGGCGATCGCCTGCGTCTTGTCGTCGCTCAGGCGCTGCAACACTTCGGAGGCATCGTCGTACGCCACCACACCCACGCGATCGCCGGCGCCGAGTGCGTTCACCACGGCCCGTGCGGAATCGAGCGCCCGTGGCCACACACCCTGGTAGCCCATGCTGAGCGAGCGATCGATCACCACCACGACCGCCTTGCGACGCGTGTCGCCGCCGGTGGCGGTACGGTCGGTGAGGACGGGGCGCGCGAAGGCGAACACCAGCGCCGCCACCGCCAGCGCACGCAACAGCAGCAACGGCCAGTCGGTGATGCGCTGACGTTGCGACGTGCGGATAGGCAGCTGCTCCAGGAACATCAGCGACGGGAACCGGTACGGCCGGTCCTTGTCGCGATGCCGCAAATGCATCAGCAGCGGAATCGCCAGTGCGGCGAGTCCGGCCAGGAATGCAGGAACGAGAAATCCGATGCCCATGCGCGAGTCAGCCGGTTAGTTGATCGTCAGCGTACCCGACTGCGGGCGAGCCGCGCGTCGAGGTAGGCATGGAGGGCACGGTCGAGAGGTTCGCTCGTGTCGAGACGCACGTAGTCAGCACCGGCGCTGGTGAAGCGCTCCTGCAACGCCGCGTGGTGCGCCGTAATCAACGTGTTGTACTTGTCGCGCAGCTCGCCGGGACGCAGCGGTAGCAGCGCGCCACTCTCGGCGTCTTCAAACGTGGCCGGCATATCGCCCGGTAACTGCTTCTCCGCCGGATCGACCAGGTGAAACACGATCACATCGTGCCCGCCCATGCGCAGCGCGGCCACCGCGCGTCCGAGCGCTTCCGGCTGCTCGTAGCAGTCGGTCACCAGCACCACGATGCCCGTGCGCGTGGTGAGATGCCCGATGCGGCTGATGGAGTGCACCAGCCGGCTCGGCCCCGCCGCCTTGGCACGCGCCAGCGTATGCAACAGCAGCTGCAGATGACGCACCGAAGGCGGCACGACATCCACCAGCTCTTCCTTGAACGTGGCCAGTCCGATGCGATCACCTTGCGACTTCGACAACCACGCCAGCGATGCAACCAGAAAGCGCGCGTAGTCGAACTTGGTAACCGCCCCGCTGCCGAAGTCCATGCTGCCCGACGCATCGAGCGCGAAGATCACCCCGGCGTTGGTGTCGGCGTCGTACTCCTTGATGTAGAACCGGTCAGTACGGCCGTACACGCGCCAATCGATGCGACGCAGATCGTCGCCGGGCTGGTACGAGCGATGTTCGGCGAAATCGAGCGACGAACCTTTGCGCAACGACCGGTGCTGACCATGCATGAAGCCGTCCACGACCGTGCGCGCCAGGAGCGCGAGGTCGGAGATACGCGCCAGCATGGCGGGATCGAGAAAGGACGCGGGAGCGGTGGCCACGAATCGCTCAGAGCGACGAGCGTGGAAGCGGTACACTCTCGAGCAGACGCCCGATGAGCGAATCGGTGGTCACCTTCTCCGACTGCGCCGTGAAGTTCACCAGCACACGGTGTCGCAGCACCGGACGCGCGAGCGCCCGCACATCTTCGAAACTGGCGCTGGCCCGGCCCTGCAGTAGCGCCCTCGCCTTGGCACCCAACACCAGCGCCTGCGCCGCGCGTACCGAGGCGCCGTACGACACGAACTGCTTCACGTAGTCGGGCGCGCCTTCGCCCGGGCGCGTGGTGCGCACCAGCTTCACGGCGTACCGCGTCACGGCATCGGCGATCGGCAAGCGACGCACCACGCGCTGATAGGCCAGGATCTCTTCCTTCGACACCACCGACTGCACCGCTTCCGGCGGCAGCGAGGTGGTCGACTTCACCACGGCCACTTCGTCCTCTTCCGGCAGGTAATCCAGCATCACTTCCAGCATGAAACGATCGAGCTGCGCTTCCGGCAGCGGATAGGTGCCCTCGAGTTCGATCGGGTTCTGCGTGGCGAACACGAAGAACGGCTTGTCGAGCTCGTAGGTGCGTCCCTGCACGGTCACACGACGCTCCTGCATGGCTTCCAGCAGCGCGGCCTGCGTTTTCGGTGGCGTTCGGTTGATCTCGTCGGCCAGCAGCACGTTGGCGAACACCGGGCCGGGCATGAAGGCAAGTCGACGCTGGCCGGTTGCCGGGTCGTCCTGAATCACATCCGTGCCCGTGACATCGCTGGGCATGAGGTCGGGCGTGAACTGGATGCGCGAGAACTTGAGGTCGAGCGCACGCGCGAGTGTAGAGATCAGTAGCGTCTTGGCGAGACCGGGGACACCGACCAGGAGACAGTTGCCGCCGGCGAAGAGCGCGATCAGCGCTTGCTCCACCACGACGTCCTGACCGACGATGACTTTGCGAAGTTCGCTCGCGATGCGTTGACCGGCGCCCTGCAGGCGGTCGGCAAGGGCGCCGTCGTCGAGACGGTCGAGTTCAGACGTGGATGGGGCCGGAGCGGTCACCTGGTTCCTCTGAGGCTAGCGGGTCAACGCGTAGATGATGTAGTTCACGCCGAGCTTGTACGCTTCGTTCGACATGTCGAGCGGGAACATCCCTGTGTCAGAGAACTCCCAGTACTCGGACAGGTCGTTGTTGTAATTCGCGATCGCCAACAAGCGCTTCTTCGGATCGTTGTCCTCGAACACGCCGTAGAACACCGACTTGTAGCCGCGGTAGATCGGATGCTCGTAGTCGAGCGTCTTGATGCGGTAGAACGAGTCGAAGATCGGATGCTTCAGGTCCATTTCGATGAGCCGGGCGTTCGGCAGCACCTTCTTCATGGCGCTCTCGAAGTTGATCCAGTGATCGCCGACAAAGTCGTCAAAGATGATGAAGCCGCCCTTCGCCAGATAATTGCGCAGTCCCAGCGCTTCAGCGTCGTTGGGACGCCAGAAGCCCGGTTCGGCCATGTAGGCCACCGGGTACTTGCCAAGCTGCGGGTCGTCGAGCGTGAGAATGTTGCTGGCGTCGATGCGCATGCGCGTGCTCGAGAGCTCGCCTACGATCTTGGTGAAGTGCCGCTCGCCCCGTGGATAGTCGTGGCTCCACGGAATGTCACGGCCACCGCCCCGGAATCCGCCACCGCCAAACTCGGGCATCTGATACTTCACGCGCACGAAGGTCTGCCGGCCGTCGTAGGGCACGTTGGGCAGGAACGCCGGCTGCTGACCGCGCCGCTGAGCCTGCGCGGCGTGCGACGGTACCAGTGAAGCCAGGAACAAGCCGCCCAACAGCACGGCGCGAGGGAGTGACATCATTTGCCGCGCAGCTCCAGCAACAGGGCCTGTGCCTTCTCGAACGACGGGGCCTCTTCGAGTACCTGCAATAGCTCACGACGCGCGCCCGCGATGTCACCGGCATCGCGCAGCGCGCGGGCCAGCTCAAAGCGTGCATCGAGCACGTCGGTCGGCCCCATGGCGATGATGGCCCGACGCTCCAGCACAGCTCGTGCGCGATCGCCCTGTGCGGCACTCAGCGTGGCCATGCGCACGTGCACCGTGGGGTCGTACGGCCAGATCCAGTTCAGCCGGTCGAGCGCGCGAATGGCGCCGGCCTTGTCGCCGCGTGCCTCGCGCAGATCGGCCTCCATCATGTTCGCCTCCCACGCCGTTTCGTTGCGGCTGGTGACCTGCTCAACCAACGAGAGCGCGCGCGCGGTGTCGTTGGCCGCCCGCGCCATCTCCGCCAGATACCAGGCCGGACCGTCATCGCCGCCGTACTCCGGGAACATCGCTCGCGCCTGCTCGAACAGCGCTCGAGCAGCTTCTCGATCGCTGCGCATTTTCGAGGCGGCTTCGCGCATGGTGGCCACGAACTTCCCACCACTGCTGTCGTTCGGTGTCGCCCCACGAACAGCCGCGATGGCCAGCGCGAACTTGCGCTGCGTGTACGCCTCGAACTCCGCATCGATTTGCAGCGGCGTCTTGCCCAGCACCTTCTGGAACACACCGGGCGTATCCATGCCGTCGCGATAGGCCTTCAGCATGGCTGGCAGCGCCGCCGCACCACGCGAGGCTTCCACCATTTCGCAGAACAACGACGCTTCGTAGTAGCTGAACTGCGTCTCTTCGGGGAAGCGCGGTCGCAAAAATCCGTCGCTGAGCTGACTGATGGGACGCAGTTTGCTGTTCGCCATTGCGATCACGTACGACACCGTCGCGTCAGCGCCCCAACCGCGGCCCACACGCCGCTCCTCGAGCACCGAGAGACCTTCCGACAGCCATCGGGGCACCCGATGGTCCGACGCGCCCAGCGTAAACGCGTGAGTGAGCTCGTGCCACGCCGTGCTGCCCCAGTTGAACTGACCCTTTTCGCGCCCATTGGGCGTGTCCATGGCCAGCAGGCTGCCGAAGCTCACACCCAGCGCGCCGAGTCCGGCCAATCCCACGGTCCGCACCGAGAAGTCGGCGTGATAGCGGTAGAACTCGAGCCGGATGGGCGTAGGCGGCTTGTAGCCGTACCGCACGGCCAGCGAGTCATAGGCCTGCTCCAGCAGCGGCACGATGTACAACGCCAGCAAGTCCGCTTCTTCCGCCGGCGCGACGACGCGAAAGCGTCCGTGGTCGATCGTACGGAACGCCTTCATCTTGTCGAGCAGGTCGAGTGTGTTCTTGTGCCACAGGTTGAACGGATCGAGCGCGAAGGCGCGCTCCAACGCGGCACGGCCGGCCTCCATCTGCCCGATGCGCAACTGATTCGTGCCCAGCACGCCATAGGCCGGCACGTAGAGCGAGTCGTAGCCCGTCGCGCGCTTGGCGAGCGCCACCGCTTCGGTATACCGCCGTTGCCGCACCGAAGCCTCGGCCAGCTCCGTGTAGAACTGCGCCGGCGCCGGCTGCAACGCGGTCACAGCCGCCAGAGCTTTACGAAACGTGGCGCTGTCGCCGTTCAGGAACGCCATCGAGCCCAGCACCGACCAACCGGCGCTCGACGTCGAGTCGGCATCGATGGCCCGTTGCGCGTACACGCGCGCCGAATCGTACGACTCGGCGTCACGATGCATCTTCGCCACGAAGGCCAGCGCATCGGCATAGCGCGGTTCGCTCGCGATGCTCAGGCGCGCCGTGGCCATCGGGTTGCCCTTGCCCTCGAATTCCTCCACCCGTGCCATCGCCAGCAACGCCTTTGCATCAGTGGGAGAGCGACGTAGGATGCCCTCGAAGGACAATCGCGCATCGGGCGCGTTGTACTTCTCGAGGAAGAGCTCACCGGCGCGCAACTGCGCGTCGACGTTGCTGGAGTCGGCCGCCGTGGCGCGATCGAACGCCGCCAGCGCCGAACGCACCGCCTGCGCGTTCCCGATACCGAGCAGCACGTAGGCGCGACCGGCCGAGAGATACTCGTCGCTGTTGCGCGCGCCGCCCTGTTCGTACGCGGCGGTGATGCGGCTCGCGCGCTGCGTGGCATCACGGCGATCGCCGCGACGCGCCGAGGCTTCGGCAGCGGCGATCTCAGTGGCCCAGCGATCGGGGCCTGGCACTCGCGGGGGGAGCGGTGCTACGCGAGCCGTCGGCTGCGCGGCGGCGCGATCCTGCCCACACGCCACCATCGGCGCCAGCATGGAAGCGGCCGCCAGCATATACACGGACCGCTTCACTTGCCACCTCCCGCTGCACGGATTGCCTTGGTCTTCTCGGCCAACGCCAGTAACAGCCGCTCCAGTTCCGCGTCGTACGCGTCAGCCGTCATCGTGGCCTTCTTCGTGCGCAGCGACGCGACTTCCGACTCGAGGGCCTGGCGCTCGGCGATCAGTGCGGCGATGCGTGGATCGGCCGACGCCGCGGTCTTGCCGAAGGCCACACGTGAGGCCAGGAGGGAGTCGCTCACCAGCGCGTGCTCGGTCTGCATGCGGTTCGAGCTGGTGTACACCTTGCCCACTTCGGTGCGGGCGAAGCGGAACACTTCGAACACGGACAAGCGTCCGTCCTTGTCGGCATCGGCGGCGTCGAGGCCCAATCCGCCGGCGAAGTACTGCAGGAATACCGACTCGTTGCGCTCGTTCGACGTCTTGGTCGCTGTCACGACCACGCGATTCGGCGCCTTGAGTGCCGGCACGAAATCGCCGCTACCGGTGGCGGCATTCACGAACACCACCTGCTGCTTGGCAAAGCCACCCAACCACGACGCATACTCGGCCGCCGTGGCGTCAGGACCGGGCAGGTTCACCTTCGATTGCGCGCCTTCACCGCTGCCGTGGCCCATCAGCATCACGAAGAGCACATCGCCGGGCTGCACTCGTGACGACAAGCGCAGGAAAGCCTGCGAAATATTCTCCCGCGTGGAGCGCCCCGACGACAGCGCGGTGCGTACGGAGTCTTCGGTGAGCACGATCAAACTGGAGTCGCTCACGCCCCAACGGTTCTTCGCGGCATCTCGCGCGGACTGCGCCGACGCTTCGAACGAGCGCTTGAACTGCGGTTCACCCGACAGGCCGATCACGAGCAGCACATGAGTGCGCTGCGCCTGCAGCGGCGCGGCCAGAAGCGCAGCAAGCGGCAGTGCTACGGCCATCGCGAGCGCCGCGTGTACCATGACTTTGCGAAGGCGATGCATCATGCCAGTTCTCATGCCAGTCCTCTCCATCTCCGGTATCCCCACTCCGCGCCAAGCAGCAGCGCCACCAACAGGAATACCGCAGGCATGTCCCACAGGTCCTTCGCTTCGCGTACCGTCACGCCGGCTTCGGTGAACACGGCGTCTTCCGCCAGCTGCCCGGCATCGGCCAGCGGGTAGTAGCGACCACCGGTCTCTTCGGCGATGCGGCGCAGCAGCGAGGCACGCAGCTCAGCCTGCGCTACATCGGCGCCGCGCTCGTCCACCAGTAGCGAACTGGTGGCCGTCTGCACGGAATCGCGACCGCGCGTGGCCACGGCATCGATCACGTAGCGGCCGGTGTCCGTGGGCGTGAAGCGGGCGGTGTAGGTGCCGTCCTCGCGTAGCGTCCACTCCAGCGGCACCGTCTGTGCGCTGCCGGTCGGCGACGTCACGGTCACGGCGACCGTCGCGTCATTCACGTCGGTGAAGAACGGCGTGCTCACGCGGGCGCGCAACGACACCGGTTCACCCGGTGCCACGCGCGACGGTGAGGCCATGATTTCGAATGGCGCCGGGGCTTCTTCCACTATCCAACGCACGAGCTGACGCCACAGCGTCTGATGCGTGACGTCTTCGATCGGAATCGACGTGTCCATCTTCCACAGCCAGCTGTCCTGCACGCCGAACACCGCACTCATGCCGCGCCCGTACCGTTGCCAGGCCAGAATCGGCACATCGCTGCGGCCACCCTCGGCCGTGCCGGCCAATAACATGGTGGCACCCGCGCGCAGGGCGCCGAGGCGATTCACCGTGGTCAGTGCCGGCAGCGAATCCCAGCGCGAGCGGGACGACGCCAGTGTGGCGCGTAGCTGCAACGCCGCGTGCACTTCACCGGCGCGCGTGGGGCGCACCATGACCGGTGTGGCCGGACCGTCCACATTGATGCTGCCGGCGGAAATCGTAATTGGCAGCACGTCGGCCAGCGGCGTGCCGGCGTAGCCACCTTCCGACAGCGACGCACGACCACCGAGCACCATCAGACCACCACCGCGCAGGCTCACGAAGTCGGCGAGCATGCGCAGTTGCTCGGTGGTGAAGAACGACGCCTCGATGCTGCCCAGGATGATCGCGCGATAGCCGAACAGCTCTTCGCGGCTGGTGGGGAAGCCGCCCAACAGATCAAGACTGTCGCGCACACCGAGACGCAGGAACTTGCGTTCAGCGCTGCGCATGAGACCGACCACCTGCACGGCGCTGTCGTTCGCGACCGCGCGGCGCAGGAACGCGAACTCAGGACGCGGCTCGCCTTCGAGATACAAGATGCGATCGGGCCCGGCACGCACTTCAATGCTCGTCTGCCACTCGTTGTTCTCCGTCACGATCTCCGTGGGCAGCGCCTTGGCGCGCACGGCAATGCGATGCACCCCCGGATCGAGCGGCGGAATGCGGAAGCGCACGGTGGTGAGATCACCCTTCTCGCCCACGCGCGCGGCCTCCGTGGCGACCACGCGACCGTCGGCTTCGACCGTGATCGGCACCGGATCACGACCGGCGCCACGAATACGCACGTCGGCTTCGACCACACTCGAGGCGCCGGCTAGTGTACGACGAGGCGCCTGCACGCGTTCGATCGCGACGTCACGCTCGAACCGCTCGGTGCCCACGCCCACCGTGAATACCGGCACACGACGCGCGCGCAGCGCCAGGAGCGCGTCGTCGAGCGAACCACTGCCGTTGTCGGCGCCATCGGACACGATCACCACGCCGGCCAGCGGCATGCCGTTCAAGTCTTCACGCACATCGTTCAACGCCTGCGCGAGATCGGAGCGCGTGCCGTTCGACTTGAGCGCAGCGGCGCCGGCAATCGGCGAGGCATCGGCGGCAAAGCGAAAGCGACGGATCGCGAACTTCTCGGCCAGCTGCTTCGACAGTGCGCCGGTGTCGGCGAGGGTGCGCTGCAACGCGGCGGTGCGCGTGCTGTCGCCCACATCGCGAATGCGCATACTGCGCGAATCATCCATGAGGACGGCAAGCACGTTGCGCTGCGGCACCGCTGATGCGATGACGAGGCCCGGGCGCAACAGGCAGCCGATCACCAACAACACGGCCGCCGCGCGCAACGTGGCGAGTATCGCGCGATCCGCAGGACGCAAGGTGCGCACACGCGCATACGCTACGATTACCACCAGCAACACGATCGCCGCGGCGGCGATCACGAGCATCACGGGCACGACTGGTGCCATTACCAGATCACCCCGCGCAAAGACACGCGGAGGATACTTGAAGAGCAGGGTAGTGATGGATTCGAACCAGTTTCCCACGGATATAGTCTGGGCGGGGGCGGGAGCGAGGTCGGCGTGCCGGTCACGCCGACAAATAGGACACGGTGCAGCTCACGAGAGTGCACCTTCGGGCACGAAGCGTCTACCCCGTGACGCAATAGTCGGTCATCCCGTTGGGTTTTGCTTTTGGAATGCGGGACGGCGTTCCAGCGCCTTAACATTCGTTTCGCCGCCTCGTCCAATGGGGTGAAGCGGGCGCCCGTCTCGGCGAACGCGGCCCATACTGGAGATAGATCCCATGCGAAGCTCTCATTCCCGATCACTCGCGCTCGCCCTCACGCTGAGCGCGTTCGTTCCGTCGCTGCTCGTTGCGCAGACGCCTCCCCCGCAGCGCCCGGTGCGACCTCGTGCCGCCGCTGCGCCAGCGCCAGACGCGGCTGGCCCCGCGAATGCACAGTCTGGACCGGCTGGTCGCTTCGGCGGTCCCGGTGCCCGCAATGGTCGTGGTGGCCCCGGTGGCGGTCATCCCGCTGCCATGCTGCTCCGCGCGCGTACACAGCTCGAGCTTACCGATGATCAGGTGAAGCGTCTCGAAGCGCTGGCGGCCGCCCCAGCGCCCAAGTCGAACGCCACGGACATGATGCGTGCGCAGGCCGATCTCCTCGACGCCACGCAGGGCGATGGCAATCTGGGTGGTGCCCGAGCCGCACTCGACAAGCTCAGCCGCCTGCGAAACGATCAGGTGCTCGCCCGCATCAAGTCGCAACAGGATGTGCGCGCCGTGCTCACATCGGCGCAGAAGACCAAGGTCGACAACATGCGCCAGCAGTTGCGTAACCGCGGTGGCGCCAAGCGGCAGCGCGGCATGCGACCGGGCGGCATGCGACCGGGTGGCATGCGTCAGGGGCGTGGCCAGATGGCCCCCGGTATGCCGCAGGGTGGTGGCATGCGACAGGGTCGCGGGCAGATGGGCCCCGGTATGCCTGGCATGATGCCTGGCATGATGCCTGGGAATCCACAGGGTACACAGGGACCGATGCCGCGCATGCGTCGCGGTGGCGACGTACCCGACACCGCCCCCGTGCCGCCGACCAACTGAAGTCCGGAACGAATGAGTCCACAACACCGTAGGTGATCGAGCCGGGGCGCTGCGACAGCGACCCGGCTTTTTCATGTCGTGCCCTTGCCACGGCGAGGCGAGAGCCGCCCATTAGGCGCTTCACCGCTTACGCCGAGTCCTGCTGTGCATCGTTCTGTGCGTCGTTCGCTTCGTGTTGCGCTCATCACGGCCGCCGGCTGTGCCGTCACCACTCCGCTCGTCGCGCAGTCGGCGCCGGCAACATCCGCCGACGCCGCGACGCCGGAATCGGTAGCCCGTTGGATCACGCTGGCGGCACCGCCCAGCGGCGAGGCGCACGCGCTCGACGCATTGCGCGGCGTGCTCCCTGGATGGACGCGCGACAATATGGGCAATCTCGTGAAACGGGTGGGCCGCGGATCGCCGCGCCGCATGATCGCCTGCGCGATGGACGTGCCGGCGTTCGTCGTCAGCGGCATCACGGAGCAGGGGTACATCCGACTACATCGCACTGGCGTCGCAGCGCATCCGTTGTGGGATCAGTTTCATGAGGCCCACCAGCTGCGCATTCTTACCGCCCGCGGCGAGGTCACGGGGGTCGTCGCCATCGCCAATGGACACTTCGCGCGACAGCATCGCGGTGACACCACCGTGGTGGGCGTCGATCAGCTCTGGGTCGACGTGGGCGCGAGCACCAAGGCGCAGGCTGAAGCGCAGGGCATCTCCCTGCTCGATCCGGTCGTGGCGTCGCGTCCGGTGTGGACGTACGCCGGTTATGCCTCTGGGCCGGCCGCCGGCGCCCGCGCCAGTTGTGCCGCCGTGGCCAGCGCTGGCGCAGCGGCCGCCGCGTCATCGCAGCCGGGCGAAACGATCTACGTGTTGTCGTCGCAGCGCAGCTTCGGCTGGGTTGGTCTCGCGGCCGTCCTCGCGCGCTCCGGCAAGCTCGATGCACTCACACTACTCGACGAAGGCAAGGCGGCAGGCAGTGCGGCCATGCTGCCGGTGGCGCGTCTCGGGCAGACCAAGCGTGCCGTGACCCGCGTGATCGCGTCCACAGGACTCGACAGCGTGCGCGTCATCACGCCCGCGGTTCGCTTCGCGGGGTCGATGGTGGAATCGGTGGCGGCCGCCGACGTGCGCGCGCTGCTGCAGGAGGCGGCGCGCGCTGGTGGCCTCGCCAGTGCGCCTGCGCTGCTGGCGCCAGCCCTCGATACCGCAAAAGCCACCGCGAGTGCGCGCCTGCCGCGCCGCGATGCCTACGGTGCCATCGAAAAGACGTTCATGACGATCGCCGACCTGCCTGGCGTGCCAGGACACGAGTGGCGCGTGCGCGAGGCGATCACCGCGCTGCTGCCGGCCTGGGCGAAGTCGCGCGCGGTCGTGGATAGCGCAGGAAATCTCATCGTGGCCGCCGGTCCCGAGCGGGACTCGATCGCGTTCATCGCGCACATGGACGAAGTGAGCTTCGAAGTGGAGAGCATCTCGCGCGATGGCACGGTGCGGTTGGCGCGTCGTGGCGGTGTGGTGCCGAGTGCGTGGGAGGGTCAGCCGGCGGCGCTGCACTTCGATCGCGTGGGAGCCAGCGAGGCCGCGCCGTCGTTGCGTGGCGTGTTCGTACCGCGCGACTCCGCACGCGTGAAAGCGCCCAGCGTGAGCACCGCGTGGTTCGGCGTCGACTCAGCCACGCTCGTGGCGCAGGGGGTGCGCGTTGGCGACGCCGTCACCGGCTACAAGCGCGCGTCACGCCTGGGCGGAACACGTCTCACGGGGCGTGGCAGCGACGATCGCACGGGCAGCACGGCGCTGTTGCATGCGGTGCAGCGCATCGATCCGAACACACTCACGCACAAGGTGTTGTTCGTGTGGTCAGTGCGTGAAGAGGGCGGACTGAACGGCGCCGGCGCGTTTGGCGCGAATCATGGTCGTTCACTGCAGCGCATCTACAGCGTAGACACGTTCGTGAGCTCGGATACGCCGCTCGAAGACAAGGCGTTTGCCTATGCGCCGCTCGGGCAGGGCTTCGTACTGCGCGGTCTCGACGACGGCGCCATCTCACCGCCGGCCGAGCGCCAACGCGTACTCTCAGCGGCGCGTGCGCAGGGCATTCCCGTGCAGCAAGGCACCACGCATGGCTCGACCGACGGCTCGGCGATTGCGCCCTACGGCGCGCCGAATGTTGGGCTGTCGTGGCCCGGGCGGTATTCGCACACGCCCGGCGAAGTGCTAGACCTACGTGATGTCGATGCGCTCGTGAAGATCATAACGGCGCTTGCCACGGCAGCAAGGTAGAGCGAAAAGCAACTCGCGACTCCGAACTTCAACGCAAAACTCACCACTCACGTGAGTCTCGAGTTTTGCGTTGAAGTTTGGAGTCGTGGGTTTTCCTACTGCTCGTCGGCCGACGGCCCGTAGAGGCCCGGCACGGGTACGCCGAGCAAACGGTAGTAAATCGTAAGCTGCGCGCGATGGTGAATCATGTGGCTGATCACCGACGTGCGGAGCACCGACAGCTTCGGCATGGCCATGAGGACCTGAGGGCCCATGCGCAACGTCCACGTTTCGCCAAGCTGTTCGTCGGTGACCGTGGCGAGTGCCGCCTTGAAGTCGGCGAGCCGAGCGTCGAACTGCGCGACGAAGCCGGCGGCGGTGGTCGGCACTTCCGAGCGCGGCGTCGGCTCGGCGAAGTCGAGTTCCGACGTGGTGATGGTCACGGTGCCCCATATGCCGAAATCGGTGAGGTGATTGGCGAGCTTCTGCAACGGCCACGACTTCGGATGCGGCGTGAAGTCGAGGTGCGCCTCGGGAACGCGCTCCAGCATCTTGCGGGTCTGCGCCATCTCGTGATCGAGATCGGACAGGGCGGATTGAACGAGAGACATGGGCGGTGGTGGTAACGGTGGACGGAAGTGCTCCGGGGAGACACCGGAGGCCGCGCGCCAGGCGGCGACATCGGCTGGGGTGTCGAGGTCGAAACTACCGCTCCGAAGAGAAACCGTAAGGGTCGCATTGTCACGAAGTAATCCGCGGGCGCCTTGGTCGCCGTCGAGCGCGGCGAGCGCGGTCCAATCCGCCCGCGGTAGCACTGCCGGAATGCCTCGGACCGCGCTGCCGTCAGCGCCGGCATACTCCGACGCCACGCGCCCCGCGCCCCCGTTCGATGTCGTGATGAGCGACTGCAGGTGCTCGACACTGACCGTCGGCATGTCGCACGTGGCGATCAGTGCCGCCGGAATTCCGGCAAAGCGTACATCGTTCAGCTCCGCTACCGCGCAGGAGATCGACGTGCCCATGCCTCGCTGCCATTGCACATTTTCGATACAGTGTACCGGCAGTATCGAAACAGCATCGCGTACATCTGCGGACTCGGCGCCAACAATCACGAGGACCGGTGAGCAACCCGCTTCGAGTAGCTGCCTGGCTGCGTGCTCCACGAGCGTCACGCCGTTCATCTTGAGCAGCTGCTTCGGGGATCCCAGTCGACGGGAGCCGCCCGCCGCCAGGAGCACACCGGCGACGGTCATCGCCTCAGTCGCGCTCGCGGTGATCGTCGATCCCCACATCGCACTCGGTAGGGACGATCGGCCCCTCGTGCTCGAATACCCGGGGCGTCGGCGTGCGGGCGTGAATCGGGCTCTGACGCTCCCGCAGAAATCCGGCGGGGCGACCATGGATCACCGCCTCGATCTCGGCGATGGCCGACAGCGCGATCGACGCCGGGCTCTCGCCGCCAAGGTCGAGGCCGATCGGGGCGTGCAGCCGGTGGCGCATGCGATCGGTCAGGGCGGTGCCGTTCGCGCCCAGCGCGACTTCTACCGCGTCCAGCAGCTGTCCGGCGCGCTTTCGCGAGCCCAGTACGCCGATGTACGCCACCGGGAGCGGCAGAAGCGCGGTGAGCCAGGCACTGTCGACGTCGAAAATGTGCGACAGCAGCGCGACAGCCGTGCGCCCGTCGTGCGGCAGCGTCGCCAGCACCCCGTTCAACGACTCGGAGTCGTTCAAAGAGGCGCCGTAACGCGCGACGTGCGTGGCCACGTCGGGCGGCAGCGACAGCTCGGCTAGCACCGCCGGGCGATGATCGATGACGGTCACCTCCCACTCCAGCGCCCGCGCGATCTGCACGAACGCATCGGCGCCACGACCCGCGCCGATCACATGCAGCGCAATCGGGGCTACCAACGGCTCGATGAACAGCGCAGCGGCATCGTCCCGCACGTCGTGCAGCAATGGATGGCCTGTGCGCTGCGCCGCCCGCGTGCACTCCATCAGCTCGGGCCCCGAGATCCAATGGACTTGATTGCCGATGGGGCGCCACGTGCCCGACGCGGCGTCGCCGTCGAGCACCGCACAGCTACTCCCGCCGCCATGCCCGTCGAGCACGGTGAGTACGGCGCCACTGCCGCGCCGGGAGCGAATTGCCTCGACATCGGCCAGCCACCGTGGATCGGGCAGTGGCTCCAGCAGGAGGTGGGCGATGCCATCGCACGCCGCACCGAATCCCCAGATGGCCTCGAGGTCGGCCCGCAAATCATACATCAGCCGAACACCACGGCCGGTCGCACACACCTCGGCCGCCCGCGCCGCCACGTCGCCTTCGAGACAGCCGCCACTAATCGCGCCCGCCAGCACGCGCCCCTCGGCGTCCACCAACAGGCGGGCACCGGGCTGACGGTACGAACTGCCGTCGACCTGCACCAGCGTCGCCAGCGCGAGCGGCACATCCGGGCGCGCGGATGTGGCCTCCGCGGCGGCGCGGGCGAGTTCTCGGAATCCGGTCACGCGGGTCTGACGAGAGAGGCGGAAGTCATCTAACCACACGATACCACGTGGCAGCACCGCCACAAGAGCCACCGCCAGTCTATGCGGCCCTACCAGACAACGCGGAGGCGCAGAGAGCGCAGAGCTCGCTGAGGACACCAAGAGAAAATCCTTCTCTGCGTCCTCTGCGGCCTCTGCCTCTCTGCGAGATCGGTTCGCGGATCTCAACCAGTGACCAACCGGTTTTTGTCCCAACTGGAAGGGACGAAATGCAAGCAAGTGCCCGCTTGCGCGATAGTGAGTACTTGCATTACCGTTGCTACATGATTGACGACCACCGACAGCGCATTCTCCACGCCGCCGCCCGCGTGTACGCCCAGCACGGCTGGCGCGGAGCGACCACCCGCCGCATTGCCGATGAAGCCGGCGTGAATGAAGTCACGCTCTTCCGGCAGTTCGGCTCCAAGGACGCCTTGCTCGATCTGATGATGCACGAGTGCTCGCGCATCAAGCAGGAAGCCACCTTTCCGCAGGAACCGGTGAACCCGGAGCAGGAACTGCTCGATTGGGTTTCCGTGCATCACAGCGCGCTGGTGAGCATGCGCGCCATCGTGCGCCAGATGATGAGCGACGCCGAAAACCGTCCCGACGTGGCTGATTGCGCCACGCACGGTCCCAGCGCCGCGATGGCCCACGTGCACGACTACGTCGTGAAGCTGCGTCGTCATGGATGGATCACCGAGTCCGGCGAAGTCACGCCGGCCGAGGTGCGCGCCGCCGCCACCATGCTCATGGGCGCCGTGTTCGCCGACGGCATGAACCGCGACATCATGCCCACGATGTTCACGCAGCCGGTGCCGGAAACCCTGCGCGCTTACGTGCGCATTTTTCTCCGCGGGGTCGGTGCCTTGCAGGAACCAGCGCACCGTGCAGCACGTACGGTCGAACGCGACTCGACTTCCACCACTGTCCCCGAATGATGCATTCCCTTGGTGCGCGCGCATGGCGCCGCATACTCAGACTCCCCGCGGTCCGGATCATGGCCGCGTCTGCTACGCTGACGATGGCGCTGACGCCACGCGGCGCCGTCGCGCAGCCCGCGGTCGGTGGCGCACCGCGCCCGCTGTCGCTGGCCGAGGCGCTCAAGCTGGCCACCGGTGAGAGCGAACAGATCGCGATCGCGCGTGCCGGCTCGCTGCGCGCGCAAGGTCAGCTTGGCCAGGCCCGATCGGCGCTGTTGCCGCAGCTCTCCACCACCATGAACTGGCAGAAGCAGCTGCAGAATCAGTTCGCCGCGATTTCGAGGAGTTCGAATAGCGGATCGACCGGCGGCGGTAGCGATACGACGTCGGCCGCCGACAATCCGATCACGCGGATCTTCGCCTCGCAATACAACTTCAACGTCGGGCTCTCGGCCTCGCAGCCGCTGTTCACCGGTGGCCGCGCCACCGCGAACATCCGCGCCGCGAAGGCCACCCGCGAATCCGCCGAGATCGGGATCACCAGCGCGCAGGCGCAGGTGCAGCTCGATGTGACGCAATCCTACTACGACGCGCTGCTGACCGATCGTCTCGTTGCGATCTCGGAATCGTCGCTCGTGCAGTCGGAGCGCACGCTGCGCCAGGTGCAGCTCACCCGCAACGTGGGTTCGGCGTCGGAGTTCGAACTCATTCGGGCGCGCGTGACCCGCGACAACCAGCGGCCCGGCTGGCTACAGTCGCGCACCAATCGCGATCTCGCCTACGTGCGCTTGCGTCAGTTGCTCAATCTACCGCCCGATCAACCGCTCGCGCTCACCGACAGCATCGCCGAGTCGCCGCTGTCGGCGCCCGTCGCCGCGCAGCCGCCGATCACGACAGTGAACGTCAGCGTGACCGAGGTGCTCACCATCGATCCGCAGGTGCAGGCTGCCGTCGCGCGCACCCTCGCCGGCAGCGATACGGGCATCAGCACGCGCGCGCCGGTGAAGCAGGCGATCAAGGGCGTCGAAGTCGCGCAGCAGCAACTGAAGGCCACCAAGGCGCAGCGGCTGCCGTCAATCTCGGCCACCACCAACTATCAGCGGCTTGCCTATCCCGTCGGCATTCTGCCCAAGAGCCTCGGCGACTTCTTCCCGAACTGGACCGTGGGAATCGGCTTGTCGTATCCGTTCTTCACCGGCGGCCGAGTGCGTGGTGAAGTGCAGGCGGCGGAAGCCACCGTGATCGAAGCGCGCCAGCGACTACGACTCGCGCAGGAAGGTGCCTCGCTCGACGCGCGTCAGGCCGTGGCGCAGCTGACCGAATATGAGGCCGCGTGGCAGGCCAGCGTCGGTACGGCCGAACAGGCGCAACGCGCGTACGACATCGCGGAAGTGCGTTTCCGCGAAGGCATTTCCACGCAGCTCGAACTCTCCGAGACGCGCAATCAGTTGCAGCAGGCCCTCGCCAACCGCGCGCAAGCCGCGCGCAATCTGCAGGTCGCGCGCAAGCGTCTCGAATTGCTCCCCTATCTCCCCCTGTCGCAGGGTTCCACCCCGTCCACCGGCCCCACTCGATGAATATCATGACTCGCCGAACCGCGTCCCTGGCTCTCCTCGCGACAGCGCTGGTGGGGACTGCCTGCAGTAAAGACAAGGAAGCGTCGGCCGCCAACGCGGCGCCGGTCGCCCAGAACATCGGACCGGAAAACATCGCCGTGGCCAATACCGACACGCTGCGAAGCGGTCCGGCGGTGTCGGGTTCGCTGGTGGCTGATCGTGAAGCACGCATTCGCGCCGAGCTCTCCGGCGCCGTGCTGCAGATCTTCGTCGAGCCAGGCGAGCGCGTGAGCTCCGGCACCGTGCTCGCCCGCATCGATGACGCCAACGTGCGCGATGCGGCGCTGTCGGCCCGCTCCGCGGTCGCACAGGCCACCGTTGGCGCCGAACAGGCCGCCCGTGAACTGCAGCGGGCGAAGACGCTGGTCGCGGCCGGTGCGATCGCCGAGCGCGACGTCGAAGGTGCGACCAACGCCAATCTTGGCGCGCAGGCGCAACTGGCCGACGCGAAGTCGCGCCTTGCCTCGGCCGACAAGAACCTGCGCAACGCGACCATTCGGGCACCGTTCGCGGGTGTCGTCGCCGAGCGCGCCGTCAGCCCGGGCGACGTGGTGTCGCCGGGGGCCGCACTGTTCACCGTGATCGATCCACGCAGTCTGAAGCTGGAAGCGTCGGTGCCGACGGCGGCGTTGGGCACCGTGCGGGTTGGGGCGACCGTCTCGTTCACCGTCAATGGCTCGGATCGCGTCCTCGAGGGACGCATCACCCGCGTGAGCCCGATGGTCGATGCGCAGACTAAGCAGGTGAAGATCTTTGCCAGCGTGCCCAACGACCGCAACGAGCTGGTGTCCGGGCTCTTTGTCGAGGGGCGCGTCGCGGCGGAGAAGCGGGTGGGTGTGCTAGTGCCCGAAGCCGCCGTCGATCAGACGGGTATCTCGCCGATGGTGATGCGCCTCAAGAACGGCAAGGTCGAGAAGGTGCAGGTCCAGTTGGGACTTCGTGACGAGAGCGCGGAAAAGATCGAAGTGCGCACGGGGCTGGCCGGTGGGGACACCGTGCTCCTCGGTGCCGCCCGCGGCATTTCGGTCGGGTCGTCCGTGGTGGTTTCGTCGCCGAAGGATGCCACGCCGCGTGCGGCGTCACCTGTGAAGAACAACTGAGGCATTTCGCATGTTCATTTCAGATTTCGCGATCAAGAAGCCGCTGATCACGGTGGTTGCGATGCTCACCTTGGTGGGCTTCGGCGCTGTGGCGCTCACGCAGCTGCAGACCGACGAATTCCCCGAGGTGCAACCACCGATCGTGCTCACGACGATCGTGTATCCGGGCGCATCGCCGGAGCAGGTGGAGCGGGAAGTGCTCGAGCCGATCGAAGAGGCCATTCAGAGCATCGCGGGTGTCAAATCGATCAACGGCGAAGCGCGTGATGGATTCGCCCAGATCACGACACAGTTCCTCTTCTCGAAGGATCTCTCGGAAGCGACGCAGGACATCCGCGACGCGATCAGCACCAAGCGCCAGGATCTGCCGCAGGAAATGGAAGAGCCGATCCTGCGGAAGTTCAGCCCGACCGACGCGCCGATCGTGACACTGTCGCTTTTCTCGACCACGCTCACACCGGCGCAGCTCTCGCAGCTGGCCGATCCGGGCATCACGCGCGAGTTGCGCTCGATTCCCGGTGTCGCCGACGTAGCGATCACCGGTGAGGTCAAGCGCGAACTCACGGTCAACCTCGATCCGCAGCGCTTGCAGGCGGCGGGGGTGAGTGTCCCGCAGGTCGTGTCTGCGCTGCAGGTCGGCAATCTCGCCGTCCCCGTGGGTCGCGTCACCAGCTCCCTCGACGAACGCACGATCCGGTTGCAGGGACGTCTGGATAGTCCGGACGATTTCATGCAGTTGGTCGTGTCGGAGCGCGCTGGTCGAGTGGTGCGCCTGGGCGACGTAGCGACCGCAGTCGATGGCATCGAAGAACAGCGGACGCTGGCCTTGTTCGACGGCCGCGACGCCGTGGGCATCGAGATCAAGAAGGCGAACGGCTATTCCACGACCGCGGTTGCGGCGGCCGTGTTCAAGAAGGTCGAGTTGCTGCGCCCCACGCTTACTCCGCAGGGCGCCCAGCTCGACGTGGTGAAGAACAAGGGCGAGCGGGTCGAGAATTCCGTGCGCAACGTGCGCGACGCGCTGGTTGAAGGCGCCGTGCTCACGGTGCTCGTCGTGTTCCTGTTCCTCAATTCGTGGCGCTCCACCGTGATCACGGGCCTCGCCCTGCCGGTGTCGGTGCTCGCCAGCTTCATCGCGGTGTGGGTCTTCGGATTCACGCTGAATACCATGTCGTTGCTGGGTCTCTCGCTGGCGATCGGTATTCTGATCGACGATGCGATCGTGGTGCGAGAAAACATCGTGCGACACGTGGAAATGGGGAAAGACCATTACACCGCGGCGCGCGAAGGGACGGATGAAATCGGCCTCGCCGTGGCGGCCACGACGTTCTCGATTATCGCCGTGTTCATTCCGATCGCCTTCCTGCAGGGTGAATCGGGACAGTGGTTCAAGCCGTTCGCGCTCACCATCGCCTGTTCCGTGCTCGTGTCGTTGTTCGTGTCCTTCTCGCTCGACCCGATGCTCTCCGCCTACTGGCCGGACCCGCACCAGGAAGAGCACCAGAAGGCATGGATCACGAAGAAGCTCGACAAGTTCAACCACTGGTTCAACGGACTGGCCAACGGCTATCGCCGCTTGATCGGCTGGGCGTTGGATCACCCCAAGTCGATGGTGCTGTTGGCCGTGTCGTCGTTTGCCATCGCCATTGCGATGCCCGCAACCGGCATCGTGGGCGGTGGCTTCTTCCCACTGGAAGACAACGCCGAAGTGCTGATGACGGTCGAGACGCCGCCGGGGGCCAACTTGGATTATTTGCGGCAGAAGGTCGGTGAAACGCTGGCCCAGGTCGACAAGTACAAGATCAAAGACTCGCTCGACATGACCAAGGAAGTGCGCTACACCTTCGTGACGGCCGGTGGCGCCAGCGGCGCCGTCGACAAGGCGAGTGTGTACATCAAACTGCGCACCAAGGGTGATCGTCTGGCCAACGGCAAGCTCGGCGCCGAAGAGCTTGCCGCCGCGCTCCGCGAAGATGTGAAGAGCATCGGTGGTGCCGACGTGTCGGTGTTCACAAACGACTTCGCCGGACAGCAGAAGCAGATTTCGATCGAGCTCCGCGGCAACGACAAGGCGGCGCTGCAGGTGGTGGCCGACCAGTATCTCGCCGCGATGAAGTCGACGCCTGGTGCCGTCGACGCGGCGCTCAGCACCAAGGGCCAGAAGCCCGAACTCACGGTGCAGGTGGATCGTGGATTAGCCGGGTCGCTGGGCCTCACGGTTGGACAGGTCGCGCAGGCGATTCGTCCGGCCTTTGCGGGCCTCGACGCCGGCGATTGGGTCGATCCGTCCAACCAGACGCGCAAGGTGATGGTGCGGCTGTCGCCCGAATCACGGTCGCGTGGTAGCGACCTGGCGCAGCTGCCGGTGGCTGTCGGACAGGGCAATGGATCGACGCTGATTCCGCTGCAACAGGTTGCCCGCATTTCGAGCCAGCTCGGGCCGGCCATCGTCAATCACCTCGATCGCAACAACGTGATCAAGGTGGAAGGCAACATCGCCGGTCGCTCGCTCACCGAAGTGATGAACGACCTGAACGCCAAGACGGCCAACGTGACCATTCCGCCGGGTGTGACGATTTCGCAGGGCGGACAGGTCCAGCAGCAGGGCGAGGTGTTCACGAACGTGTTCATCGCGCTGGGCGTCGCGGTGGCGCTGATGTATCTCATCCTTGTGGTGCAGTTCGGCTCGTTCCTCGATCCCATCGCGATCCTGATCTCGCTGCCGCTGTCATTGATCGGCGTCATGGGTGGTCTGGCGATCACGGGGAACACGATCAACATCATGAGCCTCATCGGCGTGATCCTGCTCTGCGGCATCGTTGCCAAGAACGCGATTCTGCTCATCGACTTCGCCAAGTGGGCCCGCGAGAAGAACGGCATGCCGCTGCGTGAGGCGCTCATCGAGGCTGGCGCCATTCGCTTGCGCCCGATCCTGATGACGACGTTCGCCCTGATCGCCGGTATGATCCCGGTGGCCTTGGGTCGCGGCGAAGGCGCGCAGTTCCGTGCCCCGCTTGGCGTCGCCGTCATCGGTGGCGTGATTACCAGCACCGTGCTCACGCTGCTCGTGATCCCGACCTTCTACGAGATCTTCGACAACATGCGCACGTGGGTCTCCCGTCGGGTCGGACTCACGCCGCCGCACACGGGGCAATTCCGCATCCTCGATTTGCCGGTTCCTGAGGCCGGCGACTGATGTAGTCGATTACATTGGCGGGGTATGCTCCCGCCGATGTCTTCGATCCTGCTCGCGACTACGCTCGCCCCCGCGCTCCTGCTGCCGGTGGCGAGCGTTGTGCTGTCCAGCGCCTCCGGTTTTGGCGTTGTGGTGGCCGCGCTCGACGTGACGAAGTGGCTGGAGTCGGTCACCGACAGCTTCTGGACGTATGTGATTCTGGGCGGGTCGGCCATCGTGACCGAGGAGCTGTCGCCCATTTTCGGCGGTATTGCCGCCCACGAAGGCGAACTGCAGATCGCGCGGGTGATCCTCTCGATCACACTCGGCGGTTGGGTGGCCACCACCTTGCTGTACGTGCTCGGCCGCTGGAAGTGGGAGTTCATCCGCCGTCGATTCCCGCGGGTACGCGCTACCGGCACCGTGGCGCTGCGCGTGGTCCGGCGGAACCAGCTCAAGGCCTCGCTGCTGGTCCGCTTCGCCTTCGGGCTGCGGATCGTGCTGCCGATGGCCTGCGGCGCGGCCAACGTGCCGCTGTACCTCTATCTGCCTCTGTCGCTGATCGGCTCCGCACTCTGGAGCGCCGCCTTCACCCTCATCGGCTACGCCGCCGGCGAGGCGGCCGTCCAGACCCTCGGCCATCTCGATCGGGCTGGCGAGATCGTCGGCGCCGTCGTGGTCTTCGGCGCCGTCCTGGGCTTTGTGCGCTGGCAGCACGTTCGCCGCGAACGCAAAGCCGCGCGTCGCAAGAACCCGTAGAGCGGAACTCCTAGATCGCCGCTGCCGCCGAGCGCAGCTCGGCCCACGCGGTCTCCACGTGACTGCGATCGGTCCGGATATTTCCGATGGCCAGTCGCAGCGTGTACTTCCCGTTCAGCTTCGTGTGCGACAGATACGCCCGGCCATCGGCGTTCACGCGCTCCATGATCGCGGCGTTCGCCCGCGCGATGTCGGCTTCGCTCAGGCCGCTCGGTGCGTAGCGGAAACACACCAGCGACATCGTGACCGGGGCCGTGAGTTCCCAGCCGCCGCTTTCGAAATGCACCATGCCGGCGAAGTCGCGCGCCAAGTCGCAGTGAAAGCGAATACGCTCAGCGATGCCCTCGGCGCCGTACGCGCGCATCACCATCCACAGCTTCAGTGACCGGAACCGACGACCCAGCTGAATGCCGTAGTCCATCAGGTTCACCGTCTCATCTTGCGTGCTCGTAATCAGGTACTCGGGCAAGAGCGCGAACGCGCGCTTGAGCGCTTCCGGATGCTTCGTGTACATCACCGAACAATCCATCGGCGTGAAGAGCCACTTGTGTGGGTTCACCACGAACGAGTCGGCGTCGTCGGTGCCGTCCATGAGATGCCGCATCTCGGGTACGATCGCGGTCACACCACCATACGCCGCGTCGACGTGCACCCAGCAGCCGTGCGCGCGCGCGATGCGCACCACGGCCCGCACGGGGTCCACGCTGGTCATGCTGGTCGTTCCCACACACGGCACCACAGCGATCGGACGGAAGCCCGCCGCGATGTCGGCCTGAATCGCCGACTCGAGCGCATCGGGGCGCATCCGGAAGTTCTCGTCGGCGGGGACCTTCACGAGGTTCTCGTGGCCGAGTCCGAGCGCGATCACCGCTTTGTCGATCGACGAGTGCGCGTGTTCGCTGCAGTACACGCGCAGGCGCGGCATGTCGGCGCGCCCGGCCATGCCCTGCATGCGCACGTCGAGCCCTGCCTGCTCACGCGCCGCGGCCAGTGCGTAGAAGGTGCTCACGCTGGCGGTGTCGGTGATCTGTCCGAACCATCCGTCGCCGAGTCCCATGAGCTGGCGCAACCAGTCGAGCGACACCTGTTCCAGCTCGGTCACGGCGGGACTCGTCACCCACAGCATGCCGTTGGCATTGATGCCGGCCGCCAGCAGCTCACCCAGGATGCCAGGATACGACGCGCTGTTTGCGAAGTACGCGAAGAACCCGGGATGATTCCAGTGCGTGATGCCGGGCATGATGGTGTCGCGGAAATCGCGCAGCATGGCCTCGAGCGGCTCGCCTTTCGTGGGCGCCGAGGTCGGGAGCGCGGCGCGAATGGCGCCCGGCTGCACACGGCTTTTCACCGGCAGCTGCGTGGCGTGTTCGAGGTAATCGGCGATCCAGTCTACGGCGGCATGGGCCGCGGCGCGGAAGTCGTCGGGAGGGAGATCGCCGAGGAAGGTGGAGTCGGAAGACATGCGGGGAAGCTATCGCGACGGGGGCTCCGGTGGAGTCCGTGTCCGTGTCGGATGGCTTGGGTGCCGGCGGAGGGATCGCTGGTTCACGCGAAGGCCGCGGAGAGCGCGAAGTCACGCGAAGAACAGCAAAAGACAATTTTGAATGCTGTTCTTCGCGCATCTTCGCGGCCCTTCGCGTTCTTCGCATGAACCGCAAGAGCCAGTCGCCAATGCGGCGCCGTCCGAAGCGCCAGCCAGCCCGATCACGGCGCCAGCAGTAAACCCCAGTGCACCCGCAGGTACTGCTCCAGCACCTGGGCCGTCACATCGGCGAACCGTTCGCGATTCGCCACGTTGTCGCGCACGCCTACGAAGTTGGCCTCGATCTGCACGCCGCAGATCAGTCCACCGGTGGTGCCGCCGAGCGGTCCGGCCTCGCTGCCGCACGAGTGCCGGCGGGTGTTGTCGCCTCCGTTGAAATACTCGGCGCCGTTCGGCCGCGGATCGCTGCTGCTGGGCAGGGCCGGGAATCCGAGACCGGCGTAGAGTGAACCGAGGCTGGTGGGGCCGCGCAGCAGGGCGGAGAACGAGAGCGGCGACGCCTGCGACAGCGTGAGGATACTGGCGCTGTTCTCGAGGGCGCTCGACGCATCGAGTGAGGCGTCGGTGCCGTCGAGCTGCGTTCCGGTGGTCAGGTAGCCGAGTTCGAGTCGCTGCACGGCATGGCCATGGCCGTGGATATCCATGTACCACCCCTTGCCATGCGCCTTCAGCACGGCGCTCTTGGCGAGGTCGATGTAGCTGTGCCATTCGCCAAGCGCGGTCGCGGCTTCGGCATTACCGCAGCCGGCTTCCGGTTGCAGGCGGTTGGGGTCGAGCTTCCGTCGCGCGAGATGCGAGATGATGACGTGCGGATACGTCCCGAAGCGCGCGGCGTAGCGCGTCTGCATGGTGCGCACGAGCTCCTGCGTGTTGGCGTCGGTCACCGTCGTGGCCGCGCCGCCGCAGGTACTGGCGGTGCGGTCGGGGATCGACGACGGGATGAGCGAACCACCGTGCGGCGCCGTGAGAATCACCGGCGTGTTGCCGGCGATGTACTCCACGTAGCCGTTGCGTCCGAAGTACGACTGCCCGGCCACGTAGGTGATCGGCACCACCGGCGGCGGCACGACCGGCGGCGTGGTGTCTGTGGGGCTGTCCGAGCAGGCCATGGCCGCGACCGCGAGCAGCGGGGCGAGCATGGACCAGCGACGGCGCTTCGGTCCGCTCGGACATGGCATACCGAGAATCTCTCCTGTAAGGCGGTTCGGCGGAACGGCCTCGCCAGCGCCAGATCACGCGGAGGCGCAGAGTGCGCAGAGAGCGCAGAGCCGTCACGCGTAATTCCCCTGGCTGTTTCCCCTGCATTACTCTCTGCGGCCTCTGCGCTCTCTGCGCCTCCGCGTGATCTGTTCTGCGATGTTCGTGACACGCCCGATCATGTCGAGCTGCTCACAATCGGTGATGAATGGTTGCTATGCGAATGTCAGTGGAATCACGCTGCTCGCGGATTTCGAGAGCCGACGCTATCATCTGCCGCGTTAGCAGTTCCGGTTCACCCGCTCTGGAATCACGCAATGTTCGCTCGTCCGTGGTCGTATCTGCTCGTGGCCGCACTCACTACTTGGTTTGGAATCGGCACCAGGGCGGTAACGCCGGTAGCTGATGCCAACGACAACCGACGCGCGGCGGGGCGGAAAGTGGCCGACACGATGTTCGTCGACCTCGATATCCGGATGGCGCGCTGGTATCCGGAGGGGGAGGGCGGCGACGTGGTGGAAGGGCCGGTGATCGGCGAAGTCGGACGCGCGCCGCAGGTACCGGCGCCGTTGATCCGCGTACGTGCCGGTACCGTGATCATGGCGCGCATTACCAACGCGCTGACCGATTCCGCGGTGACGTGGCGGGGACTCAACCGCAAGCCCGGCTTCGACACCATCACGCTCAAGCCCGGCGAAACTACCATGCGTCGCTTCGTGGCCGGCGCCCCTGGCACCTACGTGTACGGCGCACAGGTGGGCGTCGTGAACTGGGACGTGCGTGAACGCGAGCAGACGTATGGCGCGTTTGTCGTCGATTCCATCGGCGCGCGGACCGATGATCGCATCTTCGTCATGAACGTGTGGGGCGACGGCTCGCCGGAGAAATATCGCAATGCGCTCGCCATCAACGGACGCGGCTGGCCATACACGGAACGCATCACCGCGCAGACCGGTGACACGCTACGCTGGCGCATCGTGAACGGCACCATTCGCGTGCATCCCATGCATCTGCATGGCTTCTACTTCAAGATGCTCGCGAAGGCGGATTCGTCGCGCGCCACGCACATCGCGAAGGCCAAGCAGCCGATGCTTGTGACCGAGCTGATGGACCCCTTCACTACGATGGATATGGAGTGGGTGGCGGCGCGCTCGGGGAACTGGCTCTTTCACTGTCATCTCGCCTTTCACGCCGTCGCCGACACCCGCTACACGCCCGGCGTGAGCGACCACGATCATCACTCCGCCGACGCGGCCAAACACATGGCCGGACTGGTGATGGGTATTTCGGTGACCGATCGCGTACGCACGGTGGCCGCGCGCCGCGTCGCGCCGCGAACGATGCGGCTGCACGTGCAGGAAGGCGCGCGGCGCGGCAAGTCGGAGCGGGCGCTCGGCTTCGTGCTGCAAGAGGGAGCATCGCCCGCCGCCGATTCCGTCAACATACCCGGCTCTCCACTCATCCTCACGCGTGGACAGCCCACCGACATCACCGTCATCAACCATCTCAAGGAGTCGACCGCCGTGCACTGGCATGGCATCGAGCTCGAGAGCTTCTCCGACGGTGTCGCCGGCTGGAGTGGCGCCGCAGGCAAGCACGCGCCCGCCATCGCACCGGGTGATTCGTTCGTGGCGCGACTCACACTGCCACGGGCCGGCACGTTCATCTATCACACGCACCTCAACGACGTCGTGCAGCTCACGTCGGGACTCTACGGCGGCATCGTGGTGCTCGAGCCAGGACAGCGCTACAACCCGGCGCGCGATCACCTGTTCGTGGTAGGATGGGATGGCCCCGATGAGCCGGCACGGTTGCTGGTGAACGGTGACTCGGCGCCGCCGCCGAAGCTGCTGGCGCGCGGCGTCACCCATCGTCTGCGATTCGTCTTCATCGGCGCCGTAAACGGCAACACGCTCACGCTCTCCGACAGCACCGGCCCCGTCACCTGGCGCGCCGTGGCCCGCGACGGTTACGAAATGCCCGCCGCCCAGCGCGAACTGCTCCCCGCGAAATTCCGCGGCTGGGCAGGCCAAACGTGGGACTTCGAATTCCAGACCGACCGCCCGGGCGTTTACCGACTCACATTCGGCAACCCAGCCAAACCCGTGTGGAAGGGCGAGCTCGTGGTGCGCTGACGAGGCAGGTCCTCTGTGGGGCTTGAGCGGCAGATCACGCGGAGGCGCAGAGCGCGCAGAGAGCGCAGAGCCGTCCCACGACCAGTTCCCTTAGCAGTTTCCCCAGCACTCCCCTCTGCGGTCTCTGCGCGCTCTGCGCCTCCGCGTGATCGGTTCAACAGCACCAACGAGCCACACCACCTCTGCTGATTGCGGCCAAGCCGCCGAGCCCGTACCGTCAGGGATGCCTACAGATCGCTCCCGTCGGGATTTCGTGAAGAGCGCGGCCATTCTCGGTGCCGCCGCCGCCGTCGCCCCAAGCAGCGCCGCAGCCGCCGCCCACACGCCGCCGTCGAACAGCCACAGCGCCCCCCTCACGCCGCACCCCGGCGCGTTGTACGACGTGGCGCGCGACGAGGCCTACTGGACGCAGGTCGCCGCCAAGTACCGCATCACGCCGCGCACCACGAACATGGAAGCGGGCTACTTCGGCATGATGGCGCTGCCCGTGCTCGAGGCGTATCACCGCTACATCGATCGCGCCAACAGCGAGAGCTCGTACTTCGCGCGTCGTGAGTTTCCCGCCATGATGCGCACCGCCCGCGAGCGCGTTGCCACCTTCGTGGGGGCCAAGCCCACCGAACTCGCCTTCACGCGCGGGGCGACCGAGGCGCTGCAGGCCCTGATCGGGCAGTACAATCGCCTGCAGCCCGGCGACACAATTATGTACGCCGACCTCGATTACAACGCGATGCAGTGGGCCATGAACGCGCTCGCCGCGCGCTGCCAGTCCAAGGTCGTCACCCTCGACATCCCCGAGCCGGCGTCGCACGACAACATCCTTGCGGCGTACACCAAAGCGCTCGACGCCAATCCGCGCACCAAGCTGCTGCTGCTCACGCACTGCAACAACAAAACGGGCTTGCTGCTACCGGTTGGTGATATCGCCAAGCTGGCCAAGGCGCGCGGAGTAGACGTCATGGTCGATGCGGCGCACTCGTTCGGACAGGTGCCGCTCACCATGGCCGACATGGGCGCCGACTTCGTGGGGCTCAATCTGCACAAGTGGATCGGTGCGCCCGTCGGTGCCGGCGCGCTCTACATCCGCGAAGACCGCCTCAGCGCCATCGATCGTGCCCACGCCGACGAAAGCGCACCACTCGACCGCATCGAGAGCCGCATTCACACCGGCACCACGCACTTCGCCACCGTGATGACGATCCCCGATGCCATCGACTTCCAGCTCAGCATCGGCATCCCGCAAAAGGCGGCCCGCCTGCGCTATCTGCGCGATCGCTGGGTGCACGCCGTGGCCGACGTGAAAGGCGTGAGCATTCTCACACCCGAAGACGCCGCACTCACCGGAGCCATCACCGGCTTCCGCTTGCACAACCGTGGCACCGGCGAGGCCAACCGCGCGCTCGCCACCACACTGCACGACGAATTCGGCATCTTCACCTTTCAGCGCACCGGACTCGCCAAGGGTGACTGTGTGCGCGTCACGCCCACGCTGTACAACACCCCCGCCGACGCCGACAAACTGGCGGTCGCCATTCGCACCATCGCCGCCCGAGGCTGATTCGTGAAGCGTCGTACTTTTCTCGGACACGCCGGTGCGCTGGCGTCGATGCCGCTCGTCATGCCGTACCTGTCCAGCGCGTTCCACGACGTTCCCGCCGCCGCGCCCCTGCGCGTGAACGGCGCGCGCCTCAACGAGTGGCTCACCAGGTTCGACAGCATCGGACGCACGCCCACCGGCATCAATCGCGTGGCGTATTCCGAAGCCGATCTCGCCGGACGCGCCTTCACGCAGCAGCTACTGCGCGACGCCGGCTTTACGCCGCGCATCGATACCGCCGGCAACATCTACGCGCGACTCGAAGGCACCAATCGCGCGCTGAAACCCATTCTCATCGGCTCGCATGTCGATTCGGTCACCGATGGTGGCAACTTCGACGGCCCCGTGGGATCGTTCGGTGCCATCGAAGTGGCGCGCACGTTGCGTGAGAAGGGCACACGCCTGCGCCATCCGCTCGATGTCGTGATCTGGCAGAACGAAGAAGGCGGGACGACCGGCAGCAAGACCGCCATCGGCGAGATGAACGACGTCGAGCTCGCGAAAGTCGCGCGCTCCGGCAAGACCATCCGCGACGGCATCGGTATCATTGGTGGCGACGTATCGCGGCTTGCCGAGTCGGTGAAGAAGAAAGGCGACATCGCCTGTTACATCGAACTGCACATCGAACAGGGTGGCCTGCTCGAAAAAGCCGGCAAGCAGATCGGCGTGGTGCAGGGCATCGTGGGACTGCGCTGGTTCGAAGTCACCATCACCGGCTTCGCCAATCACGCCGGCGCCACGCCGATGGATCAGCGACAGGACGCCATGCTCGCCGCCGCCAAGTTCACGGTCGCCGTGAACGACGCCGTGCGGGCAGAACCCGGTCGACAGGTGGCCACCGTGGGTCGCATGGTGGTGTCGCCCAACACCACCAACGTCATCCCCGGTCAGGTCGTCATGACGGTCGACCTTCGAGATCTCGACCAAGCCAAGATCGAGCACTTCACCGAAGTGTTCGAGCGACTCGCTCGCGAGATCGGTGCGGCCACCAAAACCACGTTTGCCTTCAAGCGGCTCACCGACAGCAAGCCCGCCGTCTCCGACCCGCAGGTCATGAACTGGATCGAATCCAGCGCGACGGCGCTCGGCCTGTCGTCGCAGCGCATGCCCAGTGGTGCCGGTCACGACGCGCAGGAGATTGCGCACATCGCCCCCATGGCCATGATCTTCATTCCGAGTGTGGGTGGCATCAGTCATTCGCCCAAGGAGTTCTCGCGCGCGGCCGACATCACCAACGGCGCCGACGTGCTGCTCAACGCCGTCCTCGCGGCCGACGCCAGCCCAGCGGCCGGTCCGCCGTGAAAGCCCGTGGCGCGGTGCGCCGCGTCCTCTACATCGAACGTGACCCCCACGACGCGCGGGCCCTGACCGACTTCGTCTCGGACCAGCAGCTACCGCTGATCGTGACCGTCGCTGCGTCCATGGGTGCAGCGCAGGCCCTGCTGGGCGAGGAGTCCTTCGACGTCGTGCTGGCCACTGACGATCTCACCGGCAGTGCCACCGAGAGTTTCGCCGAACAGGTGGTCATCATTCTCGTTGAAGCCGGTCGGGAAGCCACCGCGACCGAGTTGCTGCGCGCGGGTGTGGACGACGTCATCATCAAGGACGCCGCGCGAAGTTACCTCAACACGCTGTCGTGGCGCATCGAGTTCGTGCTGCGGCGGACGTCGACATCGCGCACGGCTGCGGAGGCTGCTGATCGCGAGTCGGACCGACGGTTCCGTCGGCTCCTTGATTCGACCGGAGTCATCGTCTGGGAAGCCGACGCGTCGTCGTTCCAGTTCACATCGGTGAGCGAGAATGCCGAGCGCTTGTCGGGCTTTACGTCCGACGAGTGGTGCCAGCCCGGCTTTTGGGCCAGCCGTGTTCATCCGGAAGATCGTGAGTTCGCGGTGTCGTACTGTGCGGCTGCGACCGCCCGACTCGAGGACCACGAGTTTGAGTATCGATTTCTCTGCCGAAGCGGCGAGCAACGCTGGATTTCCGATCTCGTCACGGTGGTCGTAGAAGCGAGTCGGCCTCGATGGATTCGGGGGCTCATGGTCGACATCACGGCCCGCAAGCAGGCGGAGGCCGCGCACCAAGCCGCCGCGCGTTGGCAACACGCGCTGGTCACCCACGCCGGCGATGCGATTGTCTCGACCGATCTTGCCGGCAACATTCTGACCTTCAATCCGGCAGCAGAGCGGATGCTCGGCTACTCTGCCAGTGAAATGATTGGTCGGACGCCGGCGGTGTTTCACGACGCCGAGCAGGTGGTCGAGCGCGCCCGGGAATTCTCGCAGGAGTTGGGCGAGGAGATTGCGCCCGGCTTCGACGTGTTCGTGGCGAAGGCCATGAGGCAATTGCCCAATCGCCACGACTGGACGTTTATCCGAAAGGATGGATCGCACGTTCATGTCTCGCTCGCGGTGACGGCTCTCCGGGGGGCGTCGGGCGAGATCGAAGGATTCATGGGACTGGTGACGGACCTCACCTCGCGGTTACAGGCGGAGTCTGCGCTGCGGGCGAGTGAGGCGCGCTATCGCACCATCATCGAGGCCGAGCCGGAGTGCGTGAAGGTCGTGTCCGCAAGTGGCGAGTTGCTGGAGATGAATCGGGCCGGGCTCGCAATGTTGGAAGCGGACACGCTGGAAGACGTGCGTGGACGTGGGCTCGCGGAATTCATCGTACCCGAACATCGAGCGGCCTTCGGTGCCCTGCACAAGCAGGCGATTGGCGGCGTGCCGGGCTTGGTCGAGTTCGAGATCGTTGGCTTGCACGGTACGCGGCGCTGGTTGGAAACGCACGCCGCGCCGTTGCCTGATGCAGATGGACGAGTGGACAAGATCCTCGGCATCACGCGAGACATCACGGTGCGACGACAGGCCGTCGCCGAGCAAGCCGCGCTCCAGGCGCAGCTGGCACAGGCGCAAAAGCTCGAGTCGATCGGCCGACTCGCCGGCGGCGTCGCCCACGATTTCAACAACATGCTCGGCGTGATCCTGGGCCATACCGAAATGGCGCTGCTGGAAGTGTCGCCGGATCAGCCGTGTCATCTCGACCTCAAGGAGATCCAGAATGCGGCACAGCGCTCCGCAGCCCTGACACGACAATTGCTGGCCTTCGCCCGGAAGCAGCCCATCGAGCCGAAGTCGCTCGACCTGAATTCGACAGTCGCCGCGACATTGTCGCTCTTGCAACGGTTGATCGGTGAGAACATCTCCGTCAACTGGCAGGGATCGCCGTCGCTGTGGCCCGTGTGGATGGATCCGTCGCAGCTCGATCAGATTCTGACGAACCTGTGCGTCAATGCGCGGGACGCGATCGCGACGGAAGGCCTCGGCTCCGGGTCCATGACCATCACGACGCGAAATATGCGCGTCGATGCGGCGTACTGTCGCGCACATCCCGAGGCCATTCCCGGTGACTTTGTCTGTCTTGCTGTGAGCGATACCGGGCGCGGCATGGAACCGGCCATCATCGAGCGCATGTTCGAGCCCTTCTTCACGACGAAGCGTCTGGGTGAGGGAACGGGGCTTGGTCTGTCGATGGTGGATGGTGCCGTCCGGCAGAACCGCGGCTTCATCACGGTTCACAGCGTCGTCAATCGCGGCACCACGTTCGAGATCTTCCTGCCGCGATATAACGGGGAGGCACGACCCACGTTCACGCGCCCGTTGGAGAACGAGCTACCGCGCGGACACGGCACGATTCTCGTGGTCGAGGACGAGCCGTCGATCCTGAAGCTCACGAGCACCATGCTGCGTCGTCTGGGTTACGACGTGCTGGTGGCCGCTGGACCGTCGAACGCCATTGCCTTGGCGGAGGCACACCCCGGGCCGATCGACCTGTTACTCACGGACGTCATCATGCCCGAGATGAATGGGAGCGATCTGGCCACGGCCGTGCGACAGCGCTATCCAAAGCTTCGGGTGCTCTTCATGTCCGGCTATACGGCTGACATCATCGCCGACCGAGGCGTCATGGGCGCATCGGTCCACTTCGTCCAGAAGCCCTTTACCGCGCGTGACCTGCAGGTCGCGGTGGAGGGCGCCATCGCCGACCAGCCGCCGGTGTCGGCACCATGACGGACACGAGCCCTGAAAGCGGCGCGCTGCGACGCGTCCTCGGGCCCGGCACCCTCGCCCTCATCTTCGCCAACGGTACGATCGGCGCCGGCATCTTCGCTGTGCCCGGTCTCGTGGCCGCCACCCTCGGAAGTGCCACCGCACTCGGTTACGCCGTCTGCGCCGTGCTGGTGATGCTGATCTTCTTGTGTTTCGCCGAAGTGGGCAGTCGCGTGCACGACAGTGGTGGCGCGTATGCCTACGTGGAAACCGCGTTCGGTCCGTTCGCGGGATTCATCGCAGCGAATCTGATGTGGTTCGGTTTCGCCGCCTGCTCCGACGCCGCGTTGGCCGATGTGCTGGTCAGCGCCCTCGCCACCGCCGCGCCGATCCTCGTGCAGCCCGTGCCGCGGGCCGTTGCCCTCATCGCGCTGTTCGCCTTCATGGCCGGCGTGAATATCGTGGGCGTGAAAACCGGTGCGCGACTGGTCGTCGCGCTCACCGTGCTCAAACTGCTGCCGTTGCTGCTGCTGTTGGTGGTGGGCATTCCGCACATCAACCTGTCGCACATCATTCCCGCCAGCATGCCCAGCGCGTCCACACTCGGCAGCGGTGTGCTGTTGCTGATGTTCGCCTTCGTGGGCGGCGAAGCGTCGCTGTCGGCCAGTGGTGAACTGCGCAATCCCAGCCGCACCGTACCCCTGGGGCTGCTCATGGGTGTGGCGACGGTGGTCGGCTTGTACTTCGGGCTGCAGCTGGTGGCCGAGGGCGTACTGGGCGCCGACCTGCCACGGCAGACCGTCACGCCGCTGGCCGCCGCGGCCGAGCAGCTGATGGGGCCGTGGGGGCGCACCATGCTGCTGGGTGCGGTGTCGCTGTCGATCTTTGCCAACGTGAACGGCGACTTGCTGGTGTCACCGCGCTGCCTGTATGCCGCCGCCAAGGATGGACTGCTCCCGGCGCCGCTGGCCAAGGTGCATCCGCGCTACGACACGCCGTACGTGGCCATTCTGGTGTTCGCGTCGGTCGCCTGCGCGCTGGCGGTGTTGGGGGCCTTCCGGTCGCTGGCGATCCTCGGTACGTCGTCGGTGCTGCTGGTGGACGTGGCCGTCTGCCTTGCCGTGCTGCGCCTGCGTCAGCGAGGCGTGCAGACGGCGGACACCCCCTTCGTCATCCCCGGTGGACCGCTCGTCCCGATTCTCGGGGCCGCCGTCTGCGTTTGGGTGCTCACGAACCTGTCGAGGGAAGAGCTGCTCGGGCTCAGCGCCCTGGTCTTCTTCTCCGGCGGCCTGTATTTGCGCGTCCTGCGTGCTCGTCAGTTCAAGGCGGCCCGGGCGGCGCGGTCCGTGTAATTCGCCATCGGGCCGTGCCGGTGCGATATTCAAGAGACCGCTCTGTTTCACCTGCTTTTCACGCACAAGGACTTCACGAATGCGACACGCCTTTCGCTACGCCGGCGGCTTCGAAAAGAACTTCCCGAAGCTGACCTCCGCCACGACGTCCTTCGAGGGCAGCGATGGCCAGCAGCACGAGTACGCGCCGTGGCCGGAAGCGGTGAATGGTCTGCGCATCTCGTTCATGGAGAAGGCCGGCAAGAAGTTCGTGGCCGTGCGCATCGCCGACGACACCAGCGACGTCGTGCTGCACAACGACATGGTCCTGGTCCCGGGCGAGCATTTCGGCTTCGGCGTGCACCTGCACGGCACGCCCACGGTGGTCGAGGACAACATCGCCATCATGAAGCTGCTGGAAGACGTGACCAAGAAGAATGTGGCCCACAGCGACGAACTCCTGCAGATTCGGGCGCGCTTCAAAGCCGCGAACACCAAGCACTAAGTCACCGGTTCGGTGAGGCGGGCCGGCTCTACGTCATTTGACGGATAGCCGGCCCGTTCTGCGTTCTGCACTTTGGTGGGTACGTGCCTCAACCTACTGGAGTGCTCGCCATGACATCGCTCAATGCTCGTGTACGCCGCCGCGCGCTACGCGCGCTGGCGCTGGTCGGTGCCTTTGGCGCCGTCGCGTTCTCGGCCGCCTGTGTCTTCTACCGCACGGAAGTTCGCGCGGTGGAGCGACCCACGGCCGACGCCCCGACGTTCATCAAGTCGCCGCTCAAGGCGCATCTGAAAGACGGCAGTATCGTCGTGTTTCGCAACGGCGCCACCGTGACGCGCGAAAGTCTCACCGGCGAAGGCCGTCGCTACACGCTGCAGAACACGACGTCGCGTGTGTACGACCGCGTGCCGATGGACAGCGTGGTCGGGGTGGAGACGTTCGAGAACAAAGTGAACGCTGCGCCCACCGTGGCGGCGTCGATCGCCGGCGCGGCGCTTGGTGCCGTAGCGGCCGCCGTGCTGGCCGTCGCGATCTTCGGCTCATGTCCCACCGTGTACGCCGACACCGGCGCTACCGGTGAATTGCAGGCCGAAGGCTTCTCGTACTCCATCGCGCCGCTCATGGAACAGCGCGATGTCGATCCGCTGCGGGTGCGCGCCGACTCCACCGGTCGCGTGCGCCTCGAGCTCCGCAACGAAGCGCTGGAGACACACTACATCAATCACATCGAGCTGCTGGCCGTGCGGCACGCGACCGGTGCGCGCATCGTGCCCGATCAGAGTGGACGTCCGGTACTCGTGTCGGGATTTGCCGATATCGATAGCGCCACGGACCGCGCGGGACGCGACGTGCGCAGCACGCTGCAGTCGCGCGACGGCTCGCTGTACGCCACCGACCCGCGCATCATGCGCGACGCGCGCTTGGGTGATCTCGACGACTGGATCGACGTGCACGTAGGCGAGCTGCCCGCCGGCGATTCGGTGGCCGTGGTCCTGCGCCTCCGCAATTCGCTGCTCAACACGGTGCTGCTGTACAACGGTATGCTCGGAGGACGCGATGCGGCCGACTGGCTGCACGAAGGGCTTGGGCATTTCGGCACGACGGCCGAGATGGCGCTCTGGAATCGCCGCACGATGGGGCTGCGGGCCACGGTGGACGGCGTCAGCCGCACCGATGTCGTACACGGCGCCACCGCGCGCCTGGGAGACGTGGGGCCGATCGCCTTTCGCGACGTCGCACTCGTATTGCCGCGCTCGGCCGTGAACGCCCGCACCGCACGCATTCGCTTGGCATTCGTGGCCGACAATTGGCGCATCGATGAAGTGCGCGTGGCGGGCACGGTGTCACGCCCTGCCGTGACCACACTCGCCGTGGAACGCGTAGTGGTGCCCACGCCCGCTGTGGGTACGGCGCCGGTGCTCGACACCGCGGCCGTTTCAGCCATCGCGGCCGCCGACACGCGCTACCTCGAAACACGCCCCAGTCAGCGCATGGTGCTGGAGTTCGCGCGTGATCATCGAAGTGCGCGCGAGGCGTCGCCCTCTGCCGACTCCACCACGACGTACATGATCGCGTGGCAAGGCTGGTATCGCGAATGGATTCGGGGCGACTGGCTGGCCAATCCCACGCGCACCGAACCGTTCAAGCCCGGTGATGCCGCCGTGCTGACCGCGTTGCGGCGCTGGAGCGAGCGCAAGGACAGCTTCGAGCGTGAATTCTACGCGTCTCGTATTCCCGTTCGGTAAGGAGCGCGCCATGACCTCGTACATGAACCGCAACATTGTGCGCGCCCTCGCGTTGTTCGCGTGCGTACTCCTGTCCGCCTGTCGCTTCGGCACCAAGCCGGGTGAAATAGACTGGGTGGTCTCTCCCGAAGGCGCGCGCATTGCCCTGCGCGTCGTCGGCGAGACGCAGGATCGCATGGGCGAACTGCTCTCCGTCGACAACGAACATGTCCTCATGCGCAGCCCTGAAGTCGTCGAGGGCGTCGAGCTGCGCCGACCCAAAATCACCCGCGTGGCGTGGAGCCGTGTCTACGCCATCGACGTCGATCAACTGGGTGGCGCATACGACGTGGTGCGAGGTCAGCGTGTCGCCGAGGAAACACGTCGCAAGCTCGCCCTGATCAGTCGCTTCCCGCAGGGCGTTTCCCTGGAGCTGCTCACGCGATTGCTGGCGGCCGACAAGCAAGCCGCCGTAGAGGAGATCAAGTGATCGCAACCGCCCTTACTGCTTTTCCCGTCCGTCGTCGCCCTTCGGTGCCACCACCTGCGGCCTTACCGTCGGATACTCGATGCCCAGCTGTTCCATATACGTTTTGAACTTCGTGGGGTCGTAGTAGAACTTCTGCAGCTGCGTCTTGTAGCGCGCCATGATGTCGGCGTTCAGGTACGTTGGCGGCATGTCCTGCGGGCGGATGAATGGCGTGTACGTCACGTTCTTCGTCTGCACGTTCTTGAAATAATCCCACGCGTCGGCGACGACCTTGGGTGTGAGCATGATATCGAGCATCGTGAGCGCCTGCACCTTGGCGCCGGCCAGGGCGCCCTTGTGCGCGATCGGCGTCGCCATGGCGATCGCGTTCGCCCAGTTGTGCCCCGGCAAGCCCGGAATGTTCGACGGATAGCGCAGCGTGATCGTCGGCATGTTCCATGACACGTCGCCGATATCGTCGGATCCGCCACCCATCCAGTTCTGCGGCGTCTCGGCACCACGCAGTTCCTTGTTCACCTGCTCGGACAAGCCGAAGTCGGGTGAACCGAGTTCCTTCTGAATGCCCTTCGCCAGCGTCTGGTCCTTGTCATCCCACTTCGGCATGCCCACCGTCTGCACATTGGCGTGCATCGCCTGCGCAATCGGCTTGCTGAAGTGTCCCGACCAGCCCGAGCCCAGAATCAGAATCGTATCGAGCTTCGTGTCGGTCATCATCGCGGCACCCTCGGCCACCTTCTTGCCGACTTCGAACAGCGCCATCGTGCGCGGATAGTCCTGCTCGCGGAAGTAGAACCAGATGCTCGCCGTGCTGGGAACCACGTTCGGCTGATCACCGCCGTCCTTGATCACGTAGTGCGAGCGCTGCTGCAGCCGGAGATGCTCGCGCTTGTACTCCCACCCCTGTCCCATCAGCATGACCGCGTCGAGTGCGCTTTTGCCGCTCCACGGCGAACCGGCCGCATGCGCGCTCGAGCCTTTGAAGCGGAACTCGGCCGACAACAACGCGCTCGAGCCGCTGGCGCCCCATGACACGCCGAGGTCGTTGCCGACGTGCGTGAACAGCGTGACGTCGGTGTTCTTGAAGATTCCGGCACGCACGAGGAACGCCTTGCCCGCCATCTGCTCTTCGGCGATGCCCGGCCACAGCAGCAGCGTGCCGTTGATCTTGTCGCGCTGCATGAGCTGCTTCACCACGATCGCGGCCACGATGTTCACGGCCTGTCCCGAGTTGTGTCCTTCACCATGACCGGGGCCACCCGTCACCATCGGATCCTTGTAGCCCACGCCCGGCTTGTTGCTGGCCTGCGGAATGCCGTCCACATCGGAGCCGAGAGAAATCTCCGGCTTGCCCGTGCCGTAGCTCCACTTGGCCGTCCACGCCGACGGGATACCCGCCACGCCCTTCTCGATGGTGAAACCTTCCTTGGCCAGCAGGGTCGTGATGTAGCGTTGCGACTCGAATTCCTGGAAGCCGAGCTCCTGGAACGAGAAGAGCATGTCCACGATCTCCTGCACCTGCTTGGCGCGGGATTCGACCATCACCAGCGCTTCGGCCTTGAGCTTCTCCAAGCGGGGGTCGACGGGTGCAGCCGCGGTGGTGGCGGCCGGCGGGGTCGCTCCCTGGGCCAGCAGCGCGGGCGCAGAGGCCGGCACAGCGGCTAGTGCCGAGAGGCCGGCAACGAGGGAACGGGTACTGCGAAAGCAGTCGCGAAAGCGGGTCGGATGCACGGCGGACTCCCAAGGGTGGTCGGCGAATCTCAGACAGGGCTCGCCCGTGGCCGGCAGCAAACCGGGCACGACAGACGAACCCCGAAATTACGTTTCACGCGGGGAAACCGCTCGGTCCGGCCCCCCGTACGGTCACCAAGATGCCCGTTTTGGTCGTGATGTCCTCGTCTTATCCCGTTCCCCGGTTCATGCGCTCTCCGAATTCGCTCCGTGTGGTCGCCCTGATTGGGGTGATGAGCCTGATCTCAGCCGCGAGCCCCGATTCGCTGTTCGGCCAGGCGCAACCCAAGCCGCCGGCCAAGCGCGACACGCTCACGGCCGAAGAACGGACCGCCGCGCGGGAAGCCACCCGCGACGCCCGCTCCATCGCGCGCCGGCAGCTCTCTCCCGACAGCGTGGTGCGACGCCTACGAGCCGACTCGGCCAGCGCGTCGGCCTTCAGCGACCCCGAGGCCAAGCTCATACTGACGCGGGCCCGTGAAGCGCGTACACGGCAGGACAGTGCGCTCCGGGCCTACAAGGCCACTGCCACACAGCGCATTTCGATGGGCATGGGTGCCAAGCGGTTGGGGCTCGAGAAGCTGTTGTTCCGTGGCGACAACGTGGCCGAGATCTCGTGGCGTCGCGATGTGGGTGTGCGGGTGCGGCCGATCGGGTCGCGCATCACCGTGCCGATGGCCTCGAGCTCGAGTGGCGATTTCAGCAGTGCCATTTCCATTCCGTACTTTCCCGGACGCGAGTCGCTCTGGTTTCCGAGCAGCAACTTCGGCGTGGTGAAGAGCGATATCGACGAGCGTGAAGTCATTCATCCGCTCGCGAACGGCGCCGAGACGTACTACAAGTATGCCACGGGCGACTCGGTGGACATCAAGCTCGATGGTGGTCGGGTGATCAAGCTGCGCGAGTTGCGCATCACGGCGCGTCGGCCCGACTGGCGGGTGTTCGTGGGCTCGTTCTGGTTCGATCGTGACGGTGGTCAGCTGGTGCGCGCGGCGTACCGGTTGGCGATGGACCTCGAGATCTGGGATGTCGCGTCGGAAGAGAATGAAGCCGACAAGAAGGTGAGCCGGGAAGCCGACCGCCTGCGTGATTCGATTGCGCGTGTGCGTATGCCGCGTGACCTGTATGTGAAAGACTCGATCCTGCGCGCACCGGCGGTGCAGGCGCGGGCAAAGGATGAGAACAGCGACGAAGACGTGCCGGTGTGGGTGAAAGCCACGTTCCGTCCGGCCAAGGCCAAGCTCGACGCCATCTCGGTGGAATACGGCTTGTATCAGGGCAAGTTCTGGCTGCCGCGCGCGAACAGTGCCACGGCGAGTATGCAGCTGGGCTTCGTGCGCACGCCGTTCAGCATCGACGAGAAGTTCACCTACGAAGACGTAAACGGCGACTTCTCGTTGGCGGCCATTCCGGCGGCGCGACTCAGTGGTGCGGCCGGTGATTCGAGTGCGCGGGATACGACGGTGATCACGGGCGGGAACGATGTGAACATCACCGTCGGTGGTGGCAGCGATAGATCGGGCAAGGCCACAAAGCCGGACACGACGAAGATGTCGACGTCGGCGCGCGCGCGATACCGGGCGTGTCAGAAAGATTCCACCTACACGCGGGTGGAGTCGCGCTACGAAGGCGCGTTGCGCGTGGCGTACGACATGCCGTGCGATGCGTCGAAGCTGGCGAATTCGCCGGCACTGCCGCCGGCGGTGGCGTCGGACGAAGAGCTGTTCGACATCAAGAGTCGCGACGAACTGTTGTCGGCACTGGATCTGTCGTTGCAGCCGGGCTGGATGCCGCAGATGCCGACGGTTCGCCTGGGCTCCGACTTGCTGCGTTTCAACCGCGTGGAAGGCTTCTCGGCCGGCGTGAACGTGTCGCAGGTATTGGGCGCGGGTTACACGCTGAACGCGGTGGGCCGCATTGGCCACGCCGACCTGCATGCGAACGGTGAACTGAGCCTGGCGCGCAGTAATGGCGCACGCACGGTGACTGCGACGGTATACCATCGCCTCGCCGCCACGAATCCCGAATGGGGCGGGGGACTGAGCTTCGGCCCGAGTTTGCCGGCGTTCATCTACGGACGCGACGAGGGGTTCTACTACCGCACGATGGGCGCCGAGTTGGGCGAGCGTCGTGAGCGCCGTCGTGGGGCGTTGGAGTACAAACTGTTCATCGAGCGGCAGTGGACGGCGGGCGACACCGACGTGGTGAACACCTTCTCGCTGGCGAAGCTCATTGCCGACCGCCGATTCCGTCGCAACATCGAGTCGGAAGCACTCAGCGTGACCGGTGTGTCGGGCATGTACTCGCGTGTGTTGCTGGAGCGACCGAAGGGGCTGCGTTTCACGACGGTGCTCAACGGCGAAGCGGGCACCGGCACCTTCCAGTACGCGCGCGCATCGGCGGAAGGCACGGCGACGCGCCCGGTGGGACGATTCTCGACGGCGCTCACGGGCGCGATCGGCAGTTCACTCGGTGATGTGCCGCGTCAACGCGGATGGTTCTTAGGGGGAGTGCGCACCGTGCGAGGACAGATCGCCGGGACGCAGGACGGTGATGCGTTCTGGCTTGCGCGCGCGGAGGTCGGAACGAAGCAAGGCTTCTTCAGACCGGTGGGATTCTTTGATATCGGCTGGGCGGGAAGTCGTGATGCGTTCGGAAAGACGCAGCCGCAGCGTGGGGCCGGTGTCGGGTTTGGTGTGCTGGACGGATTGATTCGCGTGGACTTCTCGCGCGGGTTGTATCCGCTGAAGCAGTGGCGGACGGATTTCTATTTGAGTGCGGCGTTGTAGGGGGGGGGCGCGGCGCGCGCGGGAAGGCCGGCGCGATTGTGCTTGCGGGTGCGTGCGGCGCGTTGGGTCGATCGGCCTAACGCGCTTCGTGTGTCGTGGCGCGGTGCGCTATGGTGCTGACCCGTGGGGACTGGCGACGTGACCAAGCTTGCGGGATTGTCTGATGGGCGGCAGTGCTTGGCGACCTCATCGCGATAGGTCGGTCGAGTGAATAGAGGTTCGGTGGTTGCAGGAGCCAACTCGTACACGAATACACGAGCAGACGAAAAGAGCGCTTCGCGGTCGCGGCGGCTGATCAACACGGATCTCGCCGTCGGAATCGGCACGTTAGCGTTGGCGACGTGGTTGCGTGTGAATGCGCGGTTAGCGCAGCTTTAATGGGAGCACAGGTGAAAAACTGGCTCTGGCTGCCCGGCGGCAGTTCGTCCGCGATTCTCGATCAGGGCAAGCCGGTAAAAATCAAAAGTGACAAGCGATGAAGGCAATGGTGTTTGCGTGGGCACTCAATTTCGTCATAGGTCTGACTCTCCTCGCCGGCCCTACCGCAGCTGACGCGCAGGCCAAGGCGCAAGCCGCCATGCGCGTCAAGTCGTGGAATTCCGTCGTTCTCTTCAGGCTTCGTGACGCGAAGGGCGAACAGATACCATTCGACTACTCGGCGGGAGTTGCGATTCTTTCGAATGGCTCGGTGTTGTTCGGCGATCAATACGAGCCCCGAATCGTCTTGGCCGACTCGACCGGACGCTTCGTCGCGGCAGCAGGTCGAAAAGGTGGCGGTCCGGGCGAGTTCGAGGCGCGATCCCGAGTGCTGCGTCTGCGCGGCGATTCGATTGGTGTTCACGACGGAATGTTACGACGATTGTCGATCTTCGACTCGAAACTCACGTTTGCCAGAACCGAACTGATCCAGGAGTTCTCTCGAACAAGGGGGTTTAACTCGGTTCAGGGGCAGTTCGCCGACGGGTCGATGGTGATGTTGCATCGCCCGATGATGAGCTTCTCCTCAGCAAATGTCGTGCGCGAGGTGCAGTACATCTTGTACGTGAGCGACCGGGGCGGGAAGTTCACGCAATTCAACTTGCCGCTGTCACGCGAACTGCAGGTAAGCGCGGGCAACCGCGGAACAGCGATCAAGGTCCCGATGACGAGTATTAGCGGTGTAGCCGTTTGCGAGAATGGCTTCGTGACAATCGCAGACGGGAGGATCGAAGTGCACGACGCCTCCTTCAGGCTCCTCTTGACGACTCCATACCGCGGTCGGATCGACACGTTGTCTTCGGCTGAACGAACGCAGCTGATCCAGGTCCACAGTGGCGGCTACGAGAACACAACCTTCCAACGCAAGATCGAAGAGGCGTTGGATGCAGAACAACCTCGACGACTGGTGCGTTACTCTACGCCGTTTGTTTCAGCTGACGGAATGCTGTGGTTCCGGGCAGGGGATGATGCCGAGGGCCGTTTCATGAGGACGACCCTGCGTGGAGAAATCATTGATACGTTGTACGCACCGTAGCAAATCCTGCATGCCGACAAACGCATTTCGGTAGCGTCCGGACCGTTCCCTGAAGGAGAGGATGCACCCGTAGTCATCGTGCGACAGAAAGCTGCCGAAACGCGACGCAAGGCGATTCCGCTGTCCCCCGTCGGTCGGTGCAATTCGCTGGTGACCTACTAGGCCCTCGCGACGAGATGTCGAGGTGAATTCGTGAGATCATCACACCCGAGCGCGAGGGCGTGAGTGGTTAGGCAGAGCGTCGCGTCGATTCAGACTTGGTGTGGGAAGTCATCAAGGACCGAATCCCCGCGCTCGAGCGGCACCTGAGGCGCATCGGCACCACCTAACACTGAGGCGTTATGCGCACTCAGGTGGGTTGCCTGACCGCTGTCCTTTTGGTACGTTAAAACGTACGTTTTTTGGTACATAATCTCAGGAGCCGTATGTCGAAGCTCAGGCCGAGTCGTGATATCCAGCCGGTGACGGAGTTTCGCGCCAATGCCGCGCAGTTCATCGAGCAGGTGCAGGCGACTGGCGAACCCGTGATTCTTACCCAGCACGGCCGGAGCGCCGCCGTGCTCCTCGATGTCGAGTCGTACGAGGGAATGCTCGACGAGCTGGCGCTGTTGCGCGACGTACGCCAGGCCGAACAGCAGGTGGCGGCCGGAAAGACGGTGACGCACGCGGCGGTTGCTAAGCGGCTTCGGGCGCGACTCGGGCGATGAAGGTGGTCTGGTCCCCGCTGGCAGAGCAGCGGGCGCTCGAGGCCGTGGAGTATATCGCGCAGGATCGACCGCGGACGGCGGCGGTTTGGCTTGAGGGACTGCTGGAGCGTGTGAGCCAGCTCGACCGATTCGAAGAGCAAGGCCGCGTGGTGAGTGAAATCGGCATTCCGGCCTATCGGGAGATCCTGCACGCGCCGTATCGCATCATCTATCGCGTCGACGCGTCACGTGTTGTGATTCTGACGCTCCGGCATGTGCGGCGTGCGTGGGACCCCGCAGAAGTCGACGACGCATAACGTTTCGCTGCAGCAGAGCGCAGCGATCGGCCGACGCCGCCATCGTGAATCGCAACCCCGGAGGCGACCATGGCTAAGCCGATATGGTTTGGGCAGCTCGTTTGGTCGAAGGCCAGGAACATCGGAACGCTCGATCCAGTCGTTATCCCGCCAGGATCTGGACTCTACGCATTCACGGCGGACGCGGGAGAGCTAACCGCTGGCAACGTCCTTTACGTCGGCACGGCAGACGGCGCTCGACAGACTCTGCGCACTCGCCTTCAGGTCTACTTGCGCCGCCTCGCTTGCACGCCGAGTGCCCCGCCACCAACTCATCCAAACGTGAAGGCAAACGCCTCGACCCCTGCGTCGAGGAACTCGATCTCGAAGAGCCGATCGGAGATACCCGTCGCCTGCCGAATGAGCTGATACATCCGTGGTTCGACCACGACACCATTGCCGTCAGAGTCGACATCACCCCCGTGCGCCGCGCCTGGAGACTGTCCGTCGATTCGCACGCGAAAACGCACCGCCTTATCGCGCGCGACGGGCCCCATCACGAGATGCACATCACGCGCGTGGAACCGATAGACGATGCGTCCGTTCGACGCATGCAGTACCGCCGCGTCGCCCCGCACCGACCACTCGCCCGAGAGTGACCACTGATTCAGCCTCAATCGTGAGGGCACCGTAAAACGCCGCCGCTCCCCTAGGATCAGCTCATCGGGTGACGCGAAGGTGCTCGCACGATTGGCGCCGAGGTACGACTCCGGCGACTTGAGATTGCTCCAGTCGGCCGCCGCCTCTACGCCAGGCCCGGTGATGTCTCCTACGGGGCGATCTACCTGCTTGGCGCCTGCTTCGGCAAGGAGCTCGCGGATCACGGCTTCCGACCGCGCGTAGCCGCCTTCGCCGAACTGGCGATGACGTATGCGCCCTTCTGCATCTGCGATGTAGAGCGCTGGCCAGTACTGGTTGTTGAAGGCCCGCCAGATAGCATGATCGCTATCGACCGCAATAGGGTAACCCACGTTCAGGCTCAGCGCGGCGCGTCGTACGTTCTCGACGTGCTTCTCGAACTCGAATTCGGGCGAGTGCACACCGACCGTCACCAACCCGTCTCGCTTGTATTGCTCGGCCCATGCGCGAGTGTACGGCAAGGTGCGCAGCCAGTTGATGCAGGTGTACGTCCAGAACTGCACGACGACGACTTTCCCAAGCAGCCCCGGCGACGACAGCCCCGGTGAGTTGAGCCACGCGGTGGCTTTGTCGAGCGATGGTAAGCTGCCATGGCTCAGTGGGAACGCCGTGCACGCAAGCCGCGAGGCGGACGAGCCAAACAGACCGAGTCGCGTAGCAGCCAGCGTCGAAACAGCGCTGCGAAGCAGACGACGGCGAACCTCGCTGATGTGATCGGACATGGGTAATCGCTCCTCCGCACGCGCGGCGTTTACACGAGGTCTACAGCTTCTCATTTCACCAGAACCAACAGCGGCTTTCCCTTTTCCACGGTGTACGTCGCGAGCTCGGCGCCGACGCTGCGGCCGACATTCTTTGCCGAATGAGGGGTGCCTGCTGGAATGAACAGCACCTGGCCTGGATGAAGGGTCACAGGAGGTTGACCTTCGAGCTGATACTCGAGCGTGCCTTCGATCAGGTATACCATCTCTTCGCCAGGATGTTTGTGCTTGGGCGCCGTGAACCCCGGCGCCACTTCAACGCGCGCCTGAATCACTTCGCGACCAGCTGTGCTGAGATCATGCCGCAGCAGGTCGATGCGCTTCACTCCTGTCTGCTGCGTTGGCCGGATGTTGAGCGCCGCGGCGCCAGCAGCGAGGACCGCAACGACGGCGAGTCTTATCATTGGAATCTCCGTAGAACACGACGAGTGGAAGTGATGCCCTGCCAATGGCATCGCGAGTGGAGAGCGCACCACACGCCATCACGTTGTGTGGTGCGCTGCAGGGCACCGTTACCGCACTTTCTTGAACGCCGCACGCACTTCTGTCGCGAAGAGCGCAGGTTCTTCCCACGCGGCGAAGTGCCCGCCGCGATCGACGGCGTTGAAGTAGGCAAGGCCGGGATACACGGCCTCAGCCCAACTGCGTGGGGCAGCCCAGATCTCTCCGGGAAACGTCGTGAAGCCCACGGGCACCTTCGTTGGAGGCGGAGCCATGGCGGCAGCAGGCGACGCGAGAAACTGCCCGAGTTCCCAGTACCACCGTGCGGACGACCCACCGGTGCCGGTCAGCCAATACAGGGTAATGTTGTCGACGATGGCTTCCCGAGTGAGACCGCCGGTCGGCTCGCCGCCCACGAACGCGCGCGAGATCTTGTAGTAGCTGTCGGTGTCATGATCGAGCAGCCACGCGGCAAGTCCGGCCGGCGAATCGAGCAGCGAGTAGCCGATGGTTTGCGGCCTGGTGGACTGTTCCAGGAAGTAGCCAAAGCCGGTCGCCTTGAACGTCGCCAATGCTTTGTGCGCCGCGCGTTCCTCATCCGACTTGGCCGGGAGTCGATCGGCGATGCCTGTCGCGCCAGCCAGCAGGTTCACGTGAATGGCGCGCAGTCCCTTGGGCCCCTGCCGCGCCATGGCGTCTGTGACCGCGGCACCCACATCGCCCCCCTGGGCGACGTACTGCGTGTAGCCCAGACGCGCCATCAACTGTGCCCATGCGCCGGCGATGCGCCCGGAGTCCCAACCAAGCTCGCTGGGCTCACCGGAGAACCCGTATCCGGGCAACGATGGCAGCACCACGTCGAACGCGTCGCTCGCACTCCCGCCATGCGCCGTCGGATTCGTGAGTGGATCGATGACCTGCAGTAGCTCGAACACCGAGCCAGGCCACCCGTGCGTCATGATCAGGGGCATCGCGTTCGCGTGCTTTGACTTGACGTGGATGAAGTGAATGTCCACCCCGTCGATCTTCGTCACGAACTGCGGAAATGCATTCAACCGTGCTTCGGCCTTTCGCCAATCGTACTCCGTCCCCCAGTACTTCACGAGCGCCTTGAGTGTCGCGAGTTGCACGCCCTGCGTACGATCAGAGACGAGTTCCTTGTTGGGGAAACGTGTTGCCGCGAGGCGTCGGCGAAGGTCGGCGATGTCCTTCTCCGGAATGTTCGCCCGAAACGGGCGGACGGCTGCTTCGTTGATGTTGCCTGCGGCGCCCTTCGAAACTTCCAGCGTCTGTGTCATGTCGGTGCCTCGTTGGGCGGAGTTGGTGAGTCGTGCTGTGCTCGTCCGGTGTGTGGTGGTGGCCGGGCGATGCTGGCGTGTCGCGGTGGACTGGACCTGCGCTGACATCGAGGTGGACAGCGAGGTGGACATCGTGACCGCGAGCCCGAGTGCCCAGATGCAGGAACGCGCGGTGCCATCGCGGACGCGCGTGGTTGGGTTCGCATCGACGTGCGAACCAGTGCCGAGTTGGACCATGTTGACGTCCTCGTGAAAGAGGTGCTCCGCGACGCGCCGCTACGAGATGTGGTGCGCGAGGCGTGCTAGCAGTCTGGGCCCATCAGCTTTTTCACGAATCCAACGGACAGTTGGACTTTCCCTCAACCGAACGACGTATCAGTCGTGTGCGGGGAGGTGAATGATCCCGCGCTTGAGCGCGATGGTCACGGCACCGGTGCGGTCGGGTGCGCCGAGCTTCTGGAAGATGTGGAGGACGTGCACCTTGACCGTCGCTTCCGTACAGCCAAGCGCTGCGCCGATCTCCTTGTTGCTCAATCCCTTCGCCATTTGCGTCAACACGTCGACCTCCCGCTCGGTGAGGTCCACGCGCGGTGTGGCATCGGCGAGCGTCTCGGCTATGACGGAGGGAATGGCGCGCATTCCTGCATGCACCCGACGGATGGCATGCACGACATCCTCCGCGACCATGTCCTTGAGCAGGTACCCGCGCGCGCCCGCCGCCAAGGCGCGGTGAATATCAGCGTCGCCATCCCACGTGGTGAGCGCGATGATACGCGCGTCGGGAAAGGCGCCGACGATCGCGGCTATCGCGTCGACACCGCCCATCACCGGCATGCTGAGGTCCATCAGCGTCACGTCCGGCCGGTGCGCACGGAACGCATCGATTGCCTCGCGTCCGTTGGCGGCTTGCGCAACGAGCTCGAAGTCCGGATACGCGGCAATCAGCGCGGAGAGGCCACCGCGATAGATGGGGTGATCGTCCACCGTCAGAAGACGAATCGAATTGCTCATGCTGGACGCTCATGCGGCCGACGCTCATGGACAATACGTCGTTCGTTGTATCTCACCCTGGGCTCGTGAGCGGAAGCTCGAGCGTCACGACGGTCCCTCCACCAGGGTTGGCGCGCAGTTCGCATCGACCTCCCGTCGCGCTGGCGCGGTCGCTCATCCCGCTCAGTCCGAAATGACCATTATGCCTCGCGACTTCCGCCTGCTCGGGGGTGAACCCTCGCCCATCGTCCCGCACTTCGAGACGAACGGTCTCGGGCGTGAACGCGACGTGCACTTCGATACGTGTGGCATCGGCATGCTTGACGGCGTTCGAGATGGCCTCGCGCCCAATTCGGTATGCGGCATGTTCGATCGAGGGCGCGAGGCGGCGTCGATTCCCCGATGACTCCACTGAGGTCTGGATCTGCATACCCGCGGTGCGCTCGCGTATGCACGTCTCCAGCGCCGCAGGAAGGTCTTGGCCGCCGAGCTCCGTCTCGTGCATGTCCCACACGCTCTCGCGTGCTTCGCGCAGCGAATTGTGCGTGAGCCGCTGTACGCGCATGAGTGTTTCGGCTGCAATGTCAGGTCGCTCCGGCAGTGCCAGCTCCGCGGCCTTGATCTCGAGTGCCACGCCGGCAAACCCCTGCAACAGGGTATCGTGAAGGTCCTGCGCAATGCGCGCACGCTCGGCGAGCTTTGCTTCGTACTGCCCTCTGAGCGTTCGCTGCGATATCATGTGTCGTCGACGCTGCACCGCGACGGCCGACGTCGCGCCAATCGCGCCGATGAGCATCACGACGGCAATGCGGAAGAGGATTGTCTGATACCATGCAGGCAGTACCTCGAAGCTCAAAGGTGCGCCCGCCTCGTTCCATTCGCCTTCACCGTTGCGCGCGCTGACTTGGAACGTGTACTTGCCGGGCCCGAGCCCATTGTAGTACGCGCGACGACGAGCACCGACGTCATGCCATGTGGAATCCTCGCCGTCGAGTCGATAGCGGAATTGCATTCGATCGGGTCGCGCCAGATTTGCCGCCGTATAGTCGATCTCCAGGTCACGGCCACCGGGGGGAATGATCACCGCTTCAGACATCAAGAGATCACGCCCATCCATGCGGGCCGCCTCGATGATCGCCGGGAACTCGCGGCGGCGTGAGAGCCGTCTCGGATCCAGGTTCGCCAGGCCGCTGTCCGTCGCGATCCAGATCAGCCCGTCTGCCGTTGCCGCGACGCGTGGTCCTTCGAAGGCGAGAAGCGATCCGGGAAAGCCATCGAGTTGGTCGAAGGTGCGATACTGCAGAGAATGTGTGGAATCATTCAGCGCACGATTGGCCTCTCCATCGATTAACCGTAGCAGACCCGACTTCGTCAGCATCCACCAGGTGCCCGCCGCGTCGGTGACCACGCCGTTGACCGTGCGGCCCGGAACGCCTCTCCGTTCGGGAAGGGTGCGGAAGCCGCGCGCTTCGAGCTTGGCAAGCCCCGCCTCGCCGGTGAGCCAGATGTCGCCCGCGCGATCCTCGAACACGCTGCTGGCGCCGCGCGGCGCCGTGCCATCTCCCACGCGAAACGTGCGCCGCACACCACGTTCGTAATACGAAACCTCGTCACGATGCAGGTTCCAGATGCGGCCTTTGCGATCGAGGTACAGGTAGCCTCGGTCTGCCTTTTCGTCGATCTTCGTGACCTGGACGAGCGTGTCGCGAATGGTTCGCATCAGCCCGTGGTTCAGGTCAAATGCCCAGATAGTCCCGGAGTCGTCTACGACCATGTCCGCGAGGCGCAGATTTGGGACGTGACGGATCGGCACCAGCTTGAATGCCTTGCCCTGAAGGCGCCGAACGTCCGACACCACTGCGGCCCAGAGACTCCCGGCCTTGTCCTGAAACAGGCGAGTGGGAAAGTATGCCGTGTCGGTATCCGCGATGGCGCTATCGATGGCTTCGCGGGAGTGCGGCGTTTGTCGGAGAAATCCGTTGGCGTTGTACGTGGCGCTCCACACCGACGAGTCACGAACTGCGAAAATGGTTCGCGGTCGCGGTGAGCCGGATATCGGGTACGGTGTAAAGTCCCCTTCCCGGAAGCTTTCGAGGCCACGGGTCGTGCCCACCCAGATATTTCCCTCTCCATCTTCGTGGAGCGCATACACGATGTCGGATCCCAAGCCATCCTTCGTCGTGTACTGCTCCGCTTCGGGGCCGAACTGCGCGACTTGTCGGCCGCCGAGCCGGTCGGGATAGAGGACGCGGCGCAGGCCGTCGCCGGCACTGCCGACCCAGAGACTCCCCCTGCGGTCGATAACCAGGTTGAACGTTCCGACTTTCACCTCGCTGATGGGTTGCCGAGCATCACCGCGCGAGAGTGTATGTGCGCTGCGTTGGAGTTCCGCCATCCAGATCGCGCCATCCCTGGACTCGGCGAATGCGGCAGGCGCAGGCCCGCGAAGGAGGGGCGTGCCCGCATCCGGGAAGTGCGCGGCTCCGGCGGGTAGATGGACAACTGCCCTTTCGGTCTGTGCCCAGAGTCCATCCTTGCTATCGAACCACACCGCCTGCGACTGCGTGCCCGGGAATCGCAGTTCTGCTCCGACGTCTTTCCATTTCCCCGCGTCGAGGCGAGACAGTCCCTTTTCGGTTCCCGCTATCACGGTGCCATGACTCGACTCGGCAATCTGGTAGGCCGCCGGCAGCCCTTCCTTCTTTCCGTACGTGGTCAGCCGCCCACCTGCGAGATGGCCTGCGATGCCGCCGCCCCATATAATCCACAGGCTCCCGTCGTGGGCTGTCAACAGGCTCAGCACCGGTCCGGACGGCAACGTGTCGCCGCGTTGCGGAGCGTAAGCAACGAAGCGCACGCCGTCGTAGCGCACCAGTCCGATGCGTGCTCCAATCCAGAGGTAGCCATCGGGTGTGTGCGCCAACGCTCGTATTCCGGCTGGCGCGCCGTCTCTCAAGGACCACTTCGTATGAATTAGCTGCCCGATCGGACGCGGTGGCGTTGAATCAGCCGACTGCACTCCGATGAGGATCGCCGCAATGAGTGGCAGCACTGTCTTGCATGGTCAGGCGTGAACCAAGTGACGTAGCGACCGCGAGCAACTGCGGTGGAAAATTTCGTTCGTGAACGCGCCACGCACCAGTGCGCCGATCAGACGTACGGTGTGGATGAGTTCGCCTCGCTCGGTGCGCTCTCGGTCCCCAACGCTTTCTTTGAGTGCAGTGCAATACATACCTGTGATAATCACGGAGTCGTGGCATGGAACTACCGGACAAGCTCGATGAGCGTCGGCTGGTGAGGGTTACCGGTACGTTACCGCTTACCCATCACGTCAGCGATCAAGAACAGCTCAACCATCATCTCGTGCGCGCCACGTTGGCGCCGATGGTCGACGGGTACGCGCAATTGCTCGAGTTCAGCGGCTTTCAGGCGCTCGTTCGATTCCCTGGTCCGACGCGTCCACTTCGTGGCGATGCACCGGAGCCCTTCCAGTCGTGGGAGTGGTCCGGCAACGACTTCGTCCGATTGTTCTTTGGTGTCGGCGGCGAGCTACCCCGGCTTATCGGGGTCAGCACGTTCGAGGGCGCCGAAGGCGTTGAGATAGACACGCACCCCTTTCAACTACTGCGCGGCTATGATGCATCGCGCCGCTGGTTTGTAGCGCGCCTCGACGGATACTTGCGAGACACCGTTGAGTTGGAAGTGTTCATCGTCGCGCCAACTGCCGAGCGACGGGACCAACTCGTGGCAGGTGTCGCCACCTTGCGCGTGGTCGCGTCGCCAAACGAGCATAGCTAGCATCCGCAGCCGTCGAGAGTAGCGCGGGACCGCGCGCAATGCTTGACGCGAGCGCCCGTTCCTCTGCACACTGTGACGGATTCTCATCCGAACGGCAGTGCCTCTCTGAATCGGCCCGTGTATATGCGTGCAATGTCCTATCCGTCCGTCGCCGTGGCGCTGCTGCTGGCCGTCGCACCGCCGGCAACAGTCGTCGCGCAGTCTGCCAGCGCTCCGAATGCCACGGCTCGGCGTATCACCGCATTGGCCGATCGGTATCTCGCGGCGTGGACCGTCGCCCGGCCGGAGGACATTCTCGGCAGTGGCCTCGCGGGCGGCGACCAAGGCGCGATCGTCGACAATCGGCCGGCCGCCCTTGGCAGGTGGCACGCGATCGAGGACACGCTGCTTCGTGCGGTGCGCGCGATCGACCCCACGTCAACGCGTGCGCGCCCAGAGTATGTCACGTACGCGATCCTCCGACAGACACTAGAAGGGTCTATTGGCGCGCGCGTGTGTCGCTTTGAATGGTGGAACATATCGCCGGGGGCGGGCGGATGGCTCGGCACGTACGCCGCCGTCGCGTCGATTCAGCCCACGGGCAGCGCCGCAACGCGTGCAGACGCCGTGCGCCGCGTGCGCGCACTTGGTAGGTATGTCGAGCGAGAGATCCCGAACCTGCGCGCCGGCCTGTTGAAGGGCTATGTCGCTCCGCAGATCCTGGTGGCGGGCGTGCTCACGCAGCTCGACGAAGTTCTGGCGCTCGATCCCGCGGAGTCTCCGTTCGCATCGCCGGCCACGCGCGACTCGACGCCCGACTTCCGCGTCGCGATGCGGGACGCCATTCGCGATTCGCTCTACCCTTCGCTGAAGCGGTATCGAGACTTTCTGCGCGTCGAATACTTGCCGAAGGCTCGAACGACGCTTGGCGTATCGGTGTTGCCGCGCGGAAAGGAATGCTATGCGGCGACCGTACGGCTCCACAGTACACTCACATTGTCGGGCGACTCCATTCATCGTTTGGGCTTGGCCGAGGTGGATCGTCTCGACGCGGAAATGCGCGGCATCGCGGCGCGTGAGTTCAAGAGCACGGACGTCCGCGCGATGCTCACACGGCTGCGAACTGATACCGCGTATTCGTTTCGGACGCGCGACGAAATACGAGACTCGGCGAGGGCCGCGATCGCGCGGGCTCAAGCCGCGGCGCCACGATTCTTCGGCACGGTACCGAAGGCCAAGGTCGAGGTGCGCGACTACCCTGAGTTTCGCGCGAAGGCCGGCGCGATCGGTGAAGCGTCGCCGCCGGGAGCCGACGGATCACCCGCGATCTATTTCATCAACACGTACGATCCGTTGCACAAGCCGCGGGCCGCGGCGGAGCCGCTGGCGTTCCACGAGGGCTCGCCGGGGCACGGCTTACAGTTGAGTCTCGCGGCGGAACAGCGAGACGCCCACCCGATTGTGCGCGCACTCGTCCCGGGCGGCTTCGTGGAGGGGTGGGGGCTATACGCGGAGCAATTGGCCGAGGAGATGGGCGCCTATTCGAGCGACCTGGGACGACTGGGATTGCGCGCCAGTCAATCGGCGCGAGCGGCACGCCTTGTGGTGGACCCTGCGCTGCACGTGATGGGGTGGTCTCGCCAACAGGCGATCGATTACCTGAGCGCACACACGACGTGGGATGATCGCTTGATCGCCGCGGAGGTGGATCGCTACATCGGCCTACCTGGCCAAGCAACGTCGTACATGTTGGGTCGACTCGAGATCGTACGCCTACGCGCCAAGGCGGAGCGTGAGCTTGGCGATCGTTTCGATATTCGTGGCTTTCACGATGCTATTCTTGGGCACGGCAGTCTGACGCTGCCGGCGATGGAGACCTTCGTCGACGAGTGGATCGCGGGGCGTAAACGCTAGCGTAGGGGCTCGGTGTCACACAAAGGGGTATTCTCGCCCGCCTGGAATTCACTTGGAGGAGCAATGAAAGCGCTTCGAACGTTTCTGTGCGCATCTGTAGCACTAGCCGCATCCGTGCCGTCGTTATTACGCGCGCAGACCACACCGCCCGAGGTGCCGCGACCCGTCATCGGCAATGCGCTGTCGTCGGTCATGCCGACGTCGGTGCGGCGCTATTCGCTGGGCATCGCGCCCCGCGCGTTCGGGGTCGGTTCGTTGCGCTGGCGGATGCAGGACTCGACGCGGACGGATCAGCCGATACCGATCGTGCTGCGATTGGATTCGATCACAGCGTCGGTGCTCGAATGTCCGATGCCAGTCGCCCGGATGGCACCAGAGGCGATTCCGCGCATGCCGGTCGCGCAGGTCGATTCCATCAGCGCGGCGCCGCGCGTGGTTTCGTGGCGTGGCTGTACGAATCCGCTCGATCGCCGGCCGTAACCGGTTCGCACGACGGCGCCGTCCGCGAACGGCAGCGTTGTGTGTCACACGCCGTTTCGTCCGGCTAGCGGACCCATTCGTAGATGTGCCGCTGAAAGAACTCGCCGCCGTCATAGCGCACCAGCTTCTGCAATGACGCCGCGCGTTCCTCGATCACGTACACGCTGCGGATTGGCGCCGGGCGCTCGTTGTCACGCCCATCTTGCTCGGTCACGAGCTGCACACGTCCGTCTGGCAGTTGTTCACGCGACACGATCGAGGCGCCTCGCAGCGCGCGCCTGTCCGCGGTGAGCACGAGCGTATCACCGCTGTTGGCGTGGGGCTCATCGGCGTATGCCATCCGAAAGTCCCAGCGGACCGCGCCGTCCGTGCCGTCGCCTGGGCGAGTACGCTCGTTGCCGTGAGCGCATCGGCCCGGGGGCAAGGTTTGGAATGCCACCGGTACATCGAGCGCCTGGGACTGGTGACCACCGTGCTCTGTAGTGAGAATGAGCCGAACCGCACCGTCTACGTCAGAGCATCTCTCGCAGCGGCCAGACTTCGACGACCCCATGAGCGACGGCGCATGGCGTCTTCGAGACCATGGCGACCGCCGTTGCCAAGTCCGCGGCCTCGATCACGGCAAATCCTGCAATCGGCAGACTGCTGTGCATGAACGCACCGGTGGTGGTCTGCACGCCGGTATCGTCGGGGTTTCGCACTTGGACGGGTTCGCCTGCCACACCGATTAACGCGCCGCCCGCTTTGAGCCGTGCGTCATGCGCATGAGCCCCGTTGCGCACGTCAGGCGCCGTCTGCCGATAGCCGCTCTCGTCGCCGTACCCGACGGTGATGAACTTCGCCACGGATCTCTCCTGATGAGTGGATGGCCGCACCCCATTTGCGTCCGCCGTTCATCGGCGCCGTGTCGCGAGCATCGTGCCACGATGGCGCATGCGGGAAGCCGCATGGCCGTGAGCCGTCAACGAGCATGGTCTGCTCTCGAGCACGCACCGAGCGCAATGTATTGGCAAGGTCACGCAACAGAACGCAGTGGGGAAGCGTACCTCTTACAACGTCGCGTCGAGAGGATTTCTGATGTCCGTTCACGATGATACCGCGTCCCCCGTCACCACGGCCGCGCTCCGCCGGCTCGATGCGTTTGTCGGCACGTGGCAGAGCGTCGGCACATTTTACAGCGACGATCCGGGTGAAGACGCACCTGCCGATGCACCTGCCAATACCGGTACCACCGGAAGCGCGGATCGCATGCTCGCGACCGATCGCTATGTCTGGCTGCCGGGGGGCGCCTTTCTCGCCCATCACTGGGACGCGAAGATGCCCGACGGGCGGACTCAAGGCGTGGAGTTGATCGGCTACGAAGCCGATCGGCAGGTCTATTCGATGCACGCGTTCGACAGTCACGGTAGCCGCACCACGATGCACGCGACGGTTGACGCGGACGCGTGGACGTTCGAGGGCGACGACTTGCGCTTCACGGGCCACTTTCAAGACGATGGCGCGACGTTCCGAGGTCGTTGGCTGCGGCGCGCAGGAGACTCGGCGACGTGGGTACCGTGGATGGAACTCACCTTGACGCGCGACGCGTCGTCACCCGACGCCTGACTGCAATCTTCGGTTTGCCGAAGGTCGGACCACGCCGGTGCCACGCCTGCAACTCGCGCTTCCGCGCTCCCGTAGGGCGTGCATGACCCTCACTCGCCGAGTCATAGCGGCTGCGCTCGCCATTATCGCTGGAACGGCATGCACCCACGCTCGTCTTCCCCTCGTGGCATCCAACATGGTGTCGAACGACCGCGACGCGGCCCGCGCGCTCTTCGCGCGATTTGATTCGCTCCGCGTTGCCGAGCGCATTCCCGGCATGGCCGTCGTGTTGCTGCGCGATACCACGGTGCTGCTCGCCCAAGGCTTCGGGTTCGCCGACGTGGCGCGTGAGATTCCGGTCACGCCCGATACGCCCTTCGACGTCGCATCGGTCGCCAAACCAATCTCGGCGGTCGTCGCGTTGCGGCTGGTCGAAGCGGGACAGCTCGATCTCGATCGTCCCATGCGGCGCTATCGCGACTTCAACGAGTTCTGCGCGGCGGCTCGTGGTGACGGCGGGATCTTCTTCGGCGACTACGCGTGCGAGAACGATCAGCTCACGCTGCGCCATGTGCTGTCGATGACGGCCAATGGCACGCCCGGTACACGTTTCTGGTACAACCCGCCGTCGTTCTCGTGGGCTTCACGTCCGATGGCCGAGGTGGCCGGACAGACCTTTTCCGACCTGGTCGATTCACTCGTGTTCCGCCCCGCGGGCATGCAGCACGCCGCGCGGCGGCATCGGCGTCGTCCGCTTCCTCCCGAATTGGCAGCGGCGCTGGCCACACCGTACCACGTGGACTCGGCAGGTCAAGTCGTGCCATCAGATCCGCCGCCACCGCAGGGTGATGGGGCGGCGGGCGGCGTGATCGCGAGTGCGAACGATGTCGCGCGTTTCGACATCGCCCTCACCAGCGGGCGGTTGCTCGCGCCGGCGTCACGCGCGAGCCTCTGGACTCCAACCCGCACGCCATCGGGCGCGATGCTCCCCTACGGACTGGGCTGGTTTCTGGCCACGTACCAAGGTCGCTCGCTGGCCTGGCACACCGGTCTCTGGGAGGGACGCTACTCGGCGCTATATCTCAAGGTGCTGAACGCGTCGCGCGACGAGCAGCTCACCCTGATTCTGCTCGCCAACAGCGAAGGGCTGCGGTGGCCATCGCGCCTCGACGAGGCCGCGATCGAACGCTCGGCCTTTGCGACCGCGTTTCTGGATGCCTTCCCTGCGCGCCGTACGACGCATTGAGACGTGGCGCCGCCTGGGACTTTTTCGGGTCGGTCTGACAGGACCTTCGTCAGCCTGCTCGCGCGGTGTTGTACGGGAGGCGAGCACGAGCAATCTTTCTAGGAGCGCGACCTTGCGATCCGATCTGCTCCACATCCCCTGACTTGACGACCACGTGGCCAAGAAGCCGAATTACGAGTTTGAGAAGCGGAAGAAGGAACAGGAGCGCCAGCAGAAGAAGACGGCGAAGCTCCAGCAACGCGAGGACGCGGCGCGGCAGCGCGCCGAAGATCTGGCCAACGGCGTGGTGCCCGAAGAGGAGTAGGGGAATTCGTCTCGCTTCCTGCCTGAGCCTGTCGATCACCCTGTTGGCGTGCAGCGAGCGGACGCCGGCCCCCGTCGACACGGCGGTGCGCTCGATGCCCGCCGCGACACCCGCAGCGCCGGCTGCGGACTCCGGCGCCGTCCTCGCGCTCGACGGCGAGGGCCTGCGCGTATTCCTGCAGCCCTCGGGTGCGGCTCGCCTCATCGCGTTCGGCGACGCGCGCTCGGTGGTGGTGGCAACCGTAACCCGCCTGCGCGGCGGAATACAGCCCGAGATCGCCGAGAATCTCGAGTGCCGGGCCACCGTCGCGACGTGGCCTACGAGCGGCCTGCAACTCTGGTTCACGTCAGATTCCGCAGATTCCGCCGCGCGTTTCATCGGGTGGTCGCTCGGCGGCCGCGCGCCCACCGATTCCACCATGCCCAAGCTCACCACGCCGAGTGGGATCGGGCTGGGCTCGACGCGCGCGGCGCTGGACAGCGTGTATGTCGCCCGCGTCGCACGATCTTCACTCGGTGTCGAGTTTAGCGCCGGCGGCCTCGCGGGCATACTCGCCACGGCGCGACCGGACGCACCGATCCAGAATTTGTGGGCCGGTCAGGTCTGTCTCGCCCGCTAGCACGCGCGTTATCGGCGCCCAGGTGCCACAGCGACGTGCATAGCTGTACGCAATCAGCTATGCACGTTGACCGCCGGTTATCCCGGAAGCTTGGCCGCCAACAGATCGACCATCTCGATTTTCGGAGGCTCACTCAACAGCGCCTCAGCGTTGGCCATCAGTGCCGCCGCGATGGGGCCGCTGAGGTGCGCCTGGCGCCCTTGGTCGTCATCGAACGTGTCGAAGATGCCGAAGGTCGACGCGTCAAAGCGCAGCGCGAACCACGAGGTGGTACCGGACTCGGCGTTGGCGAGGGGAAGTGCACCGGCAAGGAAATCGGCGAGCGCCGTTTCCTGGCCGGACTTGGCGTGTAACCGGACGAACAGAGCGAGCTTGGCCACAAGAGACACCGGTTCAGGATGGAGAATGTCGGCACGCGTTCGCGGAGTCCGTCGCATCAACTTCTCATCATGCTCGCGATCGGGCCAGTGTGCGGGCGCGTTGCCGGCGTGCTACTCTTTGGTGCCACAGCAGTCGAGCGGGGGCTACGTCACGACGGACTCGTCTGGCTCTGTCGGCCTGCCCGCTCTGCGTAGGACGGCCGAAGCGAGAACCCGCAGAGGGCAATGTTCTACCGCGACCGCCGAATGTTCGTTGCACCTGTCAAGCGATTAGTGGATCGCTCGGCGGTGAACTCGAGCGTTGGGACTCAGCAGAACCCAAGGAGTGAGAATGATGCGAGGCGTCCGCGCGGTCTGGGTCGGCGTGGCCCTGTTGACGGGATGCGCGCGCGAGGTCCCTGTTCCCGCGCCGCAGCCAATTATCGACATGCACCTCCACGCGTTCGCGTATGACGCGTACGGCCTGCCGGCTCCGCCGAACGAGGTCACGGGGAACGTGCCACACTTCGGCTCGGATACCAGCGCCATGCGTGCGACGTTCGATACGCTACGTCTGTACCACGTCGTGCGCGCCGTGGCGAGCGGCCCGTTGGCCGACGTGCGCCGGTGGCGGGCCGCCAATCCCACCGTAATCATGGGCGGCGCGTACACGGGGCCGCGCGATACGCTGCTTGCCGTGACGACTCTCGAGCAGCTGTTCGCCGACGGCGAGCTGAAAGTACTTGGGGAATTGGGCCTACAGTATCGTGGGCTGAGCCCCAGCGCGCCGGAGCTCACGCCCTATTGGGCCTTGGCGGCCGCGCGAAAGATTCCCGTGGCGGTGCATACTGGCTTGGGAGATGCAGGCACGCCGTTCGATTGCTGTCCGAACTTTCGAGCGCGCTTGGGAAATCCCTTGCTGCTTGAAGACGTGTTGGTGGCGCATCCTGGACTTCGCGTGAACGTGATGCACGCCGGATATCCGTTCCTTGCCGAGACCAAGGCGCTGCTGACGATCTACCCCGAGGTGTACGTGGACATCGGCGTGCTCAGTTGGGCAATCCCGCGTGCGGAGTTTTACGCCTACCTCAAAGCGTTGATCGACGCGGGCTTCGCGAACCGGGTGATGTTTGGCTCCGATCAGATGGTCTGGCCGGAGGCGATCGGGATGGCGATCGCCGGGATCACCGAGGCACCCTTTCTCACGCCCGCGCAGCGACAAGCCATTTTCTATGACAACGCGGCGCGCTTTCTTCGCCTCACTCCGGCGGAGATCGCGCGCGACCACGCCGCCGTGCGGTAGCGGTCCTGCCCCCACTATCGCATCAGATCCCCAATGGAGGTCGGACCGTGATCCATCGCCATTCCATCCGCTACGTGAGCATCGCGCTGCTCGCATCTGTTGCCGCGTGCGACGGTGATGCCAAGCCCGCCAGGCCGGCCGATTCGGCCGCACACGACGCAAGCATGGCCGCGGCGCCAGCGCGCACCGAGCGCCTCGCGAATCTCGGGCCGTACCATCGTGTCATCCGCACGAGCAACGCGCAGGCGCAGCAATTCTTCGATGAGGGACTGACGCTGCTGTATGGCTTCAATCACGAGGAGGCCTTCGCGTCGTTCGGCCGCGCGGCCATGCTCGACACGCTCTCCCCGATGCCACACTGGGGCATGGCGCTCTCGCTCGGCACCAACATCAACGACCCGGCGCCGGCCGATCGACTCGCGAAGGCGTTCACGCATCTCGCCGTCGCCCAACGCCTGGCCGCGAACGGCAGCGACGTAGAGCAGGGACTCGTGGCGGCGCTCGGCCAGCGGTACGTGGCCCGTCCTACCGGAGATCAGGCGGTGCGTGAGGCCGCATATGCCGACGCCATGGGCGCGCTGTCCACGCGCTTTCCCGACGACGCCGACGTGGGCGCGCTCCACGCGGAAAGCCTGATGAACCTGCATCCGTGGCGGCTGTATACGGCCGACGGTACGCCGGAATCGTGGACGCCGCCGATCGTCGCCGCGCTGGAGCGCCAGCTCGCTCGGCACCCCGAGCATCCCGGTGCCAATCACTACTACATCCACGCGATCGAAGCCTCGAAAACGCCAGAGCGTGCGACGGCGTCAGCCGCCCGCCTGGAGACGCTGGTGCCCGGGGCCGGCCACCTCGTGCACATGCCCTCGCACATTTATATCCGCACGGGCGACTACGTCCGCTCCGCGAAGGCCAACGCTGCCGCCGCCGCGGTGGATGAAGCCTACTTTGGCTCGAAGGGCGCGCAGACCTTCTACGCGATGGGCTACTACGCGCACAACCGCCAGTTCGAGTCTGCGTCAGCGATGTTCGCCGGCAATCTCGCCGAGGCACGGGCGAGCGCTGTGCGCACGGTGCAGGTCGCAGATCCGGCGGCAGATCAGATGGCCATGCTCGAACCCTTCGCCGCGCTGGAGCTGTTCGTGTTGGTGCGCTTCGGGCAGTGGGCCGATATCCTGTCGGGTACGACTCGGGCACCGAAAGCGACGCGCACCCTGCAGACCGGCTTTCACCACTGGGCACGGGGCGCCGCGCTTGCGGCAACCGGAAAGCTCGGTGACGCCGAGCAAGCGCTTACCTCGCTGAAGAGCGCGGCGACGGGCGTGCCGAAGGAAGCGATGGTCGGTCCGGTGAACTGGGGCGGCGATGTGCTCGCCGTGGCGATCTCCGACCTCACGGGCCGCATCGCGGAGGCCAAGGGAGATCACGCGGCGGCGATCACGGCGTTCACCGCGGCCGTCGTGGCCGAGGACAAGTTGGGCTACAACGAGCCACCTGACTGGTTGCTCCCCGAGCGCGAACGATTGGGTATCGTGTTGCTCGCGGCGGGGAAGCCGGGTGAGGCCGAGTCGACATTCCGTGCCGAATTGGCAAAGCACCCGCGCAATCCACGAGCGCTCTACGGCGTGTGGAAGAGTCTCGAGGCGCAGCGCCGCGATGCGCGTGCGGCGCAGCGCGACTTCGCGGCCGCCTGGTCCGGTGCGGACGTCATCCTCGGTGACGACCTGTATCCGCGACGCCGGTGACGCCTGTAGCTTCATCGTGCCAGGAAAGCCGCTGCCACTCTTTCGCTGGTTGTTTACCTATGCGCAGACGCCCGCTGTATCGTTGCCTCCGAGAGGCCATGGACTAGTCATGGGAATCCTGACCTTCAGCCTCAACGTCACGCTTGATGGTTGTGTCGATCACCAAGAGGGGATCGCCGACGACGAGACGCACGCGTTCTTCACCAATCTCATGAACGCGAACGGCGCGATGCTGTGGGGGCGCGTCACGTACGAGATGATGGAGAATTACTGGCCCTCGGTCGCGCGCGGCGACGTCGAGGCGCCGCCGGCCATACGGGAGTGGGCGGTCCAGCTCGAGGCGAAGCCAAAGTACGTCGTGTCGAGTACGCGAACGGACTTCTCGTGGAACAATAGTCACCACATCACCGGCGACCTGCGCACGCGCGTGCAGCAGCTGAAAGACGCGACCCCGGCCGGTGTGCTCCTTGGCAGCGGCGCACTCGCGACTGAGTTAGACCGACTGGACCTTATCGACGAGTACCTGTTCCTCGTGCACCCCAGGATCGCCGGTCACGGCCCCACGCTGTATCAAGGCGGGCTGCCCCGCACGCGGCGGCTCGAACTTCTCTCGGCCACGCCCCTCCGCTGTGGTTCGGTGGCGGTGCACTATCGACGTGCGCCGAACGACACGTGATACGGCACCACTGGCTTCGGCTACTTTGGTGTGCAACTTGAATGCTGGAGGTTGTGTGAGCGAAAGTCTCAAGCTGGTTCGCCGGGTGAGTGCATTCTGTGTAGGCGTGGCCCTCGCCGCCTGCGGCGCCGACGACGAAGCACTGATCTCGGTCTCGTATCGATCCGACGCGATAGTGCCGCGTACGCAGACGACTGTCATTCTGTCCGACGGTACGCGGCGCTACGTGATTACCGGAGCGGAATTGCGGCCGGCCGACGGGATCGCCATCATGCGTCCGACTGCCATGTCGGGCGAGGCCAAGGCAAACGTCAGCATGAGTGACGCGCAGGGTGTCATCGCAACCGGGCAGCTCGAACTGCCGTTGATGTCAGACTGGGTTTGGGGCGTGGAAATCCACGTCGACTCTGTGAATCCGTCGCGGTTGTGCTTCGGCTGCGTTGGGAGCCGGTCGTTTCCGCTTCGACCCGGCGTGGGCCGTACGGTTCGTGATTCGCTTTGGCTAACGTGGGGCGGGAACTCCATTCGCAACCCGGTTGTCTACTAACTGGTCGCCAATGGGGTCGTCATCGGCACCGACTGAGTCGAGTTGTAGTCAGTGTTCGAGAAGCTCGCCATTCGGGCAGAGGCCGAGCGGTTTCAGGAACTTCGGCCGCTGCCGTTCGGTGTGTGCGGCCGGATCTACGACAAGTACGGGATGCAGTGGATATTCAGCGGCGACGGTGCGCAGTAGCGGCCGGTGACTTGACGGCACCCGACACCATCGCGAACGGCGCGCGGCGTTCCTACGGCTTCGGACTCGGTACGGGTAACACATGCACTTCCACACCTGACGGCAATGACCGACGACGAATTGGCGGTGGCGCTCCAGGCCGAATTCGCCCGCTTGGGCTTGGATTGGGAACGGGCGCCCTTCGATATCGTGAACGCGACGACGGACGACGAGCGCGACGCGGATCGGTCGGACGACCTCTTCCTCGCACACCTGCGAGGACTGTCGCCGGGCGCGACATGGCGAGAGGTCTACGTTGACCTCCCAGCACACTGGGATCTGGAGGATCCGCAGACGTGGTCCGTGCCCTACCACCCGTTGGGGCCACTCGACTACCCGGTACTGCCGACCGGCCCGGCTCTGCTGCTCGCGTGGCCCGTGACGCTCGACGAGGGATGTCTCGACAGACTCTGCGCACGCGCCAACGCCGCGGCCTTTCGCGTGCACGCCACATGGTTCCTGTCTTTGAGCACGCCCTTTCCGGAGCGTCTCGCCTACGTGGTGTTGCCGCACGACACCACCGATGACATGTTTGCCGCCTTCCAGGCGTTCGTCGCCGCCGACCTCGAGGCGCGTGTATGGTCGATTTGCCGCACGGGCAGGGAGCGCTACTACGCGTGAGGGTCAGGCGGCCATACGTATTCGTGCGCCGACGTATGCTGTATCTTCGATGAAGAAGCACACACCATTCTCGGGGATACATCTTTGTCACGCATGCCTGGCGTACGGAACGATGAAGGTCGGCGCGGTTCAGAATCCCGCCCCGCGCGCGCATGAGTGAGCCCGCACAGTCGCCACGGTACCAGCTGCTCGTCGACCACCTCGGTACCGGGCTGACCCTGAGCTACCTCGCCCTCGTGGCGATCGGCATGTTCCATAGCGTCCTCGGTTATCGCCACTACGGGATCAATATTCTGGACTATGCGGAAGCCAGCGACTTCTTACTCGCGCCGTTTCGGGACCCGATGGTGATGGTCGTGACCGTGCTTCCCGCCGTCCTCGCATTCGCGTATCTGAGATTCTTCGATCAGTATTCGACGCGCGCGCGGGAGAAGCGTCGCGCTGCAGGGAAAGCGCTCGCGTGGTGGGAGAGCAGCGAAGCCACGGTGGCGCGTACGAAGCCGCTCCTGCCGTTCCTCGCGATTGGAATGGCGATGCTCTGGGTCTTCGTGAGCGCGGATGCCTACCAGCGCAGACTCGCCACGCGGGCGATGCGGGGTGAGGGACAGCGCGTTCTCGTCGAACTCACGAACGGAACGATTGATGGCGGCAGCCCGCGCCGTCCGCTGGTCATGGTCGGGGCGACGAGTCGCTACTTCATCTTCTTTCGTACTGCGGACTGGCAGACGGAAGTGATGCCAACCGATAACGTCCTGCGAATTCTTCCCGAAGGCACGTTGCCCACGACCAGCGTGTCGCGCCGTGAGCGGAGCTGGAAGCAGCTCGATGAACGTCCACTGCCGCGAAGCGGGGCGGACTCGACGAAGGGGCACTGACTTTGCCGATTCTGGTATTGCATCAAGTCTGTCGCGTACGGCTGGCTGTCGAAGTTCTCACGTTCGCGACACTCGCGGTTTTCGTTGCTGGGTGTCGCGAGTCCGCCAGCCCGCAGCGCGTAAGCCAACGTGTCGTCGGCGACACCACGTTCGTGTCGTCACCGGCAGAAGGAGTCGAGGGCCCCGTGCGTTTGGCGGAGTCGCTGCGAATCACCGAGCCGTCGCTCGATTTCAGTCGAATCGACGCGGGCGCGTTTGGACCGGGCGGCACGATTTGGATCTTCGACGCCGCGGGTCCACAGGGCGCGTCCATTCACGTGGTCGATGCCCTCGGCCACACCGCAACACCCGCTGGACGCGAGGGTGAAGGCCCGGGCGAGTACCGAGCGCCGCTGCGGATATTCCGCTTGGCGGACAGCACGATGCTGGTCAAAGAGATGTCCACCACGCGGGCGGTTCTCTTCAGTGGCACTGGGACGGTGCTCTCGACGATTGCGCTACCCCCGAAGGTCGCGGGTGGGTGGGTCGTGACGCCGGATACCGCCGGCGGTTGGTTCATCACCGTCTCGTTCGAGGACAACAAACCCAATCGTATTGGCCGATTCGGCTGGCTGCATTTCGATCACACCGGCAACGTCATCGACACGGTGCATCCCCCGATCCACGTGCTGTCGGAACCGACACCGGACGGCATCGCCCCGGGTCGCATACGCACGGTTGGGAGAGACGGTTCGGTGCTGACAACCATCCCCGGTCCGAATCGTTTCATGCGGTATGCGCGTGACCGCTCGGTGCTGGTGATGGAGTGGCCCGGGCTGCCGCCCGAATACGGCGACGCTGAACGTGCCGACATGCAAGTCGTGGAAGATCGGATGCGTGAGTTGTTCGGCGAGGCAAAACGCGCCCTGCCTACCCGCAAGCAACCGGCCAATCGCATTCTGACCGATGGCAGCGGCAACCTCTGGGTGCAGTTGTCCAACGTTGGCGAGCGAATTCCAGATGAAGAGTTGTCGAAGGATCAGGGGCCGCTGACGGTCAAGTGGCGCGAGCCCGATCGCTGGGCCGCCTTCCGTCACGATGGGACGCTGCGCTTCGTCGTTGACCTCCCACCGCACGCGAGGCTCCTTGATCGAGAGGGAGATCGACTGCTTGGTGTCATCGCCGATGAGAGTGGGGCCGAGCACGTCGTCGTGTGGCGAATTATTTCGCGTGATGTTCCATAACGCGCCGCGTGCGTGCGCTGGTTTGAGCAACTTCGAGATTGACGGACAGGGAATGCACATGGTGCGTGCGCTCTGGATCGGAATGCTGTAGCTGCATCGCGGGCCCGCACCGACGCCAGCGGACCTCCGCGCTCCCTCATGGAGGCTCGCTATGCCTGTTCGTCGACTTTCCGTGCACCCTGACCTTGAGCAGCTGCAGCGTCAGGCCGAGGAACTGCTTCGTGCTGTACACAACAGCGATGCCGACGCGCTGGCTGAATGGGGTGAGTGGCACCCAGCTCCCGTCGCGCCCGCCGCGGCGACGCTAGCCGACGCGCAGTTCACACTGGCGCGCAGCTATGGATCGGCGAGTTGGACGAGGCTCGTCCATGCGGTGCGCCTCGCGGATGCCATCTGGAGTGACGACCTCGATCAGGTCCTCATGCTCGTCAAGGACAACCCTATGCTCCTGCAGGAACCGGTGCTCATTCGCGTCGACAGTAATTGGGGGCCACCCATGACCTACGCGGCGAACCTCGGACGCGACGTCATGATCCGAGCGCTCTTCAGGCAAGGTGCCACGGATCTGGAGTCGGCCGCTGGGCGTGCGGCGCTGCAAGGCCATCCGGACACCGTACGCATGATCCATGAATTGGCGGGGCGACCGCCACTCTGGAACTGGTCGCTGGCTGGACCCGCGTACACACTCAACGTCGAAGGAACGGCCGTGCTGTTCACGCTCGGCGCGCAGATCGTTGGCGCCGATGGCGTTGATTACAACACGATGGAACACCTGCTCGGCACCGACAGCCGCAATCCGCCAGCGAAGCATCGCATTCTCGAGATGTATGTCACGCATGGACTCGAACTGCCCGATACGCCCGTGATGGCGCTCCATCGCGGACGCATCGACCTGCTCGAGGCGCATCACGCGCGCGACCCAAACCTCTTCACCCGCACGTTCGATATCGTGGACGTCTTTCCACTCGCGCCAGCGTGCGCGCGTGAGCTGTACACGGCGCAGGGGACACCGGTTCACGGCACGACGTTGCTCCACCTCGCCGCGTACTTTGATGATCTGGAAGTCGCGCAATGGCTTCTCGAACGCGGTATGGATCCGAACGTATGCGGCGTAACGGATGCGGACGGCTTCGGCGGGTACCCGGCCCTCTTCTCGACAGTGGTGTCCCAGCACAACTTCTGGGTCAACTATCGCGAGGGCGGGGATGACGACGCCACGTTCACGCAGCTCCTTCTCGACCACGGGGCCGACCCCAATCTTCGCGCGTCAGTCCGGGCGCGACTGGAGGAAGGACATGGTGGCGGACCGCTGCGCGAGTACCGCGATGTCACGGCACTGAGTTGGGGTGAGCGTTACGACGCGAAGATCTTTGTCAGTCGGGAGTCGCTGCGACGGATCGAGGCGTGTGGCGGTCGACGCTAACGCGGCGTCGCTGGGCACATCAGGGATTGTGTGAGGACGCAGGCACTTGGTCCGAGAAGCGCCGACGTCCGCGCAGGAGTAGGATCGTGGAGTCGGAGTGCAGCCGTGTGCCTGATCGTTATGCCACGATCTCACGGTCCAATCAATGACGTGAACGGCACGGGGGATGCTCGTTGGCGACGGGGAACGATCCGTCGCCCGTACGGCTACGTGTGCCGAGAGGTGCCAAGTTGTGAGTGCCTCGCTCTTCCCGTGTGAGAAAGACGCCAATGATTCGTGCTGCCCGTCTCGCCGATACACCGACGCTGCTTGCTGTCGCGTGCGCCACAGGCCTCTTTGCACCCGCTGAAGCGAGCGCGCTTCTTGGGGGAGTTCTGGACGCGCTTCACGCTGACCATCTCGGGCCTGGGCATGCCGCACAGGTGTGGTCGCCCAACGATGCAGGCGCACCCTCCGGGTGGGTCTACCACGCCCCGGATGCACACGCCGACGGTGTGTGGAATCTGTGGTGGATAGGCGTCCACCCAGAGGACCACGGTCGCGGAGGCGGCGACTCGCTTCTCGATGCCGTGGAAGCGGCCGTCATGGCCGAAGCGGGGCGAGAGTTGGTAGTCGAGAAAAGCGCGCTTCCCCCTCTTGCCCGCGCACGAGCGTTCTACGCCAGGAGAGGCTACATCGCGTGTGGCCGTGTGCCAGACTTCTACGGCGTCGGCGATGACAAGATCATCTTCGCAAAGCGGATGTGTGCGTGAGCCTCACCGTCGTCGTTGCGCTGCTCTCGCAGTTGCTCGGTCGGGTCACGCGAGGCGACCGCTCCGCGACTACTTCGTCCAGAAGACGGCCGTGCCGCAGTGTGCGCCGCCCACTCGACCGCCGGAGGTGTTGAAACGCGGTGGGGTCGACGCGACCGTGTAATATTCAAAGCCGATGATGACAGAGGCGTTCAGACTGTTTACGTCGAAGAGTTCATCGCTTGCGCCGTTGGTGATCGACACGCCGTTCAGAATGACCTGGACCATGCACCCGTTGCGCGGCCCCCGCTGCCCCTGCAAGTACTGCTGGCTACCTTTGCCCCAGGTCCGAAGGCCGGCGATGCTGGACACGAGAATCTCGGACACGGCACGAAAGCGATAGCGCTCAAACGTCGCCGCATCGAGAAAGCGCCCTAGCCCCAGCGCTCGCCGCTCGCTGAACTGTTGGAGCTTCCACGCATTGGCCGGTCCGCCCGCCGCCTCCGTGCGTACGGTCTCGAGCCGAGTGGGCCCGAGTATCAGACGTGGGAGTCGAATGCACGTCCGGCTGTACTCCTATCGCGCGGCGCGTGAATCATTCGACCGTGCGGTCTACTTATTGCGCGTGTCGCGTGGAAATCGGCGACCGCAGCGAGGCGGTCGCTGCGGACATCTCTCGATGGAGCAGTGACATGACGCCCCCCGCGAAAAGCACGATTTGTCTGTGGTACGATGGTCAGGCCGAGGCCGCTGCGAAATTCTACGCGCAAACCTTTCCGAATTCGTCAGTGGGTGCCGTGCACCACGCGCCGGGCGACTTTCCGGCGGGGAAGGCAGGCCAGGTGTTGACCGTCGAGTTTACCGTGTTCGGCGTTCCGTGCCTTGGGCTCAACGGGGGGCCGGAGTTCAAGCACTCCGAAGCCTTCTCGTTTCAGATCGCGACGGAGGACCAAGCCGAAACGGATCGGTACTGGAACGCGATCGTCGGCAACGGCGGCCAAGAGAGCGCGTGCGGATGGTGCCGGGACAAATGGGGACTCTCTTGGCAGATTACACCGATCGCGTTGACGCTGGCGGTCACCGATCCGGATCCTGGGGTTGCGAAGCGCGCGTTTGAGGCGATGATGCAGATGAAGAAGATCGACATCGCCGCTATCGAAGCAGCCCGTCGCGGCTGAGCGCGGTGTCAACAGCCGGGAAGCTAGGCGACACTTCGTTGGGGGGCCGTTTGATGACTTGTGCTTTCAATACCCGATGCATGCGTTCCCGCGGTCGTTTCGCGCTCCCGTGAACGTGGATGCTCTAGTTCTGGTTGGACCGAACGGCGTCGGGAAGTCAACGGTTGGACGCGCCCTCGCCGAAACCGGCGAATTCGAATACCTCGACTTGGAGGCGTTCTTCGCCCGCCGGTACGCATCGCTGGCGGCCTATCGCGCTGACCGGGCGAACGCCTACGTCCAATTCGAAGACACGGTCCGATCGCGTATCGCCGCCGATGCGTTACCCGTCGTGTTTGAAGAAGTCGGCATCAATGCATCGGCGCTCGGGATGCTGACGGCGCTACGGCGCGACTACCACGTCGTGCTAGTCGAGCTGCACGCGAGCGTCGAGAGTTGCATTCATCGCGCTGCCCAACGTGAAGGCGGCGAGCGCTTCCCCAAAACGGCTGTCTCCGTCCGCGACGTGTGGGAGCGATTCGCTACAGATCGCGCGCTTCTTGGTCCTATTGAGCATCGCATTGATACGGAGATGCTCGACGTATCGGCGATCGTCGACCAAATCCTCGCAGTGCTTACGGAGGGATAGCTCGTGCTCGTCGTTGCTCTCCGACTGATGGCGGACGGCGGACTCGTGGCGCTGATGCTCTTCGCGTCCGCCGGCACGCTTGCGTGGTGGCGCGCTTGGGTTTTGCTCGGGGTGTTGATGGTGGTCCGCGTCGCCGGTGCTGCGGTGATTGCCCGCGTCAGTCCCACGTTGTTGCGCGAGCGCGCGCGGCTCCCACTCCACGACGAGCAGCCGTCGGCCGATCGACTGCTGCTGCTCGCGGTGTTGGCCACGGGGTTTCTTGGGCTGCCGCTGCTCGCGGGACTCGATGTGCACCGGTGGCACGTGCTCCCTCCCCCCGCGCCGTGGCTCAGTAGTATTGGCTTGGTGCTCTTCGCGCTCGGCTGGGGCCTCAAGCAGGTCGCGCTCCGAGCGAACGCGTTCGCAACCACGGTCGTCCGGCTGCAGACGGAAAGGGCGCACGCGGTCGTGGACGCGGGGATCTACGCGGTCGTGCGCCATCCGTTCTACGCGGCCGATCCACTGATCTTGGTCGGGCTCGGCCTGTGGCTGCAATCGTCGACGGCGGCGCTCGCGGCGGTCGTCCCGGTTTTGTTCATGGTGCTCCGGCTGCAGCTCGAGGAGCGCTTCCTGCTCCGGGCCCTTCCCGGCTACGATACGTACATGACGCGCGTGCCGCATCGCCTCGTCCCGGGCATTTGGTAGGAGGTCTCGTCTGTGTCTCACTCGTTGCACGAGTCGTTGCTGACCAACTCACGTACACGTGGCGCGAGTTGGAGCCGACGCCGGATTCCCTGCGTTGCACGCGAACGCCGGTCTTCGTCGTTCGCTTACATCACGCTGAATAGCCTATGGCCGACGAGCTGACACTGCAGATCGTGGTGCGCGAACCACTCCCCGAGGTATTTCTCCGGATGCAGCGCGGACGGCACGAGCTCGTCGCGCCGGTACGTGTCTCGGCGCTGTCGGTCACATTCGAATTGCGCGTGCAGGCGGTGATGCGGGCCAACGGCGCCATCGTGCTGAAAGGCCCGGAGGTCCAAGGTCCCCCCGCGCAGCGGTTCGTATATGTCAATGCGGGGTCGTATGCCGGTGCACCCCAGTCGCCGTGGTCTCGGCGCGCGAAAGTCCCGCTCGGCGCAATTACCGAGGCCTTGGTGCACGCCGTCCAAGCGACGACGCGGGCGGTGCTGCGCGCCGAGATCCACGGTCGGGCGCGCGACGGGGGACCGGCGGCTGCCACTGTCCCGCTGTTGGGCGCGGGATGGACCGTGGCGTCGGGCGAGGAGTAGGGGGACGCGTGCTGCGGCTACTCGGGTCGAAGCCAGCCGGGCGCGCGATGAAGCGACTCTTGGTGGCGGTAGTAGCAATTCTCGCGTGGACCGCTGTCGCCGGATACGGCGCCATCGAGGGCTGGTGGCTCCGGCCGATCGCGCCCCGCGGAAACGCGCAGGCGTTCATGCAGGCGGTGACGGCGCGGGCCACGGCCGAGAGCAAGGGGAACATCGCGCTCGTCTTGCTGCGTCACGGCGCGGTGTACGCCGAGCAGTACACGCCCTCTGTCGATCCCGTCGATCGCGACACCCGATTTCCGCTCGCGTCGATGAGCAAGTGGTTCACCGCCTACGCCGTGATGCAACTCGTGCAGGCGGGTCGACTGGAGCTGGATGCGCCCCTGTCGAAGTCTCTCACGCAGTGGCAGTTGCCGGCGGGCTCCTTCGATGCGCAACAGGTCACGATCCGTCGACTGCTGTCGCACACGGCCGGCCTCACGGATGGGCTGGGGTTCGGCGACTACCTGCCCACGGAATCCTTGCCCTCGCTGCCGGAAGCGCTGCGTCATCCGCGGGCGACAAGCGACTCCGCCGTCGCCATCGCGCTGGGCCGCAAGCCAGGCAGCGGATTCCAATATTCGGGCGGCGGTTACTTGATACTTCAAGCATTGCTGGAGGACGTCACCGGCATGCCCTTCGCGACATGGATGCAAGACTCGGTCTTTCGCCCGATCGGCATGCATCGCGCAACGTACGCGTACCTCGGCTCGCTGGACAACGTGTCCCGGTCGTTCGACGCGCGTGGGGCACTCGCGCCGACCTATCGCTATGCGGCGGCCGGCGCCACCGGACTGTCGGCGTCGGCGCGTGATCTGATCACGTTTGCGCAGGCGAATGTGCAGGCCGATGTGAAGGCCGATGTGAAGGCTGATGTGAAGGCTGATCAGCGCGCCAGCGCGCCGTTGCGACGCGATACTCTACAACGCATGCGAGAGCCGCACGGCCGCCAGTTTGGCCTCGACATCTGGGGGCTCGGCGTGGCGCTCTACGCGCCGACGGCGAGCGGCGCGTACGTCTACGGCCACGACGGGAGCAACGCGCCGGCGATCAATAGCTCCATGCGGATCAACCCGGACAACGGGGATGCGGTGATCGTGTTGGTCACGGGGAATCCCACGCTGGCCACTGCGATCGCCGGCGAGTGGACACTCTGGCAAACCGGCGTCGTCGACTTCCTGTCGATCGAGCGTGCCGCGCGCTCGGCACTATTGCCGTGGCTGCTTGGTCTCGCTGCCATAGCTGTACTGTGGCGCTGGCGCGTGGTGCGCCGCCGTCGTACGACTCTTCCCGTTTCGGAGACGCTCTGATGCTGCGTTGCACACCATTTCTGCTGTTCGACGGCAACTGCGCCGAAGCAATGAGCTTTTATCACGCGTGTGTTGGCGGCAGTCTCGTGCTGACGACGCTCGGCGACACGCCCATGAAGGCGCAGTTTCCGCCGGACAAGCACGGGCGGATCATCAACGCGCAGCTCAAGAGTGGTCCAATCGAGATCTCGGCCACCGACTGGATGGCCTCCCCGGCTTTCGAGCCAAAGCTCGGCAACATGTCGGCGATATTCGTCATCGGCACCGATAGCGCGGAGTTGAAGGCGGTATTCGACAAACTCGCAGTGGGGGCTGATACAGAGCGGTTGCAGGAACTACGCCCGATGCCGTTCGGTCTGTACGGCCAATTGTACGACAAGTATGGCATGCAGTGGATCTTCAGAGGCGACGGTGCGCAGTAGCGCTCGGTGACCATCACCTCCTCCACCTCTCAGGGTCGCACCGTCTGATGACGATCAATCCCCGCCAGTCCACTCGCGTTCCTTTCTTTGGCGCTGCTACGCATCCGTAGGCACCTCCACTGCCGGCACCATCTTCACCGCCCGCTACGCAACGAGCCGGCGTCTCCTCGCCATCGTTCGCGTTGACGCATGTGTCCGTCGTGGACGTCGAGCGTGGGCAGGTGGTCCACGACTACACCGTGGTGGTGTCCGGCAACCGCATCGAAGCGATGGGTCCCACCGCGCGCCTTCCCCAGGGGGAAAGATCGCCTGCGAGCAGGCTCGGCTTTACCGTTGTGTCTGAGATCGTGTGCACGACGACGTAGCGAGCGCGTTCCACGACGGTACGACAGCGTTTTAGCTTGCGCCGCCCATGCGCACGGCGCATACTCTGAACTCAAGGGTGTGCAACGTCATACCAGTTGGGCTCGTCACATCATTGACAATACGAGCCGTACTCGAGCGCGTCTACGCATTGGGCATGATGCCGCTCGCCAAGCGCGTGTACCCTTTCGGGCAACTGGCTCGCGATGATCTTACAGGTTTTGAAGGATGTGACGCGCGAAAGTCATTTGGCGCTCGAACGCCTGATGCCTCTGCTCGACGCGGACTTGGCGGCGGCTGAGTACCGGCGCATGGTGCAGAAGTTGTTCACGTATCACAAACCGCTCGAAGCGATGCTGTTCTCCTCGCCAGGCTTTGCGGAGATCGGTCTCGACTATGCCGAGCGCGCCAAGACCACGCGGTTGGCCAACGATCTCTGCGCATTGGGAGTCAGCGCGGACGAAGTCGCGCAGATGCACTCGTGCGAGAGTCTGCCTCCTCTCGCCGATCCGTCCCACGTATTCGGTTGTCTCTATGTACTCGAGGGCGCGACCCTCGGCGGGCAGATCGTCACCCGCCACCTGCAGGCCAGCCTCGGGTTGACGCCCGAAACGGGCGCGTCGTATTTCAGCGGCTATGGCGTTCGCACGGGTCCGCAATGGAAAGCGTTCTGCGCACTCTTAACCGGGTATGCGGCCCGCACCGGCGCCGACACCGACATTGTCGACGGCGCCAACGCCACCTACGAGACACTGACCGCGTGGATGCATGTCGTAGACGTTGAACCGACGACCGCCAGCGGCACCGGTTCCGTTGTGCGCTCGGTACTCGCATGACCATCGCCGAGCAGGGTGATGCAAGTCGACTGCCGTGGGCAGACGGTGTGTACAGCATCAAGCGACATGGCACGAGTCTGACCAACTGTGACAGCGAGCCTGTGCAAGCTCCAGGCTGCATTCAATCGCACGGCGCCTTAGTGACCGCTCGCTTGTCCGATCTGACGATTCTGCAGGTGAGCGAGAATTCCGAACAGTACCTCGGTGCGGTGCCGGAGCGTCTCCTCGGCCAGCCACTTGGTAACGTGATCAGCAGCGAGCATGAGATTCGCCTTCGTTCGATGATCGAGAATGACTCGATCGAAGGGAATGCGCTGTTCGCCTTCACACATCCCGCTCGAGCCGACATGGCTCCATTGGACGTGTGTGTGCACACCATGAGCGGCGTGCTTATCCTCGAGTTTGAGTCGAGCAGTCGTGGCGCCGATCCGCTGTTGCATCCGGCCGGAGATTTCTTTACATCGGTTCGGGCGGCCGTGACTCGAATGCAGAGTACGACCGGTCAGCTCGCCTTCTGTGATCGAATCGCGCGGGAAGTCCGTACCATCACCGGATTGGATCGCGTGATGGTTTACCGATTCCACGCAGACAACCACGGTGAGGTGGTCGCCGAGAGCAAGCTGGACGAGCTGGCACCGTGGCTCGGGCTGCACTATCCGGAAGCCGATATCCCCAAGCCGGCGCGCGACATCTATCAGCGCATCTGGATCAGGCCCGTGCCGAATGCGGCGGGTCCGTTGATCGAGCTGGTACCTCTGGCGAACCCTGACACGGGGAAGCCGCTCACGATGACGTATTGCTCGCTGCGCGGCGCATCCGTGATGTACACCGAGTATCTCGCCAACATGGGAGTCGGCGCGTCGCTGACGATGCCGATCCTGATCGAAGGCGAACTGTGGGGGCTGATCGCGTGCCACCATCGACAGCCGACCGCGTTCCCGCACCAGATGCGCGCCGCCTGCGAGCTGCTCGCCCAGGTGGCCTCGCTGCAACTCAAGTCATCTGATCGAATCGAATCGCTGGAATACGGGCTCAAGGTGGAACAGATCCACCAGGAGCTCGTGGCCAAGGCTGCGCGAGAAGGCGACCTCCTCGCGCTCTCAGATCGTCAACCGTCGCTGCTCGACGCGATGGACGCCGATGGCGCCGCACTGTACCACATGGATCGCTGGTGGACCGCCGGTCGCACGCCGAGCGAGGAGCAACTTGACGCGCTGGCGGATTGGGTCAACCTCCGTCCCGAATTCTTATCGTTGACGCGTCCGGTGTTCGCGACCGACATGCTCTCGCGCGAGTATCCGGAAGGCGCGGGAATACGCGACGTCGCAAGCGGTGTGATCGCCGTTCAGGTCTCCCGCCTCCGTCGCGACCTCATCATGTGGTTTCGCCCCGAGACGATACAAACCGTGAAGTGGGCTGGTCATCCGGACGACAAGCCACTGGTGCCGGGACCGAACGGCATGCGATTGACGCCGCGTCGATCGTTCGAGCTGTTTGTCGAGTCCGTGCGCAATCGCTCCCTCCCGTGGACCATGCTGGAGATCGATGCGGCCCTGCGCCTTCGCTTGCTGATCATGGATCTGGCCACGTCGGAAGGGGAACGCATCAGTGAGCTGAACGTGGATCTCACTAGCAGCAACGAGGAGTTGGACGCGTTCGCCTACGTCGCGTCACACGATCTCAAGGAGCCGCTGCGGGGGATTCATCGCTATGCCCATCAGCTGCTGGAGAGCGCGGATACCATCGGCGCCCTCAACCGCGGTCGCATGGAGAGCCTCATGCGTCTCACGCTGCGCATGGACAGCCTGCTTGATTCGCTGCTGCACTATTCACGGGTGGGCCGGACCAATCTCGAATTCGAGGCCGTCGATCTGAATGACGCCGTGGCTGACGCGCTCGAGATGGTCGGCGTACGCAGGCACCCTTCCGACGTCGGTGTGGTCTTCGAACGCCCGCTTCCCACCGTGCTCTGCGACCTGGTACGAGTTCGGGAGATCTTCAGCAACCTGATCAGCAATGCGCTCAAGTACAATCGCGATCCGCATCCTCGCATCGAGGTCGGGTACCTGCGTCCAGACGAACCAGGTCCGCGCCCGAACATGCCTGCGGAAGCGCTTGGCGAAACGATCTACTACGTCCGCGACAATGGGATCGGGATCGAAGCGCGACACCATGAGCAGATCTTTCGCATGTTCAAACGACTGCACGGCCGGGACGAATTCGGAGGCGGCGTGGGTGCGGGCCTCACCGTGGTGAAGAAAGTGGTGAGCCGACATGGCGGCCACGTCTGGCTGGACTCGACGCTCAACCACGGCACCACGTTTTTCTTCACGCTGCCCTCGCTGGCGCAACCCAATCGGAACCGCGAATGAGCCGGACAGATCACGTCCTGGTGGTCGAGGACAATGACGACGACTTCGAGACGGTGACCGAGGCCGTACGTCGCGCGGGCATCACGAACCAACTCCGTCGCGCCGTGTCCGGTACCGAATGCGTGGAGATGCTGGTCGAGTTACTCGAGCGCGGGAGTACGTTGCCGGCGCTGGTCCTCCTGGACTTGAATACGCCAAACGCCGACGGGCGAGATGCCTTGCTGCAGATCCGCGCCAACAGCAACCTCGCGGTGATACCGCTGGTCGTTATCAGCGCGTCGGCGAACCCACGCGACATCACCACCGCCTACAGCAACGGTGCGAACGCGTATCACATCAAGCCGGTCAATCATGCGACGCACCTGGAGATCCTGCAGACCATCTTCACGTATTGGATAAACCAAGCCGTCCTGCCGACACATCGATCGCTGAGCCGATGATCGCACCGACCTTCTCGTGGGCCCCAGTGACCGCCGTTTCGCCGAGCGCTGCGCGCGACCGACGAACCGACGACCGTCGATGCCGAGTGTTGATCGTCGACGATAACCCGGACGATCGCGCCAGTCTTCGACAGATGTTGTTACTCGGGTCGGAACGTCAGTTCATCTTCACCGAAGCCGAACTCGGGAACTCGGCGTTGCAGATGATGCGAAACGCGCCGGGTGAGGACGTTGGTCCGTGTCCGTTCGATTGCGTGCTCCTTGATTTTAACCTGCCCGACATGAACGCGGTGGAGGTATTGACGGCGCTGTGCGGCAGCGACAATCTGCCCCCCTGTCCAGTCGTAGTGATCACTGGATGGGGTGGTGTCAGCCGTGGAGAGGGTGCACGATTGCTTGGCGCCGGTGCGCAAGACTATATCGGCAAGAGCTGGACGACTGCCGACAGCCTGAATCGATCGCTGGATAATTCCATCGAACGGTTCGAGCTGTTGAAGCGACGGAATCTCGCCCAGCAGGAACTGCGCGAATCCGAGGAGCGGTATCGCAACTTGTTCGACTCGCTCAACGAGTGCCTGTTCGTCGTCGAGAAGCTTGACGTTGCGTTGGGCGAACCCGTCGATTTCCGCTATGTCAGCTTCAATCCGGCCTTTCTCGCGCAATCCGAAATTCGCGGCGAGATCGGACTGACCATGCGACAGCTCTTGCCGGATGACTTCGAGGAGTGGTTCTCGACGTGTGACCGCGTGTGTAGCAGCGGCGTGCCGGTGCGGTTCGAGCACGATGTCCCGAACACGGAGCGCGTGCTCGAGTTGTACGCATTCCGTCTGGGCGGGGCAGAGAGTCATCGTGTCGCCGTCATTTTCTGGGATATCACGACGCGAAAACAGTCTGAGTTGAAGGTGTTGGCGCAGGCTGATGCACTGGCCCAGGCCGATCGTCGCAAAGATGAATTTCTGGCGATGCTCGGCCACGAGCTTCGCAATCCATTGGCTCCACTGCGCAGCGCGGTCGAGCTCTTGAAATTGCAATACCACGACGAGTCGCAACATCCGAAGGCGCTACAAATCGTGGAGCGTCAAGTCGGTCAGCTGACTCGTCTGGTCGAAGATCTGCTGGATGTTTCGCGCGTCACGACTGGTATCTTTCAGTTGCGCTTGGACACGTGCACCATCAGGCAGATCGTCGAGAATGCCGTGACCACGACCCACGCGCTCGCGCTGGAACGCGGGCAGTCGCTCACGGTTGCCATACCGACCAAAGAGTTGCATTTGAAGGCCGATGCGGCGCGGTTGGAACAGGTCGTCGTCAACCTGTTGAACAATGCCGTCAAGTACACCGACGCGGGCGGCGGCATCTGGTTGACGGTCGAGGAAGATGGCGATGTGGTGGTGTTGCGAGTGCGCGACACGGGAATCGGTATCGCACCCGAACTCTTGCCTCGCATCTTCGACTTGTTCAGCCAGGCTGAACAATCACTCGATCGGTCGGAAGGCGGCTTGGGCGTCGGCTTGAGCCTCGTGCGACGACTGGTCGAGCTGCATGAGGGCAGTATCGAGGTTTCAAGCACGTTGGGATACGGTAGTGAGTTTGTCGTTCGGCTACCGTTGAGCGCCGCGCCTGTTGAGCGCGCACCGACGCAATCACCTGCCAAGGTCGCACCCGTCAGTGTTAAACGACGTGTTCGAATTCTTCTGGTAGATGACAACGTGGACGCGGCGGAGAGCCTCGGAATGCTGCTTACGGCGACGGGGCATGACGTCCGGTTGGCGCACGACGGTCAGGCGGCACTCGCCGTAGCTCTCGCCCATCCACCTCAGGTCGTCCTGCTGGACATCGGGCTGCCCCTGCTGGACGGATACGAGGTCGCGAGGCGATTGCGGCTACAGGACGGTCTCTCGAACGTCGTGATCGTGGCCACGACGGGATATGGTCACGCGCGCGATCGCGAACTGTCCACGAGCGCAGGGTTCGACCGTCATCTGCTGAAACCGGTGAATCTCGCGGCGGTGCAGAACATCCTTTCGGAGTTGATCGCCTAAGCGAGAACCACGTCGGCGTTCGAAGGCAGGCGAGCCGACCTTCCGCTCCCACGAGACTCGCTACGCCGAGATCCTCTTCGCGCGTTGCGCATCTCGGGCGAGTAGTGTCTCGCCCCAGCGACGCATGCCATCGAACATGTCGTGGAGTGCCTCGCCGAGCGCCGTCAGGCGGTACTCCACGTGATTGCCGCTCGCGTCGAGCAGCCGTCGCTCGATGACGCCGTCCGCTTCCAGCTCGCGCAACTGGCGCACGAGCACGCGTTCAGCGCAGCCCGCCATTCGTTGTCGCAGCACGCTGTACCGTGCCGGGCCATCGAGCAGCCCATAGAGGATCATCGACTTCCAGCGCCCGCCGACCACGTGCACGGCGCGCTCGATGGGACAATTCGTGGTGCTGCGACGGGTGATTCCCATGTGTAGACCTCCGGGCGTAAAAACTATCCACAGCTGAAATGGAGAGCTACTGACGGCAATGTCAGTCCCATCGCCGCGCGGTGCGTTTCGCGTGAACTCCGATCATCATCGACTTCCTCTCCAACGAGCCGGTGCCGACGCTCGCTCCGATCCGGCGCACGAGCGATGAGCACGGAGACGCTCGTATCAAAAGCGGGTGACAGGTTTTCGTGCGATGATCGCCTGCGGGCGAAACGTGTTCCCACTGAAGAATCCGATCACGGTGGATTCGAGCCCCCCGCGCTCCTCGCGGAGGTGCGTGATTCCGGCGGTGTGCAGCTGGGCGATGTATTCGGTCTGGTGACTAATGTCAGCGAGGATGAGCCAGCCATCGGGTCGGAGCACGCGCAGCATCTCACGCAGCGCCTGTGCACGATCCGTTGCCGTGGCCAAGTTGTGCACAACCCAGTGTGAGAGCACGACATCGAAGCTGTTCACCTCATAGGGGAGTGCGCGCACATCTCCCGTATCGATCCGTACGCGGTCGACAACTCCCGCCCGACGGGTGTTCTCTCGCGCGGCGTCGGGGGTGTTGTCGGCCTGGTCCGCCGCGCTCCACAGATCGATACCGATCACCTCGCCGTTAGGCACCTGCAGCGCCGCGCCGACCGCCATGAGGCCCCGGCCGCACCCGACATCCAACACGCGCTCGCTGCCAGTCCACGGAATGACGCGCAGGAGACGATCGCGCGTGCGCACTTTGCCGATGCGGCTACCATAGGTCATGTACGCGGCCATGCCGATCCCATAGCACGCGGCGATTGCGCTGACGGCACGGGCCGTCACGACGATCCATGCCGATCCGTGAAACGGGACGTACGCAAAGATTAGACTGAGAACGAGGGCGCCGCCGCCGACGCGGAAAAACATGCGGCGGACACCCGGAGCATCGATGCCAAAATCCAACATGGGGACGGGTCTTGAAACAGTGGCCATGGAGAACCGTCGGCTGCGGTCGGGGTGGATGATGTCGTATATCGAGTCTTGTTGATACCAGTGCTCGGTGGTTCCCAACGACTTGCGCACGGCGTGCGGTTCCCGCGCCTACGCGCACGCCATCACGCGGACCGAATGGACGACGGAACCGCCGCTCGTCATTGCCCTCGGGCGCGCGCAGCATCACTCCTCCTGCAACAGGCAACCATGAGTACCTCTCCCTTCGCAGGACAGCAACTGTCCTTCCATGCAACGCTTGAGAACTGGGCCGAAGGCATGAACTATTGCGCCGTCCCCGTCCCCGCGAAGATCACCGAGGCATTGGGAACAAGAGGCCCGGTCTTGGTCATGGCACAGGTGAACGAGTCGAAGCCGTTTCAGGTGAGTCTCTTCCCCGTCGGCAATGGCCAGCACTACATCCGCATCAAGGCGAAGGTTCGTCAGGAGACGAAGACCACGACCGGCGATCGCATTCTGGTGCGACTGACCGTCCTGAATCGCGCACACGTAGAAATCCCCGACGATCTGATGCTCGCGCTCGCCACAGACGGCATCACGGCCGCTTTCACGTTGCTTCCGCCTGGCAAACAGCAATACATCATTCGCCGCATCAACGAAGCGGTCAAACCGCAGTCGCGGAAGAAGAGGATTCAGGAGGCCGTGGAAGCCGCGCATGAGCGAAGAGGGCGGCTGATCGATGAAGACGTCGAGGGGTGAGCGCCGACGTCCCCGTCCTTCACGCGGACGGTCCTGCGGCTCAGGCGCTGGCAAAAGCGATGCCGGAAGACAAGTATGGATGCCGTCCGACGGCGGCAAAGGCGTCGATGTCGATGGACTTCTTCGTACAGAAGATGACAGAGCAGACCGCGTGGATGAACGGTGTGACGCCGCCGTGGAGTAAGTAGTGGCTCATGGCGCCTGACACGCTCCCGGCGCTTGTCGAAGCGTGCGAAGAGCTACTGACGGCAATGTCAGTCCCATCGCCGCGCGAGCGCTGACATTAGCGGCAATTGATCGATCGATCGCAGGGCTCGAAGTTGCCTCCGCGCACCACCGCGTTGCGCCACGCGCGGGCCGGATGTCCGAGCTCAACATCCCTGTTCATGATCGACTTCACTCAAAACCGACTTCGCGAGAAGGTGGTCCTCATCGTCGGAGGGAGTTCGGGAATCGGACTCGCTGCGGCGAGACAGGCGGCGGCGCAAGGCGCGTCGCTCGCACTCTTGGCGCGTAACGCGGAGCGGCTCGCCACCGCCGCCACGGCGGTACGCACGGCGGGTACGGCGTCCGTGAGCACACACGCGGTCGATGCCACCGATGTCACCGCGCTCGAGGCGGCGTTTGCCGAGGTGCAACGCATTCACGGGGCCATCGACCATGTGCTGCTCACCGCCGGTGGCGCCACGTTGGCACCGTTGCTCGACCATCGCAGCATCGACGAGCAGGTCGCACCACTCGAGCAGCGCATCCGCACGGCGATCATCACGGTGCGCGCGCTCGCCCCCGGTATGCGAGACGGTGGATCGTTTGTGTTCGTCGGCGGCATCTCCACCGATCGTCCGGTCAAAGGGGCATGGGCGACCGGCGTCGCCACAGCTGCCGCGGAGCAGCTTGCCCGTACGCTCGCGCTCGAACTGGCGCCGATACGCGCCAATGCCATCTCGCCCGGCTGGATCGACACCCCGATGTGGGATGGCGTACTGGGCGACGAAAAGTCGGACGTGTTCGCCCAGATCGTCGCGCGCACGCCCATCGGTCGATTTGCGTCCGCTGAGGAGACGGCGGATGCGGCGCTTTTCCTGATGCAGAATGGCGGTATCACCGGCGAAGTCCTGCACATCGATGGCGGACAGCGCCTCACCTGAATCGGAGCACTCGCATGTCACATATCAACGTATCCGAACTCGACACGACGGCCCTGTTCTCCATTGCCGCCACGGCCACCGGTGGCCGCGATGGTCGCATCGCCACCGCCGACGGCCGACTCGAAAGCCGTCTCGCCTTTCCCCCGGAACTTGGGGGCGACGGCAACGGCCTCAGTCCCGAGCACCTCTTCGCGGCGGGGCACGCCGCATGCTTTGCCTCCTCGGTCAAAGTGGCGGCGCAACATGCTGGCGTCAGAGTCTCAACCGTTCGGGTCACGGCAACGGTCACGGTGCAGCGTGAATCGTCGGGCGCCTTTCGCCTGCGCAGCGCACTGGAGGTCGACGCCCCAGAGCTGCCCCCCGCTCAGGCCGCGGCCATCATTGAAGCGACACACGGCATCTGCATGTACTCGCGAGCGCTCGCCGGGCACGCGGACGTCACCGCCACCTGGCTTGCGCCAGCGGTGTAAGGTTGGAGTGTACGCGGCGGAGATGGCAGGCGGTTGCCCTATTCTCCCCTTCAGGTCTGCCACCGACCGGCCGATACGAGAATGGAGGTTGCGCCGATCAGGCGCGTCCGGACTTGCCGACGATGTGGTTGGCTGCGCGACGCGCCGTGAGGCTACGCCGTGCCTCATGTCTGACGCGGCTAGGTGGCGTGACGTGCCGGTCGGACCATGGCCACAGACGAAGATCGCCTCACGGGCTTGTGTACGCGTCCCACGCTACGCGAGCGACTGGCCGAGGCGCTGGCCCAGGCGACCCCCGACGGTCCGCAGCCGGCGTTGTTGGCGCTCGACCTCGATCGCTTTCAGGAGGTCAACGATAGCACGGGCCTGGCCACTGGCGACGGCGTACTCAGTCGTGTGGCGCGCCGCATCGTGAGCGCCGCACCACCGGGGGCAACGGTCGCCCGCATCAGTGGTGATGAATTCGCCGTGCTGTTGCCGGATTCGAGTACCGGCGAAGCGGTCGCGGCGCGTCTGCTCGAACTGATTGGCCGACCATATGCCGTGAACGGTCACGCCGTCACGATCAGCGTCAGCATCGGTCTCGCGCTGTCACCGCACGATGGCGGTGATGCCGACGCGCTGCTGCGTTCCGCGAGTATTGCGCTGCACCACGCTGAGGCGGCAGGCAAGAACCACTCGGTTCGCTTCGAACCATGGATGCAGGCCAGCGCCAGCGCGCGCCAGTCGCTCGAAACCGACCTGCGAGCCGCCCTGGCGCTCAACAAAGTGGAGCTGCGCAAAGCGATGGTAGTGGACCAGTTCAAGATCTACTACCAGCCGCAGGTGTCGTTGCCGGATATGCAGCTCACGGGGTTCGAGGCGCTGGTGCGCTGGCAACATCCGGTGCGCGGTATGATCAATCCCGACGACTTCATCCCGCTGGCCGAAGAGATCGGTCTGATTGGTTTGCTGGGCGACTGGGTGATGCACACGGCCTGTCGGACGGCCGCCGCCTGGCCCCTGTTGTCGAATGGGCGGGCGCTGCAGGTAGCGGTGAACGTGTCGCCGATTCAGTTGCGCGAACGACGCGCGCTGGTGGCGAGCATTGCCGACGCGCTGGCCCAATCAGGGTTGGACGCCGCGCGTCTGGAAGTCGAGATCACCGAAAGCGCGTTGATCGGCGATGCATGCGAGACACTGCGATCTATCAAGCACCTCGGTGTCACGCTGGCGCTCGACGATTTTGGCACGGGCTTCTCCTCGCTGAGTCAACTGGCACACTACCCGTTTGATCGACTGAAGATCGATCGCTCGTTCGTCCGGAATTTGCCCGATGGCGCTGACCTGACGAGTGCCGACGCCACGCACGCGCGATGGATGATCCAGGCGATTGCCTCGTTGGGGAGTGGCCTCGACATGTGCACGATCGCCGAGGGCGTGGAGACCATCGCGCAGGCCGAGATGGTGCGCGCCGCCGGCGTCACCGATATCCAGGGATTTCTCATTTCGCGTCCAGTCCCCGAGGGCGATGTCCTCGCGCTCGTGCGACGACTCGATGCAGCCAGCACCGATGCCATTCACATTTTCACCGAGATCAACCATGTCGAACGCCCTCTACAGCCTGGCGTACTTCAGCCGTAACAGCATCGTCGGCACCGCCGACGAAGTGCAGGCCAACATCGCCGCGATTTTGCGCACCGCGCGACGCTCCAACGCGCAGTCCGGCGTCACCGGTGCGTTGCTGTTCAGCGACGGATGTTTCGCACAAGTGCTCGAAGGTGAGCGCACGCAGGTGGAGACGATCTTCGAAACGATTCAGTGCGACCCACGTCATCACGATGTCACCATCCTGCACCTGCACGAAATCGAAGCGCGCAGCTTCGGTGCCTGGTCGATGGCGTTCGCAGGTATCGACGGCGTTTCGGTCGACCCGCAGTTGCAGCACGACGGCATGCACGATCTCGCGGGTATTATGGCCCAGGACGCGGGCCAGAACCTGCTGGCTTCGCTCCACAGCGTGGTGCATCGCGACGATCTGGCGCGCCGCGCCGACGGCTAGGCCGCCGCGCCCGCCACGTCGCGCTGGAACCGCGCCTGCGACGTGGGACACCTCGACGAACGCAGGTCGAAGCGGCACATTCCTGCAGACTCGTAGGATCGCGCGCACATCGTGGCCGTTGGAAGCGATGGGCCGCCGCCTCACTCGTTTACGGGAGGACGACATGCGGGGCCATCGAACGTGCGTCGGCGCCATGATCGTTGCCAGCCTGGGCACGCTTACCGCCTGCCGTGACGTCCCGGGCACGAACGCGACCGCGACCGCGAACGCGGGAGCCGACGTGCCGGTGACGGTGCGCGCGGGCGCCATCGTGGCACCCGACTCGGTGCGGCCGGGATGGGCGCGCGTGCGGGTCAACGAGACTGACGGCGAGCACATCGTCGTGGTGTTCCGGCTGCCGGCATCCACGACGGCGGCCGACGTACCCACGTTCGTCGCCGCGTTGGATACCGCGCCCGCAACGCCGCGGCCCGGTGTCGCCCTCGGCGGGCCGGAAGTCGGTTCGCGAGGCGACGTGATCGTGCATCTCACGCCGGGCGTGTACGTGCTCGCGTGTGTGCGACGGGGCGACGATGGCCATCGGCACGCGTACGGCGGGGAATCCCGGATCATGCACGTTCGCGCCGGCCAGGCAGCCGATTCCATGATGGCGGCGCCACCGCCCAGCACGCAGACTGTGCGTTTGATCGACTTCGCCTTCGTCGGGCCTGATCACTGGGCGCCCGGCGTGCAGCTGCTCCGGATCGAGAACACGGGCCCGCAGGATCATCAAATCCGGCTTGCGCGAGTCCGCGACGGGGCGTCCGTGCAGGCATGGATGGCGGCTGACGATCCCGACACGGTGGCCACCACGATCGCGGGAATGGCACGTGTGGGCGCGGGCGAGGTCGCGTACTTGCCGATCGATCTCATACCGGGCACGTACATCGCGTATTGCTTGGTCGCCGACGCGGCCACGAAGCGTCCCCACGTCGAACTCGGAATGCTGCGCACGATTCACGTGCCGTAGAGACGCGAGCGGCCGCCATGCGAAGACGAATGCGGCGGTCAATTACCACGAGACGCGAGATGGCTACCATGGGATCTATGCGCGACCGGCTCATCACCGTGTTTGTCGGACTGGCGATCGTGGCGACGACCGACGCGTGCACCTCGCCGTCGCAATCGCATGACTCCGCCGCGCCGTCCGCGCAGGTGGACTCCCTCTTTCTGCACGAGATCCGTCCGGGCGCGCCCGGCTGCGCCGTTGGCGTATACCGAAGCGGCGAGATCGTGCTCGCGCGCGGGTACGGGGTCGCCAGCGTCGAGGACGGCCGCCCAATCACCTCGCGCACCACGTTCAACCTCGGCTCCGCCTCGAAGCCGTTCACGGCGCTTGCCGCGCTCATGCTCGAGCAGCGCGGCGCGCTCTCCATGGCTGACGATGTGCGCCGTTGGGTGCCGGAACTCCCGGACTACGGGACGCCAATCCGCGTGCGAGATCTCCTGCAGCACACGAGCGGTCTCCGCGACTTCGGGACTCTTGAACTGCTTTCCGGACGAGTCGTCTCGACCCAAGCGGAATTTCTCGGGCTCGTCGCCTCGCAGCGCGCCCTCAACTTCGCACCGGGCACGCGCCACGAGTACAGTCACACAGACTTTGGCGTCCTCGGCGTCATCGTGCAGCGCATTGTCGGCGTCCCTTTCGGCGAACACCTACAGAACGTCATGTTCGGCCCGCTGGGCATGTCGGGGAGTTTCGTCGACGACCTCGGCCGCAGCGCGTTACGTGATCGGGCATTGGGGCATCAGGTTCTGCCGCGAGGGCCGAGCGTCGCGTTCCCCAACTCACATACCTTTGGTGGCGACAACGTTTACGCCTCGGTTGAAGACCTCGCGCGGTGGGACCGGAACTTCGACCAACCGATCGTCGGTGGCGCGGAAATCATGGCGCGCATGCTGAGCCGTCCGACGCTTCCGAATGGCGACACCATCCCGTACGCCTATGGCGTTCGCCTCGACACCTACCGTGGACTTCGCACCGTTTCACGCCGTGGCCATCCGCCGGGCACGCAGACGGTGTTCATGCGATTTCCGGAACAGCGCTTCACGGTGGCCACCCTGTGCAACGCTGACGACCTCAGCGCACCGAAATTGGCCGAGCGCGTGGCGGATATCTATCTCGCGGACGTGATGAGTCTGCAGAAGCCTCGCGTGACGCCGCCAAAGGCCGTCGCGATGTCGCCGCCGGAGCTCACCCGATACGCAGGAACGTACCGATCGATCGACGATCCCTGGAACGTGCTGTCCACTGAAGTGCGGCAAGGCGTGCTGGGAGAGATCATCCCCGACGATGCGGCAGACGAAGTGTTCTACCCGATGACGCCGGCGGGCGACGGCCGTTTTTTCGAGATCGGAGGCACTGGCAACGTGGGCCTCTACACGTTCCGGCCATCGGCGTCTGGCGGTCCGCTTCGACTGGAAATCTCCTGGAACGAAGGGCCCATCGAACTGTCTGAGCGCGTCACGGATGCGGCGGTCTGGCGACCATCAGCCGCTGCCCTCGCCGAGTACGCCGGCACCTGGTTCAGTCCAGACCTCGACGCGGGCTGGCAGCTGGAGACCCGCGGCGCGAGACTCGTGCTCCGCCGCCGCGATCGGGTCGAGCTGACGCTACAGCCAGTGGAGCGCGACCGATTTCTGCGCGGCTTCGGCTCGGATGGCGACGTTTCCGTGCGGCTGCAATTTCGTCGCGACCGCACGGGCAGAGTGAGCGAACTGACCGTGTCCACCCTGCCGGGCGAGAACGCGGTTCGCAACGTGCAATTCACTCGGCTGGTTGCGCACTAGGCGACACGGCGCGAGCGTCGTGCTAGTCAAGCGGAGACCCAGGAGCCATGTCAAACACGTCGTACGATGCGCTGCTGCACGCGCTGTTGGACTCGTGGGATCGCAACAACACGATTCTCGTGAATCTGCTGCATGCGATTCCGGCGGGCGCGCTCGACCTGCAGCCGATGCCGACGAGTCCGTCGATTGGCGGCCTGTTCATGCACATGCACTACTGCCGCTTGATCTTCGTGCACGAGGACGCGCCAGACGTGGCAACGCCGATGCCCGACGGCGAGTGGCGCACGGAGCGGGATCGCGTGCAGATCGCGCAGTGGTTGTCCGAGAGTGCGCGTACGGTTCGTGCCGCGGTGATCTGTCGTCTGCAAGCGGGCCGCCAAATGGAACAGCATTACGATCACCCGATCCTGCTTCTCCAGCATATGATCTGGCACGAAGGCTATCACCACGGGCAAATCAAGTTGGCGCTGAAACTGGCGGGTCAGCCCTTCGACGACGAGGATATCGGGCCTAAAACGTGGGATGTCTGGATGCGCAAGACGTGAATCGACACCGATGCCGCCAGAACGTTCGTCGCGTTCCCGCAGCGGAAACGCGCTTACTTCTCTTCCTCGTCGTCGGGCTTCGTGACAGGCGTCGGGTTGGCCGAGCCTGCTCGTGACGGTGTGAACGATGGCGGATCAGACGCGGGAAACGAGTCCACCGCTGCCAATTCGGCTTCATCCTCCGCGTCCAGTTCGGGCGGTTCCTCTTTCCGTTCCGTGACGCTCAGGTCGTCATCTTCGGGAGCGGGATCGCGCTGGTCGGGATCGGGATGATGCGGGGGGACGGTCATGGAGTTGTCCGGTATGATGAAATAGTTGGCGCTTAATCACCGCACGTGGATGCGCGAATCATGCCAGCACTGGAACACGCGTGGACGTGGCCGCCGCGTCTCCCACATGAGGTCGGAGTTCGCCGGCAACCAATCGCCCCGAGACCGGGTCGAATGATGCGTCTCCTACGTGGCGTTTGCGCGCGCGCCGTCATTCCGACCAATTCCAATGCTGGCTACAGTTGCCGTGCTGTTGCAGATCAGTGTCATGACGGGCCCGAAGCCGTGTGACCCGAAGACGCTCCCGGCTGGCGCCCCTCCCGATACCGTCTGCACCGGCATCGTGTCGCTGAACGTCGGCGGCGTGGGCAGTGGCGGCAAACGCACCGGCGCGGCACGCCACCGCACGGTGACCGACGCACACCGTACGAGCGCCTTCCGCGACCCGTCAGCGAAATCCATGCTGCTCGGCGCCCGCGCGGCGCGACTTCGGCAGGACTCGGCGCTCGTCGGCTACGATGTGCAATCGCTGCAGCGCTTCTCGCTCGGCGTTTCGTTCTCGGAGAGAGTGCGCACGCGCAATGTCGTCACCTACGAGAATGCCTCGCGTGTGCGATGGCAGCGTGAACGCGGCATCGTGGTGGACGTGCAAGGCGCCCGCATGTCGAGCGGCATGCTGCCACGAAGTTCGATCGACGACAACGAGGCATCGATCTCGGCTTCGGTGCCGTACTATCCCGGACGCGACGAACTCTGGGTTGGCACCGGCGTCGTGTCGGGTGAAGTGGACGACCGCGAGATGGTGCATCCGATGGCCGAGGGCGCCGAGGCGTACTACGTGTACGAGAGCGGCGAGAGCGCCACGATTCAGGCGGGTGCGGCGGTAATCCGCATTCGTGAGCTTCGTGTCCGTCCACGTGAGGTGGCGTGGAATGTCGTCGTGGGATCGCTCTGGTTCGACGAGGACCGCGGCACACTGGTACGAGCCGCATTCCGCTTCGCCGCTCCGTTCGATTTCTGGCTCAATCTCAGTAGCATCGACTCGTTGGCGGCAACAGAATTGTCGAAGAGCGTGCCGCGTGTGGTACGGCCCGTGCTGCCTTCGGTTCGCGGACAGATGGAAGCGGTGACGCTCGAGTACGCGTTGTACGGTGGCCGCTTCTGGTTGCCACGCGCCCGGTACGCCGAAGGACTCGTACAGGTCAGCATGGCGCGATTGCCCTACCGTCTGGAAGAAAGCTTTCGATACAATGCGGTGAATGGCACGGACTCGCTGGCGGGTATGCCTCCCATTGTGGTGCCAACGCCGCTCCCGCTTACGGTCGCCAATCAGCGGGCGCGCGACTCGATACAGGCGGTGCAACGGGCGAGGCGTGACTCGGTCAGCAAAGGATTGATCCCGGTCGGGCGCGCGGCCGATCCCGCCTGCGAGACGAGCGCGTTCTACACCGATATTCGCTTCGCCGCTGATGGTCTCACACCCGTACTCACCCGCGTGCCGTGCGATCGCCGCCTGCTCGCCACATCACCCGCGTTGCCGCCGGATCAGGCACCGGACACCGCGGATCTCTTCGGTGCCACCGCGCGCGCGGAGCTGATCGCGCAGGTGATGTCGATGCAGGTACAGCCACTCTTTGCGCCGCAGCGCCCCACGCTGCACGCGGGCTCAGGACTGCTGCGGTACAATCGCATCGAGGGGCTGAGTGTCGGCGTCGAGCTACGACAGCAGCTCGGCGCCGGGTACTCGAGCACGTTGTCGGGCCGGCTGGGCGTCGCCGACTTGGTGCCGAATACTTCGCTGGCGCTGCAGCGCACCGATTTGCAACACACGTGGACCATTGCTGGCTATCGCGAGCTGACCGCGGTGGGCGAAGACGCGCCGTTGTCGGCCGGCAGTTCGCTTGGCGCGTTGTTGTTCGGTCGAGACGAGGGCTACTACTATCGCCGAGCGGGGCTGGCTGTGGGGTACGCGACCGCGTCGATTGCGGCCAGCAGTCGCGTGCAGTGGCGACTCTTCGCTGAACGCCAGCAGTCGGCGGGCACGAATGCGACCTGGTCGCTTGGGCGGCCGATGATCGACAGCAACATCACGGCATACGGTGCGCGCTACGCCGGAGTCGGTGTCGACGCGCAGCGGAGATTCGGCGGCGCGGGCGGCGGCTTGGAGCTCGCGAGTGGGGTGCAGGTGGAAGGTGCGGTGACCGATGCGGACGCGCGCACGGGATACGGACGCGCCACCGTGCATCTTGCGCTCGCGCGCTCACTCGGGGCGTTCGCGGGTGCGATACAGCTGTCTGGCGGTGGTTCGATCGGTGCGCTGCCATCGCAGCGCCGGTTCTACTTGGGTGGCACGCGCACGCTGTCGGGATTGTCATTCGGCACGGCTGGTGGCGACGCTTTCTGGCTCGCGCGCGCGGAGGTGAGTCGGGGCGTGCCGCTGATCCGTCCGGTGCTGTTTGCGGACCTCGGCTGGGCCGGCGCGCGCAACGATTGGCGTCGAGGGTATCGGCCACTCAGTGACGTGGGCATCGGATTGCGGGCGCTCGATGGACTCGTGCGCGTTGATGTGGCGCGGGCGTTGTATCCGGTATCGCGCACGCGGCTGTCGTTGGCGATCGAGCGCCGGTTCTGAGGGGGCGCGTCGCGCGTCGCTCGTGGCGGTACCGTGCGCTGGGACGAAGGAACTAGCGAAGCAGGGGTCGGTCGAGTAAAACGAGGTTAGGCTCCGCCCCATCCGTTCGCCTCGCCTGCTAGGTCGTGCTTCCCCCGTCTCGCCGTATCCAATGCCCGATACCCCAAAGGTCAAAGGTCCCGCGTCATACTTTCCGTCGATTGAAAAGACGTACGGCGAACCGATCGCGCACTGGATGACAGTGCTCGAGCGAGCGGGGCCACTGAAGCATATGGAGCTGGTCGCCATCTTGAAGTCGCAACACGCGATGGGACACGGGCACGCGAATGCGCTCGTAGCGTCCTTTCTCGCGAAGCCGTAGCCATGAACAATCTCGTGCTCGCCTTGGTCGTCGTCGTTGCCGCCGATCTGCTTTTGCTGAGCCGACGCCGACTCTCGGGTGCGCTCGATGTTGCCTAACTGCCGTTCGCGACGGGAAACGCACCTCTCGAGTACGATGATGAGTACAAAGGTTTGGCGGCGTCTCGCTTGTGTGCTCGCCACGGCGTGGTCTTGCACCGCGCCGCCACCGCGAGACGCAAAGCCGTCGCCATTGATCGAAGGTGAGACGGAACTGCGTGCGCGCTATGTGCAGCAGTTCCCCTGTCCATCGCCTGTTCCGGTGGGATTAGGGTCACGTCCTGTGGCGCGCCGTGACGACTGGGAGTGCAGCGCCGTCGCCGCAACCGCTGCGGCGTTTGCGCGCGCGGCCGTTAGCTCGAGTTACTTGGCGGAGTGGCGTCGGGTCCCCGTGCGCTGCGTTCATGTGATTCCGATGCGCTTCATCGAGTTGAACCGCCATGGGGCGCCAGCCTCGTTGCAGGGATACTGGTCGGTGGAGTTCATTAACACCCAAGGGCAGGGCGCGCGCGGCGTGATTCAGGTGCCGTCAGGCGCGCTCGAGGTGTCCCAGCTCGACAATGAGTTCAATGTTCCGATCGAGGAGCTGTGTCCGGCGACGTAACGCAAAGCGATATGCGCACCAGCCGACTGGTTACCCGACCGAACCCCTGACCCCTGAGCGACAGGCGCGTCGTGTTCATCGCGGGAGTGGCGAAGGAGCGCGCACACCGCGACTTTAGGCGAAGGCGCGCCGCATGCTGCTTCGGCAGCCGGGCATGCCAGTCCGAACTGAATCAATCCGCCGGAGATCGCATGGAGAACATTGGTGTGGGTGGTATGCTGTTGCTGTATTGGGGCGTAGTGCTCGGCGTGATCGTCGCGGTGCTGAACGCCGTGTGGCGCGTGGTGCGGGCGCACGAGCGCATCGCGAGCGCCTTGGAGTCGATCGCCGCGAAGCGATGAGCCTTGGTGAAGCGATTTCTTGCGCTTGCGCTCTTTCCCGCGGCCGCTGCGCTGCTCGTTACTGCCATCGCGGTGTGGAGCAGGAGCGCGCATAGCATCGAGGCGGGGGAGCGATATGCGGTTGAGGCCGACGCGCTCGTGCTGTTGACGCCGTCCGTGCTGTTGTACTTGCTGGCGCTGCCCGTCATCTGGCGCCGTATCGGCCGCGTGCCTGTTCGTGCGGTCGCAATATTCGCGTCGGTCACGTTCGGCCTTACTATCGTCGGACTCGTCTTGCTGATGGGGCCGATCTACAAGGCCCTGAGTCCGGACTATCCGATGCTGGCGGATCGCGCGTTTTTCTTCGTGTTTCCGTTTGCGCCAGTATTGGCAGCGATCGTCCTGAGTGCGCGTGTTGTGCGACCTCGTCCGGGCCCAAGCACGGTGCTATCGGCGCCCGAACGATGAGCATGCTGCTCAGCCTGGTGCTGGCATACTTCACCACGGCAACGCTGAACGGCGGCATCGATTTTCGAGCCGACGGAACGGCGGTCGCGCCGACGAGGTTCGAGCAGTTTTTGCACGGGTGGTGGCTGACGTTCTTCTTCACCTCGATGTTCTTTGCGGCCGATCACATCCTCGTCCACACGTGGACGCGATGGCGGCTCGGTCGAGACGTCATCGAGATCGGACAGCAAGCGCATAACCCGTTCGCGATCCTGCCGTATGCTGCGCTCGGCGGCATGGGCCTCTGGATCATTGTGACGGTGTTGCGTCTCCCGTGGGCCTATCGCGCTGCGAAGGGCCGCTCGCGGTATCAGTGGGAGTTCCTCGTCGCGGCGATCGCCGCGATGGGGATGTACATGGTGCCGCGCTCGTTCTTGCACCATGCGACGCTCGCCACCGTGGGGCCGGGCGCGCACGCCGGAGCGCTGCTCTCGTATGCCGCAGCGACCGGCGACGAGCGAACGGTCAAACACTTGATCGAGCACCGCGACGCGCTCGACGCGTCGAACGATGAGGGGCAAGGGGCGCTGCAGGGCGCGATCAACTGGAATCGTGAGGAGATCGTGCAGCTCCTGTTGGACCACGGAGCACAACTGCCCTGCGCGAGCTGGCATATACGTCGGTGGAACACGGAGGTCGCGTCGCGCCGACGCGGCCGTCAAATCATCGTGGCGAGCACGGACAGCCTGTTCAGAATACAGGCGCTCCGGTCCGACAGCCTGACAGCCGCGTGGGCTGCCGCGTTCGGCCGAGTCCCCTCGCCTTGCGAATAGCGGCTTAGAGGCAAATGACGAGCTTGCCGAGGGACGGGAGGGGATGAAGGTTTGTGCAGGCGACATCACCATACGCGGAGACACCGATGTCCAAGGTCACACCGTTTCTGATGTTCAACGACCAACTCGAAGCCGCGATGGCGTTCTACACCGCGACCTTCCCGCACTCCGAGATCAGGAACGCCGCTCGGATTGGTGGTGATGGACCGGTGATGTCCGCCGAGTTCGTCGTCGGCGGCCAGTCTTTCATGGGATACAACGGGGGCTCGTACTTCAGCTTCTCCGAAGGGGTCTCCCTCTATGTCGACTGCGACGATCAAGCGGAAGTCGACGAGTACTGGGACAAGCTCGTCAACGCCGGCGCGACGCCAACTGCCTGTGGCTGGATCAAGGATCCGTTCGGCCTCACGTGGCAGATTGTGCCTCGGCGATTCATGGAGCTGATTCGTGACAAGGACCCGAAGAAGGTGAAAGCCGTGATGGATGCCATGATGACCATGGTGAAGCTCGACGTCGCCGCTCTCGAGAAGGCGTACGATGACGCATAGCAGTCGTCCACGTTCGATGGACTCCGACCCGACCGTGCTCTCCGAGCAGACGGCGGCGCAGGTGCTCGCCCGCGCGAGTGAGTTGGACCAATTCCGCCGCGCAGGCTCCACCGTGGCGGAACTGCGCGTCGCGGCCGCCGAGGCGGGTATCGCGGTCCCGGACTTCGACGCCGCTCTCGCCGAAGTGCAGCGCCAGCCCTCGGCGTCAGCTGCGCGTCCTCGCAACCGCACGCGGCGCGCCATCATTCAAGCCGTGGCCGTGATGCTCGCCGTGGCGGCTATGGCCGTCGTGGTGCGCGGGACACGGAAAGTGCAGGAGGCGGTTTCAACGAGCTCGCTCCGCGACGAAGCCATCATTTTGCAGTGTCTTGCACCCGCCGAGGCGGCGGAGCTGATTCGTCCGCTGCTCACGTTGTCCGGGAATCAGGTCGTCGTGAGCCCAACATCGGCGCCGCGCGTGCTGACCATGCGTGTCACCGCCGATCAACTCGCGCAGGTGAAGGCGCGGCTCGCGCCGTACGAAGCGGCGGGTTCGCCGAGTTGTGCCACGCGTCCCGCTCGCTGAGACGTATCGCAGATGAAGACTTCCTACACGACAGAGATCGGCTTTCTCGGGCTGGTGATCGCACTCAGTCTGGTCGGCTTCTCCAGCCTCTTTACCGGCGAGCAGACGGGCCCCAACGGGTATCAGGCCGCGCATATCGTCACGAGTCTGGCGTGGTTGCTGCTGTTGATGGTTCAACTCGTCGTGATCCGCCAGCGCCGCTTCGAGCGTCATCGCGCCATCGGGCTGTCCATCTTTGGTGCCGGGCCCGTGGTGGTGGCCACGCTGACGATGCTGACGGTGCACTCGGCCGCCCACGACGCGATCATCGGACGTGCGGACCAGTTGGTCGTGCAGAACGTGATGGTCACCGTGGAAGTGGCCTTGCTGGTGTTCCTCGCTTTTCTCCTGCGCCGAAACCGCACCGTACACGGCGCGATGTTGCTCAGCACAGCGCTGCTCTTCATGGGGATCGCGCTGTTCTTCACCCTCATCAGCTATGTGCCGGGGTATCGTAGCGAGGGGCCGGGCATGATGCCGCGCTTTGGTGCCGCCGCGCAAACAAGCGCGATCGTCGGCAGCGTCGTCGGTCTGCTGTTCTTTCTCAAGCAACGACGCGGCGGATGGCCGTGGCTGCTGACCAGCGCATTCTTCTTCCTGAACGGGTTCCTGCAAATGTCCGTCGATCGCGCCGATCGTACGATGGCGCTGACGCAATCGGTCGCGTCGATCGGTCGGGCGCCCGCCTTCGCGCTGGGCTTCACCATCTTCGCCGCTCTGCTGTGGCTGGCATGGCGAGCCAATCCGACGTCGCGGACGACGCGCGAAATCGAGGCGGCGCTCTAACAACACAACATGCGGCGCTTATTTCCACCTTGTCGTCAATGCCATGCCAACTGTTACGCGCCAGCCGAACATTGCACCACGGAGTCAGGAGCTCCCGGCGCGTATTCGCTGGGTGAGTGGGTACTTCGCGATCGGCGGCGCGGTTGGTGTTGCCGGCGCGCTGATCGGTGCAAGTGCGCTGTTCTTCGATCTCGGCGTCGTGTCGACCACGCTCCATGCGAAACCATGGATGCCGCTGGTCGCGCTGGCGAATGGCGCGGGGTGGATCTACGCGAGTCGACAGCTCGCCGACGGCGAGCGCCGCGGGGCGATCGTGGCGATCGTGGCCATGCTTCCCGCAGTCGTGCAGGTGGTGACTGGAAACGGTGGGCTCGACTCGACCGCGATCCTGCATGCCGTGGCGGTGGTTGGTTTGCTCAGTGTCTGGCGACGGCTGCGGTGATGCGGGGCACAGGATGACGACGCACGCAGCGGTGCTTCTGGCCGTTGCGACCGCCGTGAGCGCAGCATCTGTTGGCGGCGCATTGCGACCAACCGACGTTGAACGGCAGGTAGGCGTCTGCTCGGATTCCGGACAGTACTGCGTGGCGTTGCGCTCTATCGGAGGCCTGAATGCCACGACACCGAATGATGTCTCCGTAATCGCGGATACGGTTGCGTGTCGTCGTGCGGTGAACGCGTTCCATGCGTACTACGACACAACCGATAACGCTCAGACGGCACGCACCATCGACTCCGGACTGCTCGTACGCGCTGGACGGAACAGATACGTGCTGATGGTCGCGCTGTTCGACTACTGGTCCAGAGGGCGACCCCGCGCGTCCGCATGACCTGGCACAATGCTGGCGAGGCCGAATCGCTACGTGTCGCGGCTCGTCCCGACGAGAACGGCACGGCGATCTCGGTGGCGATCGATCGCCGAGGCACACTCGTGGCGACCGCCGCGTTCGCAGGCATGGGGACGATGCTCGGCATCCTTGCGGGTGTCGGGCTCGACGCCGACGTTGGTGCGCTCGCCCTTGGTGCCAGCCTGACCGGAGTCGCCCGGTTCGCCGCCGTTGCGCGCGGTTCCTGGCGAAGTCCACGCGGCGGGTGCGCGAACGCTTGAGCGTGAGCATGAACACGATTGACTGAAGCTTTCCCCCGGAGCCCTGACATGACTATCAAGCGTATGGACAACGTTGGCATCGTCGTCGAGTCCCTCGATGCCGTGATTCCATTTTTCATTGCGCTCGGGTTGAGGCTCGAAGGGCGCGCGAACATCGACGGCGAGTGGGCAGGGCGGGTTACCGGACTGGGCACGCAGCGCGTGGAGATCGCAATGCTGATCACACCAGACGGCCACAGTCGGCTCGAGCTCTCGCAGTTCTTCGCGCCTGCGGTCGTGGCGGATCACCGCGAGGCACCGGTGAACGCGCTTGGCTATCTGCGCGTCATGTTCACGGTGATCGACCTCGACGATACGCTCGTCCGGCTCCGCGAGCACGGCGCGCAGCTCGTCGGCGACGTGGTGCAGTATCAAAATTCCTATCGGCTCTGCTACATCCGCGGCCCCGAGGGTCTCCTGATCGGACTCGCCGAGGAGCTCATGTGAACGAGCAGCAGCGGTCGGCGACGCGGGAGCACATGGAGTTGGTCGCGCTGCAGAAATCAGAGCACGCCGTGGGCACGGGCACGCCAACGCCTTGGTCCCGGCGTTTGTCGCCAAGCAGTAGCGGTGTCCCGGCGCGTTCAACAACTCCGACCCCTTGAACCGGCCCGACCGGATCATACGCCACACGCTGTAGCACCACACGGCACCTCCCCGAACTCTGTGGTGTACGTCACAGTCGAGCGGCCCTCCCGTCTGCCGCTCACCTCGCGAGCACCCGCTCCCCGGGCCATCGCGAGCCCCTCCAACGTTCCTCGTGGAGTAATGCCAATGCGTGTCGTTCTGCCGTCCAGTGTGCAGGCCCTCGTCCTGCTGGGAAGTTTGGCCGTCCCCGCCGTCGCTCAGCAGCGCCCGGAACGCGTCGAGCGCACGCACACCACCGGCCTCCTTCTCGGCTACGGCACCGAAACCAACGTGATCACGAGCCAGCCCGGCGCGGCCAGCTCGGACAACGAGCACGTCGTCGGACACGGGATCACGCTCGGGTACGGCTTTACCCGGCGATGGGCGGCGTACCTCAATGCCGGTTGGGGCGGATTCGAAACAACAGCCGGCAATCGCACCGGCGCGGGATCGATAGACTTGGGGGCACGTTATCACCTGCCCACGGTCGGCCGGGTGATCTCGCCATTTCTGCAGGGCGGACTCGCGAGTCGCGCGCTGAGTGTGGACGCGCTGAATAGCCGCACCGGATTCGTCGATAACGTGTTGGGGTGGCGGTCGATGGCGGCCTTTGGCGGCGGCGCCAATGTGCATGTCACCCGCAGCCTCGCGATCTCCGGCATGTCGACCTGGGGCGCCACGTCGGACGGGATCGCCAACCCCCGCGTGCATCTGGGCGTGCTGCTCCTGCCCTCAGCGTGGCGGCGATAGGCGAGGGCTGTGTGAGACCGCGATACGCCGCGCTTTTCGTCTTCGCGACATTGCTCGCCTGCGACGATCTCACAGCGCCTCGGTTTCCCAACGAGGCGCTGGTGCAATTCACGCCGCCGTCGGTGTTCGCGTTGTGGTGGCAGCAAGTTGAAACGTGCGCCGGCCGCCGCGCCGACTTTTCGCGGATGCGCTGGTACCGTCCCATCGACGGCGCGTCGCTGGAGCTCGCCGACGGCGGTACGTATCAGGGCTACTGGTGGGACCAAGGCGATCGCATCGCGCTCGCGAATGTCGATCACGGTCCCACCGCTCGACACGAGATGCTGCACGCCATTCTCAATGACGGCAGCCATCCGCTACCGATGTTCGCCGGCCCATGCGCCGGCGTCGTTGGCTTTGACGGACCCGAGGGCTACGGTGTTCCCGTCGCTGAGCTCCAGGCCGCGGTGTCTCTGCCTGCAGCGACGGCGCTCAAGGTCACAGTCGCGACACATCCGGCAGCGCCCTCGTTGAATCAGTACGGTGGGGCGTTCACACTGGTTGTCACGGCTACGAACACGATCGCGCAGCCGGTGTGGATCAACGTGGACGAAGGTGACTTGGCCTCCGTCTTCGTCACCGACGCGGGATTTGGTGCGGGAGTGGTGACCGCAGCCAAGCGGATCCTCTTCCTGCCAGGCCAATCGCGACAGGTGTTTGTCGATTGGACCGAGTCGCGAAGTGGGGCGCTGCGCGTGCAAGGCTCCTATCTGCGGGCGCGCTCCGAAGTGACCACCTTCACGATCGCGCCCTGAGGCAAGAATGCGACCCGCGGCGTAGAATAGACCGGTGCTCCGCTTCCCTGGAGGAACCCTGTCTGCCCGCTTCCTGCGTGTGGCGCTGCTCGCCGTCGCAACATCGGCCTGCAGCCGCCCGCCCGCCGACACGCCGGCGTACCCGCCCGCGCGCACCGTCAACGTGGTCGACCGCTATCACGGTGTCGCCGTTGCCGACCCGTATCGCTGGCTCGAAGACACCACCGCCGAGGTCCGCGCGTGGGCCTTGGCGCAGACGCGGTTCGCTCGGCCATTCCTGCACGACAGTGTGCTCCGCGCGCGGCTGCGCGACCGTATGGAGCGCCTCGACTCGCCCTGGCTGGCGTTCGATTCCGCGCTCGATGCCGCGTCGCAAAGCCAAGCAGGCGATGCGATCCGCGTAGCAAACGGGCGACTCGTGATTGGCACGCCGCGCGGCGCCGATCGCCTGCTGCTCGACCCCGCCACCTTCGGCCCGGCCACGCGCCTCGCGCACCATCAGGTGGCGCCGAACGGACGGCACGTACTCGTCGAGTTGGCGGTCGGCGGCGACGATTGGAAAGTCGGTCGCGTCGTCCGCGTGGCCGACGGCACACTGCTGCCCGATTCGATTCCGGGCATCGTGTTCCAGTCGCCGCTGTGGACCCCCGACAGCAAAGGCATACTGCAGGTGCAGTACATCCACCCGGCCAGCAGCGAACGCGTCATGCTACGCGGCGGCACGTTGTCGTATCACCAGCTCGGTACCGGCACCGCGAACGATGTCTCCATCCTGCGACTCCCGGCGAACGATGTAGAGGGCGTGATCCGCGTGTCGCTCTCCAGCGACGGGCGTCGTGCATTCGTGTCTGACGGCACCGGTGCCGACTTCGAGGTGCTCGGCTGGGCACTGTCCCGCTTCGCACTCCTCGAGCTGTCTCAACTCGATACGCCGGGCGCGACACCGGCATTGGTAGCCGTCTCCACCACGCGCGACGCGGCGTACGCGGTCGTGGCCAGCGATGCGACGGGCATGTTGGTCCTCACCGACCGTGATGCGCCGCGGCATCGGCTCGTGTTCATTCCCTATCGCGACCCGTCGCCGTCGGCATGGCGTGACGTGATTCCGGAAACGCAGGATGTCCTGCTCTCGGTCACACCCCATGGTGCTCACCTCCTGGTCGTCGCGCTACGAGACGCACAGCACGTGCTGCGCATTCACCGCCGAAGCGGCGCGCTCGAACACGAGCTCACATTTCCACTCGGCACGCGCATCGAGCTGATGCCTGGCGCGACTGGCGACCGGCAGCGCATCCTCGCCGCGTCATTCCTGCAGCCGCCCCGCCTTGTCGAGGTCGCGCTGAGCACCGGCGAGCGCACGACGATGTTGGAAACCAGGAGTGAGTTCGCGAGTGCCGACTACGTGGCGACACAGCAGTGGTACGCGGGCAAGGACGGCACGCGGATCCCGATGTGGCTCGTGCACCGCAAGGGGATCGCGCTCGATGGCAGCCATCCCACGCTGCTCTTCGGCTACGGCGGGTCGGGTACGGTGATGCTCCCCGATTACGCGCCCGACATGCTGGCGTGGCTCGAGCTCGGTGGCGTGTTCGCGATGCCGAATCTTCGCGGGGGTGGCGAGTTCGGACGTGACTGGTACGAAGCCGCGATTCTCGGGAAGAAACAGACCACCTTCGACGACATGATTGCGGCCGCCGAGCATCTGATTGCACGCGGGTACACGTCGCCGAGCCGTTTGGCGATTCGTGGACGCTCGAACGGCGGCCGGATGGTGGCGGCGGTGATGGCCGAGCGCCCCGATCTCTTCGCCGCCGTGGTGGCCGAGGTGCCACAAACGGACAACGTACGCTTCGACCGCGGACGCCATCGCGCGCAGTTCGGGTCGCCCAGCGATTCCGCGCAGTTCGGCTTTCTGTTGGCCACGTCACCGCTGCATCGCGTCACAGCGGGCCGCTGCTATCCCGCGACGCTGGTGACGACGTCGCTCAACGATCCGCGGGCGCCGGCTTGGCACGCGATGAAATTCACGGCGGCACTACAAGCGGCATCACGGTGCGCGAGGCCGATCATCTTGCAGGCCGACACGTTGGGTGGCCACTTCAGCGAGTCCGAAGCGGGTGGCGGCGCCAATGTGTCGCTCGACTACCTCACGTTCCTCGTGAAGCAATTGGGCATGATGCCGCCGCGCTGACTACGCAATCGCCGCACGTATATCACCATTGTGAAAATCGCCTCGAAGCGATCGCTCGGAATGCTCGCACTTTTTGAGGCGTTTCCGTAGCTGCTCGTCTCGTTCACCACACGGAGCAACCCATGAACGTGCAGGCGCAAGTGAACGACTATCTCGCGGCCCAACCGGAGCCGAAGCGCAGCGATATGCAGGCGCTGCACGGCATCATCCGCGAGTTGTTGCCCAACGGTCGCTTGTGGTTTCTCGACGGCAAGGACGAGAAAGGCAAGATCGTCACGAATCCGAACATTGGGTACGGTGCCCAATCCCGACCGTACGCCGACGGCACTATGCGCGAGTTCTATCAGATCGGCATCAGCGCCAACAGCACCGGCATCTCCGTGTACATCATGGGCCTCGAGGACAAGAAGTACCTGGCCGAGATGTACGGAAACGCCATCGGCAAAGCGACCGTGACGGGATACTGCATCAAGTTCAAAACGCTCAGCCAGATCAACGTGGATGTCCTCACGGCGGCCATGCGGTCGGGGATTGAGCAGACGAGCGCGTAGCTCGACTTCACCGTGCGGGGCTCGCTCATTCGAGTGGTCGGCGCTCGCACCATGCATCGCCAGGAGCACCGTATTTATGCCCAAGTCCCAGCGCGCCATCAAACCGATACCGACGTTCAAGTCGGAAGACGTTGAACGCGATTTCTGGGCGTCCGCCGACGCAACCGACTATGTCGACTGGGCGTCGGCGCGTCCCGTCCGGTTCCCGCTGCTACGGCCGTCGACGACCGCGATTTCCGTGCGGTTGCCGGATACGCTGCTGACGAAGCTCAAGATTCTCGGCAATGAGCGCGACGTGCCGTGTCAGAGCTTGCTCAAGATGTCTCTCGCCGACCGAGTGGCCACGGAGCGGCGGTAACACGAGCGCGCGCTCGAGCCTAAGTCAGCGCGATAGCCCGCCTACGCGAGCAGCAACTCCAGCTCCTCTCGCCCGATCGAGGCGAGCCCGGTGCGATCCGACGACAAGATCGCATCGGCCAGCGCGCGCTTACCCGCCTGCAGCGCCAGGATTTTCTCCTCGATCGTGTCACGCGCCACGAGACGCGTGGCGATCACGTGCCGCATACGCCCGATGCGGTGGGCGCGGTCGATTGCCTGCGCCTCCACAGCTGGATTCCACCACGGGTCGAGCAGATAGACGTAGTCGGCGGCGGTGAGATTGAGGCCATGTCCGCCGGCCTTCAGGCTGATCAGGAAGATCGGGCACGACGGATCGTTCTGGAAACGATCGACGCACGCGTGCCGGTTCTTCGTGCGACCGTCGAGGTACGCATAGGGAATCCCTCGTTCGTCGAGCGCGGCGCGCACGAGCGCGAGGAACGACGTGAACTGCGAGAACACCAGCGCCTTGTTCTTTTCCGCTGCCACATCAGCCAGTGCTGGTAACAACGCATCGAGCTTCGCACTGGGCAGCGCCTTCTTGCGCGCGTCGGCCAGCACGGGGTGGCACGCGGCCTGACGCAGTCGCAGCAGTCCTTCCAGGATGTGCAGCTTCGAGCGACCCAGTCCACTCGTCTCGACCTGTAACATGACCTCGGCCCGCACTTTCGCGCGTACCTGCTCGTAGAACGCACGCTGTTTGGGTTCGAGCTCCACCTCAAGTGTGCGCTCGATGCGCTCGGGCAGCTCGGGTGCCACTTCACGTTTGGTACGCCGCAGAATCACCGGACGTAGCGCGCGCGCCAACACGGCGTCGACGCCCGCTGTTGTGCCAGCCGTCGCATTATCGGCGCTCACGCTACGCAGCGACGTGGCGAATCGCGACGACGCGCCGAGCATACCCGGATTCAGGAAGTCGAGTAGGCTCCACAGTTCTTCGAGGCGGTTCTCCACCGGCGTGCCGCTCATCGCGAGCCGATGGGACGCCTGCAGCACGCGACAGGCCTTCGCCGTCGCGGTGCTCTGGTTCTTGATGGCCTGTGCCTCGTCGAGCACGACGTAGTCGAAGGCAATCTCGGAGAGACGCACGGCATCGCGGCGCAATGTCCCATAGGTGACGAGTGCCATGTCGACCGCCGTCGAATCGAACGCGGCGTCGTGACGGGTGGCGCTACTCCAATCGACCACACGAAGCTGCGGCGCAAATTTCGCGGCTTCGGTACGCCAGTTGAACACCAGCGAGCGCGGTACCACCACCAACGATGGCCCGTGACCCTCGGCCCGACGCGCATCCAGCAGGGCGAGCACCTGAATCGTTTTCCCGAGCCCCATGTCGTCGGCGAGGCAGCCGCCAAAGCCGAACGTACGCAGGAAGTGCATCCAGCCGAGCCCTTCGCGTTGATAGCCGCGCAGCGTGCCTGTGAAGGATGCGGCGGGATCCGCCGGCAACACACGTTCGAAACCCCGGAGTGCTTCACGCTGTCGCGCGAAGGCGGCGTCCACGTCAACGTGGGGCAGCGTGGCCAGCAGCGCGTCGAGCAGGGCCAGCTGCGACGTGCGAAAGCGGGCACCGGTGGTGGTGCGCTCGCCGCCGGCGAAGATCGGGCCAATCTGGTCGAGCCAGTCGTGCGGCAACAGACCGAGTCCGCCATTCGGGAGGAGCACGGTGTCCTCACCGAGCCGCTTCGCTTCGAGTATCGCGGCGAGGGAGACGGTGGTGTCGCCATAGGCTACGGTGCCATCGAGATCGAACCAGTCGACGCCGGATCGCACGCGGGCCTGCACCGCACCCGGCGCTCGAAAAGCGCGGCCATCGACCTCGACCCACCAGCCGTCGACCGTGAGCTGCTGCGCCACGCGCCGCAGCGAGGTGCGCGGCAGCACGAACGGCGCCTTGATCGACTCCGCCCCTCGCACGATGGTGAGTCCGAGCTTGACGAGGCGAGCCAGTGCCTCCTGTTCGGCATCGCGGTCACGATGGTACAGCGTGCGAGTGCTACCGTCGAACCGTGTCGCGCCCGCGTCGGACGCGCTCACCTCGGCGCCGCCATAACGGAACACAAGTTGTACGCCGGCCATGTGGGTCGAGTAGCCCCGCCATGCGACCGGATCGGCGACGAAGCGAACGCCCGGAGTTGGTGCCGCGTGTGACTCGGTGATGGCGAGTTCGGGCGGAAGTGCCAACGCCGGCACTCGCGGCATGGCATAGAGTTGCTCGAGCGCTGCCGACGGATTGTCACCGATCGGGAGGCGCTTCTGGAGCAACAGCTCGATCATCAGCGGCCACTGGCCGTCCACCGCGACGGGCGCCAGCACCCCGTCGAGTAGGCATACGCCAGTCGCGTGCATCCACGTGATCTCTCTGAAATCGCGACGTTCCTCGCCACGGACCAACGCACCGCTGAGCACCCACCCGTCACCTTCGCGCTCGAGCGCGATGGTGAATTGCCACGGGGCGGGCGCCGTGGTTGCCGTGTGTGCGGCGCGCTCCCACGTAACGGGGAGTAGCGTCGGCGGGGGGCCGGCCAGCTTGAGGCGCGCGCGCCCGGTGGCGCAGACGGCGGGCAGCACATACGTGACCGCATGCGGTGCGATCACGAACGAGGTGCGCGCGATCCCGTAGTCGGGCAACGGTGCGGCACCGAGCAGGAGTCGAGTGATCTCGCGGTCGCTGGCCTCCGGGGCCTGCATCCAGACGGTCGACGAATAGCCGAAGCGTTTGGGAGCGCTCCATGAACCGTCGCGCGCACGCTTCTCGGTCATCACTTCGAGCGACAGACTGTGACCACCACCGACGCTCCCCTCGATCACGTACACGAGGCGGCGATCATCGGGCCACTCAGCGCGCGTGGCTCGGGAGCGATATGCCGTGTAGTCGGTCGCGTCCGCGTTGCGCATTTGCCACGCTGCCCGGTCGAGGATCGCCGGCCACGTCGGCGGGGGCAATGGCGATGGCAGGGCCGGATGCGGGGCGCGTGGGCTGGCTACGGGCGCGCCGAATGCGGCATCGGAATCTCCGCGCACATCGTTGTCGAACGCATCGTCCTCGAACGCATCGTCGTCGAGCAGTGCGTCGTCGTCAAGTTCGGCCAAGAGGAGGCGCACGGACGTCGCACGCGCGAGCGCGTCGGACAACACACGGGATCGGGGACTCGCCTCCAAGGAACCGAGGGTGGCCCACACATGCTTACAGTAGGCGCCGTCCGCGGCATACGGGCAGGAGCAGCCGAGCAGCGCAGCGCGGCGTTCCATTTCGATCACGACCATGTACTCGTCGGTGCCTTGCACACGGGCCACGGCCGCGGTCGCGGTGGCATCGAGGACTTGTACGGCCCCGTTGCGCAGAATGGCGTCGCCCCGCTGACGGGACTGGGCGGAAAACTGGCGGGTGAGCAGCGGTGACGGCATTCGTGCAACGTAATGCGGTCGCCGCTCCCGCTGAGTGGAATGCTCCTCGTCCCCCGTCGTGACGGCGGTAGCAGCCGAGGAGTCGTAGCTCGACTCGACTATTCGTACCGTCCACGCCACGAGACATTGATGCCGATGTTGCCCGCCGTTACGCGATCGCCTGTCCGGTTGCTGCTGGTATCCGCCCTGACGCTGTGGGCGACGACGGGCTGCAGCGGCGGCAGCGATACCCCCGTAACACCGCCCGTGACACCACCGGCCGTCGTCGTGACACGGGTGGAGATCACACCGGGCGCCGGCACCATCGATGTCGGGGCCAGTCTCACGTTGCAGGCACAGCCATTCAGTGCAGCCGGTGCCGCGCTCACTGGACGGACCGTTTCCTGGCGAAGCGAGGCGCCGCAAATCGCGACGGTTACCGATCAGGGTGTGGTCACCGGTATCGCGGCCGGCACGGCGCCGGTGGTCGCGACAGTGTCCGGCGTCAGCGTCACGACGAGCATCAGCGTGCGCGATGTGAATCGCATCGACGCGGATTCGGTACGTCTCACGGATGTTGGACAGCTGGCGGACTTGCGCATCTCGAGGAACGGCCAGCCCAGCACCGTCGCGACCGTGACGCTGATCGACGAGCAACGGTGGTTGAGTGAACTGCCGGTGCTCGAGGCGGCGGCGCTGGGGCAGGGACGCGTGGTGAGCACCGGCCCCGGTCGGGCCCGCGTGCGCGTGCAGGCCGGCACGCTGATCGACACGGTCACGATCGGCGTCACACTCGCCCGTGCACGCATATTCTCATCGAGCGCACCGGTTGGTCGCACGCACCTTGGCAGCGCTGACACGATCACCCTGCGCGGCTACGCGCTCACGTCGCTGGCTGTCGCCGCGTTGCAAGCCAACGGATTCACGCCTACTACGACGGCGCGCGACAGCGCCACGTGGCGCTTTGTCTTTCCGCCGGCGGCCGATGCGTGTACAGGGAACCCGCCGGCCATTACGCTCACGCTCACCAGCAGCGACGGCGTGCTGCCAAGTGGCCTCACGCGCGCGTTCGCGAACGAGCTGTCACTGGCGGTGGGCGACGCGCGACGCCTCACCTCCGCGCAGGCGGAGTGTCTCCGCTTCGCGCCTTCGTCGCAAGCGCGCTACCTGCTGTCGTACGCCGACTCGCGATTGCACGAGAAGGCGAAGACGCAGCCGGAGTACCCGTGGCCGGATTCCGTGGTGGTTCGGGTCACGCCCGCCGGCCGATCGGCGGCCACGCCGCTCCGAGCACTCGCTCGCAACGCGTTGCTCTTTGATGGCCCTGAATCGGCACTGCGCTCAGCAGCCGCATCGGCGGTTGCACCCGCTGCCGCGTCGATGGTGCCGGCCGGATGCCCCTATCTAAACGCGTCGGCACCATTCTGCCGCGCCACGCCGTACGTGCTTGGCGAGGTCTTCACGCACTATCCTTTCGACCGACCGAGCGGGCCGGCGCGCGTGATCGCGATCCGGGGAAATCTGGTGCTGGCGGTCTTTCGTGCCGACTCGTCGCTGCTCGCGCCAAACGCGGTGGCCCGCGCCGACAGCGCGTTGCGGCTCTTCGCCACCACGGGTATTCCCTGGTTGCAAAGTGTGTACAGCCTGTCTGCGCCGACCTCGAGCAGCGATGAGTCCGGACAATTGCTGCTCATGCTGGATGCATCGACGCAAAGCAGTGCGGGGTGGTTTGCCGATGGCGGTCAAGGGCATGGCCGGTGGGGACGGCTCACCCTCGGTATGCCGGACGGATCGGGGTTTCGGGTCGATGGGTACTCCTACTCGCTCAACTACAGCATCATCGCGCACGAAGTCACGCACACCTACCAGTACCGTTGGCGCTGGCAGTACGCCGCGCCGTGGCAGACGTACCTGGGCACCTCTTGGGGCGTTGAAGGCGGTGCGACGTTCGCGCAGCTGCAGACGCTGCGGGAAACGCTCGGCGTTTCGTTCAGCGCCAATACGAACTTCGATGTGCTACCGCTGACCGATCCCGCCTCGTCGTTGTCGGTAGGCGCACGAGCGAGAGGTGACGTCACGGCGGGATACACGCCGGCCGCCAGCATGCTGCGCGACTTTATGCAGCGGCTCGCGCAGAGCGGCATGACCACGCGCGATGCGGCGCGCGAAGTCGCCCAAGGCGCGATGGAAGGCTGGCACGGTATCAACGAAGAAGGGCTCGCCCGCGGGCTGGGACTGACTGCGCGCATGCGCGCCAGGCTCGGCGCCGCGTGGAATCCTACCGACGCGATGCTGCAGTGGACGATGACCGAAGCCGCCGACGACATGACGTCGAATCCGCTCTACCAGAACGTGAGCAACCGGAAATCGTCGACGACGACGGCAGACGCCAGTCTCCCACCACATGCGCTGGTGCAGCCGACGGTTGCGGCTGCGGTACTGCGTGCGGCCGGGAACAGTGGTGTGTTCGAGATCAGCGATCCACTCGGCACCGCCTTCCGTGCCGATGCCGTGGTGGGGACCATGGCGACGACGGCCGTGCAGTGGCTCGTGCTGCGGATTCGCTAGCGCGTCGGAGTTGCGTCAACTCTAGACGTCCGCGACGAGTCGCGGGTCCGCGGTCACTTTCGCGCCCGATCCACCGTTCTCTGCAATGGCCATGCGAATGCAAACTATTTCGCGCGTGCTCGCGCTTACTGTTCCGCTCGCTAATTGTGCCGGATATCGTGGCGGCTGGGAGAGCGTCCCGTACGTGGGCGATGCGTCGCCGCGTCTCGCGTCGGCCGCGTCGGCCGCACGAGTCGCGCGAACGCACGCGACTGCGATTCGAGGCTGTCACGGTTGTCGCCACCATCGACAATCAGGTCAGGACCTACGACACCAAGGACACGCGTCACGGTTCAGCTGTCGGGCATGACCGCGGACTTCGTGTTGCAACCCGCCCTCGCCCGGTTCACGGTGGGTGACAGCACGGTGCAGGGGATCACCGGCACCGTATTCGGCATGTGGGATGACGCCGGGCGGCGCGTTGCCAGTGGCGGGCAGTGGGGCGAGAGGCCAACCGGCGAGCGATTCTTGCTTCAGGAACGCGACCGCACGTACATCCTGAATATTGACTTCCCTTTCAGATCGCCGTCCCCCGAACTGCGCACCATTTCGCTCGATCTGTCAAAGGCGCTGAGCGCGCCGGGCGTGCCCGCGTTGCCGGTCATCAAGTTCACGCCGGCAAAATGGAAGCACGGCTACACCTGACGCCGTTCACGACTGCCGTGCGTTCGGCAGCGGCCAACGCCAGCAACTCGCGCGTGATCTGGCGCCGATACGATCGGGGATTGAGCATGCCACAGCCCGACAGTACCTTCACTTCAATTACCACATTGGTTCTCCGTTTCTCCCTCTGCACTTTCTATGCAACGCCTATTGCGCCGACTTCCTCTCGTGCTTGCGATGACTGGCTCCTTCATCGCCTGCGGCAACGACTCGCCGACTGAGAGTGATGGCCTTTCCGGTACGTACATCGCGACCACGTTACGAATCACGCCGACCGGGCAGGCCAGTATCGATGCCCTCGCGCAGGGTGGAAGCATGACGGTGGTAATCAACGACAACCGCAGCACGGGGGGCTCGCTCACGTTGCCTGCCGTCGTCACCGGCGGCGCGGCACTCACGGCCAGCCTGGCCGGAACTGCGGTGCAGACCGGCGGTACCATCCGCTTTCAGCACTCGGCCGATACGTTCGTGCGGGACCTGACGTTCACGGTGGGCGCCGGTGTGCTCACGGTGACGGACCAAGCAGCCGGCAGTGCGCGTTTCACGATCAGGTTGAGCCGACAGTAGCGTCGACCGCTGTTCGCGCCGCGCCGCCATGCACACGATGATCATCGTGTCACTGCTGCTTAACGTCGTGGTCCTCGCGCCCGTGTGCGGCGGATTGCTCACCAAGGCGCCGTGGGCTCGCCAGAGTTATGGTGAGGCCACCGACGCGCGCGGCATTCTCTTGGCCGTGTACCTGGCCATTGGTATCGTGTCCGCGCTGCTGCTGTTCCGCCCCGATCCGCCGATGGTCGCGGCGCTTCTGGTGGTGCAAGTGGTCTACAAGCTGTGCACGCCGTTCACCATCGGTCGGCTCATCCACCCGGTGGTCCTCAGTAACCTCGCGATCGTGGTCGTCCACGCGGCCACGCTCGTCTCGATTTGGCCAGTATTGCGCGCGTGAATCACACGCGCCGATTCACTGAACGCTCATACCACTGAAGTACCGGTGTCACCGAAATGCCGTGGATCACAATGCTGCACGCCACCACCGTGACGACCAGACTCACCAACAGCGCGGCGTCGCTGCTCGGCACGCCGTGATTGAGCGCGTAGCTCAGGTAGTACAAACTGCCGATGCCGCGAATGCCGAACCAGCCCAGCAGGAGGCGCTGCGCACGCGAGGTGCGCGATCCCTTGAGTGACAGCCACGTGCTCGCGGGGCGGATCGCGACGAACACCACCACCGCTAGCATCGCAGCCGGCCAGCTCCACACCGACGCGACGGCGATGCCGACCAACACGACCAGCAGTACTTCGAGCATGCGCTCCAACGTATCTCCGAACGACAACGCCTCGGCGATCAGCACACCCGCCGCCACGGCCGGCTCCTGACTCTGCTCCGCGCTCACGCGCGCGGTGATGAGCGTCTCGGCCGGCGGGTGTTCCGCAACTCCGACGCCGACAGCATTGGGTTCGATCAGCTCCGCCACTTCCGGATGTGGCGACGCGCGCACGATGCGCACCTCGGCGTGACGCAGCCCCACGCCGGCCGCAAACACCGCGAGGAAGCCCCAGGCATGGGCGCGTTCCGCGGCAACGTAAGAAAGGGCAATGAGCGCCAAGGCGAGGAAGTCGTTGGGTGCGCTGGCGTCGGTGGTGCGCGCCCGGATGCGGATCGCGAGTTGTCCGAGCCCGGTTCCCAGCAGATAGCCGATGGCGAGACCGCCCGGCACTGCCCACAGCACACGCGTGAGCAACCATTCGCCGACCCACGCATCCACGCCCCCGCGCTGCGTGTAGAGCAGCGCGAAGATCACGAACGGAAACGCTGCGCCGTCATTCAGCCCTGCTTCACCCGACAATCCGTAGCGCACCCGATCGTGATCTTCCGCGTCATTCACGGTGACCTCGGCCGCTAACACCGGATCGGTGGGCGCGACAATCGCCCCCAGCAGCAGCGCCATGCCCAGCGGCAAGCCGAGCAGCAGCATGGAGGCGGCGGCGACACCGACGATGGAGAGCAACATCACCGGGCCCGCCAGTCGGAATGCTACGCGCCACGCCGTGTTCTGCAACGGCAAGCGCAACCGTAGACCGCCCACGAACAGCGACACGATGACGGCAAACTCGGTGAGTGTCTCGAGCCATGTACGCTGCGACTCGATGTCGAGCCGCAACAGCTCGAACCCGCCCGGTCCGAGGGCCAGCCCGACCGCGAGGTAGATCAGAGACGTCGAGATGGGAAGTCGCTCGACCTGCGACGAGGTCAGCGCCATGAGCAGCAGTAGCCCACCAACGGCGGCCATCCATCCGAGGACGCTCATTGTCCGCTCACGGTCCCGTCATTTCGGTTGCGGATCCTCTCGAGCGGGCTCGGCCGGGTCGGGGTCGCCCCGCTCGGGCTCGTTCTGGTCGGGGTCGCGACGGACCGGTTCGATGCGATCGGGCTCGTGCCGGTCGTTATCGGGATGGTCGACGTCCGGCTGGTCGACGTCGGGACTGTGTGGTGGCAGTGGTGTCGTCATACGATGCTCCGGTGTCCGTGAAGTGATCGGTCGCCAATCACCAGAGCACGGTGCGCGAATCATGCCAACGCCTATACTCGCCAATCTTCAGGAAATCGGCGAATGTTCAGGTGTGCCGAGCCCATTGGCAGCGCACGTGACAAGTCCCCAACGCGCGAAAACAACGATGACGGAAAAGGCGGTCCCCACGCTGTTCGAGTGGGCCGGCGGCATGACCGCCTTGGAGCGACTCGTGGACATCCGCACATGATTCGGCAGCATGTCGAGCGGCACTTGGCGGAGCCGCAACGTCAGGCGCGGATGGCCCTGCTGCTCGATACCGCGGACGAAGTGAATATGCCTGCTGATCCGGGATTCCGATCGGCATTGGTCGCGTATCTCGAGTGGGGTTCTCGCTTGGCGGTCATCAATTCAGAGCCTGGTGCATCGGCCGAGGAAGACCTGCCGATGCCGCGCTGGGGATGGGGCGTGCCCGGTGGACCGTATCAGGGGTAGCATGCGCGATGGAGACCTGTCGTCAGGCTCTGTCTCAACTGCGTAACCAGTTCCGTTCGGCAATTCGGCGCATTGCGCCATCGCTCAATTTCCTTGTATGAAACGTTCTCTGCTCATGCTCTCCGCCGCTACTGCCATGGCTCTCTCGGCCACGTCGCTGGCGGCGGCACCGCGCGCCGAGCGTCCCACCACGACCCGGCGTTGGGACGCTGTTGGCCACCGTGCGATGGCGGCGATGGCGTACGACCGACTGCGTCCCGCCACCCGCGCTCGCGTCGACGACATCATGCGGGCGCATCCTGACATCGCCGCGCTTGGCGCGAACGTGAACGTCAATACGCCGGTGGGTATCCGCGAGGTGTTCCTGCGCGCGTCGGTGTGGCCCGATCAGATTCGGGGCGACGCGCGCTTCTATCCGGAAACCGACAGCAGTGCGCAACCCACGCCACTGCTGCCCGGTTACCCGACCATGGCGCGCCGCGCCGGCTGGCACTACCTCTCGCGCTCATTCTCCACTGACGGTACACCGACGATTCCGCTTGTCGAGCCGAACGTCGCATCGGTCTTCCCGTCGTTGGCCGAGTCACTCGGGGACAACGCCCTTTCTCCCAGTCTGCGCGCCTACAGTCTGAGTTGGATCATCCACGTGGTGGGCGATCTGCATCAGCCACTGCATGGCACGTCGCGTTCGGCGGCCGACCAGCCCGACGGCGATGCCGGCGGCAACCGCGTGTGGGTGCAGCTCCGCGGGTTCGAGCGTGATTCCATCAATCTGCACGCGGTATGGGATGGTTGGGTGGGCCGTCCGTCGCGAGAGCTGCCGATCGATGACGTGGCGGCGGCGATCGCTCGTGAGCTGCCCATGACCGCAGGGCAGGCGGATGATGCGCTGAACCTGCCGCGAGGTGCGCCACTCGCCGCCACCGTTCGTGCGTGGGCCGACGAGAGCGCCACCCTCGCGCGCTACATGGCGTACGAGCTACCGCCGCGCGCGGGGAGTGTGCCGCCCGTACTCACCGATGCGTACGTCGCGCTGGGCACTCGGATCGCGCGGCAACGGCTGGCGCTGTCGGCGTATCGGCTGGCGGCAGTGATCGAGGCGCAGCTCGGTTCGTAGCCAAATGCGAACGATGACCTTCTCGACGCGATATGCACTGGTGGGTATCAGTGCGCTGGCTGTATTGAGTCTGGTGAGCTGGGCGCGACGCGTACGATTTAGTGGAGCCGAGTCGGTGATGTACCTGATGGGTGTATTGCCAAACGTCGCTGCGGCGATTGCGATTCCGTTCATTCTGCTCGGGATTTGGGCCGATCAACAGCCTAACGCATCGTACGACCGCACGCGTCGCGCGTTCGTCGTGGTGCTTGTGGGCACGGGCGTCTTGCTCGTCGCCTGGGAGTTCGTCCAGCTGACGAGCCGCGGACTGGTGTTCGACCCGCATGATCTCGTGGCAACGTGCATCGGGCTGGGCCTCGCGGGTATCCTGTTCACGCTGGTCACTCCACGAGGCACGCACGCCGCGTGAGTTACTTCACCCATCGCTTCGAAACCCGCATCGCACGCCACGCGGTCGGTACGTACCACTACACCGTGGTGTACCTCGACGCATCGCTGCACAGCGCACTCCCACTCGAGCAGCATGCGCGCTTGCGCATCGAGGCCGATGTATCGGGCGTACCAGTAAAAGGCGCGTGGCAGCCGGCGCGAGGGCGATGGTATCTGATGCTGCCGAAGGCTCCCATGAAGGCAGCCGGATTGAAGATCGGTAGTCCCGTCGAAGTGGCCTTCCGGGTGTTGCCACAGGATGACGTCGATATCCCCGACGAGCTCGCGGCGCTGCTTGCCACCAAGGCGCGTGTTCGCAAAGCGTGGGCAGCGCTTAGTCCCGGAAAGCAGCGCGGCATTGCGCATCTCGTGTCGTCGGCCAAGCGGCCAGAAACGAAAGCTGCACGCATTCAGAGCATCGAGGCGGGTCTGCTGGGGACGGCGGCGCCGCCATGGGAGCGGCCGGGGGGACGAGCGTCTGCTGCGACAGGCGAATGAGTCCGCGCCGCAAGGCGGCGACGCGGCGGAAGAAGAGAGCCACGACCGCCCGACGGGCTCCGGCGAGTGCTCATGTGGCATGTGCGAACCGGCTACTGGGTCGTGGCGCGTTGAACGGCGCTGACCACCACACCCGGGGTCAACACCGCCGGCAGCAGCTCCGCCGGCTCCGTCGTCTTCGAGGGGTACATCACGTACAGCGGCACGCCGCTTCGTCCGAAGCTGGCGAGTACGGCGGTGATCTCGGCGTTCCGCGATGTCCAATCGGCGCGCAGCAACACCACCTTCCGATCGGCGAAGGCGCGCTCCACGGTATTGGTGTGCAGGGCGACACGCTCATTGACCTGACAACTCAGGCACCACGCCGCGGTAAAGTCGACGAACACCGCATGGCCGGAGTCGCGCGCGGCGGCGACGCGCGCCGCCGACCACGGTTCCCAGCCGGCGGGTGTGGCACTCGCCGTCGGCGTCGTGACGGGCTGAGACGCAATCACGAAGCCGCCACCGGCGATGGTGAGCAACAACAGCGCCAGCGATAGACTGCTCGCTACCGCTTTACCAGCGTTCTGTGCGCGACCAGCCAGCCATCCTGCCAGCGCGACCGTAATCGACACCAGGAGCACAATGGTCACCTGATCGGTGCCGGCTTGTCGCCCCAGCACCCAGAGCAACCAGACGACCGTCGCGTACAGCGGGAAGGCGAGCAGCTGCTTGAAGGTTTCGAGCCACGGACCTGGTCGCGGCAATTTCCGCAGCAACGCCGGGCTGCTGGCCAGCACCATGTATGGCGCCGCGAGTCCGAGTCCGAGCGATGTGAACACGAGCAAACCCACCACAGCGTGTTGCGTGAGCGCATAGCCCAACGCGGCGCCCATGAACGGTGCCGTGCAGGGCGTCGCCACGACCACGGCCAACAGTCCTGTCAGAAACGAGTCGCTGTAGCGTTCGCCGGAACCCACGCCGCCCAGTCGCGTGAGGCTCATTCCCAGGGCAAAGACACCACTCAGGTTGAGCGCGAGCGCAAATACCACTAGCGCGAGCACGGTGACCACTGCGGGCGATTGCAACTGGAAGCCCCATCCCAGCTGGGCGCCACCGGCACGAAGCGCCAACAGCGCGCCCGCCAGTGTCCAGAAGGTGACGAGCACGCCGAGCGTGAACACCATGGCGTGCTTCCGTGCGGCAATACCACCGTCGTTCTCACCGCCGCGCTCGACGAACGACAGGATCTTGACCGAGAGCACGGGAAACACGCACGGCATCAGGTTGAGGATCAATCCCCCGACAAAGGCGAGCGCGAGCGCCAGCCAGATGCCGATGTCGGCGGTAGCAACGTTCGCCAGCGACTGCGCGCTCGTGTTCGCAGCGGTCGCTGTGCCGACGGTAAGCACGGCACCGCCAGTACTCGTCGCCTCCGGACCCTCGAGCATCGCGATCAGCTCCGAAGCGCCGGGCGGGGCTGCTGGCGTCAGCGCGACGTCGATCTGCGTACTCGTGGTCGGGGACGTGGCGTTGTGCAGCAGCACGCCGGTGAACCGCGATGTGGTATCGGCAAATCCTCGCGCCACGGTCATGGCCAGCACCAGCGTGTCCCCCGATATCAAGACGCGCTGCGGTGCGGCGTGTTCGAGCACGCCCGTAGAGTCCGGTATCAGATATGCGCCACGCAGTGTGTTTCGTACCGAAGCGGGCGCGCGGGCGAACAGTAGAACTCGCGGCCCATCACGCCACGCCTTCACCGACCAGCCCGCGGCGCTCTGGACCAGCTGGGCACGCGTGTCGCGTATCGCGGCCGCCCATCGGGATGGCTGCACTTGGGTCGCGGTGCGCGCCGTCAGTTCTACATGCCCACTGGCCGGCAGGCACACATCAGCGCATACCAGGAAGTCGACATCGGCCGCGATGGCGAGCGGCGTACCGACCGGTATGGACGACGCCACCGCGATGTCCGCCAGGACCAGGACCTCGCGTTCATAGCCGAAGCTCATGAGCGGAGGCTGCGGCAACACGTGCGGCGTCGGAAAGCGCAGCGCGGACACCGTCACGCCAGCGGGGAGTGACCACTGCGCCGCCAAAGGAAGTCCGGCGTCGCCCGGATTCGTCCAATAGGTGTGCCAACCGGCATCCATCACGATGCGCAATGCCACCGTCGTCGTGGCACCGATTCGGAACGCGTCGGATTCTGAGACCAGCGTAAGATCACTGTTCGGTGTCAGATCCGGTGTGGCATTCCGCGCTGACGGTTGCGCGGACACTGTCCCGACCCCAATTGACAAGAGTGCTGCAAGCAGGGCCGTACGAAGCGTGGTTGGCAAGGAGGGGAGCAGTGAGCGGTGAGCACACGGAAACAACGGATGCGTAGGGTAGACACGTCGTAGTGAATGAGTTCCCCTGTTCGTACACGTCGATCGCGGGAACTGTCTGAGCTCGTAGCGTCTAGGTAGGGCACGGCGACTGATTCCGCCTGCGCTCCCACCTTCATTCTCTACCGCACATGATCCGCGCTCTCCGTCAATCCGCACGAGCCTCGTCACGCGCCATCGCACGTTCACTCCGGCTGGCGTGTGTGCCAATCGCATTGAGCACCGCAGCCGCGCTGTCGCCCGCCCACTCGGCCTCCGCGCAAGCCCCGGCCATGCTCGGCCCGGTCGATGGCAAGGATCTGGCGGCGACCGATATCGAACGCGTCGCCGTCGGCGCGATGGCGCCGGACTTCACACTGGCGAAGTTCGGTGGCGGCACGGTCAGCTTGTCATCGATGCGCGGCAAGAAGAATGTCGTGCTGGTGTTCTATCGCGGCTACTGGTGCCCGTACTGCATCAATCAATTGAAAGAGATGCGGACGCTGCTCACCGATGAACTGAAGAAGGACACCGAGATGCTGGTCGTGTCGATTGACGACGACAAGGGAACGCAAACGGCCACGACGCGTATCTCTGCCGACGGTATGAAGCCCGACTTCGCGTTCTTGTCGGACCCTGATCACACCGTGATCGCGCGATACGGCATCATGAACCCGGCCGGTACGCGTCGCGGTATCCCGCATCCTGCGACGTACGTGATCGACAAGAAGGGCATGGTGCAGTGGAAGGACATTCAGACAGACTACAAGATCCGCCCCACGAACGCCGCCGTCCTGACTGCCGTCAAGACGCTGTCGTCGCGCTGATCCACATCCATCTCAGGAGACGCGCCGTATGCGATGGGCCCTGACTGCCGTTCTGATTGCCGTACTCGGCAGTGCGTACGCGCTGGAATCGCACCGGCCGGCATCGACGCTGGCCGGACGTATTGCCGTCTCAATGGCTTCGCGTGCGGCTGTGCCCGATTCCGCACGGCCCGCGCCACCGTGGAAGAACGCCAGTTGGCTCAATGCCGCGGCTCCGGTAACGCTGGCGTCATTGAAGGGCCGCGTCGTACTGCTCAATTTCTGGGTCTTCACCTGCTACAACTGTACGAACACGCTGCCTTCTCTGCGTACGCTCGACGCACAGTATCGGGATCGGGGGCTGTCGATCATCGGCATTCACACGCCGGAATTCCCGCCCTACGCCGGGGAGCACGACAAGAACAACGTAGCCAAGGCGTTGACCAAGTACGCGATCACGTATCCCATCGCGCAGGATAATGATCGGGCCAGCTGGGACCTCTATCGCATTCAGTATTGGCCAAGCTTCGTGCTCATCGACAAGCAGGGACGGGTGCGCTACGAAGGCTATGGAGAGTTTCACGTAGGCGATCGCTGGCACACGGAATGGGAACGTCGCATCAAGACGTTGCTGGCCGAGTAGCGCCACGACCTCACACTCACGATGCACGGTTCACACGGAGTAGCGAGCATGCGACACCGAAACAGAGCGGTCGTGCTGTGCGCGGCGATGGCTCTCACTCTCGGCTGCAACAATGCTGAGCCACCGATGGCGCCGAATGCCACGCCGATCGGTGCTGATGTCATGGCGCCGATGGGCACCGTCGCCACTGGGGTCTGGCGGAAAACCCGGTACGACGTTACCGGCACGGTACAGATGGTCGCCGAGAACGGGGTCGGTCAGCTCACGTTCTCGTCCGATTTCTCCGTGGCGCAGACGCCTGGTCCGGTGGTGTACGTGAACACCACGAACAACCCGAATACCGGGCAGCCGCTGCGCATCGGCGCGATCAAGTCGAGAAGCGGGGCACAGACCTACACGTTTCAGCTGCCGCCGGGCGTGCGCTACACGTGGGTGCTGATCTGGTGTGACCCGTTCAACGTGCCGATGGCCGAAGCGTCGATCAACCCAACGCCGTGACTCACGGCGCCCCACCCATGCAAGGCACATTTGGCGGCCGCCATTTCGTGACATGACGTTACGAGCCCGGCACGAGCCCACGGGGCAATCGTGACGTGAAGCGGGAATGATGGACATTCGGGCGCTTGCCCGTTTCTCTCCATCTGCCCGCTTCGCATCATGCCTTCCTCGCTTCTCCGCCGAGTCGTCCTCTCAGCAGGAATTCTGCTCTCCGCGCTTTGTGCATCCGGTCGCGCCCTGTTCGCGCAAGGCACCGATGCCAGTATCCGCGGTGTCGTCGCTGACAGTGCCGGCGCTCCGGTGGCTGGCGCCATCGTAGAACTCCGCAACACTACGACGGGGTTCGTGTCGATGGTGCGCAGCAGTGATCGCGGGCGTTACGTCGCCACGCAGCTGCCGTTGGGCGGTCCGTACCGCGTCACCGCACGCGCCGTCGGCTTCCGCACCGGCGCCCGCGAGGGCATCACACTCAATATCGGCAGCGTAGCCACGGCCGATTTTCGCCTCGCCCCCGGCGCGGTGCAGCTTACTGAAATCACCGTCTCGGCCGAACCGGCACGCGTAGTCGAGCGCAACGGCGCGGTCACGCGAATCGGTGAACAGCAGGTCAAGGAACTGCCCAATCAGAATCGTCGCTTTCAGGATCTCACCAAGCTGTCTCCGCTCGCCGGAAGTGGCACCAGCCTTGGCGGCGCTCGGCCCATGAGCACCGATGTGCGCATCGATGGCGTGGGCGCGCAGATGAACAACACGGGCCAGACCTTTGCCGGTCCGCTCACGATGACGATGGAAGCGATTCGTGAGTTCGAGATCGCCACGAACGAGTACGATGTCACCAAAGGTCGTCAGGGCGGTGGGCTCATCAACGCGGTGAGCAAGTCGGGCACGAACCGCTGGGGTGGCTCCGCCTTCTCGTACTACCGCGACAAGAGTCTGACCACCGACGACTATCGTGGCTTGGCCGCACAGAACTTTACCGTCCGCCAGCAAGGCTTCAGCCTCGGTGGGCCGATCATCAAGGACAAGCTCACCGTCTTCGGTGTGTATGATCGTTCGGATCAGTCGCTGCCGCTGGAGATCATGAACGTGCGCAACAGCGCTGATGAAATCGAGCTGGGCATTGCCCGCGACTCGCTGACTCGTCTGTCGTCGATTTTGGCGAACAAGTATGGACTCGATACGACGCAGCAGCAGACCGGCGTGTTCAGCCGTAAGCCGCTCAGTCAGGCGTTCTTCGGCCGTGCGGATTGGCAGCTGGCGGCGAACCATCGGCTCACGCTGCGCAACAACACCACGCTCTACTCGGATCCCGAGGAAATCGGTCCGGACCAGACGCTGCATTTCGCAGAGAGCCGCGGCGGGGCTGAGGTGAATAGCACGGGGACGTTTGCGTCGCTGCGTTCAACGTTCGGCGGTGGCGTGGTAAACGAGTTCAAGCTGCAGGCGCTGCAGTTCACGCGTGAGCGTATCGCGCGCAATGAATTGCCTCGTGGATTCGTGCGTATCGCGTCGCGCTTGCCGGACAACTCCAGCCGGACGGTCAACGTGCAGTTTGGCGGCAATCGCTTGGCGCCGGAGAAGTACAAGGAGCGCCAGTACCAGTTGGCCAATACGCTCTTCTGGAATCGCGGCAATCAGACGCTGACGATCGGCACCGACAATATCGTTACGCAGATCCAGCGCTACCTGCCGGTGGAACAGCGCGGCCTATTCGAGTTTGACAATCTTGCGCAGCTCGATGCGCTCACACCGGCGCGATACAGCCGTCAGGTACCGCTGCGAGTTGGCGGCACGACCGCCGAGTTCACGGTGGCCGACCTATCGACGTTCGTGCAGTCGGAGTGGCACCTTGGTCGCGGTCTGACCGCTTCGGCGGGCGTACGACTCGACGGCGTGCAGTTCCTGACGGCCGCCGCGTACAATCCGCTGGTCGATCAGCGCCTGGGTGTGCGTACCGATGAGAAGCCGTCCAACTGGATCGTATCGCCGCGAGCGCAGGCCGTGTGGGATGTGCAGGGCGACGGCAAGAACGTGTTCCGGCTTGGCGGCGGACGGTTCAGCAGTCAGCCGCCGTACAACGTGCATGTGAATCACATCCTGCAGAGTGGGTTAGAGGCGGTCGACATCATTCAGGTCGGCGCACAGGCGCCGAGGCCGGATTTTGTGCGGTATCGGCAGGATTTGTCATTGGTCCCTGGCGTGCCGACCGGCGTGGATCCCTCCACGGTTCCGGCTTACGTGAACTACTTCTCGGGTGACTTCCGCGTCCCCACGACGTGGAAGCTGAGCGGTGGATACGAGCGGCGCCTCGGCCGCCTGCAGCTCGGGGCCTTTGCCTACTGGGCGCGTACGCAGGACAACTTCCAGTACTACGATCGCAACATGGTTGCCGATCCGTACTTCACGATCGAGGGCGGACGCGGAGTGTTCGTTCCAGCCGCCAAGATCACCGCCGCCGGTCGCACCAACAACGCGGACACACGCATCTACACCGATCTCGGGCGCGTGCTCGAGCTAGTGGGTGAATCCACGCTGGAACAACGGTCGTTGGTGCTGCAGGGCGCGCTCACGCTGCCACGCCAGTCGTCGCTCTCGCTATCGTACACGCGCAACGACACCAAGGACAACTCCAGCTTCAACTGCTGCGTCGCGCTGACGTCCACGTTCTCGCAGAACAGCGGCGATCCGCGTCGCCTGCAGGATGCCTTCGGGCCGTCGGAGGACAATTTCCGCGACAAGTTCGTAGCGGCGTTCCTGCTGCCGCGGGTGTGGGGCTTTCGGGTGACGGGTAGCTATGTGGGGATCTCCGGTCGTCCGTACTCGCTCGTCGTGAACGGCGATATCAATGGCGACGGGACAGCGAACAACGACCTCGCGTTCATCTTCGACCCGAACGATCCCGCCACGCCGGCGGATCTTGCCGCCGGCATTCGTAAGGTGCTGGACAATCCATCGAACCGGGCGCGGGACTACATCGCGAGTAATCTCGGGAAGATCGCCCCGCGCAACGCGGGCCGGTCGCCGTTCCGCGGTCGTACCGACCTGCGCGTCGCACGCGACTTCGGCACGGTCCGCGGACAGGCGATCGAGCTCACCCTCGACCTGTTCAACGTCGAGAACATGCTGAACCGGAAGTGGGGTGGCGAGTACAACCTAGGCGGCGCGCAACAGCTGTACGCGGTGAGTGCGTTCAATCAGACCACGCGCCGCTACACGTATCGAATCAACGAGAACGTCGGCACGGCGGTGAAGAGCGGTACGCCGTATCAGATCCAGCTCGGCGCCCGGTATCGCTTCTGATGCCGATGCCTCGCACGCTCCGGTCGGGCCGCGCGTGGTGGCGTGCGGCCATTCTCGTCGCCGCCTGTTCTCTCACGCTCCCGTGGCTGACCTCTCAGGCTCGAGCCGGCAGTGTCGCGCTACGTCAACGCCGGCTGAAAGTGGTCTTGGTCGTGTTCGACGGGCTGCGCCCCGACCACATCACGCCGGCCCGCATGCCGCGACTGCATGCCCTCTCCGCGAGCGGTGTAATGTCGTGGCAGCATCACTCGCTTTTTCCGACGGTCACTCGGGTCAACGCCAGTGCCCTCGCAACCGGCACGGGTCCTTCGGGACACGGCATCCTCGACAACAGCATCTTTCTGCCGTCGGTCGCTGATCGGGTGCTGAACACGGGCGAAGCACAGGATATGCTGCTTGCCGACAGTGTGCTGGCGGGTCGCCTGCTGACCGCCCCGACGATTGGCAGCCGTTTGCGCGAGGCGGGTCTGCGCATGATGGTGGCGAGCGCCGGTTCCTCGGGGTCGGCGTATCTGTTCGCGGGCGGCGCGGGGACGCCGGTCGTGAACGCCGATCTCGTCCTACCCCATGCGCTGTCACCTATGGTGGAGCACGTGTTAGGCGCGCCACCGGCCGATGCCTCACCCAACATCGGGCGTAACACGTGGGCGGTGGATGCGTTGCTGCGGGTCGGTGTCGACTCGCTCGATGTGGACGTGGGATATTTGTGGTTGTCCGATCCCGATCACACGGCTCATGGCGCGGGACTGGGTAGTGTCATGGCGGATTCCTCCATTCGCGCGGCCGATCGCGAATTCGGGCGCCTACTGGATGGGCTGGCGGCCCGTGCGCTCGCGCAGTCGGTGAACGTACTGGTCGTGTCGGACCACGGCTTCTCTACGCACGTGGGTGACACCAAATCCCTTCGCAAACAGCTGGGAGCGCTGGCCGACAGTGTGGTGATCGCCGGCAGCGCCATTCACGTGCGTCGTGGTGGAGCGGGGACACGGGATGCGGTCGTGCGTGTGCTGCAGCAATGGCCCGAGGCCGGAGCCATTTTTTCGGCGCCCACGGCGGCTAACGGCCTGGGCGCCGTGCGTGGCACGATTTCCACTGCGCAGATCGGCTGGCAGCATGCGCGTGCGGCCGACGTGCTGTACTCGGCCGATTGGTCGCACCAGCGCAACGGCGCGGGACATCGCGGCGACACACGCCAGTCGGGGGTGGCCGGACACGGAACATCGAGTCCGTACGACGTGACGGCGACGTTCGTGGCCAGCGGCCCGGCATTTCTCGTGGGTGCCCAAGCCGTCGCACCGAGTAGTAACGCTGACATCGTGCCGACGATTCTTCACCTGCTTGGGCAGCCGTCGACGCCGATCGGGGTGACGGGTCGGCCGCTGTTGGAGCTGTTGCGCAACGGCGGGGCCGGTGCACCGACGATCACGCGCGATAGCCTTGTCGCTGAAACTGCGGGCTATCGGACCGTCGCGTATCGCACACGCGTGCAGCAGACGTGGTACTTCGATTCGACGCGCACGACGCGTCGCTGACGCATCGGCGGCCGCCGCTACGCGCTCGCCACGTCTTCGCGTGTCACCCCGGCGCACGTCATCACCAGCTCCGCACCGTACACCTTCGCGGGCGTCTGATACCCGGCCTGGACCTCGCCCCGCATCACGCGCTCCACCACGGCGAGCGCGCAGGCCACCGTCCATTCCACACCCGCCTCGGGGCCGTGCAGGCGCGCCGAGGCATGGCCACCCGTACCGTCCGTCACCTCGCCCCACACGTGCGTCACCGTTTGCGCGCGACGCGACGGCGACGGGCCGGGCTTCACCCCGCGTCGCAACAGCGTGCGCACCCACCCCAGCGCGAGCAGCGGTCGCAGCCACTGCATCACCGCCATCGACTGCCGCGCCGCACGCGGCAACACGGTGTATTCCTCGATATTAGGGATGCCCGTGCTGTAGTACGCGGTGAACACATCCCCCCATGTGAGCTGCGTGACTTCCACCGGCCCGGCACCGAAGTCCACCGCGCGCATCTTCATCGGCGACGTGGCGCGTGCAAACTGGCCATTCACGCGAACACGGTTTCCGAAGCGCAACAGCTCGATCACCGTGCGCTGCGTGCCCGGCGGCAATCCGCTCGGCCCCACGCTGTGGAACGCCATCGTCAGGTGCGTGGCCGTGGGTAATCGCTTCTTGAGGTACACGGCCAAACAATCGGTCGGCACCACATCGAAGCCCACTGCCGGCATCAACATCACGCCGCGCGCTTGCGCCTCGGCATCGCGCGCGGCCGCCGCTTCGAATACGGGAAACTCCCCCGTAATGTCGAGGTAGTGCACACCTGTGCGCAGGCATGCGTCCACCATCGGTCGTGATGTATACAGGAACGGTCCCGCGCAGTGCAGCACGACCGAGACGCCGGCGAGCGCGGCGTCGAGCGCGCCCGCATCGTCCAGCGCGCACACGCGATACGCGAGTCCCAGCTCACGGCCGAGTGCGGCGAGTGCCTCCGCATTGCGGCCGGCCAAGATCGGCGCCATCCCGCGCTTCACGCACTCGCGGGCCATGGCCTCCCCCACGTAGCCGGTCGCGCCATACAGCAGAAAGGCGGTCGTTGCAGTCACTTGGGTAATCCTTTCGCCATGATCGACCAGTATGACACCGGCGCCAGTCGTGCCAGTAGTGACAGCCCCACCGCATCGCTGCCCACGAGCACACGCTTCCGGCGCTGTTCGATGCCCCGCACGATGATCTCGCCGGCCTTGGCGGGCGGCATGCGGAGAAACTTCTTGAAGGCCGCGCGCCGCTGGGCCGCCTCGGTGTCGTCCACGCCCTCCGGCGCCCGCGCACGTTCCGCGATGTTCGTGCGCACGCCACCGGGATGCACCACCGTTACGCCGACCGTGGTGCCATCCAGTTCGTGACGCAGCGCTTCGGAAAATCCGCGCACCGCGAACTTGCTGGCGGCGTACGCCACTTGCTCGGCCGGCGCCACGATACCGAAGATGCTCGAGATGTTGACGAGTCGGGCCTCGGTGCTGGCCCGCAGTAGCGGCAGGAAGGCGCGCGTCATGCTCACCACGCCATGGAAGTTGATGTTGAAGAGCCAGTCGAAGTCGGCTTCGCTCACCATTTCGAAGGTGCCGCCCAACGCCACACCCGCGTTGTTCACGAGCAGATCGGCACCGCCGTGCGCCTCGCGTACGATGGCGGGGAAGGCGGCGACCTGCGCGCGATCAGCCACGTCGAGCTGATGCTGGGTCACCCGCAGCCCGCTCACCGGCAGCAACGAGACGGTCTCGGCGAGACCCTCGGTGTTCACGTCGGCCAGCGCGAGATGACAGCCGCGTTGTGCCAGCGACGAGGCGATCGCGCGCCCGATGCCACTGCCGGCACCGGTAATCACGGCCGTACGGCCGCGCAGGGTCATCTGGTCAGTCATGCGCGGCGAACTCCAGCGCAGGGCGTTGCGACGGCGCGGGCACGGTGCGGAACTCCAGCGCTGGATCGTCCACGCGTCCATGCCGGAGCGAGAACAGATCCTTCACGTAGTTCTGGTAGAGTTTCCAGGGTGCGCGATCGCCCTGCTTCGGGAGATGGGCGAGCGCGCGCTGCACGTAGCCGGAGGTGAAGTCGAACACCGGCGTTTCCGTCATGGACGGATCACGACGTGGCGTCACCTGCGCGTAGCCGCGCGCGCCCATGTAGTTGAGGAGACGGCACACGTGCTGCGCGATCAAGTCGCACTTGAGGGTCCACGACGCGTTTGTATAGCCGACCGCCGCCGCCATATTCGGGACGTCACTGAGCATCATACCCTTGTACGTCATGCACTGGGCGAGATCGACGACCGCACCGTCAACGACGAGCGTCACCCCACTCAGCAGCGACATCCGTAGCCCCGTGGCCGCCACGATGATGTCCGCGTCGAGATGCGCGCCCGACTGCAGCACAATGCCCGTGGCATCGAAGCGTTCGATCGTGTCCGTCACAATCGATGCACGCTGCTCGCGCAGCGCCACGAACAGGTCGCCATCGGGCACCATGCAGAGGCGTTCGTCCCACGGTTGATAGCGCGGACTGAAGTGCTCTTCGAACGGGAAGTCGGCACCGAGCTGCGCTGTCGCGTCCGTGCGCAGCGCCTTCTTGAAGGTCTCCGGACGTGAGCGGGCGATGGAGTAGTAGAACATGCTGCGGGCCACGTTCTTCCAGCGCGAGATCGCGTACGCCAGCTTCGACGGCAGCACGCGACGCAACGCGTTAGCCACCGTGTCGACCGACGGCAGCGTGGCGATATAGGTGGGCGAACGCTGCAGCATCGTGACGTGTGCCGCGGCCCGGTCTCCATTCGCCATCGCCGGCACGAGCGTGACCGCCGTCGCCCCGCTGCCGATCACGACGACGCGCTTGCCGCGGTAGTCGAGATCCGCGGGCCAATGTTGCGGATGCACGAGCGGCCCCACGAAGTCCGACGCGCCAGGCCATGCGGGGGTGTAGCCTTGCCCGTAGTCGTAGTAGCCGGCGCAGCTGTACAGAAAGCCGCAGCTCAGACGCAGCGGTGTCCGATCGGCGCCGACTTCGAGGTGCACAAGCCAGCGGGCATCGGCCGACGACCATTCAGCCCGTACGAGGCGATGGCGATAGCGGATGGCGCGATCGATCCCGAATTCGTGCGCGGTGTCCTCGATATAGGCCTTGATCGACGGCCCGTCCGCGATCGCCTTCGCGTTCCGCCAGGGGCGGAAGCGATAGCCGAGCGTGTACATGTCGGAGTCGGAGCGAATACCGGGATAACGGAACAGATCCCAGGTGCCGCCCATCTGTTCGCGGCCTTCCACGATCGCGTACGACAGCCCCGCACACGCCGTTTGCAGATGCCATGCGGCGCTGATGCCGGATAGGCCGGCGCCGACAATCAGGACGTCGACGTGTTCCACGCTGATTTCACCGAGGCGCGGTGTGCTGTTGGAATCCCGGAGCATGTCGGCCATTCCTGAATTCTACGGAACCCCGAGACGTTTGGCGCCCACCGGCGTGCACGTCCGGTCATGGCATCGCGCGCGCACAGACCGCATACTTCGCCTGCTCGCAGCATTTCCCCTCCCGTATCCCGAGTCCCTCGTGAGAGCGTTTCGTTTCCTCCTCGGCCTGGCGGTGCTCGCTGCCGGATCGCTCGAGGCCCAGCAATCCTCGCGCACGGAGCCGGTGACCGGCCTGCGCGACAACTCCACGGGCTATCACGCCCTCGTCGGTGCGCGCGTGGTCACGGCTCCAGGCCAAGTCCTGACCAACGCCACGATCGTGGTCCGCAACGGCCTCATTACCGCCGTCGGCGCCGGCATGGCCGCGCCCGCGGGGGCTCGCGTGTGGGACCTCAAGGGTCTCACGGTCTATCCCGGCTTCATCGATGCCTCCGCTGACCTCGGCGGCGACGCACCCCCACAGGGCGGCGATGTTGGCCCCACCCACTGGAATCCGCAGGTGCGCGCGTGGTTCAGTACCACCGCCAATCTCAAGGACGATTCCACCCGCCGCACTGCCCTTCGCTCGCTCGGCTTCGGCACCGCGCTCGCCGTGCCGCGTCAGGGTATCTTCCGCGGCTCCGCCTCGGTGCTCAACCTCGGTGATGGCGGCGTGCGTGAACGCGTGTTGCGCCCCGATCTGGCCCAGTCGATCGGCTTTCAGCGCTCCTTCGCCCTCGGTGGCATGTACCCGAACTCCGCCATGGGGACGGTGGCGCTCATGAAGCAGACCTTCATGGACGCCGAGTGGTACATTCGCGCGTGGGGCACGTACGAAACCAGTGGCCGCTCGTTGCTGCCGCCCGAAACGAGCGAGGCGCTCTCGGCGCTCGCCAAGGCCGTGAAAGGCACGCAGCCCGTCTTCTTCGAGACCACCAGCGAAGAGGAATACCTGCGCGCGTACAAGCTCGCGCAGGAGTACAAGCTGACGCCGTGGTTTCGCGGCAGCGGACAGGAGTACCGTTTGATCGACGTGCTCAAGGGACGCACGCAGCCGCTGGTGTTGCCGCTGAACTTCCCCGACGCGCCGAACGTGTCGAGCCCGGAAGCCGCGACCAACGTGACGTTGGCTGACCTCCGTCATTGGTACCTCGCGCCCACCAATCCGTCGCAGGTCGCGGCGGCCGGCGTGCCCTTCGCGATCACCGCCGACGGCCTCTCGTCGCTTACGCAGTTCCTGCCCAACCTGCGCACCGCGGTGGCCCGTGGCCTCGCGCCCGACAAGGCGCTCGCCGCCCTCACCACCGTCCCCGCCGCATTCCTCGGCATCGAGAAGACGCACGGCACCATCGCCGTGGGCAAGGCCGCCAATCTCGTCGTCAGCGACGGCGATCTCTTCACCGAAGAGTCGAGCGTGCGCGATGTGTGGGTGCAGGGCCGTCAGTACGGTGTCACGCGTCCGCCGCAGGTCGACCCGCGCGGCACCTGGACGATTACCTCAGACGACGCCGGCACCTTCAAGACGGCCACGCTGCGTCTCGAAGGCCCGCTCAATCGCATCCGTGGTACCGTGGAAATGGCCGGACGTCGTCCGGTCCCGCTCACGTCGGTGCGCGTCATCGCCGAGACGGGTCGTCTCGAAGCGACCTTCGCCGGTGAGCCGCTCGGGCAGGAAGGCGCGCTGCTGCTCGCCGGCTCCGTGCGCGACACGACCTTCTTCGGCTGGCTCTCGCTCCCCAACGGTACCGACGCCCAGTATCGCGGCGCGCGTACCGAAGCGTTCGAAGGCCCCGCCCGCGGCGCCGTGGCGGTAAAGGTGCCGAAGATCGATCTGCCGTTCATCCGGCCGTCCATGGAGTTCGGCCGTTCGGCGCCGCCGATGCAGCCGGCCGTGGTGCTCGTGCGCAACGCGACGGTGTGGACGCAGGGACCACAGGGGCGGATGGAAAACGCCGACCTGCTGGTGCAGGCGGGCAAGGTAGTGCGCGTGGGACAGAAGCTCGCCGCCCCCGCCGGCGCGGTGATCGTCGACGCCACCGGCAAGCACGTCACGCCGGGACTCATCGATCCGCACACGCACTCCGGTGTCAGCGCGGTCAATGAATCGGGTTTCGCGATCGTGCCCGAAGTGCAGATGGGCGATGTCATCACGCACAACAACATCTGGTTCTATCGCCAGCTCGCCGGCGGACTCACGACCACGATGATCCTGCACGGCTCGGCCAATCCGATCGGCGGCGAGAACGTGTATGTGAAGACGCGGTGGGGCGGACTGCCCGACGACTACAGGATCGTGGGCGCGCCCCGCACGGTGAAGTTTGCACTTGGTGAAAACCCGAAGCGCAGCCCGACGCGCTATCCGAACACGCGCATGGGCGTGCAGGAAATCATCCGCGACCACTTCCTGGCCGCGCGCGATTACGAGAAGGAGTGGAAGAACTGGGAGAAGACGAAGACCGGTATTCCGCCGCGCAAGGATCTGCGCATGGAAGCCATCCTCGACATTCTCAACCAGAAGCTGCTCGTGACCTCGCACGGGTATCGCGCCGACGAATTCCTCGCGCTGGTTCGCCTCGCTGAAGAATTCGGCTTCCGCATCCAGGCGCTGCAGCACGGCGTGGAAGCGTACAAGATCGCCAGTGAGCTCAAGAAGTCCGGTGTCGCCGCCATCGTGTGGAGCGACTGGGGCGCGTTCAAGCTCGAAGCGTACGACGCGACGTCGTACAACGCGCGCTTGCTGATCGAAGCGGGTGTGGTCACGTCGCTGCATTCCGACGACGCCGAGATCTCGACGCGCATGAACTGGGAAGCGGGTAAGCTGCTGCGCTCGGGCGTCGACGAGGTCATGGCGCTGTCCACGGTGACCAACCAGTCGGCCAAGGCGATTGCGATCGACAACAAGGTCGGCTCGCTCGAAGCCGGCAAGGATGCCGACTTCGTGATCTGGAGCGGCAATCCGCTGTCGCAGTTCACGAAGGCCGAGCAGACGTGGGTGGATGGCCGGAAGTACTTCTCGCTCGATGAAGACAAGGTGCTCCGCGAGGAGATCGCGAAGCAGCGTGCGCAGCTCATTCAGGCCGTGATCGCGGCCGGAGTCACCGAGACGCCCGCCGCTGGACCGGCGCGTGGTCGCGGCGGCGAAGGAGCGCGCAGGTGATCCGTCCATTTCTCTCGACACTAGAAACCATGCGAACCATGAACACCACAGCGCGCCGGACGAGCACTCGTCTTACGACGCTGGCGCTGGCGACGGCGTTCGCCGGGTTGCTCGCGCCGCGCGCGGCGACTGCCCAGGAACGCATGACGGTGCCACCGCAGGAGCAGCCGGTCGTGCTACGCGGCGCCACGATTCATACCGTGACCAAGGGAACGATCACCAACGGCACCATCGTGCTCGATCGGGGCAAGATCACCGCGATCGGCGGCCCCGACATCGCGGTGCCGCGCGGCGCCAAGGTGGTGGACCTGGCCGGCAAGCACATTTATCCGGGCCTCATCGATGCCTACAGCACGGTTGGTATCACCGAGATCGGCTCGGTTGACGTCTCGAACGACATCAACGAACTCGGCGACTTCAATCCGAACGTACGCGCCGAAGTGGCGGTGAACGCCGAGAGCCGGCACATCGGCACGACGCGCTCCGCGGGGGTGTTGGTGGCCTTCAGCACGCCGGAAGGCGGCGTGATCTCGGGGCTGTCGTCGGCGATGTCCCTCGAAGGTTGGACGTGGGAAGAGATGTCGATGAAGGGCGCGGCCGCGCTGAACGTGAAGTGGCCCGACCCGAACGCGCAGCCGCGTCGTGGTGGCGGCGGTGGCCCTGGCGGACGCGGTGGCCCGGCCGGCCCGCCGCCGAAGACGTACGCCGAGCAGGTGGAGCAGATCAAGGGATACTTCGCGGAAGCGCGGGCGTATCGTGATGCCGTGAAGTCGAATCAGTCGGTGCGCACCGATGCGCGGTACGCGGCGATGATTCCGGCCATCGACGGATCGATTCCCGTCGTGGTGGCGGCTGAAGGCGCGGCGCAGATCAACGACGCGATTACGTGGGGCAAGGCCGAAGGGATCAAGCTTGTGATCCGCGGCGGACGTGACGCGCTGTTCGTGGCCGATCGTCTCAAGGCCGAGAACGTGCCAGTGATCCTCACGTCGACCATGTCGGCGCCCGACCGCCAGTACGAAGGCTACGACAACGCCTACGCCACGCCGGCGAAGTTGCACGCGGCTGGTGTGAAGTTCGCCATTGCCGGTGGTAGCGGCGCGCTGTACAGCTATCGGCTGCCGTGGGAAGCCGGCGTGGCCGTAGCGTTCGGCCTGCCCGAAGAAGAAGCGCTCAAGGCGGTGACGATCAATGCCGCCGAATTCATGGGCGTCGCCGACAAGGTGGGCTCGTTGGAAGTCGGCAAGGAAGCCACGCTATTGATCACGACGGGGACGCCGCTGGACATGACGAGCAACATCATCCAGTCGTACATCCAAGGTCGTGAGATCAACATGATGGACATCCACAAACTCTTCTTCCAGAAGTACATGGAGAAGATCAAACAGCAGGCGCCGAGAAAGATCACGCCGTAACGCATGGGTGATTACCGCAAAGCGCCGCCGATATCCCACGAGATATCGGCGGCGCTTTGTCGTTACGCGCTTAGACGTTACGCGGTCGGGCGGTCGTGGTCTTCGTGCTTCGTGTCACGATGCTGATTCCGGAGGTCACGGACCTTGTCATGCGCGGCGCGCACGTCGTCAGCCTGTCGCATCACCAGCGGTCGCAGGTCGCTCGGCAGTGTCTTGCCGAGAGCATCGGCATAAGCCTTCTTGGCATAGTCTTCGCCGCGCTCGCATTCGTCGAGGATCGACTGATCATCGTCGGTCGAGACCGCCGCTTTCACCGCCATCCAGCCGCGATGCGCAGCGGCAGCAGCATGCCCCATGTCGGCGGGCGTGCCACCGATACGCTCGACTTCCACCTCGAGCTCATGTGTAAACGTCTTGCGCTGCGTGGCAAGCGTCGAAAAGAGCTGCTTGAGGTCGGCGCTGTCGGCGCGCTCAGCCGCAGCGGCGAATCCCTTTTCGCCATCGCGGCAGGTTTCGATCAGATCATTCATGACCGAGACGGCTTCGTTGTTCGTATCGCTGGACATGGGTCTCCTTGCGGCAAGTGTATCGAGGTGTCGGGACGAACATGCGTTCCGACGAACACTGGTTTGCAAGGCGTGGGCCACGCAGCAGCTCAGGTGTGACTCACACACGTGCCCTCGACTTGCCGGCAAATTGTCGAGGTCGTAGCTTCGGCACATGGCCAAGAAAGACGACGCCGTCCGGATCAGCGACACCATTGCCTTCATTCGCACCGCCACGGTGCCGAATGCGCATCTGCCAAAGCGAAAGATCGTGGCGGACATGCTGCAGGACCGTGAGCAAGCGAACAAGATCGCCGACAACATCAGCCCGGCGATGTCGCAAGGAAGCAATTACGCGATTATCGGACGCGAGAGTGTGCAGGAGGTGCGCCACTACCGCCGTGCCATCATTCTGATCAAGAGTGTCCTGCTCAACATCGACCGCAACGACTCGGCGCGGGATGCCGGCTTGCTTCCTGATGCGAACGTCGCGGCGGAACTTGGCAACGTGCTCGCGATGGTCACGAACTGTGTCGACGATCTCACGACCAAGCTGGCGCTCCTCAAAGCGCAGCCGCTACAGTTTCTACTGCACCACAGCTTGCAGGTCGTGACGGCGCCGATGTCGCAGACGTACGACTATGCGTTCTACTACGACAGTCTCAATCAGGTGTACACCTTCTGCCTTGAAGACGCGGTCGGTTCGTATGCCTACATCGTCGAGCGTGTCTTTCAGGTGCATGTGCAGAAGTACGCAGCACTTCCCACGGTGGCTGGCCAGGGCAATGCCGCTGCGGTACGCACGATCTCGGGCGCGGTGGTGAATGGCGCTGATCTGATGGTCACCACGCAGCTCACCGGCTGCGCGATCCCGTTCCATCTGAACGGCGCTACCCTGGTCGCGGCGCACGTGCAGCCGGCAGGCAAGGCCGAAGACATGACCGCCGACCTCCGGGCAAATGGGCGACTGACGATGGCGCCCAACATGACGGGTGTATTCGGGGCAACAGCGCCCAAGGGCAACAGCGTACTGAACTACCAGAAGGACGGCTTCTACAACTACTGCATCGGCGTGCGCATCGGTGGATCGTGGAATCTGTACGCGCAGCAGCGCCCCAAAGCGTACGGCAACCACGTGGGCGCCGCACTGGACGCGTGGCGCATCACGTAGCGCTCGGCGTGCGATCTGAGCAGTAGTTCATGCGTCGGATCCGTTGCTGGCACGGACGAACGGGTCCGTGCGTTCATTCGTTCGATGACACGGGCCGGGATCTCGCACGGTCGAGTCCGTCCGTATTGATGTCTGCGCGCCGCGCAGGATCAACTCACCTTCTCAACGAGCCTGTCACATGATCCGTCGTACTCTTGGTGCACTCTCCATCGCCCTGCTCGCTGCCTGCTCGGGCGAGAAGACCGATGCGGCCACGCCTGCTGCTGACAGCATGGCTGCCGCGCCCGCCGCTGAAGCGCCGGCGCCGAAGGACATTGTCGAGACCGCTATCGCCGCCGGCACCTTCAACACGCTCGCGAAGGCCCTCACGGCCGCCGGCCTTGTCGAAACGCTGAAGGGCGCCGGTCCCTTCACGGTGCTCGCGCCGACGGACGAAGCCTTCGCCAAGATCCCGGCCAAGGATCTCGAAGCGTTGCTCGCCGACAAGGCCGCGCTCACGAAGGTACTCACGTACCACGTGATCGCCGGCAACGTGCCCGCCTCGACCGTGACGACACTCACCGAAGCCACGTCCCTCGAAGGCAGCAAGATCGCGATCAAAGTGGTCGACGGCAAAGTGATGCTCAATGGTGCCAGCGAAGTCACGTCGACGGACATCGCCGCGTCCAACGGCGTGATCCATGTCATCAACACGGTGTTGATGCCGCCCAAGAAGTAACTCGCTAGGCACGCGCGCGGCTTCATTGGAGCCGCGCGCTGGCCGGCCGCCGTCGGCCACGGACCGAATGTTGCACGCCTGGTGTGGAGTACACACCCCGGGAGCGCACGATGCACAATGCTCGACGCGATGCCGTGAAGCGTATCGCCAGCACAGCTCTGGCGGTCGGCGTTGCTCCGTTGCTGAGCGCGTGTCTGGACCCCACACGCGAGGACCGCGCGCAACGTGATGATGTCGTGCGCGCACTGGACCCGGCGCTCGCCGATGTGCTGTACCACGCCTCACTCGCGCCAAGCGGACACAACGCGCAGCCGTGGATGATTGGTGTCACCGCACCGAACCGGCTCGTGATCAGCACGGCGCGTGATCGATGGCTCCACGAGGTCGATCCGCAGAACCGCGAACTGCTGCTTTCGTTTGGCTGCTTTCTCGAGAACATGATCGTGACGGCACGGCACCGCGGCTTTCATCTCGAGTACCAGCTCGTCGGTACCTCGCCTGCCACCAGCGAGATACTCGACGTGACGTTGCGTCGCGCGACGCCGGTCGCCTTCCCGCTCGAGAGCATCCAGCAGCGGCGTACCGTGCGCAGCCATCATCTCCGCGCTGCGCTCACGCGTGCCGACGTGCAGGCGATCACGGCGCCGTTCGGGGACCACGCGGCGTATTTCCCCTTCGGATCCACGCGCGCCACGTGGCTCGCGGAGCAGACGATCGAGGCCAATCGCGTTCAGGCGTATCGCGAACCGGCGCAGCGCGAGCTCTCCGAATGGATCCGGTGGGCCGACGACGACGCGCGCCGAGAACGAAATGGACTGACGCCCGCGTCGATGGAGATCACCGGGCTCTCCGGATGGTACGTACGGCACTTCATGACCCGAGCCGACGTGATGAAGCCGAAATTTCGCGAACAAGGTCTGGACGCGGTGCGTGCGCAGGTCGGCGATTACGGTGGATGGCTTGTGATCACCAGCGCGGACGCCTCGATGTCCACGCTCATCGAAACGGGGCGCTTGGTCGAGCGCATGTGGCTGGGATGCCGCGCGCGCATGATCGCCATCCATCCCATGACGCAGATACTCGAGGAGTCGCCCTTCCGCGACCAGGTCGGCGCGCAGCTTGGTCTCGCGGGCCGCGTACAGTTTCTTCTGCGCGTCAGCTACATCAAGGAGTACCCCGCACCGGTGAGTCTGCGGATGCCGCTCTCGCGCTTGGTGAGCACGCTATGACTGGACCTCGGACGATCGTGACAGAGCTACTGCTGGCGATCGCGACTGGTGCCGCATGGTGGGTCCGCTCGGCATTCCGTGCGCGCTTTGCGCACGACCGCGACATGCTGCTGGCGCGCGCGATGCCGCCAGCCTCGCTCGTGACCGAGGCTGACCTCGCGCAACTTCCACTGCCCATGCAAACGTACCTGCGCCGTGTGGGTGCGGTGGGACGGGCACGCATACGCAACCTGCGGGTCACCTTCACCGCGCAGATGCGCAGCAGCGCGTCCGCGCCATGGATGCACGCCACGGCCACGCAATACGAGTTCTTCTCGCCGCCGGCCCGTTTGTTCTCCATGAGCGCGAGCCGCTCGGGCATACCATTCGATGTCTTGCATCGCTACCTAGATAACGCCGCCACGTTTCAGGTCCGGATTGCCGGTCTGATTCCCATGGTGAACAAGTCGGGTCCGGGAATCACGCACGATGAGACGGTCACGCTGATGAACGACGTACTGGTCTTGGCGCCGGCGGCCGTGCTGGATATGCCGTTCACGTTCGAGACCATCAACGCACGTTCGCTGCGGGCCACGTTCAGCAATGCCGGCTTTACCGTGACGGCACACGTGACCTTCGACGAGGCGGGTGACCTCGTGGGCTTCGTCTCCGACGACCGCTCCCACGACCGTGAGGGTGGCGCCGCCACATGGTCGACACCGATTTCCGGCTATCGCGAAGTGGACGGCATCCGCGTGGGCTCGCTGGGCGACGCCAACTGGATCGAGCCCTCCGGCGAGTGGACCTATGGCCGCTTCCAGATCTCATCGATCGCGTACAACGTGACGAGCTGACCTGCGCGTTCGCCTACTACGGAAAGCCGCTACAGGCGTGAGGACGCCTCGGTGGCCAGCCGCTTCGCGAACGCCGCCCGTGAGGTCGCGGCGTAACGTTTGCACGCGTCGGGGTCCACCAGCCCCGGTGCATCGCCGGTGGCCGCCAATCGCTCCCATAGCTTCGTCGCGCTCGGATGCGGCGTGATCAGCACATCACAGCGCAGTTGCTCGATGCGTGCGTGCCCTCGTGCAAAATCGGCGGCGGCCGACGGATAGCGAGGGTCACCGGCGTACCGGAAGCTGCTGTCTGAAATCGGCGTCTGACTGTCGGCGTACACCAGGTCGAGACAGCGCGCCCCCTCGCACGTCCGCCAGCTCCACGTCGTGCCGCCGGCTGTGTGCCCCGGCGTGAAGTGCGCCACCAACGACAGCGCGCCCACGCGGACCGTATCGCCATCGGCGATCTCGCGAACGAGCGGCACTTTCGGATACGCCAGCAGCATCGCGTACTGTGGATCGTTGGCACCCGCGATACCCGCGCGCATCGTCTTCGCACTGGATGCACTGGCCGCTACTGCGGCACCCGTCGCCCGCGCCAGCTCGGCAATGCCGCCCGCGTGATCGTAGTGATCATGCGAGTTGAGGATCAGCTTCACATCCTGCAGGCGGAAGCCGAGGGCGACGATGTTCTGTAGAATGAGCGGCGCCGACTCGGGGAGTCCGCCATCGATCAGGACATGTCCCGCCGGCGACGTGATGAGGATCGCGCTCAATCCATCCGTGCCCACATAATAGCTGTTGCCGAAGAGCTTCGTCGGCGCGTGTGGCGCGTTCCACCCGGCGCAGCTCGGGCATTCCTTCGCGGTGTAGCTCTGGGCTGAGAGTGGTGCGGCGAGAAGCGCGCTCAACAGACCGAGTGCGGCGGCGCGGGACATCCATGCGTTCATCGGCGACGGTCCGGCTTGGAGAGAAATATCAGCGGCTGACTCGTAGATTTAGCACACCGCACACCCCTGCGTCCGCTCTCTTCCGGGCTCTGCCATGCCACCGACGTCGCGTCGTTCATTCCTCGGAGCCGCGATCAGCGCGGTCCCCCTCCTAACCGGCGCCACGTACGCGCAGCCACCGGCCAAGGCGGCGTTCGTCCGCGCCGGCGACGATCGTGAAGGCGTACACAAAACGCTCGGCATCAGCACGATCGACTTCAAGGTCACGTCGGCCGATAGCGGTGGGGCGATGCTGGTCATCGAGAACACCAATCGCGCCAAAGGCGGGCCGGCCAAGCACCTCCACACGACACAAGACGAGCTCTTCTACTGCATCGAGGGCGAGTATCGCATCGAGATTGGTGGCGTTCGCTATGACCTCAAGGCGGGCGATTCGATTCTGGCGCCACGACGGGTGCCGCACGTGTGGGCCTTCGTGGGCAATACCATGGGACGTCTGCTGATCACGTTTACGCCCCCAGGCGCCATGGAGGCGTTTTTTCGTGAAGTGTCAAAGGGCAATGCCATGCCCATTCAGGACCCAGAACTCTGGCGCGCACACGGCATGGAACTGCTTGGTCCGCCGCTCCCCGTGTAGGCAGAGCGACGGACCCACGCCGCGCTAGAAGATCGCCAGGTCGGCGCTGCCCACGGTCCGCCCAACCTTTGCCGCCGCCTTGACCGCCTTCACCGCCTTCACCGCCTTCACCGCCTTCACCGCCGCATTTCCGCGACGCGCTCCGGCATGGCTGGAAAGCTGGAACGTCCCCACCAAGTCCGACATGGTGATCGACTGACCGGCCAGTTCTTCGGAGGCGCTGGCTGATTCCTCGGCGTTCGCCGCGACTTGCTGCGTGACGGCGTTCAACTGACCCACCGCCGCGTTGATCTGCTCCACGCCATCGGCTTGCTGCTCGCCGGCCAGCGCGATCGCCGCCACGATCTCCGTCACACGGCGTACTTCGTTGTCGATCTCCACCAGCTTCGCCATCACGTCGGCATTCGACAGCACACCCTGCGCGGCGTGCGACACCGAGCCTTCGATCAGGGCCGCCGTCGTCTTGGCCGCCTCGGCGCTGCGAATGGCGAGGCTGCGTACTTCCTCGGCGACCACGGCGAAGCCACGACCGGCGTCGCCGGCCCGCGCGGCTTCGACGGCCGCATTGAGCGCGAGCAAATTCGTCTGAAATGCGATCTCGTCGATCGTCTTGACGATCTTCGCGGTCTCGTCGCTGGAACGTTTGATCTGCTCCATGGCGGCGGAGAGCTTGTCCATGCTCGCGCGTCCCTCCGTTACGCGATCACGCGTGCCGACGGCCATATCGCGGGCGAGGCGGGCGTTGGTGGCGGTTTCCTTCGACGAGGATGACATCTCCTGCAAGCTGCTGGACACTTCCTCGAGCGATGCGGCCTGTTCCGACGAGCCCTGCGCCAGCGCCTGACTGCCACTGGCGATCTGCGTGCCGGCGGCCGAGACCTGCTCCGAGGCACCGTACACCTGCGAGAGTGCATCGTCGAGTGTTTCTGCCGCGACGTTGATGGACTGCTTGATGCGGTCGAAGTCGCCTTGGTACTGTCCCGTCACCCGCGCCGTGAGGTCGCGGTCGGCCACTCGCGACATCACATCCGACGCCTCATTGATCGGCGTCACCACTGCGTCGAGCAGATCGTTGATACCCTGTACCAGGTCGCGGTACGAACCACGGAACTGCTGTGCGTCCGAGCGTTGTTGCAGATTGCCGCCACGGGCCGCGGTCACGAGCGTTCCTGTTTCATCAACGAGCAGTTGCACCGTTTGACGAAGGGTGACGAACGACTCGCCAAGCGTATCCTTGTCGCTTCGCACGGCCACCTGGCGTGACGTATCGCCGGCGCTGATGGCAAGCGCAACGCTAGCGAGCTCGCGCTGCGCCAGCACCATTTGCTGCATCGCGGCGGCAAGCTGTCCTGTTTCGTCCTCGCTGGCTACCGTGATGTCCTGCCCAATGTCGCCGAGGACGAGACCATCGGCTACCCGACGTAGGCTGGCGAGGGCCGCGACAATCGGCCGTGTGATACCTGTCGCCGCGAGTCCGGCGACGATCAGCGCTATGGCGATGATGATGAGCAGCGTGCGTATCGACGAGGTCGCGGTATCGTCGCCAGCCTTGGCCGTCGCGGTCATCAGTCCGAGCTTCGACTCCTGCAACGAATCGAGGATCGCATCAATGGTGTCGGCGTGCGCGCGAATCGTGCTGAGGCGCGCCTTCCCCGCTTCGTCATTGCCTGCTCGCGCGAAGGCGACGATTTCGTCCTGCATCGGGCGCAGTACACGGAACCGCTCCAGCAGTCGCGCGGCCTGCTGCTTCTGTTCGTCGCGTTTGATGTGCTTAGCGTACTCCGCGAATTCTGCCTGAAATGTGGAATCGTACACTTTGATGTCAGCGGCCCGCTTGTCGACCGCTGCCGCATCGTCATCCAAGATCGCATTGCGAACGGCGCGTGAAATGCGCAGCACCTGAACATTCGCCTCCTTCAGATGCAGCGCGGGCATAGCGTGCGACACTTGCATTTCACTCATGAGGCCATTGATCCGACGGGCTGTCGCGATGCCTTCATACCCGACGACAACGAGCAAGATTGCCACGGCGCCGAAGCCAAGTGCGAGCTTACGGCCGATCGGGAGGTTCGAAAACCACTGCATTGTTGCTCCGGGAGCCTACGTCATCAGTCCCGCCAGAGTGGCAACCGGCTTCGGTCGCGCGGTGCTCGGCAGAGCTGCTCAGGACGCCGCATCGTACGCCTTGGGGGTACACCTCGCAGGCGCACATTGTATGCTGCGTCTCGCGAGAAACGAGTCGCCTCTCGCGCATTTCACAATCAGTGTCGTACGTGACAGCTATCGGTGCACGAGTCGGTGACGTGCGCAGGCAGCCACGCGGCAGTGGCAAGTGGTCCCGGCTTGCCCAGCAGATATCCCTGACCTCGCTGTACGCCAAGCCGGCGGAGCGTCTCCATCTCGCCGTCGGTTTCGATTCCCTCGGCCACCACGGTGGCACCCGTTTCGCCGGCGTAGAACGTCATCGCGGTCACGAGTGCACGCAGCGCCGGTTCCTGGTCGATGTTTCGTGTGAGCGACATGTCGAGCTTGATGAGCTCAGGAGCGAGTTGGATGATATGCTGCAGCCCCGAGTAGCCGGCGCCGGCGTCGTCGATCGCGACGCGCAGGCCCGCCGCCTTAAACGGCGCGAGTACCGCGTGGAGGTCGGCGTAATTGCCAACTCTCGCGTGCTCGGTCACCTCCAGGATCGTGCGGTGCATGAAGCGCGCGTCGAGGAGATCCGACAGGCGCCCCGAGAGAATCGCGTCGGGCGATGCATTGACCGAGAGGGAGATTTCGTCAGGAAGGTGCATGAACGCCGTTAACGCCGCCCGTATGGCTGCCAATTCGAGTTCGATGCCCAGGCCGACTGCCTCCGCCTCGGCGAACCACACATCAGGCGTGCGGTACGGCGTGGCGGCGAAGCGCGACAGCGCTTCACACGAAACCACGACGTTGGTGCTCAAATCATAAATCGGTTGATAGGCGATGGAGAACGCCTCTTCCGCGATGATCGATTCGATGCGCGCGCGAACTTCCCGTCCAGAGCGATGCTGCTCGAGCTCCGTATTGACCTGCTTGGCCGCAATGCCGGCGAACACGCGCAGCATATCCAGGTCGCGATCGTTCAGCGACGGATTCGGCCGCGGACTCAGGCAGCAGAACATGCCAAACGCCGATCCGTCGGGCCGTAGTACGGGAACACTGGCGTGCGAGCCGATCGGCGTCGAATGCGTGATCGGCATCGACATGGCGAGCGGGAGCAACGACGTGTCTGGAATCAATTCCGGCAAGCGCCCTTCGAGAATGTGCATGCAGTACACGTCGTCGAGTGCCTGTGAGTCTCCCGGCTTGATCAAGTGCTCCAACCCGGGCGCGTCGACTCGCCGAAACACAGTACGGCCGTCGATGAACTCGGAGAAGTACGCCACCTCCATGTCGAGATGCGTGCGGATCGCGTGAAGCGCATCCTGGATCACGCAGCTGTCACCAGACAAGGCCTGGCCGAATATGTCGAAAGCGGGGGCGGCGAGATTCATACCGAAGTGGAGCGAAGAGAATGCATCGTAAACCAACGTCACTGCGGGTATCGACGTCGGTGCGATGGCTCTTAATAGCAATGATTCCAGATTCTGAAACTGCTGCCGATAGTACCTTATAGCCGATGTCGACGTTCGAAGTCGAATGTGACCGGTGCTACCGCATCTTCTGGTTGTGAGTGCTCCATGCACGTCCTTTCCCGTGATCGTAGTTCCTGGCTTGCGCCAGAGCAGCACTTCACGCGCTTGACCGACCCGGCGCGCCTCGCGGCGGTCCGCGCCAGCCAGCTACTGGACGGGGCCACCAACGATGTCCTCGACCGCCTGGCGAGACTGACCACCCGGCTATTGCACGTACCGGTGGCGTTGGTGAGCCTCGTCGATGATCGAGGGCAGCACTTTCCCGGCATGGCGGGCCTTGGTGGTTGGGCAGGGGCGCAACGAGGGACGCCGCTCACACACTCGTTCTGTCAGTACGTGGTGACGAACGGCACGAAGTTGATCGTCGAAGACGCCTCGGTGCATCCGCTCGTCATGGACAATATGGCGTTCGGCGAACTTGGCGTGGTTGCCTACGCTGGCGTCCCGCTCCGAACCTCCGGGGGAGAGAATCTCGGATCGATGTGCGCGATAGACACGGCCCCGGTGCAGTGGACGGTCGATCAGATCGCCACGCTGGAGGATCTCGCCGCCGCCGCAATGGCCGAGATAGAACTCCGTTCGACGCTGCGGGCGCTCACCGCTGCGCAAGAGCGGTTGCAACATCAGGTGGAGCGCGATTCGCTCACGGGTTTGTACAACCGACGTGGATTCAGCGAGCGCGCAAAACATCACTTGGCGTTGGCGCAGCGCACGGCCATGCCATTTTCGGTGCTGGCGCTGGATCTCGATGCGTTCAAGCAGATCAACGATTGCTTCGGGCACGATATCGGTGACGAGGCGCTCGTGGAAATGGCCTCGCTGTTGAGTGAGGCGATCCGTGACAGTGACCTGGCGGCGCGGCTAGGTGGTGACGAGTTCACGTTATTGCTCAGCGGAACGACCGGCCGGGACAGCGACGTGTTCATCGGTCGCTTGCACGCCGCGATTGATGCCGCGAATGCACGTGAGGAGCGCGACTTTGTGTTGTCGTCGAGCATCGGAGTTGCCACATGGTTGCCCGAGGCTCCTCAGAGTTTGGCCACACTGATGCGATCGGCCGACGAAGCGTTGTACGCCGACAAGCGCGCCCGCAAGCTGCATGCGGTGAAGATCGCATGATCGCCCCAGCTGCCACGGTGCGGACCGTCCTCATCGTCGATGACTTTCCGGCGGTGCTCGCGTGGGCTACGCGTGCCTTCGAACGCGATGGATGGAATGTGCTGACCGCCGCTAACGGCACGGAGGCACTCTCGATCTGCCGCGATCAGCAAGAGGCCGGCCGGCCTATTGCGCTGCTCGTGACCGACCTCGACTTGCCGGAATTCGATGGTGTGTATCTCGTGAAATCGATGCGCGCCGTGGAACGCGACGTACCGGTGGTCGCGCTGAGCGCGAACGCGACGATCGCCCGGGAATGGAGTGGTGAAATGCTCGATCGGACGGTGTTCTTCGCCAAGCCGGTGCGCGCATCCCTTCTCGTGGCCGCCGCCAACGGATTGGTCACGCCATCCGTAGACCCGCTCGACAGCTTTTCGCCGAGCGGGTGAGGTTAGCGACGGGGTACGCGATTGCGTCAGCGTTGCCGCGGAATATCCATGGCCGGACTGCGCCCGAAGAAGCCCACCGGCTTGATCGCAAAGCTGTGCCACGCCACCGGCATCACCGGCCAGTCTTCCGGACGCGGCACATGGTGGAAGCCAAGGGTGAGCCAGGTAACCACATCGGTGTTGGCGATGGCGCGATTGGCCGACGTCCATTTCGTGAGTCCGTCACCGGCTACGCTGTTGGTGGGATAATCCCCGCTCGCGTACAGCTCGGCCGGCGCGTACGGTGTCGTCCAGAGCGTGTGGTCCACGAACCCGGCGCGTTGGCGCATGTAGTCGTCGGGACTCATCAGCGACATCGCGCCATGTCCTTCGATTTCGTAGCCCACCGGCCAGCCGAACGCGTTGTTCACCGCCGGATTCACGATACGCCACACCTCCGGCGCATTCATGGCCGACATGCGCATGCCATCCTTCTCGGTCTGCGCCGTGAGCGTGTTCACTGTCCAGATGCTGCGGCGCGGATTCTCCTTGGGCAACGTGGTCGTCTGCAGCTTGTCCACCAGCAAGGAGTTCTGCGTGCCGTCCACATCCATGTCGAGGCGGAACGAGAAGAAGTGGCTGTGGTTCACGCCCACGAGCTTGTTGGCAATCACCCGCCCGTAGTCGTTGTCCTTGGGCGTACCGGTGGCGGCCTTCACCTGGTCCATGCCCGTGGCGCCGAGGTTGACGGTGATCGCGCCGTCTTGGCTCAACACCCAGTCGAACAGATAGTCGTAGTTGCCGGCATTCATGTACATGCGCAGCACGAGGTCGGTGCGCGGGCGTGCTTCGTTCACGCTGCCAGCGGCGCGCGTGTGGCGCCATGCCACGTCGCCGGTGTTGCGCTCGAACAGACAGGCGGTACGCTGACGCTCGCGCGGCGCACCTTTGGCCGTCACTACGTAGCTGTGGAAGTACGTGGCGTAGAGCGGGCACTCCACGCCCGGTTCGAGCGAACTGGCGATGCCACCGAAGGCGAATGGATACGTGCCGAGGTCGAAGTAGCCTTGGTAATTCCACGGATCCGACGGATCCATGTACGGTACGAACAGCTCCGACAACGAGCCCTGATACATCACCGAGCGCTCCTTGCCCCCATCCACGTAGCGCACACGTGAGAGCACGAGCCCGCGGCGCATGTCCATGCGGAAGTGGAACTTCCAATTCTGCCACGCGACTTCGTGTCCATTGAGCGTGTACGTCGCGCCCTTGGGCTGCACCATCTCCACCGCGTTCACGGGCGCGCGCGTGGGGCCGATCTCCTCTGGGGAGTGACCGTCGGGCAGGCCACTGCGCGCGTTGGCCACGTCCACGATGCGCAGCACTTTTTCATTGGTGAGATCCACGACCACCACGAAGCCGCTGAACGACTCACCGTAGCCCGAGATGCGGCCGCGTTCGTCGTCGCAGGTCACGTGCAACACGCGCACGTTGCGCTCTTCGGGCAGATCGAAGTAGCCGTTGTTGGCCGGACCGCACGACACATGCGTGAAGTCCGTCACGCCGCGTTGGCGCAGGGCCGCTTTCACGCGCGGATCCTTCAAGGCCACGCCTTCCGCCGCATCCGATTCCGGTCCGCTGGTCATGAACTGCTTGCCCGGCAGCTGCGTCCACGAGACCAGCTTCTTGCCGGTGATATCCACCACCGCTTCGTAGCCGAACTTGCCCTGCGTGAGATGCACGGTGGCCTCGCGCGTGAGCGGCTGCCCCGGCTGCCAGGCCAGCACCTCGCGCTTGGCCGGCTCCTTGAGCCCCTCGTACAGCAGCCGGAAGGTGGAGTCGAGTTTGCCCGACGCCTGCAACACGTCGTAGATCGCCCAGTGCTCCTTGGCGGAGAGTTGATCGAGCGGATACACAGGGGTCTGCGCCTGCAGTGCGGTCCCGGCGACGCTGCCAGCGACCGCGAGGGCGACACGGGTCGCAACGCGACGCCATGAACGTGAACAGTACTTCAAGGGGGGTCTCCTGATCCGTAGGCGGGCTGAGACGAAACTGCTGCGCCTAAGTTGCCCGTCAGGTCGATAAACGCAATCTCGACGGCCCTAGGCTTCGCCGGGATAGACCCGCTCGACGAGGCCTATCAGTTGATGACCCACGGAGGCTTTCACCGCCACGAACGCGATACCGGCCTCCTCGGCCTCCGCTTCAGCGGTCGCGTCGGCGTCACCGGTCACCATGACGATCGGCATCTCGGCGCGGACCGTCTTCACCGCACGCGCCAACTGGAGCCCGGACATGCCAGGCATCGTGAGATCGGTCACGACGAGATCGAATTCCCCGGGAGCCTGGCGAAAGCGCTCGAGCGCCGATGCCGGATCAGTGAACACTTCCGCGTGATGTCCGGCACGGCTCAAGATCCGTTGCGCGAGCCGTACGAGTTGCGCTTCGTCGTCCACATACATCACACGTCGCGAAATGGTTGACACGGCTGGGGTGGCATCGGCGGTCGACACCTCAACCGCCTTGCCCGATGCAGCCGGCAGGTACAGTCGAAAGGTTGTCCCGGCGCCGGGGGCACTGTTGGCGACCAGCGCGCCACCGTGACTTCGGACGATGCCGTAGGCCATGGACAGGCCAAGGCCGCTCCCTTCGCCGATTGGCTTCGTCGTGAAGAACGCGTCGAACGCGCGGGCCATCGTCGTGGTGTCCATCCCGCGACCGGTGTCGCTCACCGAGATGCGTACATAGTCGCCCACCGCGAGTCCCAACGACTGCGCGTGCTCGGTGTCGAGCGTGATGCCGTCGAGCACGTAGGTGATCGCACCGACTTCACGGTGTCCGATCGCATCGGCGGCATTGGCCGTGAGATTCACGAGTGCTTCGTGCAGTTGGGCCGCGTCGGCATGAACACTCGCCACGGGCTCGCCTGTGCGAAGGTGCAGGGCGATGCCGGCCGGAATTGTGGGTCGCAGGAGCTTCAGGACTTCGTCGATCAACGTCGGCAGCGCGACGTACTCACGATTGGGCGTTTTCGGTCGTGCGAACGTCGTGATGCGGCGGACGATCTCGCTCGCCCGGGCGCTCGCGCGCGTGATTTCGGTGACGGCATCGGCGGCCGCGTGGTGCGCGCCGATATCCAACGCCGCGAGCTCTGCGTTTCCGCGGATGGCGAGGATGATATTGTTGAAGTCGTGCGCAATACCGGCGGCGAGGGTGCCCAGCGACTCCAGCTGGCGCGACCGCAAGAGCGTCTCGGTGGCGCGCTTCCGGGCCGAGATATCGGTGCAGTTGAGCTGCACGGCAGTGGCGCCCTCAAAGGTGATGGGGGTGCACTGGACGCTGACTTCGAGCGTCTCTCCGTCCACGCGCACGAATCGCAGCTCGGTCATGCGACCGGCCACGTCAGCAGACGGCGTGGCCGCCGTGTACTGCAGGAGCGCATCGCGGTCCTCCGGATGCACGAATTGGGTTAGCGACATCCCGACGACATCGTCAAGTCCATGCGCACCGAGCAAGGCCGTCGCCGCCGCGTTGCCGTAGAGGACGATGCCGCCACGTTGGACCAGAATGGCCACGGGTGAGAGCTCGACCAAGGTGCGATACTGTCGCTCGCTTTGGCGCAGGGCGATCAGCACCTGCATCTGGTCCGAAATGTCCGTGTGCGTTCCGGTCATGCGAACGGGCCGCTGCTGCGCATCCCACTCCACGACCTTGGCGATCGAGCGAATCCAGACGCTGCCTCCCGTGCGCGTCCGCATGCGATACTCCATCTGACGCGTGTCGCCGGTCCGCAGGCACTCCTCGAACAGCCCCAGCACCGCCGCGCGATCGTCGAGGTGAATGCTGTTCATCCACGTCGACTGGCTCATATTCGGCTCGTGCGGATCGGCGCCCATGATGCGCGCGAAGTGCGCGCTAGTCATCACCGCACCCGTGCGAAGATCGAGATCGAACCAGCCCTGGCGCGTCGCCTCCATACTGAGGCGGAGTCGCTCCTCGGTCTGCCGAATGGTGGCCTCGACCTGTTCGCGCTCCCGCAGCTGCTGCGCTAATTCGGTCGCCGCGCTCACGGCGACGGTGCGCGAGTAGTGGACGGCGAATCCGATCAGTGCCAGCGCGAAGCTCATCGCGAGCCCGTGAAACACGCTGATCGGCCGATTCAACGAGACCATGATCCCGTGCATTTCGGCGTACACCAGCGAGCCGACCAGCACGATATTCGCGACGAGCGCGGCGATCAGCACGCGCGGACCGTGGAAGATGCCCGCCACGACTACGGCGCCGATGAAGCAGAGGTAGCCGATCGAGCGAATGGAGCCGTATCCGACCACCATCAACGCGCCGGACCCGATCAACGATAGGATCAGGACCGTCGATGCCGTGCGCACACGGCCCACGGCCACGGCTGACAAGGCGACCAGTGCCGCACCGAGGAGCACGACCGGGCCGGCCAGCTCGATGCCGCCGAGACTCCGCCCGGCCGCCAGCAGCACCGCCAACAGTGCGAGTGGCATACCGACCAGAATCGGCCACAGCACTTTGCGCGCGCCACCCGACGGGTGTTCGGGGAGCAGTAGATCAGGCATAACGGCACATCACTCGGCAGACGTTGGAGGCGAAGAGACGGCCCCCGTCGGCCAATACACAATATAGACGCACGAGCCAGCGATGAGGGCACGCGCACACCCGCGCGCGCTTGATATGCACCTCGTCCGTCTACATTGCCTCTCGGCTCCTTCTACGCCATTCCAGTCAGCATGATCTCCTTCGGCCGCAACAGCATCCTCCTCAGCATCGGCACGGCGCACGCGCTCGTGCTTGCGGGCCTGTTGTTGCGCGCACCGGTGAACCGCACGGCGAATCGGCTGCTCGCCGCGCTGCTCACGATTGTCGCGTTTCGGGTGCTGCCGTACATCATCGGCTTCGCGGGCTTCTACGACACGTGGCCATGGCTCTCGTTCATGCCGTACGAGTGGTCGCTGGCGATCGGCGCGGTGATCTGGTTGTACATCCACGTGATCTGCACCGGCGCACTTCCGACCCGGTGGGCGTGGCACTTCGTGCCCGCGGCCCTGCAGGGGGCGTACTACAGCACGATCTTCGTGCAACCGCTGGCATTCAAGAACCACTGGAATACGGTCGCGCATGTGCCGTACATCGTGCCGATCGAAACGACGTGGTCCTTCGTGGCGCTCGTCATCTACGTGGCCCTCGCCTGGCGTACGCACGCGCGCTATCAGCACTGGCTCGATACGGCCCTCTCCAACCGCGAGGAGTTCCGGCTCGACTGGCCCCGACGCTTCCTGATCGCCTGTAGCGTGACCGTCGCGCTCTGGGTGGCGCACAGTCTGTACGAAGCCGCCGTCGGCGGTCTCACCTACTTCGACCGCCTGCCGCTCTACCTTTGGTTCTCGGTCCTGGTGTACGGCCTCGGACTCGGCGGTCTCCGCAGCGCCCGTCTCGCGTATCCGCGGCCGGACGCAGTGGCCGAGCCAGAGCTGCCGGTGGTGCTCGCGCCGGCGACCGAGGCGGCCACCGAGGCGGCTACCGAGGCGGTGGCCGTCCTGCCGAAGACCGAACGGCCGGCCGATTGGCGCGACATGGGTGAGCGCTTCGACGCCGAGGTACGCGCCGGTTGCTGGTGGCGAGACCCGGAACTCACGGCCCCGAGGCTCGCCCGTCTGCTGGCCACGAACACCACCTATCTCTCCCGCGCCCTCAATGATGGGCTCGGCGTCAACTTCAACGAGTTCATCAATCGGATCCGAGTCGACGCGGTGCAAGCCGAATTGCGCACCGCGAGCGCCGATCGCGACATCCTCACGATCGCGCTGGACGCTGGCTTCAACTCCAAGGCGTCGTTCAACCGCGTCTTCAAACGCGTCGCATCGGTCACTCCGACCGAATTCAAGCGCTTGGCCGATGCCGTGACGTCTCAAACTCCATAAATCCGCGCAGTTCGTGTGTTTCGCGACGCGATGGGCCCGCGGTTTGGGGAGATTCGCGTCGTCCCCATACCGGAGTTTGCATGTCGTTCGTGTCCTTCAGGTCAGCGCTGTCCCGCTCGCTTGCCCTCGCCGCCGTCGCCGCGACCGTCGCCGTTTCTCCCGCGCCGGCGCAGTCCGCGCCGAGAGCAGCCCAGCTCGACACCCAGGCCTACGTGCCGCGCACGCTCGCGACGGCCGACCTGGTCGCCGACCTCGCGCTGTTGCGTCGCGCCCTGAGCGAGGTGCATGCCGGCTGGGATCGGTACACGCCGCGAAAGGTCATCGATTCCGCGTTCGCACGTCTGGAACGCCGCGCTGCGCAGCCCATGACCGACATGGACTTTTACCATGACGTCGCGCTGTTGCTCGCGCAGCTCCGTTGCGATCACACCAAGGCCGAGCTGCCGCGGTCGATTTATCAGTATCGCACGACCCAGCCCACGTTTCTGCCGGTACGCGTGCGGATGCTTGGCGACCGGATCTTCGTGGTGACCGGGTCCGGACTGGAGCGCGGTACCGAGATCCGCGCCATCAACGGCATTGCGTCCAAGGACGTGGTCGCGCGCCTCTCCCGCTACGTGGCCGTTGACGGCTTCACCGACTTCGCGCGCACCGCCCGCCTCGAGTCGGACGGGGACCTCATGGGCAACGACCTGGATCACTACTGGCCGTTCGAGTTCGGATTCGCCCGTTCATGGACTCTGACCCTCGTGAACGCAGCGGGTGCCACGAGCACGATCACCCGCGCCCCGATCACCTACGCGGCGTGGCAGGCGCTCGGCGACGCGCAGCCGGCCGATTTTCGCACGGGCACCGCGTGGCGCGCGCTCGATGATTCGACCGCGTTGCTCACGGTGCGCAGCTTTGTGAACTATCGCACGCCGGTCGCCGTCGATTCGCTCTATGCGAGCGTGTTCAATGCTATCCGTGCGCGCGGTGTGACACAGCTGGTGGTCGATCTGCGCGACAATGGTGGTGGCTCCGACGACGCGGCGTGGGGCCTCGTGCGTCATCTCATCTCGGCACCTCTGGTTCCGCTCAAGGCGGTCCGTCGGCGCACGATCAACGTGGCGCCGGAGTTGCGCACGGCGTTCGAGACGTGGAGCGATCCGTCGGCGCTCTTCGCGCCCGACGCATTGGCGTTCACCCGTCGCGACGACGGCTGGTACGCCGAGCGGTTCGCGACGCCGACGCTCGACCCGGCGCCGGGCGCGTTCTCCGGTCGCATTTCCGTGCTGACGAGCCGCCGCAACAGCTCGGCGACGACCATGTTGTTGGCCGTGCTGCAGCAGGCCGGCGCGCGTAGCGGCCGCCTTCGCCTGGTTGGTGAGGAGACGGGAGGAAGCGCCGAGGGGCCGACGGCGGGACAGATTCTGTTTCTGCGGTTGCCGGCGAGTGGTGTGCGCGTGCGCATTCCCCTCAAGCGGACCGACGTGAACGTGCCGTTCGTCGCCGGCATGGGCGTGTTCCCCGATATCGATGCGACGGAGACGATCGATGACCTGCGGGCCAATCGCGATCGCGCGCTGCTCATGGCCCAGTCGACGCCGTGGGCGGGCGACGCTGGTGCACTGCTCGCACGCACGACGGGACTGATGCGCGGCAGTCTTGTCTATCGCGACTACGGCACGGGGCGCATGGTGACACTGCCCACCGTGCAGCATGTGGCGCCGATCGGCGGCAGCGATGCGTTTCGCGTGCGCACGGTCTACGACGACGGCCCGGGCAAGACGATCTACTCGACTGACGTGGTGCGTGTCGACGGCGATCGGGTGATCGAGGGCGCGCCGGGCGGCGTACAGGATACGCTGACGATTGCGTCACGGCGCGAAACAGCCGAGGGTCTGGAATTGGTGCTGCTGGGCCGAGGCATGGACAACAACAAGCCGGTCGAGTTTCGATACACGTGGACCTTGGGAACGGCGACGGTGCGTAAGTTGAAGGAGTTCCGTGTGCCTGGCGCGACGACGTGGGAGTACCGGCATGTATACGCCTTTTCACGATGAGGCCTCGTCTGCGATGAGCACCCGAGAGGCATGGACGTTCGACGCGGTGCTCCGCGGCCTGCTGAACGGTGACTGCACGGCGCTGACGCCGGTCTTTGTCACGACGCATGGCGACGCGCACTCCAGTGCGATCGTGCGGTGGGTGAGCGCAGGGGCGTTCGCGTCCGAGCCGCAGGCGCTCACCGAAGCGCTCACCACGGCCTGCTGGCTGGGGGAGCTCGAAGTCGCACGCTACTTGCTCGACCTCGGCGTCGATCCCGAGGCCGGCACCGGCACGGGTATGAATGCGCTGCACTGGGCGGCGAATCGTGGACAGCTGGCGGTGGTGGAGCTGCTGCTTTCTCGGGGCGTGCCGTTGGAGACCCTGAGCCGGTACGGCGGCACCCCGCTCGCGACCGCGGAGTGGTCGGCGCGGAACGAACCACGTCCGGACCACCGGCGCATCATCGCCGCGTTGCTTCGCGCCGGCGCTGACCCGCGTGCGATCGCGCTGCCGACCGGTGACGACGAGATCGATGCGATGCTGCGAGTCGCCCTCGGCCACGCCTGACGCGTTTCATGTCTCCGCGATAGCTTGGCATGTGGTGCATCGATGCACCCCCCGCCTCCCGCCCGCAGTGGAGTGTTCCGCGTGTACTCCCGTCGTTCCAAAGTTGCGCCGCAGTACGATGTCATCGTCGTTGGCTCCGGCGCCGGCGGTGGAATGGCCGCCTATCAGCTGTCGGTGCAGGGGCTCAAGGTGCTGCTCCTCGAAGCGGGGCGTGATTACGACCCGGTTACCGAAACGCCTATGTTCCAGACGCCCAAAGACGCGCCGCTGCGCGGCAGTGGCAATGCGGACAAGCCGTTCGGTTTCTACGATGCCACGGTCGATGGCGGCTGGCGCGTACCGGGCGAGCCGTTCACGACGGCGCCGGGCAGCCAGTTCAGCTGGTGGCGCTCCCGCATGCTGGGAGGGCGCACCAACCACTGGGGCCGCATCTCGCTGCGCATGGGCCCGTACGACTTTAAGCCCAAGTCGCGCGACGGACTCGGTGCCGACTGGCCGATGACGTACGACACGATGGCGCCGTACTACGACAAGACGGAACTGCTCATCGGCGTGTACGGCGGTGACGATGATCTCGAGAACACTCCGCGATCCTCACCCGGTGTGTTGCAGCCGCCGCCAGCCGCGCGCTCGTACGAGCTGCTGGCCAAACAGGCGTGTGATCCGCTCAAAATTCCCGTGATCCCCGCGCACCGCGCCGTGCTCACACAGCGACAGGACTCGGCCCGCCTCCCGGCCAAGCTGCACCCCGGCAATGCGCTGGCCCAGCGCGTGCTGCGGCAGAGCATGAACGAGCGCATGGCCTGCTTCTACGCCACCGACTGCGGCCGCGGTTGCTCGATCAAGGCGAACTTCCAGAGCACCACGGTGTTGCTGCCGCCGGCGATGGCCACCGGCAACGTCACGTTGATTACCGACGCGATGGTGCGCGAAGTGACCATCGATGCGCAAGGCAAGGCGAGCGGCGTGCATTACATCGACAAGCTCACGCGCGTCGATCATCACGTCACGGCCAAGGTGGTGGTGCTGGCGGCGAGCGCGTGCGAAACGTCGCGCATCATGCTGAATTCCAAGAGCACGATGTTCCCGAACGGCATCGCCAACAGTAGTGGCGTGGTCGGCAAGTATCTCATGGATACCGTGGGCGCCGGACTCTCGGCGCAGATTCCTCGACTGGAAGGACTGCCGCCGGTGAATGAAGACGGTACCGCCGGCATCCACATGTACATGCCGTGGTGGAAGTACGGTGATCAGAAGGCCGGCAAGATGTCGTTTGCGCGCGGCTATCACATCGAATTCGGCGGCGGACGCGGCATGCCCGGGCCCGGCATCTTCGGTGGGCTCGAGAGTTTCACGCAGGGGGCGTACGGCAAGAAGTTCAAGGAAGAAGCCCGTCGCTACTACGGTTCGTTCATGTACTTCGACGGCCGTGGCGAGATGATCCCGAACGAGGACTCATACTGCGAGATCGATCCGGTGGCGGTGGACCAGTGGGGTATTCCGGTGCTGCGCTTCCACTGGAAGTGGTCGGAGCATGAGATCCAGCAGGCGGCGCATATGCACAAGACGTTCGCCGAGATCATCGACAAGATGGGCGGAACGGTGCAGGGCACGGTGCAGACCGATGGCAACAAGGCGATCGCGGCCGGTGGTTCGATCATCCACGAAGTGGGCACCGTGCGCATGGGCAGCGATCCGAAAACGTCGGTGCTCAACGAGTTCGGTCAGTCATGGGACGTGAAGAACCTGTACGTCACCGACGGCGCCACGTTCGTGTCGAACGCCGACAAGAACCCCACGTTGTCGATCCTCGCGCTCGCGTGGCGCAGCTGCGATCACATCGTGGAAGAACTGAAGCGGGGGAATCTCTGATGCGCGACGACGTGAACGAAGAGACGAACGACACCGCGAACGACGAGCCGAAGCCGGCCGGGCAGGGCATGACGCGCCGCGATACGCTGAAGGCGATGGCGGCGGCCGCGATGGTGCCGATGCTACCCGCGCCGTCGTCGGCGGCACCGGTCGCGCCGGTGCCGCGTGCACCGCTGCCGATGCTCGACGAAGCGAGCCAAGCCAAGCGCAAAGGCCCGCGCGGAACGCCGAGCGACCCGGTGCTGCAGGTGGCCAAGGCCGACTGGCCGATGCGCCTGCAGTTACGCGAGATGACCACGCTCGGCGCGCTGTGCGACATGATCATCCCCGCCGACGCCAAGAGCCCCTCGGCGTCGGCGGTCGGTGCGCCGGCGTACATCAACGAGTGGGCCAGTCGGCCCGGCGGTGATGCCTCGCTCGTGCGCGTGCGCGGCGGACTGGCCTGGCTCGATCGGGAAGCGAACACGCGTTTCGGCAAGCGCTTCCATCTGGCCACCACCGCGCAGCGCACCGCGATCTGCGACGACATCTGCTATCTGCCGAAGGCGAAGCCCGAGCACCAGTTTGCCGCGCAGTTCTTCGACACCATCCGCGATCAGACGGCGACCGCGTTCTACACCACGCCGCAGGGGTGGAAAGACCTCGGCTACATCGGCAACGTGGCGATCCCGAAATTCGAGGGGCCGAACGCGGAGATTCGTCGGAAGATCGGGCTGGAGTGAGTGTCCTGCGGCGCGCAGCTCACTCCTCCGCGCCGCACTCCAACAACAACCGTTCCACCGACGCAAAGTTGCCGTCGCGCGGGCCGTGCTCGGCCCCGTGGCGGCACCATCCCAATGGCGTGCCCTGATGATGCGCATCCCGCTGCGCGATCAATGCGAGGCCTGCGGGTGTCCCGAGCAAGACGGCCACGGTTTCCGCCGACCCCCGCCACGCCGCACAATGCAACGCGGTGCCGGAATCGTGTCCCGGCGTGGCCGGGTCGAAGCCCAGCTCCAGCATGAGTGCGACCGCCGGTGCGTCGCCGTCCCAGGCGGCATCGGCAATGGCCCGATGGTCCCGCGCGTCGAGTGACGCCACCACGTGCGGGTGTTCGCGCACCAGCGCTCGCGCTGCTTCGACATCGGTGCGGCGACAGGCGAAGCGCAGCAGCTGCACCGGCGTGGCGAACGATCGCATCGCGGTGAGTGTGTCGTCGTGCCCGAACTGCGCGGCGACCTCCAACGGCGAGCGGTTGCTTCCGATCGTCCAGAAGTACATGTGAAAGCTGCTCGGTGGCATTTCGGCATAGGCGCCGCGAGCGGTCTGCTCACTCAACAGCGAGGGACGCGCTTGCAGCAACGCGACGGCGCGATCCGTCAGCCCGAGCGCCGCTGTCATGAAGATGTCGGCGTGGGCACCGCGCTCCACGAGATACTGCGCCAGCGCGTAACGTCCCGCATCGCGCGAGCGATCGAGCATCCATTCGGCCGGCGTGGCGCGGTGATCCACGTCGCGCGCATCGATGTCAGCGCCCGCGCGCAGCAGCAGATCGATCACGCCGCGCGAACGCGCAAAGTGCAGCGGCGTTTGTCCATCACCTCCGCGCTCATGCACGCACGCTGGGTCGGCGCCGATCATCGAGGCGAGCAGATCCGCATCGTCGAGATGGGCCGCTGCGCAGGCGTCGGGAATGGCACCCGCCGCGAGCAGTCGTTCGGCGGCCGCACCGGTGGCCACATGCAGCGCGTGGAATGGGCCAGCCCACCACGCGCTGCGCGCGTTGGGATCGGCCCCGAACTCGAGCAGCACCTCCAGCATCGCCAGGTTGTTGGCGTTCGCGACGATGGCCGGCGCGTCGAACGGAAATGCCGGCGCGTTGATCATCGGACGGAACTCCGCGTGTTGAGCGAAGAGTGATCGCACGGCGTCGGCGTCGCATCGCTGCATCGCGTCGTGCATCTGTTGCATGGGAGACAATGGCTGCTGGGTCGTCATGTCGAATGCAGTCGGGGAACGCCTCGTGAGGGCACATGCGGACCGCCTACGGTAGCGTCATGCAGCAGCAGGCGAAAGTATGCTCGCCGGGTGTTGATTGGCACGCGCCGTGCGTGCAATCGCTGTGCGTGCTATCGCCGTTCGTCGACTCGAGTCGACCTACGACCCGTCATCATCGGCCCCCGCACATGACAGACACTCCCGAAGCGCAGGCCATTCCTGGCGAACCACCGTTCAAGGACGGCGCGCTCTCGTTCGGCGCCTTCTATCCCAAGAACTATCTGCTCGCCGTATTCGCGGACGGTCCGACGGCAAGAACGGCCGCCGAGCATGTGCACGGCCAAGGCTTCGCCGCCGACGAGGTGATCGTCGCTTCCGGAGCGGACGTGTTGGCACATGAGCGGGACGTCGAGGCCGAGAAGGGCCTCTTCGCGAAGCTCGGTGAACAACTGTCCAAGCTGTACACGGATGAGTCCGCAGATGCGAAGACTCTGCTGCGTCTGGCGGCACAAGGCGCGGCGTTCGTCCTCGTCTACGCGCCGGAGGATGCCCAGACCACGAAGGCAGCGGAGAGTCTTCGCACTTTTCGGCCATCCGTCATGCGCAAGTACGGCACGTTGGCCATCGCCGAGTTGACCTGATCCCACGGTCATGCCGGTCGTAAGCCGCTCTGCTCCGGCTCGTGCTGATGACGTAGATTAAGCAGTCCTCGGCCCTGACCACGGTTATGCACACGCCCATCCGCACTCTCTTCGGCTTCTCCTCCACGGCCGATGACGTCATGCACGGGGTCGACCTCACGGGGAAGCGCGCTCTCGTGACCGGCGGGGCCTCTGGAATTGGCATCGAGACGGTGCGCGTGCTGGCACGCGCGGGTGCTGAGGTCGTCGTCGCGGTCCGTCGCGTCGAGGTGGGGGAAGCGGTGGCGTCCGAGATTCGGTCGTCAACGGGAAACCCTCGAGTGCATGTGGCACCGCTGGATCTTTCCGACCTGCGCTCCGTGCACGCCTTCGCCGCGGGGTGGAGTGGTCCTCTCCACATTCTCGTGAACAACGCCGGCGTGATGGCGATTCCGACGCTGGAGCGGACTTCGCAGGGGTGGGAGATGCAGTTCGCCACCAACTTTCTTGGACATTTCGCGCTGACTCAGGGCCTCTTCCCTGCGATGGCCAGCGCAGGCGGGGCACGAATCGTGTCGGTGAGTTCGAGCGGAAACCTGATCGCGCCCGTGCTGTTCGATGATCTGCACTTCGACTTCATGCCCTATGATCCGTTCGTCGCATACGGGCAATCCAAGTCGGCGTGCGCGCTGCTGGCCGTAGAGGCCACACGTCGGTGGTCCGATCATGGCATCTTCGCGAATGCCCTCAATCCGGGGGCGATCGCGACCAATCTGCAGAAGCACACCGGTGGCCTGAGAACACCGATCGAGCGACAGAAGTCCGTGGCGCAAGGCGCCGCGACGTCTATCCTGTTAGCCGCCCATCCGATGCTCGAAGGCATCGGCGGTCGCTACTTCGAAGATTGCAACGAAGCCGCCACGGTCACTCGGCGACCCGCCGACTATAGCGGCGTCGCACACTACGCGATGAACGCGCACAATGCGCAGCGACTGTGGGAGATCGCCGCGCAGCTTGTGCTGTGAAAGTCCGGGCGCCCGTGGTGACCCCCTCTTCTACTATCACGAGCGAGCGACAGCCTCACATACCGAATCGAGAGAAGCCCATGCACGAGAAATCGGTGAAGGACCTCACGGACGGTGCATCCTGTTCGGTCGTGGGTGGGACGCACGCCGGGAAATCGGGTATCGTCCGCGACATCAACACGAGCAAGACCGGACACGTGACGATTACGGTCGTTCAAGCCAACGGCGAACGCTTCAAGACGCTGGCCAAGAACGTCGTCGTCGCCGGCCACCATGGCAGTTAACGACAGCCGCCTCGCCCTTCGCTATCCCGCCAGCACCTCTCGCTCCAACCGCGCATAGCTCGCTTCCATGCCGGTCGTCATGCCCGTGGCCAGGATCATGTCGCGCAGTTCCTTGGTGGGGTACGTGATCACGAGGCTGAGCAGCGTGCCGCCATCGACGGCCGTGAGCGTGAGTTCGTTGCGTGTGGACGGACCGGGCGCGCCGATCATGCGCTCGGTCGTCACGGCGCGGTGCGGCGCAGCGCTTTCCAACAGCTCACCTTCAAAACCGAAACGCTGCGCGCCGTCGGCCGAGGCCCACTCGTAGCGATAGCGGTCGCCCACCTGCTGCGCGATCTCGCACACGGGCATCGTCCAGCCGTCGGGGCCAAGTAACCAGCGCTGCATGAGCGCGGGCTCGTTATGTGCACGCCACACCTGGCTCACGCTGCCGCGAATCACGCGGCTCACGCGCGCTTGGCGATCGTTGAGGAGTTGTGCGTCGGTCGCCCGTCCGATCGCGAATGAGGCGAGATCGGCCAGTGTCGCGTCGATCTGACTCATCGCCGACTTCATCCCCTCCATCATGCCCATCTGCACCAGCTGCTCCATCGACTCGACGGAGGTGAAGAACGTCGTGCTCCGAAAGCGCGAACCGGTATCGGTCGACTCGAACGCGAAGATCATACGCATGGTGGGCATCGCGGTGTTCGGCACACCGTGTTCGTCGGCGAAGCCGTCTTCCACTTCAAACGAGCGGTACGGCTCGACCGACAGGAACCGGAACCATCCGCGCGACTGCGTACCGTCGGGGCCGGTCATGTAGTAGTTCGAGTAGCCTCCGACGGCCATGTCGTGACGCGTGAAGGTCGCCGGCCACTGCACCGGACCCCAGAAGCGCTCGAGCTGGCGCGGGTCGGCATACGCGTCCCACAGCCGGGTCACAGACACGGGATAGTCGGCGATGACGGTGAGCGTCAGGTCCTGTGCGTTGGAGATCACGTCGGTGATGGGCATCGCTATTCCCGGGTGGGGTTGGGAGTGGAGAGGACGTCGTCGAGCTGACTGAAGCGGGAGATCCAGAGTTGTTCGAGCTGGAGCAGCAGGGCGCGCGCCTGCGCAATGCGCTCAGGGTTGCTGCGCACGATCCGCTCCCGGCCCCGCGATTCTTTGCTCACGAGTCCAGCCTCCTCCAGCACGGCCACGTGCTTTTGCACGGCCGCAAAGGACATGTCGTAGCGCTGTGCGAGAGTGGTGACGGAGGCCGGCTCGCCGCCAAGCAGACGGGCCACGATGTCGCGTCGGGTCGTGTCGGCGAGCGCGCGGAAGATTTGGTCGAGCTCAGGGTCGGAAAGAGAACGTGCAACCATATGGTTGTATGTTATGGCGGAAGGATTCGGCGCGCAAGTCCGCCTCCCGGCACGCCGCTTACGGCTTGCTTGCGCACCGTTCGCTCCAGAGCTTCCCCGTACCATGCCACCCGATATCGATCGGCTGCGACAGTTCGCGCTCCGCCGACAGTTTCCGCACCCTACGACCCTTGGCCGGGCGATCGCCCGCCTCGGTTTTGTTCAGGCCGACCCAATCCGTGCGCCCGCCCGCGCGCAGGATCTGACATTACGCCATCGTGTGACGCGATATCGCGCCGGTGATCTCGAGCAGCGCTACGCCAAGCTCGGTATCGAAGAAGACTTCTTCGTGAACTACGGGTTCGTCACGCGCGAGCTCCACGCGCTGATGCATCCGCGCATGCCTCGCACGCCGTGGTCCGCTGCCGAACGCCGACGTGCCGACAGCATCCTCGCCTTTGTGCGGGAGTCCGGCGTCGTGCATCCGCGCGATGTGGATGCGCAGTTCTCCCACGGCAAGGCGCTCAACTGGTTCGGCGGCCAATCGAACATCTCCACGCAGTTGCTCGACGCGATGCACTATCGTGGTCTCGTGCGTGTGGCTCGCCGCGAGGGCGGCACGCGACTGTATGCCGTGCGGGAACAGACGCCGGTGCCAGAGAACAGCGTGGCCGCGATGGACGCGCTGGTGGATGTGATTGTCGCCAAGTACGCGCCGCTCACCGGCAGTATGCTGAGTAAACTCGTGCAGCGACTGCGCCATGGCGCACCACAGTGGACGAGCGCGCGTGCGGCGGCGGTGGTGCGGGCGAAACAGCGACTGCCCCACGTGACCGTTGACGGGCATACCTGGTTCTGGCCCGTTGGCGAAGTGCCGCCGGTGCGCCGCGTGATTCCACGCGATACTGTACGATTGCTCGCCCCGTTCGATCCGTTCGTGTGGGACCGCGCGCGCTTCGAGCACTTCAACGGCTGGGCCTATCGATTCGAGGCCTACACGCCAGCACCGAAGCGCGTCCGCGGCTATTACGCTCTGCCGCTGTCGTGGCGCGATCGCGTCATCGGATGGGCGAACCTGAGCGTGCGCGACGGGCGCCTGGTGCCAGACATCGGCTATGTGGCAGGACGGGCGCCGAATGATGCAGTGTTTCGGCGTGCGCTCGACGAAGAGCTGGCGGCCTTCACGGGCTTCATGGGTCTTTAGGCGCTACACTTCCTTGACTCCTCCGACGCATCCATGGACCAACCCACCCTCTACACCGCTCGGCTCATTCTCCGCCCGTTCACGCGCGCGGACGCGACCGCTGTGCAGCGCCTCGCCGGCGACGAAGCGGTGGCCGAGATGACGCTCAACGTGCCGCACCCGTACGGCGATGGCATGGCGGAGACATGGATTGCCTCGCATCGTGGGGCGTGGGACGCCGGAACCGCCGTCACCTTCGCCATCACGACGATGGACCACGAACTCCGCGGTACCATAAGCCTGCAACTCACGGCGCCGCATCGTCGTGGCGAGATGGGGTATTGGATCGGCCGGCCGTACTGGGGGCAGGGCATCGCCACCGAAGCGGTGCACGGCGTACTAGACTTCGCATTCGGGCCGCTTGCACTGAATCGCGTGCAGGCGTCGCATCTGCCACGCAATCCGGCCTCCGGCCGCGTCATGCAGAAGGCCGGCATGCAACGCGAAGGACTGCATCGCGAGCAATACCTGAAAGGCGGACGCTTCGAAGACGTCGTGCAGTACGCCGTATTGCGTCGCGATTGGGAATCGACGTCAGCAGGGCACACCTCTACCGACCATCCACACCATGTCCACTAGTCTTCCCGCGCAGGCCGTCGAGGTTCCGCACGCCATGACGACGACGGCCTTCGATCTGCCCGGCTATCGCATCGCCGCCTCGCTCGGCGTGGTTCGCGGCGTCGTCGTTCGCTCGCGATCGGTGTTCGGTACGTTGGGCGCGACGTTGCAAACCGTGTTGGGCGGCAACATCTCGTTGTTCACCGAGCTCGCCGAGCGCACGCGTGCGCAGGCGTTCGATACGATGTTGCATCAGGCGCATCTCTCGGGCGCGAATGCCGTGATCGGCGTGCGGTATGACGCCAACGAGTTGATGCAAGGCGTCACCGAGGTGCTCTGCTACGGCACGGCCGTCCGGGTCGAACACGCGTAAACGCGGGCGCCGACCGTAGATTCAACACTCATGACGACGCGCCGCTACGAGGACGACGAAGTCCGCGAGATTTTCAGTGTTGCGAGCACGGGCAGTACGTCGGACCAGACGCTCCTCGCCGAATCGGGCGGTCTGACGCTCGACGAACTTCAGCGCATCGGTCGCGAGGTAGGCATTGATCCGACTCGCGTCGCTCACGCCGCGGCACAGCTTGACGCGCGCGGAACACCGACGCCGGTGAAACGCGCCTTCGGCATGCCAGTCGGTGCGCAGGGGGTCGCAAAGAGCTCGGGTTCGCAAATGGACGCATGGCGATGTGCCGATCAGTCTCGAACCCACCGAGCGCGGCGAACAGCTTCTTCTTACCGCAACTAATGAGCTGGCCGACGTGCTGAACGCCTTCAGTCTGTTGCTGGGAGTTGTGTCTCTGCTCATGGCGGCGGTCGTCGTTGTCGCCGGCAAGCCGCAGAAGGCGATAATCATGCTCGCTCTTTTCGGAGGCATGTCGCTGGCGGCGTTCGGCGCCAATATCATTCGCCTGCCGCGTTGGCCGGTGACCGCAGTAGTCGCGTGCCCGTCGAGCGTCGTACACCAGCTGACAGATCCAGCTGATCAGGGCGCCCGTGAGCAGGTTGGATTCTGCTTTCGTTCTGTCCCAGTCGGCGTACAGGGACAAGACGCGTGCGCCCCATCACAAAGCGCCTGCTCGCGTCGCGTTGCTCGAGCACTCGCGTGCTGTAATTTTTTAGTATGAACTCTCGTCTTCACGCTCGCGCCTAAGCGCGCTCGATCACAAACCAATGACTCCGCTTGTGTTGGCCTTGCAGGTCGCCGCTCACGGCACGCCCCCCGGTCTTTCGGCGGCCGCGCGCGACGTGTTCCACGTGGCCGACGTCATCACCGCGTTTTCGTATTTCGCGATCGCGACCACATTGCTCGTGGTCGTGCTGCGCCTTCGTGCGCAGTTACCGTTTCGGGTCGTGTTCGTGCTCTTTGGCGCCTTCATCGTGCTATGTGGGGCCACCCACGTGATGAGTACGCTGACGCTCGGCGCACAGCGTGACGTTATCGAAACCGCGACCATGGTGGCGACAGCGGCCGTCTCTCTGCTCACGGCCGTGCTGTTGCCTCGATTTGTCCCCCGTATTGAGGCGCTGGTGCGCGATGCGCAGGTCGCGCGGGAACGCGAGCGCGAGAAGGCGCGCGCCGACGCGCTGGCCGAATCCAACGAGGCACTGGTGGCTCAAGCCGCGGCGTTGAACGATGCGAACGCCCAACTCGCCGAGAGTCTCCGCGAGCGGCAGCGGCTCGAGGGCCACCTGCGGCAAGTGCAGAAGATGGAGCTGATGGGACGCCTCGCCAGTGGCGTCGCGCACGACTTCAACAACCTCTTGACGGTCATTCAGGGGAATGTGGATCTGGTTCGCGATGCGGTCCCAGCCTCCGATCCCGCCGCTGCGTACGTCGAGGAAATCGATCAGGCTACGAAGAACGCGACAGAGTTGACGCGCCGGCTTCTCGCGTTTGGTCGCAAGGCACCGGCTCGCACCGAGCGCACGACGCTCGACGCGCTGCTGGCTCGGGAGCGTCGACTCCTCCAGCGCGCGCTGCCCTCGAGCATGCAGCTCGAGGTCCGCAGCAACCACCCCGACGGATTCGTTCAAATCGACGTGAATCAGGTGCAACAGGCCATTCTCAACCTGATTGTCAATGCGCGCGACGCGACAGCGAGCGCCGGCCGAGGCGCGAGCACGGTGACGATCGAAACGGGGCAGGTGGTCGTCGGGCCGGAAGCGCCACCCACGTCGCCGCCGGTCGCGCCGGGGCGTTACATGACGCTCTCCGTCCAAGACGAGGGCACGGGAATCAGCGAAGAGGTTCGTTCACACATCTTCGAGCCCTTCTTTACAACGAAGGAGGAGGGACAGGGTACAGGCCTTGGACTCGCGATGATCTACGAGGTGATGGTGCAGTCCGGCGGCGGTGTGCAGGTTGAAAGTCTGATGGGTCGCGGCAGTACGTTCACGCTGCTCTTGCCGCGCGTGGCGTAATCGCGTGGCGGCCACTTCTGTGTGCCGGAGTTTGCCGCGATCTCTCCCCTCCCCGTGATCAATTTGTTGAAACGGTGAATGACGCGATACATGTCCGCGGCCTCACGCGCATCGGCATTCTCGGCACCCGCACGGTTATGGCGTCGCGGCTCTACGGGCGGGTATCCGGCGCCGAGGTCATTCCGCCGGCCGGGGCCGAGCTCGACGCCGTGCACGACGCCAATGTCGAGATGGCCGCGTCGGGCTTTGCCACCGACGGTCAGCGCGCCGTTTTCGACGGCGCAGTCCGCGGTCTGTTGCAGGAGGCGCACGTCGAGGCGATTCTCCTTGGTGGCACCGACCTCGCGTTGGTGTACCGTGAGGACACCGCGTCGTTCCCGCTCGTGAATGCCGCGGCCGTCCATGTGGACGCGATTGTCGCGGCGACGAGGTTTTCAGCGCTAGAATAGCGTGATCGAGCCACGCCGTGCTCACCGTACTCTTCCCGATCTTTCGACAGACGGAGGGTTGCATGCGCTTTCGTGTCGCAATGCTGCTTGCCAGCGCCATGCTCACGGCGATCGGTAGCGCGAGGCTGCTGTCGGCGCAGGTCCGACAAATAGGCGATCTGACCACGCGTGAGATTCTCGCCCTCGATCGCACGAAGACGGTGGTGATGCTGCAGGGCGGCATGCTGGAGGAGCACGGCCCGTATCTTCCCGCCTACACGGACGGTATTCTCAGCGCGCGCCTGACGCAGGACGTGGCCGCGGGGATCGCACGACAGCGCGCGGGCTGGACGGTGCTGGTGTTTCCGCCGATCGCTGCCGGTGCCAGCGGATCAAACGAGATCGGACGCGAGTACGTGTTCCCCGGCACGTATGCGTTGCGTCCGTCGACGCTCCGCGCGGCGTTTGTAGACCTCGCCAGTGAGCTCGGTGAGCAAGGTTTTCGCTGGGTGCTGGTCGTCCATGTACACGGATCGCCGCTGCATATCGGCGCGCTCGATGACGCCGGCGATTTCTTTCATGAGACCTACGGCGGCACGATGGTCAACCTGTGGGGTCTCCTGCCGGTACTCGGGGGCTGGGGAGGCGCGATGACCAACATGACCGCGGCGGAAAAGGCGGCCGACGGCTTGTCGCTGCACGCGGGCATGGACGAGCACAGTCTGATGTTGTACCTGCGTCCCGACCTGGTCGCCGCAGACTATCGCCAAGCGCCCTCCGTGTCGGGGGCGAACTACGCTGAAGCGTTCGCCGTCGCCGCCCAACCGGGCTGGCCTGGATACCTTGGCGCGCCGCACTTGGCGACTGCGGCATTCGGTGAGCGCATCTGGCGCGCGTTTTCGGGCGCAGCGCTCACGACGTCGCTGGAGATTCTGGACGGGAAAAATCCCGCGACCTACCCGCGATACCTCACCTATCTGAAGACGCTCCCACTGTATCGTGCCTGGATCGATTCGACGAACGCGCGCGACTCGCTCGCCGGTGATCGCTTGGCCACATGGCTGGCGCGCCGCGGGAGGTAGCGCGCGGCGGTTATGACGCGTTGAATACCATGCTCAACATGCGTTCCACCGATCAACCCCCACTCCCGGAGCAGCGGTGAAGCGAGTCACTGGCATTGGCGGCATCTTCTTCAAAGCGAAGGATGCACCGGCCTTGCAGTCGTGGTACAAACAACATCTGGGCATCGATGTACAGTCGTGGGGCGGTACCGCGTTTACGTGGACCGACGACGAGGGAAAGCCCGTGACCGGCACGACCATTTGGTCGATCGGCCCGGCGGACGGCGATCAGTTCGCGCCCAGTGCGTCCACGTTCATGATCAATTACCGCGTGGACGATCTCTATGCACTGGTGAGCGTCCTCCGCGAAGAGGGTTGCGATGTGCTCGAAAAGATCGACGACTCGGAATACGGAAAGTTCGCGTGGGTGATCGACCCGGAGGGAAACAAGGTCGAGTTGTGGCAGCCCCCGGCCGGGCAATGACGCTCGAACAGGCACTCGCGCAGTTGGAAGCGCTCGGCGACGACAAGATCCGCGCGCAGAACACCAAGCGCGGATACGGCGACAAGCAGTACGGCGTGCCGCTGGGTGCCATCCGCAAGCTCGCTACCAAAATCAAGAGCAACCACGCGCTGGCGATGCAGCTCTGGGACACGGGGATCTTCGACGCCAAGCTGCTCGCCATATTGCTACTCAAGCCAGCGACGGTTTCGCGTGAGGACATCGACCGTCTCGTGCGCACGGGCACCAATGGGCAGGTGGCCGACTGGCTCAACTCCTACGTCGTCAAGGAGCATCCCGACAAGGTGACGTTGCGCGAGCGATGGATGCACGATGACGATCCGTGGGCGGCACGCGCGGGGTGGAGTTTGACGTCCGGACGCGCGGCGCGGAGCCCGGAGGGCATCGATCTGCCCTCGCTGCTCGATCGTATCGAGGCAGAGATGGGGCAGGCCGATCCGGCCGTCCTGTGGGCGATGAACTCCTGCCTCGCATCGATTGGTATCAACCATGCGGAACATCGTGCGCGCGCCATCGCCATCGGAGAAGCGCTCGGCGTCTATCGCGACTATCCCGTGTCGAAGGGATGCACGTCACCGTTCGCGCCGATCTGGATCGGCGCTATGGTGCGTCGCCAGAGCTGACGAAGACAGGTGGCACAACCCGTGCTGCACCGACGCGTTACGGACGCTGCGTGTTCGCGTCGCGCCGTTTCACGTCGGACTGGTGCCCCTCATGCAATTGACGAAGATGTATCTGAGCGTGCTCGAGCGCGAAGTCGAGCGGACTCAGCGTGCGCTCCTCGACGTTCCCGAAGGGCACGACGAGTGGAAGCCGCATCCGAAGTCGATGGAATTCGGCCGACTGGTCGGCATGATCGCCTCGATGCCATCGTGGGTCGCACTCATCATCACCGAAGACGAGCTCGACATTGCACCAGACGTGCCTCACCATGCCCCACCGCCACTGTGCACGCGCGACGAGCTGCGCTCGGCGCTCGAGAAGGCCGCTGAATCGGCGCGTGTGGCGTTGTCGGGCACCACCGACGTATTTCTCGAGACATCGTGGACGCTCAAGGCCCATGGCAAGGCGGTCAGTGTCATGAGCCGCTCCGACATGATTACCGACACGTTCGCGCATCTGGCGCATCATCGCGGACAGCTCACTGTGTATCTGCGCTTGTTGGACGCCACGGTGCCGGCGCTGTACGGTCCGTCCGCCGACGACCCGCGCTACACGTAGCGGTGATCGATTGGAATTCGTTGACCGATCACCCGTCGGCGCTGTTCGCCGCCGCGCTCACCACGACGGTGCGCAGCAGTGCCAGCCCTTCCGCGAAATCCGCAGCCGGGTCGCCGCCGAGGCGAAAGGCTCCGGTCAGCTCCATGGTCACGTAGCCATGCAAGTACGCCGTGAGTAAGCGGGCGACCGTCAACGCCCGCGCCCTCCCCACTATCGGCGCGAGATACGCGAGTACGGGCGCCGCGGCTTGCGCGCGAACGTGGTCGATCGAGGCGAGCTGCGATGTCTGAGCCGACATCATGTGCTGATAGTGCTGCGGCGACTCGTGTGCGAACGTCCGATACGCTATCGCCATCGCACCAAAGGCATCCTCGGCGCTGGCGGCAAGCGCAATTCGCTCACCCAACGCGGTGAAAGCAACGAGTGCGAGGTGTTCCAGGAGCGCACTGCGATCGGGAAAGTGCTTGTACAGCGACGGTGCGCGGATGCCGAGCGCACGAGCAATCGCATGCATCGACACCGCATCGATGCCTCCCTGCTCGAGCAGCGTACCGGCGACGATCGCGATCTCGTCCGCCGACGTCTTGGCGATGGCGGGCACTCAGCGCGGGCCCGGTGACGAACCCACGCTGCCCAGATGCGTATGCCCGAATCGATCGGCGTACTTCAAGCCGTAGCCTATCATGCGGTCGAAGGCGATGTGTGCCGCCCAGATGAGCGCCAGCGGCAGCACCGACGGAAGCACCGTGTAGCCAACAGCGCCGAGGGCGAGGGCACCCACGTACGAGTGTGCAACGTTGTAGGCCGCCGCGCCCACACGCGCTCCCGCCAGGTAACCCAGCATCGCCAGGTCGGGGCTCAGGAAGAGCAGCGCAAAGCGGCCCCAAGTGCCGCTGGTATCGCGGTAGAGCGCGACGGCAATGATCAGCGCGACCACGGCCTCCAGTCGTAGAGTCGTGCGAACGCCGCCGGAGACGGCGCCCGCGTCAAGCGCGAGCATGGTGAACCTCGAGGGCAGGAGACGGTGATCAGCTCAAGGCTAATAGTCGTAGCCTTGAGCTGCGCTGTCAAGTCTGCACCTCAGAAGCCCGAGACGGGATGCGGCAGGGGCTGTCGAGCGACCGTCAGAACGTCACGCGCACCGACGTGACGGGACCGAGCGACACGAACACACGGCCATCCAGCGCGCGGGCGGAGCTTTGCATGATGCCGCGTAGTGGTCCGGCATCGCGCGCCGGCTTGATGATGCCGTCGGCCGCCAACATGCCCAGAATCCCGCCCGCGCTCGCGAAGGCGAGGGTACCTTGCGATCCCGTCTCCGTGATCGCCGCGATGCCGCCGCCCATGAGTGCGCCAGCCAGCGCGCCGAGTTGCACGAGCGTACCGTCGGCACTCGTTCGATCGGCTTTGCGTACCATCCCGCGATCGGCGAAGAAGGCGCCGGCTACCAAACCGGCCGCCGCGACGCCGTATCGGGCGGTGTTGTCTCCACTCTCAGGGATCAGCGACGATGCGGCGGTGCCGCCCAGCAGGGCGCCGGTGAACGCGACGCTGACGTCACCGGCGGTCACGTTGTACGCGGCCCGGCGCGCGTAGCGCGGCCCGAGGGCGTAGCCGATGACCTGCGCACCGATAGCGGCGCCGACAACGGCTTTGGCCGGTCCACGCAGACTGTTGTCCGTCTTGGTGTAGCCGCCGTACTGCGGATTATTCGCATCGAACTGGACTACCGTTTTCTTGCCCTCGAACACGCCGCTCGATCCGCCGATGCCGAGCACTGCGAGCGCACCGAGGTCGGCGAAGAAGCCGGCGCTGGCCGCTTCACCGTCGCTCAGTCCGCGAGCCTGTTGAAAGCCGGCGATCGTGCCACCGATGGCGCCGGCGAGAATTGGCGCTCCCCAAGCCGGACCGCCGTCGGCGTGGGCGATGGCGGCGATTCCGAGGCCGGTCAGCGCGCCACGCGTGCCGCCATGCGCGGCGCGGGCGGCCTGCGCACGCGTGACCACGCGCCCTTTCACCGTGTTGGCCGCCACGAAAAATGAGGTGCCGGCCGCCAGGAAATAGCCGCCGGCCGCTGCCGCACCACTGCTGTTGCTGAGAAGCGCGGCCGTGGCTGGACCGTAGGCCACCAAGCCAAGAAAGGTCTGATTGCGCACGAACGTGTTGCCGGCCGGCTGCGACACCACCACGCCGGTGCCCGCACCAAGCAGGCGGTCGCCACCGCGTCCTTCGGCGACGACGCCAGTCGTGACCGCACGCTGGAGACCCGCGACCGCATCGGGGCCGAGCGCGAAGCGCGCCATCGCGCCGTCTATTCGTTGTACCACCAGCACATGCGCGTTGTCGTCGGCGCGATAGAGTCGCGCTTCGCGAAATGTGCCGACCACGGGCCAGGCGGGCGCGGTGAGGTGGAGTCGCGTGACCAGCGTCGGCGTGATCACCGTGATACGACCGGCGCTATCGAAGGGGACGCTCGTTTCGACAACCGGGGTTGTCTGCGCCGAAAGCGCGCGAGCGGATATCGAGGCGGCGAACACGACGCTGAACGCAGCGAGCACACGAAGTGTGCGGACCGACAAGGAAGGGAGCATTCGGGTCTCAAGGTCGGAGGGAATTGGACTAACTCGTTGAAACTACGACATATACCGAGAAACGTGTGGCGCGTTCCACGGCCTTTGGGGCGAATGGGTTTCAAGGATGGTCCAATAGCGGGACGAGTCGTTGGTGCGTAACGTGTGCACAGCACGATGCCGTGCCGACCAATGTGCCTGTACGCCATCGAGGTTCAGCAGATGTCTGACTCGGAACGGGTGGAGGCTTCTCCGCCGCCGATGCTGGTAGAATCACTCGAAGCACTCCCCTTCGCGGCGTTGCTCCTCGGCGCCGGCGGTCGTGTGCTCGAGACGAATCGCTCCTTTCAGCTGCTGACGGGGCGAACCGTCGATGAGCTGCGGCAACAGCCCTTCGATGATGCACTGGGCGCCGACACCGACTCGCCAATCGTGCGGCGCGTAGAGCACGCACTCGCTTCCCGGCAGATGTTCGCGGGGGAAGTGCTCTGTCACCGACCGAGTGGTGCCCCGTTCTGGAACGATCTCATTCTCATGCCGGTGCAAGGGCCTCCCCGCTCGGATGCCACCATGGTCGCGATATTCCGCGACGTCACCGCCCGTCGTACCGCCGAGCAGACGCTCGGCACAAGTGCCGCGAAGGATCGACTGTTGCTGGATCTGATCCAGGCGGGCATCGTCGTACACAAGGCCACCGGTGAGATCACCTACGCCAATGCCAAAGCCACGCAGCTGTTGGGCGTGAGTTATGACACCGCGCTGGGCGCGCTCATCACCGATCCACGCTGGCGCTTCATTCGCGAAGACGGCACCGCGTTGCCGATACAGGAGTTCCCCTTCACGCGCGCGCTCACGAGTCGTGCACTCGTGCGCAACATTGTGCTCGGTCTCACCCGCGACAGTGATCAGCAGCTGGTGTGGCTGATGGGCCACGCCTATCCCGTCCTTGATGCGACCGGCACCGTCTCCGAAGTGGTCGTGAGCTTTACCGACGTGACGTCGATCAAGCAGGCCGAGCGGGCACTTCAGAGGTCGGAGGAGCGGCTGCGTCTTGTATTGCAGGGGTCGAACGACGCGCCCTGGGACTGGGATGTCGAATCGGGCGAGGCGTACTACAGCCCGCGCTACTGGGAGATGCTCGGCTATGCCGTCGACGAGATCGCCGCCGACGCTGGCATGTGGGTGCGTCTAATGCACGCGGACGATCAGGCACGCGTTACGGCCCAGCTGGAACGCCTGATGAGCGGCGGCGCGACGACGTATGAAATCGAGTTCCGGATGCAACACAAGGCCGGGCACTTTTTGCAGGTGCTATCGCACGGCTTCATTCTGCGTGATGGCGCAGGTGCGGCACGGCGCGTCTCCGGCACCAACAGCGACCTTACGGACAAGCGCGCGCTCGAAAGGCGGCTGCAGCAGTCACAGAAAATGGAAGCGATAGGCCAGCTCGCCGGCGGTGTCGCGCACGATTTCAATAACTTGCTCGCAGTGATCGTCGGTAATCTCGAGCTCCTGCTGGGCGACGACGTAGAGTTGCCGGCCGCAAAGGAATATGTGGTCGAGGCGGTCAACGCCGCGCGGCGGGGAGCCGATCTCACGCACCGGCTGCTTTCGTTCTCGCGCCAGCAGCCGTTGCAACCGACGGTGATCGATGTGCATCAGGTTATCACCAATCTGAGTCAGGTGCTGCGCCGCGTGCTCGACGAGACGATTCGCGTGGAGGTGCGAGTGGCGCGCACGCTCCCGCACATCGTAATCGACGTTGCCCTCCTCGACAACGCGCTGCTCAACCTTGCGATCAATGCGCGCGACGCGATGCCGCGAGGAGGCACACTTACGATCGATGTCGACAGCGTATCGGCACCGGATCTTGCGATGACGGGACCATGTATTCGCGTCACCGTTTCCGATACCGGGGTCGGAATGACGCCGGACGTTGCGGCGCGCGCGTTGGAGCCGTTCTTCACGACAAAACCGATCGGACGTGGCACGGGTCTCGGCCTCAGCATGGTATACGGATTCGTCAAGCAGTCTGGTGGACAAATGCTGCTGCAGTCGACGGCGGGCGAGGGCACGGTGGTGACGATGCTGTTTCCGGCCAGCGAGGCGCCGCTGACCGATGTCGGCGCGGGGGGTGATTCGGTGCTGCATCGAGCCGAGTCGACCGACCTCGTGGTGCTCGTCGTCGAGGACGATCCAAATGTGCGCCGACTCTGTCTGCGCACGCTCAAAACGGCGGGCTACACGACCCTCAGCGCGGAGAATGGCGCTGAAGCGCTCCGTGTCATCGACGCCGCCGAACGGGTAGACCTCGTGTTGACGGACGTCGTCATGCCGAATGCGATGAGCGGCCCGGAGCTGGCACGTGAAATCGCCGTGCGGTGGCCCGAGCTTCGCGTGATCTACATGTCCGGCTACACGGCGGACTTTCTCTCGCGCGACGCCGAGAGTGGGTTGTCACACCAATTGCTGCAGAAGCCGTTCACGGTCGCCGAGCTCACGGGCGCGGTGCGCGCGGGACTGGCGCCGACGCAGGACCGGACTACGTGAATCTCACCGAAAACCGAAGTGCCCGTGGCACGAGCGTTGTCGCGCGCCGACGCTGAGTTTGCCGCGCACTGCGCCGTGCTCGGCCTGCGCACCGTTCGCACGGTCGAGGCACTGAACGCAGCGTATCGGCCGCTGATCCGGCAGTGGCATCCCGATCGCCATCACGGCCAGGCGAGTCACGCCGTAGCTGTAGATCGCGCAACGGCGATCAACGACGCGTATGCATTTCTGCTCGAGGCACTCGAACGCGAATGTGAACCGGTGGTTACAGCGAGGTCCCGATCGCGCGTCGCACGCGACGGCTTTCCCGATCCCGCCGTGCTCGAGATCTTCGTCAAGCCGTCGAACGTCATATCGGTGGGCTATAACAACAACACGTTTGATTTGTTCGTGAAATACATCGGCCATCGGGTGTACCGCTACCGGGCGGTTCCAGCCTCGGTGGTGGAGGCACTGCTCAACGCGCCGTCGGCGTCGGCGTACGTGAGTGAGCACGTTGACCGGCAATACGAATCCGAGGCGTGTAAACGCATCACGTGAACGCATCACGTGAACGCATACCCGGCGATGGGTCTCTCACGATAACGGCCATTGGCCTCGCAACGCGTTCCAACGGAGCGGCGGCCCAGCAGACCCAGCCCCAGCCGCCCACGCGCCTCGCGGTGACGCGCTTGATCGGCGATACGATGAAGCTCGTTACCGTTAAGAATGATTGACCGACGACGGTGACCGTGTATCTGGAAGCCGCTGGCATGGATCGTCGCTTGGGCGTGGTGGCGGCGGGCCACGTGGTCACCCTGCAGCTGCCGGCGTGGGCAGCGAACGGCCGAAGCACCGTGCCCACTGGTATCGCCAGCATCGACAGCATTCCGGTGCCGCTGACCGCCGCCAAGCGGGCCAGCACCACGATCACGATCGACAACCCGCGCAACAAGCCGATGATGGTGTTCGCGGAGCAGGGTGTGCGCTCGGTCGGCGGCACGTGGGTGGACACCCGTACGCTCAACCTGAAGTCTGGCGATCAGATCGCCGTCGACATCGTCTTCTAGTTTGCACAGGGAGGGACGCACAACGGCCGTGATCATTCCGTGGTCACGACCGTCGTGGTGCTTTTCGCAGCAGTTTGGTCGCGCGCATAGCTTCGTAGCATGAGAACTGATGAGGAACACGTCACTCTTCGCGAGCACCACGTGCCAGTGCCCGGTGGACAGCTGTTCGTTCGCGAATGGATCCCCCGTCACGTGATCGACGGCGCCGCGCCACTCGTGCTCCTCCACGACTCGCTCGGCTCCGTCGAGCTGTGGCGCGAGTTTCCCGTGCGTCTCGCGCGCACGGTGCGGCGGCGCGTCATCGCCTACGATCGACTGGGCTTCGGCCGATCGTCGTCGCGGCGCGAGCCGCCGTCGCTGCGGTTCATCGAGGAAGAAGCCGAGCTGTACTTCCCGGCGGTTCGTCGTGCGCTCGGCTTTACCAACTTCTCGCTGTTCGGCCACAGTGTAGGCGGCGGCATGTCGATCGTGATTGCGGCCACCATGCCGGATGTCTGTGAACGCCTGGTCTCAGAATCGGCGCAGTCGTTCCTCGAGGCGCACACGCTCGATGGTATTCGCGCCGCCAAGCGACAGTTCGAGAACCCGGCGTATTTCGCGAAGCTGTCACGCTTCCATGGCGACAAGGCGCAGTGGGTCCTCGACGCCTGGACGGAAACGTGGACATCGCCCGCCTTTGCCGATTGGTCGCTCGATCCGTATCTGACCCTGGTGCGCTGTCCGACGCTCGTGATTCACGGCGACGCGGACGAATTCGGGTCGGTCGAGTTTCCCCGTCGTATCGCCCGCGGCGTGCAAGGCGTGTCGCAGCTCGAGATCATCGAAGGCTGCGGGCATGTACCACATCGCGAGCAACCCGACCGCATCCTCTCGCTCGTCACCGAATTTCTGTAAACGTTTCGACGAAAGGTCGCCGCTGACCCGCTGCTAGAGTCCCGTCCGACAGCGCTGCGCGAGCAGGCCTGTGGCGAGCGACAGATCGCAGTCGGCGATGAGCAGTCCCGCCTTTCCGTATGGCTGCCACGCGTGCAGGGTGCCGTCGGGGCGTGCGATCGCCGACGTAATCGGCACGCCCTCGCTCGCGCAGTTCACCGAGGCGAACCAGCAGCTGTTCTCAGCGGCGCGACAGAGGATCGCCTTCTCGTGAAAGGTGTTCGCGGGATCGGCGAAGCTGGTGGGGCGAAACGCTCCGTCTTCCGCCCACGCGAAGTTCGGATGAAACACGATCTGCGCGCCACGTCGCGCGGCCCAACGCACCGTCTCCGGATAGCGCCAGCCTTCGTGACAAATCACGACGCCGAAGGTAAGCGGCCCGACCGTGAACACGCGCCGCTCGCTGCCGTGACCGTACACCGGGTCTTCCGAGGGGTCGAGCTGTACTTTGTCCTGAAACCCCATGAGCGCACCAGCGGTATCGAACACGGCGACCGTCGCGACCGGTAGGCCGTCGGCATGCTCCGGCGCGATCCGCTCCGTACCCAGCACGACCGCGACACCGGCCTTCGCGGCGGCGGCGCCGATGTCGTTCCATGCGGACGTCAGGAACGCGGCATCAGCTGGCGGCACCGCGAGATGGGGGGCGCGGTAGCCCGGCACAAAGCACTCGGGGAAACAGACCACGAGGGCGCCGGCGACTCCCGCTTCGGCGATCGCGTCGCAGGCGATCGCCACGGACATCGCCGGGGTAGCCGGATACGCCACGTTGGCCAGCGCGATTCGTACGGTGGACTCGCTCATGCGATGCGTCCCGGGCAGAGTGTCGACGGGCTGATGTTGGGTGTACCGTAGGATATCCGCTGCGCCCGCATTTCACATCGCGCGCCGTCGCGCCTTCCCGCTTCCTCAGACGACCATGCCGACACGATTGCAGAGCTACGAAGCGCCAGGGATCACTGTCACTTTCGATCCGACGGTGTGCACGCATTCCGCGGTCTGTTTGCGCGGACTTCCGGCGGTATTCGATGTGCGTCGGAAGCGGTGGATTCACGCCGAGGCGGCGTCCGCCGACGAGGTGGCGGCGCAGGTGGCGCGCTGCCCCAGCGGCGCGCTGCAAGTTGTTCGCGAGCCACAAGCGGACTGATCTTTTGCCACGCTCACGGCCGGGCGCGCTCCTTCTTGACATTCGCCGTGTCTGTACGTACTGTGGTAACACACAGTCGACGAGGCACCATCCGATGAATACCCGCTTTGCGGTGGCCGTCCACATCCTCACGCTCTTGCATACGCAGCAGGGAGAGCCGGCCACGTCGGAGTATATCGCGTCGAGTGTGAACACGAATCCTTCGCTCATTCGTCGGTTGCTGTCGCAGCTGGCTCGGGCCGGACTCACGGCATCGCAGATGGGGACGGGCGGTGGCGCGCTGCTGGCGAAGCCGGCCAACGTGATCACGCTCCTCGACGTGTACCGCGCCATGGACGAGGACGCCGATCTGCTGCCGCTGCATCAGTCGCCGAACCCGAAGTGCCCGGTTGGTCGCCGCATCCACGGCGTACTCGAGACGCGGGTGGATGCCGCCGAGCGGGCGTTGGGTGACGAACTAAGCCGTACCACGATCGCCGATCTCACTGACGAGATCGCACGCTGACTGTTTGAGGACCCTCCCTCGCACGCCGTTTTGCTGTACATCAATGTGTAACCAAAACGCATACACTATCACTCACGGGATATTACGATGACTATCGCCATCACCGGATCCACCGGCCAGCTCGGCCGCCTCGTCATTCAACAGCTGGTCGCCCGCAACACGGGTACGCAGGTCGTAGCCCTCGCCCGGAGCCTTGAGAAGGCTGCCGACCTCGGCGTGGCGGCGCGCGTGGCCGACTACGAGCAGCCGGATACGCTCGACGCCGCACTGGCGGGGGTGGACACCCTGCTGCTGATCTCGTCGAACGAGATCGGGAAGCGCGCGTCGCAGCATGCGGCGGTGGTCAGCGCCGCATCCCGCGCCGGTGTGAAGCGCCTCGTGTACACGAGCCTGCTAAACGCCGATACGTCACCGATCGATCTGGCCGAAGAGCACCGCGCCACCGAAGCGGCGATCCAGGCGTCGGGCATCCCTTTCACGATCCTGCGCAACGGCTGGTACACCGAGAACTACACCGGGTCGATCGGCGGAGCGCTGGCGGGCGGCGCGATCATGGGAAGCGCTGGCGATGGACGTGTGTCAGGCGCAACCCGTGAGGACTTCGCGGCCGCGGCCGTCGCTGTCCTGCTCGGTACTGGCCACCTGGGGAAAACGTACGAACTCGCCGGCGACCACGCGTTCACGTTGCGTGAACTCGCCGCCGAGCTCTCGAAGCAAGCCGGGAAGGACATCCCGTATCGCGATCTGGCCGCGGCCGACTATGCCGCGGCTCTGGCCGGATTCGGTGTGCCCGAAGGCATCGCACGCGCGATCGCCGGCTGGGACGTCGACGCCAGCGTCGGGGCGCTCTACGACAACGGTGAACAGCTGTCCAGGTTGATTGGTCGACCGACCACGCCGCTCTCGACGGCGGTGGCGGCCGCGTTGAGAGACACTCGCTAACCTTGCCAGCCATGTCGGGAGCGGGCATCATGCGCCATGTCTCTCACGCAAGAAGAAGTCACTCCCGGTCTCGTGATCCAGTTGGACACCGCCACGTTGCGCGCCCTCGGCGGCTGTCAGACCAACGCCGTGCTCGGGCCAGAAGGCGACCGGTCGGTCGTCGGTACGCAGGACTTCCTGCTCGTGGGACTGGACGCCGCGTCCGGCCGCTGCACCGCCGTTCCGCTTTTCGCGAAAACGGCGGTCGGCAATCAGCCACTCGAGAGCGGCAAGAAGACGGGACCAGCCGATCAGTGGATCGGTACCGACACGTACTTCTCGCGCTGGCAGCATTGGCGGATTCCCGTCGCGTCGGTCGTTGCCGCATCGGCCGGCGATCCGACCGCGCCGGCGAACCGCCGTCGCTACGCGGCGTCCGATCGCTCCGCACTCGACGACATCAAGAACTGGGAAGGGCGGAACCGCGCAGCCTACCGGGACGCGTGACACGAGGCTAGCATCAACCCGAATGTGGGTTGTTGACTTTCTCTGTCAGTTGTCGCTTCCATTGTCACCCGGGTCTCTACGATGTCCGACGCTTCGCTGCGTGCGCGCACCACGACTGAAATTGTCGACGCGGCCTTCACGTTGTATCGCCGCGACTTTCAGCAATACATCATGGTCGGCGCCATCGCGTACTCGCCGATGATCGTATTTTCGCTGCTCACCCAAGGCATGACCGGCACCGGTCAGATCCTCGTGTCCGTCGGCGCCGCGGTGATCGGTCTGGTCATCGCTACGCTCGTTGGCGCGGCGGTCACTCGCATGGGAGCCGACGTGTACCTCGGCGGGCAGGCTGACGTTGGACGCACCGTGGCCGCCGTGTTGCCGCTCGTGCCGATGTTGATCATGGGGGCACTCCTCACGATGCTCATGGTCGTGCCAGGGCTGATCCTCCTGATCGTGCCGGGGGTCTACCTCGCCATCAGGCTGTTCGCTCTCTCGCAGATCATCGTGCTCGAAAAGATGGGGCCGGTCGATGCCGTCACCCGCTCGTTTGAGCTCACCAAGGGGCGCGCCGGACCTGTGTTCCTGACGTTGCTGTTGCTGTACGGTCTCTATTTCGCACTGTCGTTCGGCGTTACCCTCGCGGTCGCGCTGTTCGGCAGCCCGGTGTTACAGACGGTGGTGAGTTCGGTGCTGAGTATTTTCTGCTTCCCGATTCTTGGCCTCGCCGCGCTCGTGCTGTACTACGACCTGCGTATTCGCAACGAAGGCTTCGACGTGGAGCATATGGCGCAGTCGCTCGACGGATCGTCGTACGCCCCGACGATCTGACGTCCGCTCCCGCGGCGGGAGATGTCGGTGATGCTGCAGTCCGCGGCGTCGCCACCGATACCGGGCGCGTGGAGTGACGCGGCGATTCGTGATACGATCGCCGCGATCGCCAGTCGATCGGAGTATCAGCGCGAGCTGACCACATCGCTCGCCGCTCGCGCACTCCGCTGGCTCAGCGACCTGCTCGACGCGCTCTTCACCTCGGTGCGTGGCGCGCCGTACGGTCGCGAGATCACGATTGCGGTCGTGGGCCTGCTCGTGGCGCTCATCGTGGCGCGCCTCGTGATCGGTGTGCGCGCCGAACGGGCGCTGGTGACCGCGCGCGTGCCGCGCAAAGCCAGCGTGGCCGATCTCACGGCACTCGCCGACGCTGAGCGCTTGGCGCAAGCGGGTGACTTCACCGCCGCCGCCCACGCCCTCTTCGCGGCCCTGCTACGCGCCTGCGCGGCTCGCGGTGAAGTGCGGCTGCATCCGTCCAAGACGACCGGTGATTACGCTCGTGAACTACGCCGTCGCAATACCCCGTCGTTCCGACCGTTCCAGTCGTTCCGCTCGCGCTACGATCGCGTGATCTACGGCGAGATGCAGTGCAGTGCCGGCGATTACGCGGCACTCTCGACCGATGCCCGGCACTTGCTGGGCAGCGAGCGTGCGGCGTGACGAATGCCGTCTCGATGAACCCCAGCGCCGCGGCGCCGGCGCCATGGTACACGCGCCCCGGCCGTGTGATCGCGCTGCTCGCGGCGTTGGTCGCGGTCACCGCGTTGCTGGCGCGAACCCCGGTCACCGGGCGCGCGGGCGATCCGCGCTTGTCGACCAGCTCGGCCGATCCCCTCGGTGCGAAATTGATCTACGAACTGGCCGACAGGTTGGCGTGGAACGTGTCGCGCGATACGCGCGGTGCGGTGCCGACGGCCACCACGACGATCTACAGCGTGCTCGATCCGGTCGTGCCCGTTACGCCGGAAGAGGCGGCCGCCATGCTGGCGCACGTCCGACGAGGCGGCGCGATGTTGCTGGTGCTCGGCGAAGGCACCTCGCCGCTCAGTGACTCGCTCAAGCTCACGGTGGATCGCCAAGGCGATGATGTGGCCCAGAACATCGGAGCCGTGCGTCCGTGTGTCGGTGCCACGCGACCGCGCTTCACGCGGGATGCCCTCTGGTTCGGGAACGCGCGCATGCTGGCGCTACAGGGGAAAGGGCTGACCGCCCCCGGCCTCCAGCGCCTCGTGCTCCTCGAAAGCCGGCCGAGCATCGTGACAGATGGACCGCGCAGCACCATGGTCGGCATGCCCTACGGCGCCGGACGACTCGTGGTCGCGGCCGATCCCGACGTGTTCCGCAACGATGCGTTGCGTGACTGTCGCTACGGACTCGATATCGCCTCGGTGCGCGCGCTCGAATATCTGTCGGCCGGCGGCACCGCTCCGCGGCGTGCGGTCGTGTTCGACGAGTTCCATCAGGGCCGCACACGCTTCGGCATGACGGGCGCCATCGAACGATTCCTCGGCGAAACGCCCCCCGGCCGCGTGGTGCTGCAACTCGCGCTCGCCTCCTTGCTCCTGCTGTTCGCGGCTGCGCCGCGCGTGTTGCCGCCGCGCGATCAGGTACGCGTCGAGCGGCGCTCGCCACTGGAGCACGTCGACGCCCTCGCCCGCGCCTACGTGCAGGTCGGGGCCACCCGCACCAGCGCCCAACATCTCGTGCGCGGACTGCGACGGCGCATGGAGCACGGCGCCGCGCGCGGCAAGCGCGGTGGGATCGACGAAGACCAACTGTATCTCTCGCGAATCGCCGACGTGAAACCCGCGCTGGCCAGTGACATCGCGATCGTGCGTCACGCGCTGACTAACCCCGTCGACCTCGGCGAATTCCGCCGGGTCGGACAAGCGATTCAACGCATTGAAGCGGCCCTTACGCGAACATGACCACTCCTCCCATGCATCTCACGATCGATCAGGGCGCGGAGATCCTGCGCCGTCTCCGCACTGCCATTGCCGCTCGAATCGTAGGGCAGGATGCGGCCATCGACGATGCGCTCATCACATTCCTCGCGCGCGGACATCTCCTGATCGAGGGAGTGCCCGGCACCGCCAAGACGTTGCTGGTGCGCACGCTGGCCAGCGCGCTTGGGCTTCGGTTCACCCGCGTGCAGTTCACGCCCGATCTCATGCCGAGTGATCTCACCGGTATCGCGATCGTACGCGATGTGGCGCGTGGTTTCGAATTCCAGCCTGGTCCCGTGTTCACCGACTTGCTCCTCGGTGACGAGATCAACCGCGCGCCTGCCAAGACACAGTCGGCGCTGCTGGAAGCGATGTCCGAGCGCCAGGTATCGGCCGACGGCGTCACGCGCCCGCTGGATACACTGTTCACGGTGTTCGCCACGCAGAATCCGGTGGAGCACGAAGGCACGTATCCGCTGCCCGAAGCGCAGCTCGACCGCTTTCTGCTGAAGACGCTCATGGGATACCCGGCACTCGACGCGGAGCTCGCGATGCTGGCGTCGCATGAAGCGGGATTCAATCCCGAGAGCACGACCGAGCCCCTGTCCGAGCCGATGCTCGGCGACGGCGAAGCGGTGGCGCTGCGGGCACTGGCGGACTCCGTACGCGTGGCCCCTGAGGTGCAGGCGTACATCACCTCGATCACGCGCGCCACGCGCGAAGAGCCCTCGCTGTCCCTCGGGGCGTCGCCGCGCGCCACGGTCGCGCTGATGCGCGCCGCACGCGCTGCCGCCGTGCTCGAAGGGCGTGGCTTCGTGACACCGGACGACGTGAAGGATCGGGTGTTCGCCGTGCTGCGGCATCGCGTCACGCTCTCGCCCGAGCTGGAAGTAGAGGGGCGCACCGCCGACGATGCCCTGTCGGCCATTCTGTTGCGCGTCGTCGCGCCCAAGTAGGGATGCCTCCGTTTCTCCGGCGTGCAATGCGAGCGCTGTTGCGCTTCGCGCCGCAGCGGCGACTTGCATGGCTTGCGGCCATCGCGGCGCCCGTGTGGCTGCTGCCGGCCCCATTCGGCACGTACGCGGGTCTGACGGTCTCGCTGCTCGTGGTCGTAGCGATCGCGATCGACGTACTGTTGCTCCCTGCCGCGGCCGCCGTGGGCGTCGAGCGCGAGTTTTCGGCGTCGGTCGGCATCGGCGATGAAATCGAGGGCAGCTACACGGTGACGAACCGCACTCGGCGTGCGCTGCAGGTGGAATTGCACGACCAACTCCCACCGCTGGTCGAGGGCGGTGTGCAGTCGATCGCACTGCGCGTCCCCGGCGCGTCGGCGCAGCGCGTGGGGGCGAGTCTGCGCGGCAAGGCGCGAGGTACTGCTCCACTCGGTGATGTCGGCGTGCGCGTCAGCACGATGCTCGGATTGGTCAGCGCACGCTACACATTCGACACCACTGACGCGGTGCGCGTAATGCCCTCGCTGGCCGGCGTGCGTCGTTATCGCTTGCTGGCCATGCAGCACCGTCTCGACGCGATGGGTATTCGCGTGCTACGCCACAAGGGGCAGGGCCAGGCCTTCGCGCGGCTGCGCGAATACGTGCGCGGCGACGACCCGCGTCATATCGACTGGAAGGCCACGTCGAAGAAGGGGAAGTTCATCACGCGCGAGTTCACCGTGGAACGTTCGCAGACGGTGATCACCCTCGTGGATGCGGGGCGCGGCATGACGCAGCTTTCGGGCGAATTCTCCCGCTTCGAGCACGCCCTCAGTGCGGCGTTGATCCTGACGGATGTGGCGTCCTCGTCTGGTGACCGGGTGGGCGCACTGGTGTTCGACGACGAGGTGCGCGCGTTCGTGCCGCCGCAAGCCAGCAAGGGCGCGCTCACGCTGGTGCGCGACGCCTTCATTCCGGTGCACGCAACGTCACGGGAACCCGACTACGCGTCGTCGTTCCGCTTTTTGGCCGCGCATCAGAAGAAGCGGGCGCTGGTGGTGTTCTTCACCGACGTTATCGATGTGCGCGCCTCGCAGGCCTTGCTGGCCCACGTGACGCACAGTGCCGCGCGTCATCTCGTGCTGGTCGTGGCATTGCGCAATGACGCATTGTTCGAGGCCGCGGCACCCTGTGAGGCGGCGTCGACGGTACAGCTGTTCGAGAGTGCGGCAGCGGAGGAAGTGATTCAGGCGCGCGAGGCCGTGTTGGAGCGGATGCGGAGAGCCGGTGTGGTGGTGCTCGACGTGTCGCCGCAAACCATGACCGCGGGTGTCGTGAACCGCTATCTCGAACTCAAGGCGCGAGGCGCGCTGTAGCGGGGAGCGCTGCGCGGGGCCGGTAGAAGAGGTAGATCGCCAGCACGACGGCGCTGGTGGCCGACACCGCCAGTTTGGTTTGCAATGACAACGTCGCGTTCGGAGACACAAAGCCCTCGATCACGCCGGCGAAGAGCAGCAGAAATACGGCGCCGGCCAGCAGTCGGAAGGCGCGGCCACCACGCTGCACCAGTGCCGCGCGACGAGTACGATTGCCAGGCACGAGCATGCCCGACGCGAGCAGCAGCCCGGCCGCACCGGCTAACACGATGGCGGTGAGTTCGAGCACGCCGTGCGGCGCAATGAAGGAGAAGATCAATGACCCGATCCCCTTTGAAATATAGAGTCCGAGTGCCGCGCCTATACTGACGCCGTTCATGACCAGCGCCCAGCAGGTGAGCAGGCCGGCCGTCATGCCGCCGGCGAAGGCGACGAAGGTCACCTGCACATTGTTCGTGGCGATCTGCGACGCCATCATCGGGCGATACACTTCAGGATCCTCGATGTACCCTTTGCCACGCTTCGCGTCCTCGACGCCCTTGGCCGCACGGGCAAGCATGCCTTGCGGCAACAGCGTGGCGGCCACCGAGGGATGCGTGATCACCGCGCGGGCGGCGATCGCCATGGGGCCGAACAACAGCGTAGCCGCAATCGCGATCGGCAGCCCCGAGGCCCGCACTTCGGCCGGCACATCGGCGAAGAGAAAGGTGATGAGCCGCCGTAAGGTGAACGTGCGACGCCGGTAGAGCAGGCTGTGGGCGCCTGCTACCAGGCGGTTGAGATAGAACAGGTCGGAGGACTCCTGCCCACGCGTGGCCGTGCGAAGGCGCGCCAGGTCGGCCGTCATCTCGCGGTAGTCCTGCACGAAGCGCCGCACACCATCTTCGCCGAGCGTGGACAAGCCGCCGCCCTGTGCCGACTTGAGTGTGTTGGCGAATGACGCCCACCGCGGGGCGTTGGTGGCCACGATCCGATGTTTCTCGCGCGCGGCTCCGGTATCATTGCGCGCTGCCGCACCTTGCGCCCGAGCGGCCAGTTCGGTGTCGTGCAATCGCACCAGCTGCGCGATCGGAAGTTGTGCCGGATCTTGCGTGAGCTTCGCACTGAAGCGATGCGCCAGTCCGGCCGCGAGCTGCGTGCGACGTTCGGCGTCGAACTCCATACGACGCTGCACAAAGCGGTCGAGCAGCTGGAATTCTGCGTCCGTCAGTCTGGCCGAGAGCGGTACGGGCTTGGACGTGTCGGCCCGCGCGTCGGCGCGGCTGCTCCTTCGCGGGGTCACCGGCTGCGACACGAGGTCTTCCTTCACTACGATCGTGCCGGCAGCCATGTCACCGAGTCGCTTGCCGCGCGCGTTCGACATGATCGTCACAAGCCCGACCGCGTACAGAAAGATCGGTTGCAGGTCGATGGCGCGTACGATATTGCGAATCGCCGACGCCTCGAACGTCACCGACAGGCCGCCGTCCTTGACCACCCGCAACTTCATGATGCGCTTGCCCGGCGTCTGTCCGTCAGCCAGCGCTTCGAAGAGCACGTAGTACAGCCATAGAATGGCGAACTGAATCACCCCGAGCAACGCCATTACCCACGCACCGGACGAATCGCGGGACGCGGCGACCCCGAACTTTACCTGCAGCTGCAGGACAGCGATGATGACGGCGACGAACGTCGCGATACAGATCGCGTAGTCGATCAACGCCGCCGTGGCGCGCGAACCCACGCCGGCCAACGTGTACGAGAGTACGACGAGTTCCGGCGTCTCGACGTCGACCGTTTGCGACAATGAGGGACGGGGCAACTGCCCCGGCGCCGACGGTGCCGGCGGTATACTGGTAGCCATTGCCCGTAAGGTGCGGATCGCACCTCACGGCGGCAAGTGAACGCGGTTAGCCGCGCATTAGAACGACAGCACCGTGCGCATCGTGGCCACATTGCCGAAGGCGCGCAGGCTCGGCCCGTCGAGACGACGGACACGTTGGACATCGGCCACCAGCGATAGGTGCGACGTCACGGGCAGCTGATAGAACAGCTCGCCGATGGTCTCTCGACCGCTGCCCCACGAGGCGTGGGTGACGCCGACGCCGATCAGGTCGGACGGTCGTGCCGCCAACAGGCCGGCCACGGTGAAGCCGACGCCTCGATGCGCGTGGATCGATTGCACGTTTGGGCTGGACGTGCCCATCTGGGCGAAGGCAGCCACCGACGCATGGTTGTCGGCATCGTCGCCCCGCGCGCGGCCTTCCCACAGCGTCTGGTCGAGCGTGGCATACCAGCCGCGGGTCCCGGCTACCCCGGGATCAGCGTCGGGGTCGGCGCCGAGAGCGGAGAACATGCCCGTGTGTCGCCACGCACCCGCACCAACGCGGCCTACGAGCTGCGAGCGGCCGAGCGCCCACTGCTGATTCGCCTGTGCGATCTGAAATCGCGAAGTTCCTCCAACTGGTGCCGGTGCCCCATCACGTCCATCGAACACCCCGACGCCGACATTGAATAGCGACCAGGGACTGACGGTCGCTTCCACGCCCCACGTGGGCAACGGGAACGTGGGCGCGGCCACGATGCTGGGCGAAAAGCCCATCGACGCATTCAAGAAGGAAGCGCCATTGTCGGTACCGGCAAATACGCTGTTGAAGTCGATGCGGCCTGCCTTGATGCTCAGGCGATCCCGCAGCACGCGCTGCTCGACCCAGACTTCCCCCAGCGCGCGAAAGTCGTCGGCGTCGATGTTGGAGAAGTTCTGCACGAAGGCCGCCTCACCAGAGCCATTGCGTCCCGTCTTGGTCTTGTGTTGCGCGTAGATGGTAAGTCCGCGCCAACCCAACAGCGAGTCGAGGTCCAGCGTGAGCTCCAGATTACTGTGCGTGCGGACCGATCGAGCACCCGAGAAGGCGGACGACCCGGCCGACGCGTCGGTGATCTCTTCGAAGCCGAAGGTCACGCCAGGATGCGCGACGATGGCGCGCCAATCGAGCGGGGCGCGACGAAACGGATCTGCGGCCACGGGCGTCGTGCCTGGCGACAGGAGGCTCGAACCCGTCAACGCCGCCGCCGTCGGAATGGCCGGTGTGAGCTGTACCGAGTGTGAGAGTGCGCTTGGAACCGTAGGCACAACGGCGGATGGCCGCGCGACATCGGAAAGGCGCGCTCCCTTCGTCGACGCCTCGATGCGCGCGGCATTCGACGTTTCCACCGCCTTGGAGGGGGATACGGCGTCACGCGCGATCGCGGTCGATGCGACCTCGCGCGTCGGCGCCGCGCGACTTGCCAGCGGCGCGATGCGCGATGTGCGCGCCACTCTCGTGCGTGTTGGTGTGTCGCCGTCAACGACGATCGCCCGCACGCTCACCGCCGCAATGCCAATGATAAGACAGACCGCAATCGCGAGATTGCGCGATGAGGATGTCGCATTGCTCCGCACGGTCGTCGTGGGAGAATCATAATTCGGCATATCGTTCGTTCCGCAAGTTGGCGCACAGCCGGTTGGCAATCGCTGGGGCACCATCTTCGGTGACTCACCGCACACTTCTGGAGACTCGGCGGGGACGAGCTGTTTATTCAGCATTGCCAATCCCGGATTCCGGCATCGCTGTCAATCTGTGACAGCTGTTGCCGCCGGCGAACCGCTACGCCACGCCCTCGGCCGCTTCTGCGATACTCGAGCGGTGATGGGCGAAGGCCGCCACCAGATGATCGCGCAGATCGCACAGGAGCTGGCGGCTCGTCTCGGTGGAGTGCACCGATTCGATCGTACTGTCGAAGTACAGACAGCCGATGAGCTTCATCTCCAGCACCAACGGCAGGAGGGCGAAGTTGCTGGGCGATAGATCCTTGATGAGGCGATCGCGCCCGTACACTTTCGCGTCGCCACCGGTCATCTCCACAAAGAGATCGCGACGGATATGCAGCGCGGCACCGAGGGGGCCGAATGCCGCGGTGGGACGCAACAGGAAGTTGCGCGCGAGTTCAGCGCTGCCCCGCCCGATGCCCACTCGTCCCCGGATCAGCTTGAAATCCTCGGCGCTAATGCCCAGGACACCGCGCTCGTATCCCGCTTCACACGCCGCCCGCAAGGTCGAATCGGTGACCGAACCCACGCTGAAGGAACCCTGCGCCTGCTCTCGCTGCTGCACGAGCGCACGCACCACGTCGCGCAGCCGCGCTTCCTGTACAGAGTCGCTTGGATTGGGTGCCAGTCGATCGATGGCCTCCTGCAACGCTGCGGCGTCGGCGGGCGCCAGCGCGCTCCCACTCAGCTCGTGCTCGGCGACCGCGCCGTCGGTGCGGTTGCGCTTCATCAGCGCCACGGCGGTCGCGTCGGCGTGTCCACGCAGCCACGCATCGAGGTCCACCTGCATGGTGCCCAGCGTCGGCTGCGCCTCGTCGATCGCCGCGATCATGCACTCTTGCATGGTCAGGACGTCGATGCCGATCAAGGGAGCAAAACGAGCACGGATCTCGCGCACCTCGGCACCATCGGTCGTGGCCGCAACGCCGTACAAGCAGCGCGCAATTTCAGCACTGCACTGCGTCACCGCATGCAGCGTCTCGCCGTCAAGTGACACGCCGCGATAGACGCGCATCGTGCGCACGACGGCCGGGGGCATGCCCCAACGCTTCGCCAGCGCGACACCCACTTCTTCGAAGGTGAAGCCGAACTGTTGTGCCTCCGCGCCGTCGGCGCACGCACCCTCGGCTTGAAGTTGCTCGAGCCACGCGCGATACGGGCGCGGACGATAGCAGGCCACCAACAGCTCACCGAATCGACGGAAAAGTGCGCAGAGATAGGCCAGCTCGGGCCGATCGTAGCCGGCGGCGAACGACAGATGCAGACTGTGGTTGGCCGCCAGCACCGACTCCACCATCAGATCGCGCACCGAGGGGGCATCCTGTTCGACCTGCCCGAACACGCTCGCCGCGGTGGACAGATGTTGCACGCGGTCGAAGCCGAGCAGCATGATCGCCTGCTTCACCGACCCGACGTGGCCGTGCGCGTTACCGCCTCCCGCGGCGGCATTCGCGATGCGCAACACTTTCGCCGAGAGGGCAACATCTTGCACGATCGCGTGCTCGAGCAGGCCCACGCGGGCGTCGAGATTGGCGGCGACGCTGCCGATCGAACGCACATTCCGTACGAATGCCGGTAGATCGGCGGCCGCGCCCACGGCCTTCACGAACGCTTCGGCTTCCGGCGACAGATCGGCCGTCGAGCTCATGACTGATCGTCCGACGAGCCGATGCTCGCTGTCAACGAGGCCAGCAACACCTGTCGGAGCGGGAGTGCACCCTGCTTCCGCAGGAAGGTGCTCACCGGCGAATCGGCGGCGAAGAGGTCCATGACCGAGGTCACTGACACATCACTCCAGATTCGCGGCTCTTGTCCGAGGTAGCGTGCGAACACGAGGCCTTCGTCGACGCGCACCTCGAGTGGTCCACCGCTCACGCCGGTGATACGCATGACGGCACCGCGTACGTCGTATGCCGCCGTCGTTGGAGGCACGTCCAGGTCGATGCTCATCAGCTGCGCCGCCGTGCAATCGCGTCCACGACCAGATCGGCGATCGACTTCGTGTAACGCACGGTGGCGCGATCGGGGGCCGGCCCGGCACCGATGCGATCGCAGTAGATGCAGCCGATCACCTTGCCGAGTACGATCAGCGGGAATACGCCGAACTGCGACACGCCCTGTTCCGTGGCCCACCGCTGCTCCATGGTGTGCATGGTCCGGTCGGTGGGGAGGTACACGGCCTGTCGCTGCTGCGTGAGCGCGACCACTGGTCCGCCGCGCGCTGAGACCGGAAACGAGAATCGCGTCAACAGCGCGTCGATGCCGGTGCCGAGGCCGGTGCGCGCGACCAGCTGCATGCGGTCGCCGGTCATGAAGCAGGTCACGACACGGTCGAAGGGCCCGCCGCGCATGATGACTTCCATGGCCTGCAGCAGCACCGTGCCGATGGTGGCGCCCGATGCGGGATCGACAGTGTCATCGAGTTCGTTGCGCAGCCGCGCACGCACGGTGACGTCTGGCTCGGCCAGCATGGTGAGTGCATCGCCATCGTCGGGCAGCGCGAGCGACGCGCCGAAGGCCCGGCGGGCGGCGGCATTGAGTTCGCGCAGGCGCGGCACACTTTGGTCGCTGTCTGAACCCAACAGTACGTCGCGCGTTTCCTTCAGCGCGTCGCTCGCAATGCGACCCACTTGATCCCGCGTCAGGCGGATCCGCGACCGGTGGGCATCGAGCATGGCATCCAGCGCCGGCCCCACGCTGTTGTTGCTGTCGGTCTGATACAGCGTGCCGGTGAGCTCATGGCTGAATGCGGTGACCGATGCGAGCAGTGACGACGAGGTGTGCGCCGTGGCGCGCATTCCTAGCGCGATGGTATCGGGCAGTCCCCACTGGTTCGCCACCTCGACACCGAAGTCGGTGTAGGCGAAGCCGAGCACCATGCGCAGCGCCGACGCCTCGCTGCGTCCGTCGTCCTGAATGAGCGAACGGATGCGTTGGTAGTCGTCGTGGAAGTAGCAGGCGACGAGTACTTCGCCGAGGTTGCGAAACATCCCTGCGAGATGCGCCGCCTCGGGGTCGTCGTGTCCCAACTGTAACGCGGTGGCGCGGGCATGGTTCGCCGTCAGGAGCGACAGGATCATCAGCTCCTTGAGTTCCGGCGAGCGCCGCTGGAAGTGCTCGAACAGCAACATGCTGCCAGCCAGCTGCCGGACCACGCGCGCGCCCAGCATCATCATGGCGTGCGTGGCGCTTTCGGTTGGACGTCCGCCACGCCGGTAGTGTGCGCTGTTGGCGGTCCGCACCACACTCAGCGCCAGCCCGTACTCGCGCAGCACGATGTTGGCCAGCCGCTGGAGGGAGGCGGCGTCGTCGTCGATGGTGGTGATGGTGTCGATGACCTGCCGCGACAAGGCGGGGAAGTCACCGCCTTCCATGATGCGTGCGAGTCGCGTCCGGATGGAAAAGTGGTCGACGCCTCCACTGGCCGCGCCGGGCTCGACGAGGCGGTGACTGGCTTCGCTGACCAGAGGGAGGGGATCCTGAAGACGCATCATGTCGTCGAGTATCGGCACCTGACGCGCTATCATTCATGATATGCCGATCGACTACGCGAGGCGCCTCACAGGAACGGTTCGCACGCGGCGTGAGAACACGCACCTTGGGATCGGCTTGGCCTTTGTGGCCGGTGCCACAAACGCGGGCGCGTTCTTGGCCGTCTCGCAGTACACGTCACACATGACGGGCATCGTCTCGTCGATGGCCGATGCGCTGGTGCTGGGCCAGACCGCCGTGTTCCTCACCGGCGTCGGGGCGCTGTGCGCGTTCACGCTCGGCGCGGCGACCACCGCCCTGATGGTGAACTACGCGCGCCGCCGAGGCTTGAGCAGCGCCTTCGCCCTGCCGATACTGCTCGAGGCCGCACTGCTGCTGGTCTTCGGCGTCCTCGGGGCACGCCTGCAAATGGTCCACAGCATCTTCGTGCCGGCCACCGTCAGTCTGCTCTGCTTCATGATGGGCTTGCAGAATGCCGTGATCACCAAGATCTCGAAGTCGGAAATCCGAACGACGCACGTAACGGGCATCGTGACCGATATCGGCATCGAGCTTGGCAAGTACTTCTATGTGAACCGGCACGACATTGACGGAGAGCCACGGGTCGTGGCCGACCGGAAGCACCTGCGCCTACTGACCATGCTGTTGACGGCCTTCTTCTCCGGCGGCGTGGTCGGCGCACTCGGCTTCCGCGCCATCGGCTACAGCGCCACGATTCCGCTGGCGCTGGTGCTGCTCGCCCTCGCCGCCGTCCCAGCCGTCGACGACGTGCGTAGCGCACTTCGGAACGACAGCGACGATGTCGACTGACACCGCTGCCCGAGTGGCCTCGCCACGCACGTCGGCCCGATCCGTGGCCATTCGCGGTGAAGCCGTTTCGTACCGGCCTCTGACCGAAAAGCCTGACCGCGAATTCACGCCGATGACCGCGAATTCAACCACAAAAGAGAATTGGGCCTCGTCGCGTGCGACGACCTTCCAGCCCATGTCGGCCCGATCCGTGGCGATTCGTGCCGATCCGCGGTGAAGCCGTTTCGTACCGGCTTCTGACCGAACAGCCTGACCGCGGATTCACGCCAATGACCGCAGATACAACCACAAAAAGAGAATTGGGACTCGACGTGTGCGATGGCCCCGCCGCGCATGTCGGCCCGATCCGTGGCCATTCGCGCCAATTCGCGGTGAAGCCGTTTTGTAGCGGCCTCTGACCGAAAAGCCTGACCGCGGATTCACGCCGATGACCGCGAATTCAACCACAAAAGAGAATTGCGCCTCGGCGCGTGCGACGACCTTCCAGCCCACGTCGGCCCGATCCGTGGCCATTCGCGCCAATCCGCGGTGAAGCAGTTTTGTTGAGCGCTCGAACCAAACCGCCTTGATCTGGCCACTACTCCCCCTCGAGCCGTTCGACCCGCACATTGAGCAGCGGCGATCTCTGCCGCCCGTTTTCCCTGTAGGTCACGTCGCCTCCATTTCAGCCATCGCGTTATGAGCCGTCGTTTCGCCCTCGCCAGCCTGCGCGCGCCCGCGGCCATGGCCGCCGTCTTTGCTGCCCGCACAGCCCTCGCCCAGCCCGCGGCGGCGCCATCCGCCGCGCCGGCTACCCCCGCTGCGCCTATGTTCGTCAACGGCATGGCGCAGGTGGTCCCTGCATGGCGCGACTCCACGTCGTGGATTCGACACGACCTCTGGGTCGAGACCGACTTCGACAGTGATCGCGACGGCCGCAAAGATCGTGTCCATGTTGACGTCACGCGCCCCGCGCAGACCGAGGGTGGTGGACTCAAGGTGCCGGTGCTCTACGGTGCGAGCCCGTACTTCGCCGGGACCTCTCGCGACGATTCCAACTGGAACGTGCAGCAGGAACTCGGCGATCAGCCGCCCACGCGTCGTGCGCTCGCGGCGCCGCTGCATCAGCCCAATCGTCGGCGCATCTCCAATGCGCTGGTGAACGAGTGGGTGCCGCGCGGCTTTGCCGTGGTGCATTCGGAAGCGCCGGGCACCGGATTGTCGCAAGGCTGTGCGACGGTGGGTGATTACCCAGAACGCGCGCCGATGAAGTTCGTGATCGACTGGCTGAACGGCCGCGCGAAGGGCTACACCACACCCACCGGTCGCGAGGAAGTGCGAGCCACCGGGTGGTCGACCGGCAAAGTCGGTATGATCGGCACGTCGTACGAAGGCACATTGCCCCTGGCCGCGGCCACGACCGGTGTGAAAGGACTCGAAGTCGTCGTGCCCGTGTCGCCGAACACGTCGTACTATCTGTACTACCGCTCGAACGGCCTCGTGCGCTCACCCGGCGGCTATCTCGGTGAAGACGTCGACGTGCTCTACGACTTCGTGGCCAGTGGTGACCCGGCCACGCGCGCAAAGTGTGACGTGATCTGGAAGAGCAACGTATTCGCGGGACCCAAGGGACAGGACCGTGCCACCGGCGACTTCAACGACTTTTGGAAGAAGCGCGACTTGTTGCCGTACGTGAAGAACATCAAGGCTGCCGTCCTGCTCGCGCATGGCCTCAACGACTACAACGTGACGCCGGCGCACAGCGTGCGCATTTACGACGAGATGAAGGCGCGTGGACTGCCTGTGGGGCTGTATCTGCACCAGGGTGGACATGGCGGAAATCCCCCGGCCGACATGCTCAATCGCTGGTTCAGTCACTACCTGTACGGCGTGAATAACGGCGTGCCGGGTGATCAGTCGGCGTACATCGTACAGGACGCGGCGGCGCAGGCGCCGATGGCGGCAGTCGCCGCAGCGGCATCAGCTGGTACGCCGGCGCCGAACCCGCGTTTGCGCGCGACGGCAGCCCCCACGCCGTTCGCAGCGTTCCCGGTACCGGGTACGGTGCCCGTGACGCTGCATCCCACCGCCGGTGGGCGCGGCATCGCGTCGCTGGCCTTCGCGCCGGCCGCTGCGGGCACCGAGTCGCTTGTCGATGACGTCGCGTTCAGTGGCAGTGCCCTCGCGAGCGCGCCCACGTCGGCGAATCGCTTGCTGTATGCCACACCGGTGCTCACCGATACCGTGCACATCTCTGGCACACCGCGTGTGACGCTGCGCATGGCCGCGAACGTGAAGGCGGCGAATCTCAGCGTGTGGTTGGTCATGCTGCCGTATGACTCGGCGCGCGCCGGCTCGCAGAGTTACAAGGGCAACGTGTCGCATGGCTGGGCCGATCTGCAAAACGCGAAAGCGCTCAAGAAGGGCGGAGACTATGCGTCGAAGAATCGGGGTAAGCCGCTCAAGGCCGGCGAGTACCGCGACGTCACCTTCGATCTCGAGCCCACCGACGAATTCATTCCCGCCGGCAAGCAACTCGGCGTCATGATCATGTCGAGTGATCGCGAGTTCACGCTCTGGCCCAAGGCGGGGGCGGAACTCACGCTCGATCTCGCCAAGTCGTCGTTCCGCATTCCCATCGTCGGCGGCGCGAATGCGCTCCAGAAAGCCGGCATGCGCTGATGCGTCCTCTTCACTCGCACGTCACCGTCATGCGTTCTCTGTTTCGTTTTGCCGCGCCGACTCTCCTCTTGGCTGGTACTGTTGGCGCGCAGTCGCCCGACGCGGCTACCCTGAATGGCCTGCGTTGGCGTTCGATCGGCCCGGTGAACATGGCTGGACGCATCACCGACGTCGAAGCGCATCCCAGCGCGCCGAAAACGTTCTACGTGGCCGGTGCCACCGGCGGCATCTGGAAGACAGTCAATGCCGGCACGTCGTTTGTGCCGCTCTGGGAGAAGGGCCCGATCGCCTCCATGGGCGATCTCGCGATTTCCCCGAGCAATCCGAACGTCATCTGGGCGGGCACCGGCGAAGAAGATTCGCGCAACTCCGTCGCGCCGGGCTACGGCATCTACAAGTCGGTAGACGGCGGCGTGACGTGGCAGAGCATGGGCCTCGAGAAGACGCAGCATATCGGGCGCATTCTCGTGCATCCCACCAACCCCGACATCGTGTACGTGGCGGCACTCGGCGCGCTGTGGGCCACCAACCCCGAGCGCGGGCTCTACAAGACGACTGACGGAGGGAAAACCTGGACGCTGAGCAAGTTCATCAGCGATAAGGTCGGCTTCGTGGATCTCGCGATGGACCCGCGTGATCCCAACGTGCTGTACGCCACCAGCTGGGAGCGCATTCGCAAGGCACATTTTCTCAAGAGCGGCGGCCCCGGCTCGGCGCTCTGGAAGTCCACCGACGGCGGCACCACGTGGAAGGAGATCACCGGCGGCGGTTTCCCGTCCACGACGAAGGGCCGCATCAATCTTGCGATTGCACCGAGCAATCCCGACATGGTATACGCCATGGTCGAAGCCGACAGCGTGCGCGGCGCCAAGCCGCAGCGCCTCTTGAGTGGATTGTATCGCTCGAAGGACGCCGGTGCGACGTGGACGTGGATGAGCACCGTCAACAATCGTCCGTTCTACTTCTCGCAGATCCGCATCGATCCGAAGAATGCCGATCGCGTGTACCGCATGGCCGTCGATTTCGCCTCCTCCGATGACGGCGGTGCGTCGTGGCGGGCAGGCATGGTGGGCATCCACGAAGACTATCACGCCATGTGGATCGACCCGAATGACCCCGAGCATTTCGTGGTCGGTGGTGACGCGGGCATCTTCCAGACGTGGGACAAGGGCGGCACCTACGACGCCGTGAACAACATGGCCATGGGCCAGTTCTACGGCATCAGCTACGACTTTCAGGTGCCGTATCGCGTGTGTGGTGGCCTGCAGGACAACGGGACCTCGTGTGGCCTGAGTCGTCGCGCTGGTGCCCCGCTGCAGATGACCGACTGGTTCGCGATCTTTGCCGCCGATGGTTTGCAGACGGCGCAGGATCCGTTCAATCCCGACTTCGTGTACTACGAGTCGCAGGGTGGAAACATCTCGCGCCGCAACGTGGCCTCCGGCGAAGTGTTGAGCGTGAAGGCTCGCACGGTCACGCGCACGCAGTTCGGACAGCAGATCGAGCGCATCCGCGGCACCGGCACCACGCCGCTCACGCCGGAGCAGACCAAGCGGATTGCGGATATCCGCGTGCTGATGAAGAAGGAGCTCGCCGACCCGAATGTGGCGACGCGGTGGAACTGGAACACGCCGTTCATCCTGTCGCGTCACGACGCGAACGTGCTGTACTCGGGCGCCGAGAAGCTGTTCAAGTCGGTGAAGAAGGGCGAGGAGCCCTACGCTATTTCGCCCGACCTATCGTCGCGCGATGAAGCACGCATCCGTATCACCACCGGTTTCGACATCGAAGGGAATCCCGCCGTAGACGCCACCGGCGGTATCACCCGCGATGCCACTGGCGCCGAGGAGAACGCCACGATCGTGACGATCGCCGAGTCGCCGTTCAAGGCCGGTGTCTTGTACGTTGGCACGAACGATGGCAAGGTGTGGCTCACGAAGAACGACGGCGGCGCGTGGGAAGATCTGAGCGCCCGCTTCACTGGTGTACCGCCCTTCGCACACGTAAGCAAGATTGAAGCGAGTCCGTCCGATTCCGCCACCGTGTATGTGGCGTTCGACAATCATCGCGACAACGACTTCGCGCCGTATCTGTTCGTGTCGACCGATTTCGGCAAGACGTTCCGCGCGATCTCGGCCGGCCTCAAGGTTGGTCGCCCGAACACGGTGTACGTGGTGCGCGAGGATCCGGTCAACGGGTCGCTGCTGTATGCGGGCACGGAGCTCGGCGTGTACGCGTCACTTGACAAGGGCGCCACGTGGTTCACGCTCGACAACAATCTGCCTACCGTGCCGGTGTACGACCTGCAGGTGCATCCGCGCGATCGCGAACTGATCGCCGGCACGCACGGGCGCGGTGTACAGATTCTCGACGTGTCGCCGCTTCAGCAGTTCACATCATCGGCGTTGTCGTCGACCGCGATGCTCTTCAAACCGACGGTGGCGCTGCAGTATGGCGAGCGTCCGGTGGGCTCTGAGCCGCGCGCGCAGCGCATGTGGCGCGGCGACCGCGTGCCCGCCGGTGCGGCCATCACCTATCGTCTCGCCACCCCGGTCACCGGTGGTGCACCGCGCATCACGGTGCTCAGCGCAGCCGGCGATACGATTGCGCGACTGCTCGGCACCAATAGCGCCGGACTGAACACGGTTACCTGGAACCTGCAGGCAACCGGTGCACAGATGCAGGGACCGAACACTGGAGGTCGCGGTGGGTTCGGCGGTGGTTTCGGCGGAGGGCCGCAGCCCTCGGGGAACATCAGTGATCCCGGTTTCCCGGCGGGCTTCAACGCGCGTCCGGCTGAAGCCCGCGGGGCGGCCGACAGCACCGGCACGCCGGAGAACCAGGCCAAGGCGCTTATCGCAGCCCAGAACCGCGCACCGGCCGCCGGCGGAGCTGGCGGCTTCGGCGGTGGCGGTGGTGGATTCGGTGGACAGCGCCCGTCGTTCGTGGAGACGGGCGACTACCGTATCGTGCTCGAACTCCCGGGACAGCCGAACGCCTCGACGCAGTCACTGCGCGTGGTGCGCGTGTCGCCGGATGAACGCGCCGTGCTGGTACCAGCTAAGCGGTAACGCTTATCCGTGTTGTTTTCGTGTGATCCGTGGCCTAGCAGTTCCAGCAGTTCTGATCTTGCCGATGCACTGCCGCTCGTGGTTCGGGCAGATCGGAAACAGCCAGAACACGGATACGGCGGATCTCACTGTAACAACACGGATAAGCGCCTTTCGCGCAACGGAGGTCGTCGGCGTTCCGACGACCTTCTGACTATTGATTGAATAACAAGCGGACGGCTCCAATGCGCAGCAACATGGGCGGCCCCGGAACCGTATTGCCTATCCGTGTTGGTTCCCTGTGATCGGTGTCATCCGTGTTCCGGCCGTTGCGATAGTGCCACATCACCAGCGGTGGTGTCACGCAATGATCGAAAACAGCCAGAACACGGATACCGCGGATCGCAAAGAAACAATACGGATAATCGCCCGGTTTGTGGTCACGGTCGAATACCCGTGACCACCGGCAGCACGATCTTCGAGGCCTTGCCCGTGCTGCGATAAATGCGCTGCGTCGCCGCGCGGAAGTCGCTCGGCTTGGCCTCGAAAAGGTTGGGCACGAACGTCTGTGGATTACGGTCGATCAGCGGGAACCAGCTGCTCTGCACCTGGACCATCACGCGGTGCCCCTTCTTGAACGTGTATGCCTGCGTGTGCAGGTCGATCGTGATTGCTTCGGGCACGTTGGGCACCAGCGGCACCGGCTTCTCGACGCTCTTCCGGAAGCGCGCGCGATAGACGTCGTTGGCCACCATGAACTGGTAGCCGTTCATCTTGAGCTCCGGCATCCCGGAGTCGGGATAGACATCGATGAGCTTCACGACGTAGTCGGCATCGGTGCCACTCGTGGCCACATGCAACGTGACGGCGAGATCGCCGGCGATGGTAAGGTCATCCGTCAGCGTAGGCAGCTCCCAGCTCAGCACATCGGGGCGATTGTGCACGAAACGCTGGTCTTCGGTGAGCCAAGTGCTCCACGTGGAGCCGGGCCCGTAGGTCATCTGCACCGGCCGCTGACGATATGGCACGGGCTTCGCCGGGTCGGACACATACGCGTCGTACGCTGGCGCCGTGGCCCTCGGTGGTTCCCACGCCAACGCGCCTCCTTCGCGCATGTACAGACTGCGCGGTGACACCGCGGTCTTGGGTGGCCACGTGTCGTAGCGCTTCCAGACGTTGCTGCCCGCTTCGAACACGAGCGCTTCCGGCAATGTCCACCCCGCCACGTCGCGCTGCTCGGGGTGCAGGTGACGTGCGAAGAACGGTGCCATGATCGAGTCACGGAAAAAACGAGCGGTCGGCTGCCCGAACTGAATCGGCCCGAGCGAGGCGCCCTCACCGCGCATCCAGCCACCGTGATTCCACGGGCCCACGACCAGAAAGTTCTTGCCCTCACGATCGTGTTTCTCGAGCTCGCGATAGATCGTGACCGGCCCGTAGAAGTCCTCCTGATCCCACCACCCGGCGACGTGCAACGCCGGCACCGTGACTTTGTCGAGATAGCCCGCCATCGCCTGACGCTTCCAGAACGCGTCGAAGTTCGGGTGGCCCGCAAAGTCGTTCCAGGTGGGAATCGTCCCCTTCAGAAACCGGTCGTTCACGTTCTTCAATGAGCCGAGCCGGAGGTACCACTCGTAGGTGTCATACGCGTCCATCGAAAACTGCTTCACATCCTTGCCTGACTCCATCATGGTGGCGTACTCGAAACCGTAACTCAGACGGAACGCCCCGTTGTGATGGAAGTCATCGCCCTTCCACATGTCCGCGGGCGACGCTTGCGGCGACGCGGCCTTGAGCGCCGGATGCGGATCGAGCATCGCCATTGCCGTCGTCCATCCGGGATACGACACGCCAGTCATGCCCACGCGCCCGTTGTTGTTGGGCACGTGTGCGAGCAGCCATTCGATACTGTCGTAGGCGTCGGTGCTTTCGTCGGTAGCCTTCGGGTCGGCGCGGTTGGCGCGCGGCGGCCGCTGCATCACGAACTGCCCCTCACTCTTGAATTTGCCGCGAATGTCCTGGAACACGAACACATAGCCGTCGCGCGCGATGTCGCGGGCCATGAAGCCCCAGTTAGCGGCCACGCTGCCCGGCGTGTTGCCGTCGACACCGTACGGCGTTCGTACGAACAGGAACGGCAGCGGGCGCGCCGGATTCGCCGGTGCCACGATGCGGGTGTAGAGCCGCGTTCCATCCCTCATCGGGATCATCGACTCGGTGAGCACGTAGCCCGCCGCCGTAGGCGCGGACGTGGAGGGCTGGGCGGTGAGCGCACGCCCGCCGAGCAGCAGCAGGGGGAGGAACCGAGAGAGTCGCATACGATAACATGCACCCCGAACGGCATGTTCGGCGATGAGTGAGGCGGCGGCCAGTCCAAGCCGCCGCCTCCGCACGCTCACCGGGTAATAGGGCGTACCTGTAGAAACCGACGCGTCGAGAACGAGGGGAAGGTGAGGTCTACGCCAAGTACTGGAGTGACGGTGCCTTCCAGTCGATACAGGTCGATGCGGCGTGTGTCCCATGCCGACACGGGAAAGGAGCGGACGAGTGTGAACTCCGCTCGCTGCAACGCTTCACGAAGCAGCCGTCGCCCTGCGACCTCGTTTTCGATCGACCCACGTTCAAAGGCGACGTATCGCGTCCCGGCGCGGGAACGGAGTGCGGTGACGACGTCATCGGTCGACGTGACGTAGCTCTCCTCGACAACCTCGAAGGTTCGGCGGTTACTTGCGGCGTATAATAGTTTCGACGCAAGGACGGTTCTTCGCTGGAAGTCTGGATCAAGCGAACGCATGTAAAACACGAAAACGCCACTGTGATCGCCGTCGAAGAGCACGGCATCGTTCGGAGCCGCGACCGCGAGATACGCGGCGACATCGCGAATCCCTGACACGGTGGGGACCCTGGTGCGCGTAGCAAGCAGTCCCATCGCCGAAAGCGAAGCCGCCACGACGAGGGTGTTCGTCCAAGCTCCGCCGGATGTCCATCGATCCATAATGCACACAATGCCGAGTGCGGCCGACATCACCAACGCTGGCGCTGCGAGAAGGACGTAGCGGGATTCGCGCGCGGGTAGGAATGACATCGCGACGAGTAACATCACGATCCAGAGGCCTAGGTAGACAGCCTCGCGCCGCCACCGAGGCGTTGCGAAGCTCACGAGCAGACCAAGACCCGCCGTAGCGAGGAGACCCCATCCCGTAAGCTCGGGTAGGGCGCGCCAGTAGTACGTCCAGTTTCTCGCGCTCGCCAACATCGCCAGGGGCGGAAAGTGTCGCGCAAGTTGCACCGGTGCGAGCGCCAACGCGACGACTACCGGCAGCAGAGCCACTGCGCCGGCCGCAGCCATCCACCGAAGCTGACGTCGATCGCGGATATCCGACCGGTGCCACACAACCCAGGCGCCGCCGATCGCCAGCACGCTCGCTGCCTGAAAGTACGTGGCGAGGGTCGCGACCGTGAACAGCATTGTCAGCACCAGCTGTCTCCGCGCACTGCTCTCGATCCAACGTCGTGCGTGGTAGAGCATGCCAAGGGCCAGTGCAAGGGCAGGCACATTCAGCATGACGCTGTTCGACCACACGACCACAGCGGGTGTGAGGGCTAGCGCGGTGCCAGCCCAGCCCGCCCTCGGATCGATCCATCGACGAGCCCAAAGTATCGTATACGCACACGCGGTCGCCGCGAAGCACAGCACCAAGACCCGCGCGACGTATGGAGATGGTCCGGCGATGGCGAAGGCCATCCCTTCGATGAGATAGAAGAGCGGTGGGTAGGTGACGGGCGAAAGCGCCGGAAATCGCGCGTAGTACTGAACGACGAACTCCACAGGATCGCGCGGTGCCGCTCGTAGGAGGTCCCACCAGAACAAGCCGTTCATGGCGTGTCGCGGCGCATCACCCTGAAACCAGAGGCCGTCGCCGGTGCCATGTAGCATCGCGGTCGCGGCGAGTGCAAGCACGGAGACCAGCATTTGTGCGATCGCTGACCGCGAGAGGTGCCACCGCGACAGTCGTGGCTCAGCGGCATTACCTTGCGGTATGCGCCCTTCCACTCCGAGTTTAGCGCTCACGCGCATCAGACAGACACTCCGCAGCGCGAGACAACGAGTCCTAAGCCTGTTCATCCCGGCAATGCTGTTGGGCGCGTGCCGAACGGAGGCCCGCCTGCCCGCATCGCCGTCAGAACTTCTGGGACGATTCGTCGACGATTACGGTAACGCCTTCGAACTGTCCACACGGCGTTTCGATCAATTCCCGAGTAGTCGATTTCACATCGTAGAGTGGAACGTGCCTCAGCGCTTCTTCATCGCGCGTAATGACGCCGCCAATGCGCGCGATGGTGGACTCTGGACGCGAGTCGACTGGATGCCGTTCACAGGGATGGCACCCTATACCTGGGGGTTCTGTCTTACCGCCTATCGGGCCCCGAGCGAGCGTGACGCACGCCAGACCGCCGCGCCAAACCGGGACACACCACGCACCGGCTGCAACGGGTTCCCCTTCTCACGCATGCGGCGCGCACCGACCTAAGCAAACTCCGGATACAATCGCGTCACACAGGTCGGGCAGATGCCGTGTGTGAACTCGGCGTTCGTTCGTGAAGCCACGAACTGCTCGACCTGTGTCCACGCGCCCTCCGACGTTCGGATGCACTTGCAGCTGGAGGAGATCGGCAACAGTCCCTCGAGCGTTCGCACTTTCGCCGCCGCCGCGTCACGTTCCGCGATCACGCGCTCGAGCTCGCGCTCCTTCGCCTTCAGTAGACCGGAGTCGGCGACATGCACGAACATCCCGCTCACGATACCGTCCTGGATATACGGCGCGTAGGTCGCGATGCTATCGCGATGACCGGAGCCGTCTGGCATCGGAATACGCCGCTCGAACTGTTGCCGCTCGCCAGCGTACGCGGCACGAATGTAGGCCTCGTTCAGCAGGTAGATCGGCCCGAGGAGTTCGCGTAAGGTCAAACCGACCATCTCCTCACGAGTCTTGCCGAACCAGTCCAGATAGGCGCCGTTGGCGAATTGGCACACCTCGTTCGCATCCCAGTAGGCGATCATGGCCGAAACCTGATCGATCGCCACGAGCGCCATCTGGCCGAGGCGCGCGTCTGCAATGTTCTGCGGCAGATCTGAGGAGGTTACGAGCATAGGTGCAATTCCAGAGGACGGAGCGAGTTTGCTGAGCCGTGAGACTCGTAAGATGGGCTCGCCACAGCTATCCGTCGAGTACTGGGCGTCAGGACCTTGGTCCCACCCACCGCTGTCCGCGCACACTCGTACCCACCTGCTCGTCGCGCGCTACGCGATCGGCTTGGGTGTCGTCCGCCCGATGATGATCGTGATGTTGTCGCTGCCGCCGCCGTCGAGCGCTTCCTGCAACAGTTGCTCGGCCGCCTGCTTCGCACTCGTCATCGAACCGAGCACCTCGGCGATGCGTGCGTCGGTCACGTGCTTCGTGAGTCCGTCCGAGCAGATCAGATGCACGTTGCGCCAGTCAGCTTCGAGCCGCGTCACCACGGGCATCGTCTTGTCGGCGCCAATCGCACTCGAGAGCACGTGCGCCATCGGTGAATTGCCCGCCGTGCGTGCGGACAGAATGCCGTCGTCCACCAGATCCTGCGCCATCGTCTGATCGCGCGTGATCTGCGACAGCACGCCGTCCCGGCACACGTAGTAGCGCGAGTCGCCCACCTGCAGCAGGTAGTACGTGGGCCAGACGCCGATGTACATCGTGAGCGTCGTGGCCATGGTGCCGCGCAGCCCCTGCTCGTCGCGACGCGCTCGTACCGCGTCGTGTGCCTGCATCGCGGCCGACTGCAGGAGTTCGCTGAACTCCGTCGCGTCTGCCTTGGCCCCGTAGTACACAGTGACGCTGCCATCCACGTAGCGCATCAAGGATTCCAGCGCGATCGCACTTGCCTCGGCGCCGCCCACACCGCCGCCCACGCCATCGGCCACCATGGCCAGATACGCCAGGCGCTGCTCCCCGTTTGGAAAGCGCTGCTCGATATCCGGCAGATTGCTCGAGATGACGTTGATACGCTTGTGAAACGTGGCCATCAGGAAGTGATCCTGATTGTCCTTCCGGACCTTCCCGGTATGGGAGAGGCCGAACACGTCCATCTCGTCGTCGCGCGGCTTGCGCGGGGGGCCTGCAGTTTCGCTCATCGGAAGGGGCGGCGGGTCAGCGCTTAGGATAGCTCGCACGATCGGATGTGGCGAGCGGTCCGACGGTGCGGAGCGCGACTTCCCCGACGAGGTGGGACGATGCGGCGCGCGCGGGGGACGAGGCGTCGTCGTCGGCGGACTCGAGAGCAGGTGCTCTGTCCGATTGCTCCCTCTCGCTCAATGCAGCGGCTGGACTTCCACGAACGCCGCGTACACGCGGTCCAGCTCGATCTGCATGCCGTCGTCGCGCCGCAGCCGCACGCTACGACTGGTGCAGCATTCGCAACGCATCACGACCCCCGTCTGAATGCCAATCGACAAGCAATGATCGCGCACGACGTCGAACAAGACCGCGCCAACCGCCACGCGCTCTCCGACATGGATGTCGATCAGCGAGCGGGGCGTCTCGAGCACCGGTGTGGCAGTCAGCATGCGCTCCTCGTCGAACTGATGAATGGTGAAGTGTTAAAAGCCGTCCGCGAGTGTCGAGCTCATGCGACTGTCGGGGCAGACTGATGAGCACAAAGCGAACGCGAGCACGAAAGATGCGTGTCGCTTCACGCGCGGGCGGTGCTGTATTGAGCCGAACCGCGCGGGTGAATCATCTCTCCGACGAAGGAGCATGTATGAAGTGGCATCACCTCTCTGCCGTGGCGCTTATCGTCACGCTCAATACCCCCGCAGTGGCCCGCGCGCAGTTCGTTGTATACACGAACCAGGCCACCTTTCTGGCCGCGGTGACCGACGCCCGGGTCGATATGTTCACCGGCTTCGACATGATCAACCCAACGCCGTCCCCGATTGTGCGAATGGTGGCACCGTACGGTTACACCGCGTCCGTGAACAACGGCGGAGACTTCTTCGGCGCGGGGACGGTGGCCAATCCGTGGCTCTCCACGAACACCGCCACGGATGCGATCACCTTTGCCGACTTTACCGGCGGCGTCGGTGCGGTTGGCGGCAACTTCTTCGGGTCCAACATCGCCGGCGCGTTTCAGAGCGGCGATATTCTGATCACCTACGTCGACGCCGTGGGCGCTACGTCGACGACGCTCATCGCGCCGAGCACCAGTAGTTTCTTCGGTGTGGTGTCGCAGAGCTACGCGATCACGTCGTTCACGGTCAGCGCGGTGCAACCCTCCGAATCGGAGTTTCTCTGGCCGACCGTCGACAATCTGACACTCGCGAAGACGACCGTGCCTGAGCCCGGCACCTACGCGCTGCTTGCGACGGGCCTGCTGGCGATTGGTATCACCACCCGACGCAAGCGCGCGTTGGCGCGACCGAGTGAGTAGTTAAGCTGACAGCACCGGGTAGTCGGTGTAGCCCTTGTCGCCCGGCGTATAGAACGTCGCGAAATCTGGAGCGTTCAGCGGAGCGTCGTGCTGCAAGCGCGCCACCAGATCGGGGTTCGCGAGGGCACTGCGTCCAAACGCGACCAAGTCTGCCTCGTTCGACGCGAGGATCGCTTCGGCCTTCGCCCGATCGAAGCCACCCGACGCAATGAAGGCACCCTTGAACGTGGCACGAAGCGTCGCTCGCAATGAGTGCGGTGCGTTCGGCGATCCCATCGATGCGTGATCGACGAGATGGAGATAGACGAGGCCGAGGTCGCTCAGTCCCTGCACGAGCGCCACGAACTGCTCGTCGATGCCGTCGAAGGCGCCCATGTCGTTGAACGCGCCGTACGGCGAGATGCGAATGCCGACACGGTCGGCGCCGATCGCGGCGACCGTGGCGGCTGCCACGTCCAGTGCGAAGCGGTTCCGTGCCTCGGCGCTGCCGCCGTACGCGTCGGTACGATGGTTATGGTTCCCGTTCAGGAACTGTTCGATCAGATAGCCGTTGGCGCCGTGCAACTCGATCCCGTCGAAACCGGCTTCAATGGCCTTGGTCGCGCTGAGAGCGTACTCCGCCACGACCGCGCGTACTTCCTCTTCGGTCAGTGCATGCGGCACAGTCGCCGGCTGCAATCCTTCGGCGTCGGTGTACACCGGCTCGGGCAGTGCCACCGCCATCGGGCCTACGACGCGGGCGCCGACCGGCAGGTTGAGGGCATTGGACGCCCGGCCGGTATGCATCAGCTGGGCGAAGATCGTGCCGCCCTTGGCGTGCACCGCCTCCGTAATCGGCTTCCAGGCCGCGACCTGCTCGTCGGAGAACAGTCCCGGAATGCGCGCGTAGCCCAGGCCATCCGGCGCCGGCGAGGTCCCTTCGGTAATAAGCAGCCCAATGTCGGCGCGTTCGGCGTAATATGTGGCCATGATGGGCGTGGGCACGTGCTCAGCCGTGGCCCGGTTGCGCGTCATGGGAGCCATGACCAACCGGTTCTTGAGCGAAAGGCCGCGCAGGGCGTATGGTTCAAACAGCATGTCGAGAATCCCGCCGGGAGGCTGCAATGCGTGGCGACACCCGGGCCGATCCGCGACGCATATATTTACCGATCGGTAGTTATATTACCGATCGGTACGGAATTCGCAACCTCCACCCCGTCGCTCACGATGGTTCGCGGTAGACCCCGGGAATTCGATACAGAGGACGCGCTGGACCGTGTACTCACGGTCTTCTGGCGCGACGGGTTCGACGCGGCCTCGATGCAGGATCTGGCGGAGGCGGTGGGCGTCAGCAAGCCGAGCCTGTACGCAGCCTACGGCAATAAGGAAGCCCTGTATCTCGCGGCGCTGGAGCGTTATGCGACGACGTTCGGCACCGAACGGCTAGAGCGTTTACACGCCGAGCCCGACGTGAAGCGGGCGGTGCACGAGTTCCTGACGTCGCTGGTGGACGCCTATACCTGCACTGAGGGGCCCACCGGCTGCATGATCGTGGCGAGTACGTCGAGCTGCAATGCCTCGCACGTGCCGGCCGCTGTACAGTGCGCGATCAGCACCGCGTTGCATGGTTCGGCGGACGCCATGGAGACGCGCTTTCATCGCGCCGTGAGCGAAGGGCAGCTGCCCCCCGATCCGGATCCACGCGCGCTCGCCACCTACGTGAGCACGGTCATGTCGGGCTTGAGCGTGCAAGCGCGCGGCGGGGCGAATGCCGACGCGCTGCGCCAGGTGGTCTGTACCGCGATGCGGGCGTGGCCGTAGGAAAGGTGCGGGAGGCGTCGGCCTTACCGACGGATCATCGTGCCATCCAGCAGCTGCTGACGCACCGCCGTCGCCTTACCGGTGCGCTCAAGTGCCGCCCACAGGCGGGTCACCGTCTCGTCGTCTACCAACCCGGCCGGTGAACCGCCCACAGCCGGCGTGCCCATCCTGTCGCTCGCGCGGAACGCATCGACCGCCGCGACCGTCTCGGCTGTGAACAGATTCGCGTCGGGGCCGCGCGCCGTTATCGTTTCGCCGCGCTTGAAGAAGCCGAGCGCGTTGAGCATCACCTTGAGTTGATACACGTCGCCACCCGAGAACTGCTCGAGGGTGCGATAGCCCAACGTCTGCGACACCGCGTCGTAAATACGTCGCAGCTCGCCCACGGGATCGGCGTTCTCGCAGACGTTGATGTTCGCCGTCTGGCCATCGCTGCGACGCGACATGCCGGGGCGCGCATCGGCGACGACGACGGCGGCCGACGTGCGCAGCCCGTGGCGCTTGTCACCGCCGAGCACGAAGCCAGCGTTGAGTGCGGTGATGAGTCGGTCGGCCAGATGGTACGGCTTGCCCTCGCTCGCTTCGAAACTCTTGGCGACGGCCTCGATGACTTCAGGACCGACAAGAATATTTCCCTGCGTCACGTAGTTTGTGCCGGCCCGATGTCCCGCCCACGCATTCGGGCCGGTGCCGGTGTGCTGCGCCGATCGCCCGTCCACGGAGATCACCGCCACCTGCCGCGACTGAAAGCCGCTGTCCGCGGCGAGCGCGCGCTTGAGTGCGGCCTCCGGCGACTCACCGCGGGCGAGTGCGTCGAGTAACTCATTGCCGTATTCGGTGCGCGTGCTGGCCTGCGTCGCCACCGCGCCCACGCCTTTGCGCACCCACGGGACCCCATTGCCCACACACGGCACGCGCGTGGTGACAGCCACACCCACTTCACCGGTGCGCGGGTCGATGGCCGCGATGGAAAACGTGTGAAACACGAGCGAGTCGCGCCACGCATACGGCTCCTGCGCCTGCCCAGTGCGCGGCGTGGCTGTGATCGAGAGCGCGAGTACGGTAGCAAGCATGGTAATACGCATCAGCGTGGTCCTGGGCCGAGGTAACGATCGAAGTGTGCCACCAGCTTTCGCAACAAGTACGTGGCGTAATACGGGCGCTGCGTCCAGCCGTGCGTCGCCGTGGGCGCGAAGGCAAAGTCGAAATCCTTGCCGCGCTTCATGAACTCTTCGGCGAGGGAAACGGCCGACGAGAACGGCACCACGTCGTCCTGCATGCCGTGAATGAGCAGCAGATGGTCGCTCAGGTTGCCGGCATACTGCAAGGCGCCGCGAGTGAACGTGGCCGGGTGTGATTGCGGACGGCGCACGATCGCGACGTCGTCGCTACCGAACAGATACGGATCGGTCGCCGCCGCACCGGCTACGCCGGCCTGAAACAGTCCCGGCTTCTTGAGCAGCGAGTATACGGTGAGCGTCCCACCGTAGCTGCTCCCCCAGATGCCGAACCGCGCGGCGTCGACGAAGGGCAGGGACTTCATGTACGTCACGGCGCTCTCGAGATCATCGAGATCACCGCCACCCCAATCCATCAGGAACTTCTCACGGAATTCGCGCCCGTATCCGGTGCTGCCGCGCACATCGACCTGCACCACGATGTAGCCTTTTTCGAGCGCGAGATACTGCTGCAACATGCCGTTCATCCCGCCCCAGCGGTTACGCACCGTATTCGAGTACGCCGGGCCGAAAAGCACGGGATAATGCTTCGTTGAGTCGATGTTCGGCGGATAGAACACGCGGATGTGCAGCGGAAGAGAGTCGCTGCCATTCCGGATGCGCAGATACTGCGGCGCAATCCACGGAATCGTGGCAAACTCCGCGGTCGTCGACGTCGTGACCCGACGCTCCACCGCACCCGCACGGACATCGAGCAGATAGAGTTCCGTGGGCTGCAGATCGCTCGACGAAAGGAGGGCGATGCTGCCGCCGTCGGGTGACACGAACGGCGTGTGTGTGCCCGCGCGCGTCGTGAGCTGGCGCGGCGCGCGTACTGTTCTGCCACCGTCAACGCTCACGCGGAACACATGGCGCTCCGACGGGCGCGGGGCTGAACTCACGTAGTCGATGCTCCGGGTCGCCGCTCGGGGAATGCCGACACCGGCCACATCGTATGGCCCCGACGTCAGCGCCACCGGGGCGACATCACCTGGCACGACGCGATACAGTCGATACCGGTCATCAAGGTCGCCGGTGAGCACGATACTGCGACCATCGGCGCTCCACGCCGACGCGATGTCGTTGTAGATGCGCGTGTCGCGGTGGTCGTGCCATGCCACGCGAGGAGTCGGCTCGCCCGCCGTGAGCACGTGAATCGTGCGGTCGATGGCATCGTCGCTCTCGCGGTCGATCATCAACGTGCCGGTGGTCGACCAGGCGAAGTTCACGATGCGGGTCCTGCTGGAGTCGGGCAGCTCGACCAGGCGCAGCGCCCGTGTGCCGACGTCGTAGAGCCCGACCTTTCGCACTTCGTTCGCCTGTCCCGGCGCACCGCGGCGCAGCGTGTTCATCTGCACCGTGTCGCCGAGATAGTACGGCATACTGAAGCGCGGCACACCGCGTCGATCCACGTAGTGCACGGCGATCGTGCGCGAATCCGGCGACCACGCATAGGCTGGTGTTGGTCCGCTCCATGTGGCGCCACCGATCTCGACATCGCGTCCGAAATACGTGCCGAGCGGGATCTCGCCGATCGGCGCGATCGCTACACTCGTGGCGCGTGTGGGCGCCGTACCGCTCAGCGGCAGCAACCACAGGTCGCCGTCACGCAGAAACGACACCGTCGCGCCGTTGGGCGAGAGTGCGAGCTCGCTCACTTCACCACGACCACTCGGCAGCAAGGTCCGCGCACCGGTCGCGATGGTCAGGCGCCAGAGGGAATCCGCCTCCACGAAGACGATTGCGGCTCCATCAGGCGTCCAGGCAAACTCGCTCACGCGGGCGGCGACCTTCGCCGGCAGGAGGCGGCGCGGTATCGTGCCCGCGCGCTCCACCAACCAGAGCGAGCGATCGGGGTGTGCCGCATCGCTCCACAGAAAGGCCACCGACCTCGAGTCGGGCGACCAGGTGGGCGACGACGGGGCGGCACCCGCCAGCGACGGCCCCGACGTGATCCGCTCGATCGTCAGCGGTGTGCGGGCGGACGTGGCCTGAGCGAGTGCTTGAGGCGCGGCAACGCTGGGCGCAACGATGGTGAGAAACACGACGAGTGTCCGGGCAATGGAGTGCATGGCCCGAACATACCGATTCCGCCACAAAAAACAGGGGGCGATCCGCTTGGACCGCCCCCGTCTCGCTTACCCCGCCAGGATCGGCAGATGTCGGATCTTTTCCTGCCACTCGCGTGGTCCGGTTTCATGCACGTTGCTGCCTGCCGCATCGACGGCGACCGTGACCGGCATGTTCTCCACCTCGAACTCGTAGATCGCTTCCATGCCGAGGTCTTCGAAGGCCACCACGCGTGATGCGCGAATTGCTTTCGAGACGAGATACGCCGCACCGCCAACCGCCATCAGATACGCCGCCTTGTGCTTGCGAATCGCTTCGAGCCCCACCGGTCCGCGTTCAGCCTTCCCGATCATCGAAATGAGCCCCGTCTTGGCCAGCATCATCTCGGTGAAGTTGTCCATCCGCGTCGCGGTGGTCGGACCGGCCGGACCCACCGCCTCATCGCGCACGGGATCCACCGGCCCCACGTAGTAGATCACGCGATTGGTGAAGTCGACGCCCGCGGGCAGTCCTTCGCCCTTCGCGAACAGATCCGCGATGCGCTTGTGGGCGGCGTCGCGACCCGTCAACAGCTTGCCGTTGAGGAGTAAGCGATCGCCGGCCGTCCAGGTGGCTACGATCTCGGGGGTGAGTGTGTCGAGGTTGACCTGCTTGGCGTTCACGTCGGGCCGCCAGGTCACGTCCGGCCAGTCGGAGAGACTCGGCACCGGGAGCGTCACGGCGCCGCTGCCGTCGAGCGTGAAGTGTGCGTGCCGCGTGGCTGCACAGTTCGGAATCATCGCGATCGGCTTCGAGGCGGCGTGCGTGGGACAATCGAAGATTTTCACGTCGAGCACCGTGGAGAGGCCACCAAGCCCCTGCGCACCGATACCCAAGGCATTGATCTTGTCGCACAGCTCGATGCGCAGCTCTTCGATCTTGTTCTGCGGCCCGCGCGCTTTGAGCTGCGTCATGTCGATGTGCTCCATCAGCGACTCCTTCGCCATGAGCATCGCCTTCTCAGCCGTACCGCCGATGCCGATGCCGAGCATGCCTGGCGGACACCAACCGGCACCCATGAGTGGTACGGTCTTCATGACCCAGTCCACGATCGAGTCACTGGGATTCAGCATGGCGAACTTCGATTTGTTCTCCGAGCCGCCGCCCTTCGCCGCCAGCTTCACCTCGACCGTGTCACCCGGCACGATCTCGTAGTGCACGATCGCCGGCGTGTTGTCGCGCGTGTTCTTGCGCGTGAATGCCGGGTCGGCCACGATCGACGCCCGCAGCACGTTGTCGGGCTGCAGGTACGCGCGCCGTACGCCCTCGTTCACCATGTCCTGCACCGACATGGTCGCGTCCCACCGCACGTTCATGCCGACTTTGAGGAACACCACCACGATGCCGGTATCCTGGCAGATCGGACGATGGCCTTCGGCACACATCCGCGAGTTGGTCAGGATCTGCGCGATCGCGTCCTTGGCGGCCGGGCTCTGCTCTTTGTCGTAGGCATCGCCCAGCGCGTGGATGTAGTCCAGCGGATGGAAGTACGAGATGTGCTGCAGCGCGTCCGCGATGGACTGGATGAAGTCGGCTTGGGCGATGGTCGTCATAGGTGGAAAAATAGTCGAGCGGGGTCGCGCGGCACCCCGGAGAAGGGCTCGGTCACGACTTGCCGGTCGATGAAATATCCGCCACGGAAAAGTCGCGCTTGAGCCCAACCGCTTAGCAGACGACCTTTAACAGTCTTCCCCGTCCTGCCTGGAGCGCCCCTGCCCATCGAATTCGTCTACGCCGCTGCGCTCGCCATGCTCATGGCGCAGCTCCGCGAGCGTGCCCCGCTGCCCGAAGTGTTGGCCAGCGTCGCTCGGCTCACTGCGCTGGCCCGTGTCGGTCGCGTCGTGCTCGATCGGCGGCAGTTGACGCGGGCCACCGACCCGGGGGTGCCCGATGGCGTTGTGGCCATGGGGAAGGCGCTCGAACTGCACGGACTCGATGCGATCGAGCTCGCGACCACGATGACCGACGCGGAGTTCCTGAAGCTCGCCGGCCTGCTGATCGGCGAGCAGCACGATGACGCCGTCCAGCTGATGGAGACGGCGGACGCGATGTCCATCTGGAACGTCCGCTTTTTGTCGGCCCACACCGGGGAGTTCGTGCGGGTCCCGTCGGCCCCCCTGGCCGCCGCCCGTCCGCTGTCGCAGCCGATGGCTCCCGCCCCGTCGGCGACGGTTGCCCACCTGTCGGCCGACGTCGAGGCCCACTTCAGTCGGATCGAGCTGGCCGTGGCGCGCGGAGACGGCGTGATCCTCTGTCGTGAGCTCGGAGAGCTGTCGCTCGCCGCGCACTTCGGCAAGGCCGCCACGCCGATGGTCCTCCAGCTCGTGGTGGAGCAGTTGCTGGACACCAAGGTGCCCCCCGAAGACGTGATCGCCCTGTTGCAGCGTGCGGGGGCCGCCGGCGCCCGTGCCACGTTTTTGCAGCTGATTGCCGCCATCGACGTGGGCGACCGTCGCACCCTGTACGACACGATGGTGTCGCTCAACGCGACTCCGGACGTGGCCCGCGAGTATCTCACGCACGACGTCTGGTACGTGGTCCGCAACGCGGTCTGCTTGCTGGGCGAGACGCGAGCGCAGTCGGCGATCGGCGCCATCGGACAAGCCCTGCGGCACGCTGATCACCGCGTGCGGATCGCCGCCGTGGTGTCCCTCGGTCAGATCGGCGGACCGGTCGCCCTCGCCCGACTCGAATCGGTGCTGTTCGACCCATCGGTCGACGTGCGCACGCGCGCCCTGTCGATCGTGTTCGCGGCTCCCGATGGCGAGCCGCTCCCGGACCGACTGGTGGGTGTGCTGAACGAAGAACAAGCGATCGAGTATCAGCTCGAGATCGTGGCGGCCCTCGGCCATCTGCAAACGCCCCGTGCCCGCCACCGCCTGCAGCAGGTCTGCGAAACCCCCGCCAACAGCTTCGAGGGCACGGAGCTGCGCATCGCGGCCATCGAGGCCCTGCGACGCGGCCACCCCGAGGTGGCCGACGCCATGTTGCTCAAGCTGCAGGACGATCCAAGCCCGATGATCCGAGAGCGGATCGCGTCGATGCTGCGGTAACGCGCCCGCTCAGCGCGGCGGCTTCATGCCAGCCGGCTTCATGGCGTCCGGCTTCATTGCGTCCGGCTTCATCGCGTCCGGCTTCATCGCGTCGGGCTTTGCCATGCCGTCCTTCTTCATGGCGTCGGCCTTCTTCTTGTCGGCCTTCGATCGCTTCGCATCGGGCTTCATCGCGTCGGGCTTCATCGCATCCGGCTTCATCGCATCCGGCTTCATCGCGTCGGTCTTCATGGCCGACTTGGCCGTGTCCTGCGGCGCGCCCATCGCCTGGGCGCGCAGCGCAGCCGGGGCGGCCGCCGTCAACATCGCGAGGACCGCCGTCGTGGTCAGAACAATTTTCGGGATCATCTCTGCTCCGGTGTGGTAGGCCCGCAGGAGCGGGCGGTTGAGCGATCGCATGGCGTCGCACTACCGGAGCGAGGCACGAACGAGACCACCCGCGTCGTGTCCCGGAGCATTCACGTAAGTCCTGCATTGGCCGCTATTTGCCTGAACTGCAGCTCGAGGGACCGGTCGACGGCGACGTTTCACGAAACGTGCTGCTTAGCACGGGCGCCCGATGATGAAACGTTTCACCGTCGCCGCTCGAGGGACGCACAAGGCCAAACAGCATCACCGCGGGTTCACGCGAATGCCCGCGGATGATGGCAAACAACAAACTGCCTGAAAGATTGCGCAACGACTCCGCTCGGAACGCCGATGTCATTCGCGGACATTCGTGCGAATTCGCGGTGAAAGCTGTTTGTTCAAAGTCGCCCAGGTACGCGCCTGACGACCGCTAGCGCGCCCCTTCCAGCGGCGTCGCCAGCAACCCATCCAACCGCGTGGTCCAGCCATCGCGGATGCGCGAGACATGCTCGGCGGTGCCGCGCGGCTTCACCTTGCGCCACCGCGGCAGTTGCTGCTCCCATCCATCCAGCAGCCAGCGCGCCCGCGCACTATTCGTCCGCTGCTGATGCAGCTGCAGCAGTCGCGACAACAGTTCGGTGTCATCCTGATCGAGATCCGCCAAGAGCACCATCTCGTGATTCAAACGGCTCGCGAACGTGTCGGCTTCGTCGAAGACATAAGCCACCCCGTTCGACATCCCCGCGCCGAAGTTGCGGCCGGCGCGACCGAGTACGGCGACCACGCCACCCGTCATGTACTCGCAGGCATGGTTGCCCACGCCCTCCACCACCGCGCACGCACCGGAATTCCGCACCGCGAACCGGTCACCCGCCTGACCGGCGGCACAGAGCACCCCGTCGGTAGCGCCGTACAGCACCGTGTTGCCGATGATCATGTTCAGGTGACTCGCCCCGCGATAGCGCGCATCGCGGAACGGACGCACACTGATCTCGGCGCCGTTCAGACTCTTGCCCACGTAGTCGTTCGCCTCCCCTTCGAGCGACAGGCGCATGCCGCGTAGCGCGAAGGCGCCGAAGCTCTGCCCCGCGCTGCCGCGGAACTCGGCGTGCAACGTACCGTCGGGCAGCCCAGCATCACCGAAGCGCTCGGCCAACGCGCCGGCCACGCGTCCGCCCACCGTGAGGTGGTGATTGCGAATCACATAGGAGCCGTGGAACTCCGCACCGGTGGCGATCGTGGACGCCGCATCGAGCAGAATCTGGGCATCGAGCGAGTCGTTGCCGTGCCGCTCGTTACGCACCAGCGTGCGTCGGCGGGCTTCGTCCTTCCGGCGCGGCGGTGACAACACCATCGACAAATCGAGCATCGCCGATCGCGGCATTTCCGGTCGTTCCGCGCGTTGCAGCAACTCCACCTGACCGATGATGTCGTCGAGCGATCGCGCGCCGAGGAACGCAAGCTCGGTGCGTACGTCCTCCGCCATGCGCGAGAAGAAGCCGATCACCTGCTCCGGCGTGCCGCGGAACTTCGCGCGCAGGTCTTCGCGCTGCGTCGCGATGCCGGTGGGGCACGTATTCAGGTGGCACTGACGCGCCATGTCGCACCCCATCGCCACCAGAGGCGCCGTGCCGAAGCCGTACGACTCGGCGCCAAGCAGCGCGGCAATGATCACGTCGCGCCCGGTGCGCAGGCCGCCGTCCACGCGCACTTCCACCCGATGACGCAGCCCGTTCTCGATCAGCACCTGCTGCGCTTCAGCCAGCCCCAGCTCCCACGGCGCGCCCGCATGCTTGATGCTCGACAACGGTGACGCGCCGGTACCACCCGAGTGTCCGGCAATGAGCACGTAGTCAGCGAACGCCTTCGCGACACCCGCCGCCACCGTGCCCACGCCTGACGACGCGACCAGCTTCACTCCCACGCGCGCCCGTGGATTCACCGTCTTTAGATCGTGTACCAGCTGCGCGAGATCTTCAATCGAGTAGATGTCATGGTGCGGTGGAGGCGAGATCAGCGTGACGCCGGGTGTGGAATGGCGCAGCCGCGCGATGAGATCGGTCACCTTGAAGCCCGGTAGCTGCCCGCCTTCGCCCGGCTTCGCGCCCTGCACGATCTTGATCTCGATCTCTTCGGCGCGCACCAGGTACTCGGTGGTCACGCCGAAGCGCGCCGACGCCACCTGCTTGATACGGCTGTCCGCGCGTTCGCTCGCCGGACGCATATACAGCACCGGATCCTCGCCGCCCTCGCCAGAGTTCGAGCGCGCCTGCATCCGGTTCATGGCGATCGAGATCGTTTCGTGCGCCTCCGGCGACAGGGAGCCCAGCGACATCGCCGACGAGATGAACCGCGCGCGAATGGCTTCCATCGGCTCCACGTCGTCAATCGAGATGGGCGTCACGTGGCGGAGCGCGAGCAGATCGCGCACGGTGGCCGGCATCGTTCCCTGCGCGCGTTCGGCGAACGTACGCCATGCGTCATCGGCGCTCGTACCAGCGCGCGAAGCCCGTGCGCTGCCAACGGCCTGCTGCAACGCCAACACCGTCTGTGGCGCCCACGCGTGCTGCTCGCCCTCTTTGCGAAAGCGTACGCGACCGAAGTCCGGCAGCGCCGACGTGGCCAGGTTGTCCGCGCCGTAGGCGCGACGATGACGCAACAGCACATCTTCCGACAGCTCACGCATGGTGAGCCCGCCCAACGCCGACGTCGTCCCGGCGAAGCTGCGGTCGATCACGTCAGCGCCAAGGCCGATGGCGTCAAACGTCTGCGCGCCGCAGTACGACGCGAGTGTGGAGATGCCCATCTTGGCCAACACCTTCAGCAAGCCCTTCTCCACGGCCGCGCGATAGCGCGATTGTGCCAGCGCAGGACCGGGGCGCTCGGCATCGGCATCCGTGCGCCCGTGTGCTGCCTCGGCAAACAGTGTAGCCACCGTTTCCATGGCCAGCCACGGATGCACCGCTTCGGCGCCATAGCCCACGAGTGTGGCCACATGGTGCTGCTCCATCGCGTCGCCCGCTTCCACCACGAGTCCCACGCGCGCGCGGAGTCCGGCGCGCACGAGATGCTGTCGTACGGCACCGACGGCCAGCAGCGCGGGAATCGGCGCCCGCTCGGCGCTCATCTTCCGGTCGCTGATCACCAGCAGTCGCGCCCCTTTGCGCGCGGCGACTTCGGCCCGACGGCACAGCGTGTCGAGTGCTGCCTCGAGCGCCTCAGGACGCGAATGCCCTTCGTACGTGGCGTCGATCGTGGCACAGGGAAAGCCGGGGAACGATCGCAGCGCCGACATTTCTTCCGGCAGCAGCACCGGGTGTTCGATGCGGAGCATCTGCGCGTACGCCGGCTTCTCCACCAACGGTGATCCGCGTCGGCCGAGGTGCATGCGCAACGACATCACCATCGACTCGCGCAGCGAATCCATGGGAGGATTCGTGACCTGCGCGAATCGTTGACGGAAATACGAATACAACGGTGGCGCACTGGGCGAGAGCACCGCCAGTGGCGCGTCGTCGCCCATACTGTACACCACCTCCGCCGCCGTCGTCGCCATCGGTTCGAGCACGAGGCGCAGATCCTCGTGACTGTATCCGAACGCGAGTTGCGTGGCGCGCAATTGATCGCTGCTGCGCACCAGCGGCTCCGTGCCGTCACTCGTGGGCAGGGTCGACATGGCCTGTGCAATCCACTTCGCGTACGGCCGTCGCGTGGCCACTTCGCGCTTGGCGGCCAGATTGCGCACGATGCGCTTGCCGGCGGTATCGACGAGAAACACGCCGCCGGGGCCAAGCTTGCCCGTCTCTACCACGTCGCGCGGATCGAAGTCGACAATGCCCACTTCGGATCCCGCCGATACCATGCCGTCGGCGCGGATCTTGTACCGGCACGGACGCAGTCCGTTGCGATCGAGTGACACCGCTACCTGAATACCATCGCTGTACGCCAGGGCGGCGGGGCCGTCCCACGGCTCGATGACGCACTGATGGTACTCGTAGAACGCCTTCACCACCGGCTCCACGTCGGGATACTTCTCCCACGCCTGGGGCACCAGCATCATCGTGGCGTGCACCGGCGAACGTCCGGCGCGCACCAGCAGTTCGAGCGCGTTGTCGAGACTGGCCGAGTCACTGCCGCGCGGACGGATCGGATCGCGCACGCGTTCCGCCAGTTCACCGAAGGCCGGCGCCTCGAGCAGCGAGCCGCGCATCGCCATGCCATTGCGATTGCCCCACAGCGTATTGATTTCGCCGTTGTGCGCGAGCATGCGGAACGGCTGCGCGAGATCCCAGCGCGGCATCGTGTTCGTGGCGTATCGCTCGTGGAACACGGCGATCGCACTTTCGAACGCGGCGTCACGCAGATCGGGGAAGAAGTCGCCGAGCTGTCCGCCGGTGAGCAGTCCCTTGTATACCACCGTACGGCACGACATGGAGCAGATGTAGAACGGATCAGTGCCGCGGGCGAGCGCGCGATGCTCCATCTCACGGCGCGCGAGATACAACTGCCGTTCCCAGGCATCGTCGTCACTGCCGGCCGGTCGGCCGATCAGGACCTGCCGGATCGCCGGCATCGAGTTGCGGGCCGACGGTCCGAGTACCTCAGGGCGCACGGGCACATCGCGCCAGCCCAGAATCGGCAGCCCATCGGCCAGCAACACGTCGGTGATGAGGGCGATCGCATCCTGCTGGGCGACCGGCTCGGTCGGGAGGAAGCACATGCCCACGGCGATCGCGGCGTCGGCCGGTAGGTGCACGCCGAGCCGCGAGGCCGCCAGAATGAACAGGCGCCGAGGGATCTGCGTCATGACGCCGGCGCCATCGGCCGAGCTGTCAGTCGACGACGCTCCGCGATGCGCAAGCCGGGCGGAGGCCTCGAGCGCGAGTGTCACCACTTCATGTGTGCGCTCGCCGCTCTGGCGTGCGATGAAGCCCACACCACACGCGTCGCGCGGGCCGTAGGCGGAGCCGGCGTCATCGGTGAACAGGGTGCCGCTGGCGTTGTGCGCACTCATAAGATCGGGCTTCGCGTGAAGGGTGGACACGAAAAGACCGTCTGGTTCGGGGCCTGAAACCTCCCCACAGACGATCCGTTGTGAAGCGAGTCGAGACGATTCAAACCGTATTGCCGGTGCCGCTGTCTATCGAACGTGGCGCCGATGCTCCGTCGCCGAATCGCTTACCGAGTGCTTGCCATGAGACATCTCACGCTCGCCTTGCGCATGCTGCGCAAGACGCCCTTCGTCACGTCGATCGCCATCGCCTCCTTGGCACTGGGGATCGGCGCGAATGCGGCCATTTTTTCGCTCTTTGATCAAATGCTGCTTCGCGCGCTGCCTGTCAATGAACCGGCGCAGCTCGTGAATCTTTCCGCCCCGGGTCCGAAGCCCGGATCGACGAACTGCGGGCAGGCCGGCGACTGCGAAGAGGTGTTCAGCTACCCGATGTTTCGCGATCTCGAGCAGCGGCAGACGCCCTTCAGTGGGCTCGCCGCGCACGTTTTGTTCGGGGCGAATCTCTCCATCAAGAATGAAGCGATGACGGGGCAGGGGACGTTCGTCTCCGGCTCCTATTTCGGCGTGCTGGGCATCGCGCCGGCCATTGGTCGCCTGCTGCAGCCGGCCGACGACGCCGTGATCGGCGCCAATTTCGTTACCGTGCTCAGCCACGAGTTCTGGCAGGAGCACTACGGCGGAGACCGGGCGATCGTTGGCCAGACGATTCTCGTGAATGGCAAGTCGCTGACCGTGGTCGGCGTAGCACCCGCCGGCTTTCGCGGTACGACGCTGGGGGCGCAGCCGGCGCTGTACGCGCCGATCAGCATGCGGGCGGCGATCACCACCTGGCGGCCGGCGTTCGATAATCGCCGCAGCTACTGGGTGTATGTGTTCGGCCGTCTCAAGCCCGGCGTGTCTCTCGAGCAGGCGAGCTCGCAGCTCAACACCACGTACAAGCCGATTCTCGCCGAGGTCGAGGCGCCGCTCCAGGAAGGCATGAGCGATGCCACCATGAAGCTGTTCAAGGCCAAGTCGCTACTGCTCACGGCGGGAGAGCGCGGGCAGAGCAGCGTCAACCGCGAAGCGAAGACGCCGTTGTACATGCTCTTCGCGATCACGATGACCGTCCTCCTGATCGCCTGTGCCAATATCGCGAACCTGTTGCTCGCGCGCGGTGCCACCCGTGCTACCGAGATGGGTGTGCGGCTCGCCCTGGGGGCCACGCGTCGACAGCTGCTTCTGCAATTGCTCACGGAATCGCTCGTGCTCGCCGTGCTTGGCGGATTGGTCAGCTTGCTGGTCGCCGTCTGGACGCTCCGCGCGGTCGGCGCACTCATGCCGCCCGAGGCGCTCGCGACGCTCAACCTCAGGTTGCAGCCGTCGATGGTACTCTTCGCGGCCGTGACGGCGATCGGCACCGGGCTGCTTTTCGGTCTCTTTCCCGCATTGCACAGCACGCGCTCGGACCTCATCACGGTCATTCGCGCCGGTGCCGGACAGATCGCGGGCGGGCGATCGGCGTCCCGCTTCCGCACCATTCTCGTGACGTCGCAGATCGCACTGTCGATGGCGCTCCTCATTTCGGCCGGCCTCTTTCTCAAGAGCCTCGTCAACGTGAGCAGCGCCGACCTCGGACTGCGCGTCGACAACGTCGCGACGTTCTCCATCACGCCGATGCGCAGTGGCTACGACAGCACGCGGGCGGCCGTGTTCTACGAACGGGTGGAACAGGAGCTGGCCGCGCTCCCCGGCGCAACCGGGGTGAGCTCGTCGATCGTTCCACTCCTTGCCGGCGACAACTGGGGCAATGATGTGCGTGTGCAGGGCTTCGCGCACGGCCCGGATGTCGATGCCAATGCGCGTTTCAACGCCATCGGCGCCGCCTACCTCAAAACGCTTGGCATGCAGCTGTTGGCCGGCCGCGAGTTCTCCGAATCGGATCGGCTCGGCAGTGGCAAGGTCGCGCTGATCAACGAAGCGTTCGCGAAGAAGTTCAATCTCGGTACGAATCCCATCGGCAAGTTCATGTCGGAGGGCGAAGATTCGCTCGACATGCAGATCGTTGGCCTCGTGAAGGACGCCAAGTATTCCCAGGTGAAGGATGATGTGCCGCCGGTGTTCTACACCCCGTGGCGCCAGCGCGGATCGGTAAGTGGCCTCTACTTCTACGTGAACAGCGCGACGCCGCCCGAGCAGTTGCTCAAGAGCATCACTGCGTTGATGAAGCGTCTCGATCCCACCGTTCCGGTGGAGGACCTCAAGTCGATGCCCCAGCAGATTCGCGAGAATCTGTTCATGGACCGGTTCATCAGCATCATGGCGTCCGCGTTCGCCGTGTTGGCCACCCTGCTGGCGGCGGTGGGGCTCTACGGCGTGCTGGCCTACTCCGTGGCACAGCGCACCCGTGAAATTGGCGTGCGCATGGCCCTTGGCGCCGACGCAGGGCGGGTACGCGCCCTGGTCATGCGGCAGGTGGGCACCATGACCGTGATCGGCGCCGCCATCGGGATGGCCGCGGCGTTCGCGCTCGGCCGCGCCGCCCAGTCGCAGCTCTACAAGCTCGAAGGACATGATCCCGTGGTGTTCGCGGCCGCGGTCGTCCTGCTCACCGTCGTCGCCCTCACGGCAGGCTATCTTCCCGCGCGCCGAGCGGCGCAGGTCGATCCTATGCATGCGCTGCGCTTCGACTGAGGTCGATTTTCATGGATATCATTCGTACTCCCACGAAGTCGTACAAACGGCAGATCATCATCGGCGCCGCCATCACCGTCGTCGTGCTCGTGACGGTGGCCCTCACGCGACTCGATCCGGCGGTACCTACCGTGCAGAGCGCCGCGGTGGTGATCGACACGGTGAAGCAGGGCGACGTGGTGCGTGAAGTGCGCGGCCCTGGGACGCTCGTGCCCGAACACATCCGTTGGATCACAGCGCAGGCCTCGGCGCGCGTGGAGCGCGTGAACACCGAGTCGGGCAGCGCGGTGAAGGCTGGCGACCTGTTGCTCGAGCTGTCGAATCCCGACCTGCAGATTCAAACCATGCAGGCCGAGCAACAGGTGCAGCAGGCGCAGATCGACTTGATCAACCTGCGTACGAATCTGCGGAGCGCGATCCTTACGCAGGAGGGCACGGTAGCCTCCACGCGCACGCAGTACGTGAGCAGCTCGCAGGAAGCGCGCGCGGCCGACTCGCTGGTGCGTATGGGCTTGGTGCCAGCGTTCGAGGCCACGAATCGCAAGGCGTCGGCGGAAGAGTTCACCACGCGCGTGCGGGTCGAGCAGGAACGTTTGTCGCTCATGCGGCAGGCCATCGACTCGCAGATCGCCGTACAGGCATCGCGTGTGGTGCAGTTGCGCGCCATCGCCGACAACCAGCAGGCGCGGCTGCGATCGCTGCAGGTGCGCGCGCCGGACGCCGGCGTCCTGCAGGAACTCACGCTGCAGCTCGGGCAGTGGGTGCCCGAGGGCACCACACTCGCGAAGGTCGTGCAACCCGGCCAGCTCAAGGCCGTCCTGCGCATCCCGGAGTCGCAGGCTAAGGACGTGCAACTCGGACAGCGCGCGTCGATCGACACGCGCAACGGACTGGTGAGCGGCAAGGTGATGCGCAAAGACCCGTCGGCGCAGGGCGGATCGGTGACGATCGATGTCGCGCTCGACGGTGCGCTTCCTTCGGGTGCCGTACCGGATCTCAGCGTGGATGGCACGATCGTGATCGACCGCATGGCGAACGTGCGGTACTCAGGGCGCCCGACCTCGAGCGCCGGCTCGGGCACGACGTCGGTGTTCCGGCTCGACGCCGACGGCTCCATCGCTGTGCGCGTGCCGGTCACGCTCGGGCGCAGCAGTGTGAACACCATCGAGATCCTGAACGGACTCTCGGTGGGCGACCGCATCATCCTGTCGGACATGAGCAGCTACGCGAATGTGAATCGCGTGCGCATCAAATGAACACCTTCCCACTGCCAGCACCGGAGCCAGCGATGTCGGAACCACTGATTCACATGAAGGGCATTCGAAAGGTGTTCTACACCGACGAGCTCGAGACGCACGCACTCGCCGATGTGCACTTCGATATCCGCAAAGGGGAGTACGTGGCCATCGCCGGCCCGTCTGGTTGCGGCAAGACCACGCTACTGGCCATCCTCGGTCTGCTCGATACGCCGTCGTCGGGCGACTACCGCATTTCGGGCACCTCGGTGGGACAGCTCGCGCCCGCCGACCGGGCGCGCGTCCGCAATCGCGAAATCGGCTTCATCTTTCAGGCGTTCAACCTGATCGGCGATCTGACGGTGTGGGAAAATGTGGAACTGCCGCTCACGTATCGGGACATGGATGCCGCCGAACGGAAGGAGCGCGTGCAGAAGGCACTCGAGCGCGTGGGGATGACCCACCGCGCCAAGCACTATCCGCCGCAGCTCTCGGGCGGCCAGCAGCAGCGCGTGGCGGTCGCCCGCGCCGTCGCCGGCGATCCCGCGATTCTGCTGGCCGACGAGCCGACGGGCAATCTGGACTCCAAGAACGGAGAAGCGGTCATGAACCTGCTGCGGGAGCTGCACGGCAACGGTTCCACCATTTGCATGGTGACGCACGACGACCGTTACGCGCAGCACGCCGATCGGACGGTGCAGTTGTTTGACGGTAAGGTGCTGGAGGCTGTGGCCTAGGTCACAGCAGGCGGGACCGGGTAGCGAACGGGGGTGTACGTGAGGTTGGTGGACGTGCCGCAGGCGCGTTATTGTCTTGCCACACATCCTCATGAACAGCGAAACCCCCCGCACGGACGTCGCCAACGCCGATATCCTCCTCTGGCAGACGGGATATCGCCTCGTGCTCGCGCTTGTCGCCGGCATCATCGCGGTCGGCCTGCGCAGCGCGGGCATTCTCACGCTGTCATCGGTTGCCTACGTCACCGTCGGTCCGGATTCGGCCGACCGCGTCCTGGGGCTCGTGGCGGTCACCTACGTCGCGCTAGTGCTGGGCATTCGGGCGCTGGTGCAGCGTACGCGGGCGGCGGGGCGTACGCTCTCCACGCTCATGGTCGTGGCCGACCTCGTGGTCGTGTTTCTGCTGGTGTTTCTTCTGGCCGAGCCCAGCGACTACCATCGCGGCTTGCTGCTGGCGCTCTTCTCGCTGCAGCTCACGCACGTGTACTTCGGTCGCGCGCCGGCGTTGCTGCTGCTCGCCGCGATCGCCGCCGCGTTCCTGCTCATCAACGACATCGCGCAGCGCTACAGCAACGATGTCTCGTGGCCCGAGGCGCTCACCACGCTTGGTTTCTTCTGTCTGGGTTCGCTGCTGGTCATTCGCGTGCAAAGCAGCCTGCATGCCCGACTGGGCACGCTGGTGGCCATCTTCGAGCGCGCCGAAGAAGGCGACTTCGCCAACTCGTATGACGTGGCGGCCGACAAGAGCCCGGACGCCATCACGACCGTGGGACGCGCCTACAACCGGATGCGCACCCAGTTGGCCAGCATCGTGCAAACGGACCCACTCTCGGGATGCTACAACCGTCGCGGGTTCGAGCAGCAGTACCGTCGCGAACTGGCGCGCGCCGCCCGTGCACAAACCGACGTGGCGCTCATTGCCATCGATCTCGATTTCTTCAAGCTGGTGAACGACACGCATGGTCACCTGGTGGGCGATCAAGTGATTGCCGAGACGGGCGAGTTGCTGCGCGCCAACGCACGTACCGACGACATCGTGGCGCGTACCGGTGGCGAGGAGTTCATGGTGCTCGCGCCGAACACCTCGGCGGCTGGCGCGCAGCATCTCGCAGTGCGCATCCTCGAGGCATTCCGTCGTCGCACCTTCGGTGAGCCCAAAGCGAAGGTCACGGTGACCGTGAGCGTGGGCGTGGTGTCGGACACGGTGCCCGACGATTCGATTGCCGAAGCCCTTCGCTCCCGCGCCGACGAAGCGCTCTATGCCGCCAAGCGCAGTGGCCGCAATCGCGTCGTGCTCTGGTCACACGGTCTCGACGCCCTACGGTTCGGTCAGACCAGCGGCGAGTTCCCGCCGGTCAGCGTATAGCGAGCGTCGGGGCCCCGCGGCAAAGCTGTTCCGTAGAAAATCAGCGATACACACCACCACACCGCGAATTCACGCGAATGGCCGCGAATTAAATCCCCACAACATTTCCTAAAAACAATCGCACGGCGATCCCGAGCGGTGCGCGGAGTCCATCCGCGTGTATCAGCGCCAATTCGCGGTAAAGCTGTTCCGTTGAGAATCGGCGATACAAACCACCACACCGCGGATTCACGCGAATGGCCGCCAATTAAATCCCCAGAACATTTCCTAAATTCAATCGCCACGACGATCCCGAGCGGTGCGCGCAGTCCATCCGCGGGTGTCAGCGCCAATTCGCGGTAAAGCTGTTCCGTTCAGAATGAGTGCGTCCCCCGACCGCCCTACCGCACCGCCATCGTCCCTTCGCTCACCAGTACCGTCGCGCCGCCCACGCGCACCGCATCGATCACGCCACCGGTCTTGTGCGCCTCGATGTGCAGCCGGCTGGGGCGACCCATCTCTACGCCCTGGGCGACTTCCCAGGTGAGCAGCCCGTCGCGCGGCGTGCGCTTGGCGAGGTAGCCCGCCAGGCAGGCGTTCGCCGAACCCGTGGCCGGGTCTTCCGGTACAGTGGAGCCGGGCACGAACACCCGCGCCCGGATATCACAGCCGCGCACATGCGCCGGCAGTAACGCATCCCGGGCGGCGTTCTGCGCCGCATCACCGTCTCGCGCCATCGCGAACACCATTGGCCACGCCGCCCAGGTGCCCTTGAGCACCGACTCCCAAGCGTCAGTGCGCAGTCGCGCACGCTCCACCGCCTCCACGCTGCTCAACGCGATCAGCTGAAAGGGCAAGCCGCAGCTCACACCCGCTGGCGCATGCGCGCCGCCCACGAGATCCGACGCGGACAGCGACAACACACTCGCCACGGCGTCGAGGTCGGTCACCTCCACGCGCTCCTCCGGCAACTGCGCCGTCGTGAGCTGCGCGTGCACCGGCACGCCGTTCTCGAGCGTAATACGCACCGGCACCGGGCCCACGTTCTCGCCCAGCACCAGCGTCATCTCATTCCCCACCGCCGGCACTTCTCCACTCGCCACCAGCACATGCGCCGTGCCGATGGTCGGATGTCCCGCGAACGGCACCTCGAGTTCGGGCGTGAAGATGCGCACCCGCCGTGTATGCGACGGATCCTCCGGCGCGAACACGAACGTCGTTTCCGCGTAGTTGAACTCCCGCGTGATGGCCTGCAGTGTTTCGGTGGAAAGTCCCTCGGCGCCAAACACCACGGCAAGCTGATTGCCCGTGAAGGGTTCGGAGGTGAAGACGTCGGCGGTGATGAAACGGAGGGTACGCATAAAAAATGAACCGGTGAGTTTCGAGTAATGAGTTCAAGTCTGGAGTCGTGAGTCAAGCCGAAGCAGTCCAACCACTCGCGACTCCGAACTTCAACTCAAAACCCAGAACTCACGTGAGTCCATCCGCCACCACCAAACCCAGCCCTACCCCAAAAACGGGTACTTCCAATCCAACGGACTCGAGAACGTCTCCTTGATGTTCCGCGCACTCACCCAGCGCATCAGGTTGAGCTTCGAGCCCGCCTTGTCGTTCGTGCCCGAGCCACGCGCGCCACCGAACGGCTGCTGACCCACCACGGCGCCAGTCGGCTTGTCGTTGATGTACAGGTTGCCCGCGCTCTGACGCAGCACGCTCATCGCCTCACGCACCGCACCACGGTCGCGCGAGAAGATGGCGCCGGTCAGGGCGTACGGTGACGTCGTGTCCACCAGCGTGAGCGTTTCGCGCCACGCGTGGTCGTCGTACGGATGGATCGTGATCACCGGGCCGAACAGCTCTTCGCACAGCATGCGATGCTTCGGGTCGCTCGTCTCCACGATCGTCGGCTCGATGAACCAGCCCTTCGAATCGTCATAGCCGCCGCCCGCGACGATCGTCGCCGAGGTCTTCGCGTCGTCGAGGTAGCCCTTCAGACGATTGAACGCCTTCTGGTCGATCACCGCCGCCACGAAGTTCGAGAAGTCGCGCACGTCGCCCTGCTTCATCTCGGCCATCATCGCCACGCAGCGGGCCTTCACGTCGGGCCACATCGACTTCGGCACGTATGCGCGGCTGGCCGCCGAGCACTTCTGCCCCTGATATTCGAACGCGCCGCGTACGATGCCCACCGCGACGGCCTGCGGGTCGGCGCTCGGGTGCACCACGATGAAGTCCTTGCCGCCCGTCTCGCCCACGATGCGCGGGTACGACTTGTACGTCCCCATGTTCGAGCCGATCGTCTTCCACATGCTGTTGAACACGCCCGTGGAGCCGGTGAAGTGCACACCGGCCAAATCGCGGTGTGCCAGCGCGATGTCGGAAATCATCGCCGCGTCACCCGGAATGAAGTTGATCACCCCCGGCGGCAGTCCCGCCTCTTCCAGCAGCTGCATCGTGTACCACGACGACAGCAGCGCCGTCGCCGACGGCTTCCAGATCACCACGTTGCCCATCAGCGCCGGGGCGCCCGGGAGGTTACCGCCGATCGCGGTGAAGTTGAATGGCGTGACCGCGTACACGAACCCTTCCAGCGGACGGTAGTCCAGCTGGTTCCACATCGTGTGGTCGGACAACGGCTGTTCGGCGTAGAGGTCCTGCGCGAACTGCGCGTTGAAGCGCCAGAAGTCGATTAGCTCGCAGGCCGCGTCGATCTCGGCCTGATGCACCGTCTTCGCCTGCCCCAGCATCGTGGCCGCGTTGATCGTGTCGCGCCATGTGGTGGTCAGCAGCTCGGCGGCGCGCAGAAACACCGCCGCGCGGTCTTCCCAGCGCCAGCTCGACCACTCGGCGGAGGCCGCCGCGCTGGCCGCGATCGCCTCGTGCACCAGCTCCGGCGTGGCCTTGTGGTACGTGGCCAACACGTGGTGGTGATCGCACGGCATGGTGACCGTGCCGGTGTTGCCGGTGTGAATCCGGCGGCCGCCGATCACGATCGGGATCTCCACCTGCTCGGTCGCCATGCGATCGAGACGGAGCTTCAGGTTCTTCGTTTCGGGCGAGTGCGGCGCGTAGGTGCGCACCGGCTCGTTAGCGGCGACCGGCACGCGACGCGTGCCATCGAAGGCGGCAAAAGACATCAGACGTTCTCCGAGAGGGCAGGATAAGGAACCAGAAAGCTAGCGTCGTGCGGATCTTGCAGTACCCTTCGCGTATGGACCTGCCTCCTGACCGTACCTCCGCTCCCCGCCGTCTGGCTCGGAACCGCCGCCAGGTTGCGTTGGCGCCGCTAACCTTCGCACTGGTCGTCGCCGCCTGCGAGAAGCCGGCGATCCGCTGGGTCGATGCCGAGGCGGTGGCGACCAATCTGCCGTCGCCGCTGGTGTACCCGCCGTATGTGGCGACCGACTCCACCCTCGACGCATCGTCGCCGTATGCCGACTTCCTGCTGACGCAGGATCTCTGGCGTGAGGCGGGCGGCAGCAACCTGCTCGAGCCAACGCTGACCAGCATGCCGGAGGCTCGCGACTCGGTCGCGAACCACGCCACGCTGCCGCCGGTGCAGACCGCCTCGGCGCCGCTGACGTCGCTGGGCAACGGCAACGCTCCGGCCGACTCCTTGCGCTGCGCCCGCTCCATCCGCGTCGTGTCTGCTGGTGCGCGCGGCCACGTCGCCGTCTGGTGGAGCCGCGGCGCAGCCGGGCGCGTGAGACTCGCGGCCGCGTGGCGGGATAGCGTGGTGGCCCCGGCGGGAGATTCGACCGCTGGTGGGGTCGCAGGCGCCTCGGTGGCGGTGCAGGGGAGCGCCTGGCGCGGACCGATCATGATCGATTCGCTCGATCAGGGTCCTGGCGACGCGCAGGCGGCCGATCGCGGCGCCTACGGCTGTGCCCGTCCAGCGCCCAGTGTCGCCATCGACAAGAAGTATGGCTACGTCCACGTCGCGTACGCGCTCACCGGTCCGGAAGGGCCCGGCGTGTTCTACGCGCACCAGATGGACCCGCGGTCGCAGTTCGAACCGCCCGTCGCGATCATCTACGGTGAACGCATCGGCGACGCCCGCGTCGCGGTGGACGCCGACGTGGTTGCGGTGGCGTACGAAGATCCGAACAGCGGACTCGGTCGCCGGAAGATCGGCCTCGCCGTGTCGCGCACGTCGGGCCATCTCTTTGAAGACCGACTCACCGCCAGCGGCGGCATCTCCGACGCCCGCGATCCGCATGTGCTGGTGCGGGGGCGCGCCGTCGTGGTCGGTTGGAGTGAAACAGCCGCTGGCGCCGATCCCATCTTCCGTTTGCGGCGTGCCCGCGTGGAGCGTTGACGATGTCGCTTCTTCTTGGTGCGCACTGCATCGACACCGGTGGCATCCCCATGGCGGCGCGTCGCGCTGGCAAAGCGGGCATGCAATCCCTGCAGATCTTCAGTGCGATCCCGAAGTTCTACAACGACAAAGTCGGCGTGAAGCCCGACCGGCTCGCCCGATATCAGGAGGCGCTGGCCGAGGCTGGCATTCGTCCCGAGCATGTCATTGTGCATGCCGCATACGTGATCAACTGCGCGACGCCCGATGAGGAGAAGTGGAATCGGGCCGCGGCGGCACTTGCGAAGGAATTCGAGCGCTCCACGGCGCTCGGCGTAGCGGGTGTCTGTTTTCATCCCGGTGCCGCCACCGACGGTGACCGCGAGGCAGCTATTGCCCGCGTATCCGAAGCCATGCGTCGCGCGCTCAAGGCAGTGCCGGCCAGTCATACGCGGTTGCTCATCGAGAATACGGCGGGTGCGGGTACGACCGTGGGGCGCACCCCGGAGGAAGTCGGTGCGATGCTGGCCGGCATACCGGCGGCCGATCGCGCACGCACCGGCTACGGGCTCGATACCTGCCATTTGTTCGCGTCGGGATATCCGATCGCGACCTCGCGCGCCGATCTCACGCGCGTGCTCGACGAGTTCGAAGCGGCCACCGGCGAACCACCAGCGTTCTTCCATCTCAATGACAGCGAAGGGGCCCTCGGGTCGAATCGTGACCGGCATGCCCTGATTGGCGAAGGGCTGATCGGTGCGGACGCCTTCAGCTGGCTGCTGCACGACCGCCGCGCGAAGGGGGTGCCGCTCATCCTCGAGACGCCGCAGGAGCACGCCGACATCGCCGAAGACGACGACACGCCCGACCCGTGGGACGTGCGCTCTGTCGCGCTGCTGCGTGCGCTGGCGAAGGAGCCGCCGCGCGGCTGATGGGCATGCTGATGGGCATGCTGATGGGCACGATGATGGGCAAACGGTGGCGGAACGCGGGCGTCGTCCTCACGGCGGCGCTCTTGGCCTGTGAGGGCCACACCGTGCCGCCCGCGACCGCCGTCGCGCACACCGAAGTCCGGATCGTAGTCGACAGCGGTGTCACGTTGGCCGGCGATTTCGCGCTGCCGTCGACCCCGACGACGGCGGCCGCAGGCAGCTCCGCGCTGTCTGCCGTGCCGGCCGTGCTGTTGTTGAGCGGCTCCGGTGCGCAGGACCGCGACGGCGCACGTACCGAATTGCCGGGCTATCGACCCTTCGTCGACATCGCCGACACGCTGCTCGCCGCCGGCTTCGCGGTACTGCGACTCGATGACCGCGGTGTGGGCGCGTCCACCGGACGCTTTGACGGGGCCACCACTGAAGACTTCGCGCGCGATGCGGCGGCGGCTGTCCGCTGGCTGCGTGGTCACGCGCGCGTGCAGCCCGAACACATCGCTCTCGTCGGACACAGCGAGGGCGCCCTGGTGGCGCTGCTGGTCGCGCACGACGATCCCCGCGTGTGGGTGCTCGGATTGCTCGGTGCCGCGTCACGCCCCGGGCGCGAAATCGCTCGCTGGCAGCGCGCGACACTCGTGACAGGCGATCTCACCACATGGCCGGCCGCACAACGCGCGGCCGTGCTGGCGCGCGCGGAATCGGATGCCGATGCGATCGCCGCCACCGACCCCTGGCTGCGCACCTGGTTCTCGCTCGATCCGCGCACCATCGCGCGCGGCGTCGAACAGCCCGTCCTACTGCTGCACGGCGAGAACGACCGGCAGGTGCCGGTGGAGCAATCCGGCGAGCTCGCGGCGGCGCTGCGCGACGCGCGCATCGTGCGATTGGCGCACACCAATCACCTGCTGCTCGACGACTTCGACGGTGATCCGCGCGGCTACGTGCGCCTCACATCGCGTCGTGTCGAGGGGGAAATCCTCCGCGCACTCGTCGCGTTCCTCGAGCAACAGAATGGCGAAAAACGATTCTCCGAGGGAAAAACACTGAAAAAAATCCGCGAAATTCGATGAGAAGTGCGTTTTTCAGAGGGAAAAACACAAAAACACTATTGCGCGACGTATTCGTGATTGTAGTTTTGGCCGTCCGCTGAGACGTAACCGCGTCTTCGCGAGATCTGTCGAGAGCTGTACCGCTCGACGCGACCCGACGGGTTACCACCTCAGGAGACAACATGGCCGCTGCGAAGAAGTCTGCGAAGAAAGCTGCAAAGAAGGCCGCCCCGAAGAAGGCCGCCGCCAAGAAGGCGCCTGCGAAGAAGGCCGCCCCCAAGAAGGCCGCTGTGAAGAAGGCTGCCCCGGCCAAGAAGGCCGCCGTGAAGAAGGCGCCGGCCAAGAAGGCCGCCAAGCGCACGCCGAACGCGGCGTTCATGAAGGCCCTGACGCCGAGCCCGGAGCTTGCGGCTGTCGTCGGCGACAAGCCGCTTCCGCGCACGGAAGTCGTGAAGAAGCTCTGGGCGTACATCAAGAAGAACGGCCTCCAGGATGCCAAGAACAAGCGCAACATCAACGCCGACGACAAGCTGAAGGCCGTGTTCGCTGGCAAGAAGACCGTCAGCATGTTCGAGATGACGTCGCTGGTCTCCAAGCACCTGTCGTAACTCCCGACGGTTTGCTGCGTATGTTGAAGGGGCGCGTCCTTGATGGGCGCGCCCCTTTGATCTAGTCCGTCCTCGACTTCCCAACCGCACCGCCCGTGGCCTCGAAAAGCAGTTCGTCGAAAAGCAGCACCGATCGCAAGAGTGTGGCGAACCTCCGCGCCGGCAAGTCGTCCGGTGGCAGCGGCAGCTCCACCCTCTGGGAAAACGTCAAGGCGATTCTCGTCACGCTGGCGATCTTCCTTGCCATCCGGACGTTCCTGATCGAGGCCTACCGCATTCCCTCCGGGAGCATGATCCCCACCCTGCTGGTGGGCGACTGGCTCTTCGTGAACAAGCTGGCATACGGCCCGCACGTCCCGTTCACCGACATCAACCTGCCGGGATACGACGACCCGGAACGCGGCGACGTCGTGGTGTTCGTCTCGCCCGATCAGGTCGATCAGCCCGAAGATCCGAATCCGATTCTCGTGAAGCGCCTCGTGGCCGTGGCCGGTGATACGGTCTGGATGCGCGGCGGTGTCTTCCACGTGAACGGTATGGCCCAGCGTCAGGGCTTCCCGGCCTCCGAAAATCCGAAGGGTGACGGCGGCTTCTCGCACCCGCTCTTCAGCTGGCAGAAGCAGTTCGAAGTCCGCGGCACGCGCGCCGGCGATCCACCGGCGTCGCCCACGCTCGACGACTGGGGCCCGCTCGTGGTGCCCGCGAAGTTCCTGTTCATGCTCGGCGACAATCGCTACGACTCCAAGGACGGTCGCTACTGGGGCTTCGTCCCGCGCGAGAACGTCCGTGGCCGCCCGGTGTTCGTCTACTACTCGTACAACGCCGACGAAAGCGTACGCCCCCTGCCGTTCCTCACGGACATCCGATGGGGACGCATCGGGACGATCATCAAGTAATGACGCGCTCCGCGCTGCTGCTCGCTCTTGGTCTCTCTCTGGGCAGCGCCAGCGTGTCGCGGGCGCAGACGGGGACGCCATCGGGCACGGTTCGCACCGATACTATCTGGTCGCAGTCGCTCGGGGTCTACAAGGCCCTCGTGGTCTATCTGCCCCCGTCGTACCGAGCAAACGCGCGCACCCGCTATCCACTGCTGGTGTACTTGCACGGTCGCACCGGCAGTGAGCGCAATTGGGTGGACGCCGGTTGGCTGCATCTGACCATGGATTCGCTGGCACATACCGGCGCCCCGGAGGCGATCATTGCCATGCCCGACGGCGATGACGGCTGGTATGCCACCTGGAATCAGCTCGGCGATGTGAACGCTTGCCGCGCTGACACCACGCGCCGCGAACCCGCCGCGACTTACTGTGTGCCGTGGACGCGCTACGACGACTACATCGCGCGCGACATCGTGTCGCATATGGATTCGCGATATCGCACGGTGGCCCGCCGCGAGAGCCGCGGGATCGCCGGCCTCAGCATGGGAGGGTTCGGTGCGATCACCCTCGCGTTGCAGTATCCCGACGTGTTCGCCGCGGCGGCCAGCCACTCCGGCGTCGTGTCGCCACGCTACCTCGGTCCCAAGCCGTTTGCACCGCCCCCACGCTACGCCAACACAACCGCCGAGTTGCAGGCGTCCGCCCGCAACCTCTGGTCGGATCTCCGGTGGGTGATGGGCAAGGACACCATCGGCTGGAACGCCCGTGATCCGGGACACATGGCGCAGCGGCTGCAGCAATTGGTTCAGCAGCGTGCAGCATCCGCTGGCCCCCGCCTGCCGCAGCTCATGTTCGACGTGGGCGCCGATGATGCCTACGTCGACCAGAATCGCGATCTGCACGCCACGCTCACGCGTCTGGGGGTGCCGCATCGCTATGCCGAGTGGCCCGGCGCACATACGTGGAGCTACTGGCAGACGCACTCCGCCGAGAGCCTGCAGTTCCTGCTGGGAAACGTCGCGGGCCGCTAGCAGGACGCGAGAAAGGCTGGCGTCTGTCCCGACGGGACGTAGCTTGCCAGCATGAGCCGGTTCTTTCCGAAGGACGTGATCCACTGGGGCGAAGAGCGCCTGCACCCCCTGCGCGCGTTCGCCATCCGCACGGTGGAGCCGGCGGGCATTACCGGCGTCGTGCTCCGATTGTGGCGCGCCGCGCTGCTGGCCAGCACGAATTGGATGCTCTTCGTCGGTGGACTCGTGGGCGGCGTCCTGTTCCTCTGTGGCATGCTCACCTGGCACCTCGGCAACTTCCCGGTGAAGCGCTGGCCGCCTCGCGTCGCGCTGTTCCTGGTCATCGAAGTGTTCGCCGAGATGGGAACCAGCTCTCTGCTCATCGCCTTTTCGCGCGAACGCGTGGGATCGCGCGTCGCCACCTGGCCCGATTGGTGGCCCATGGCCGGCCAAACCTTGGTCGAGCGCACCATCGTGCTCGCCGTCTTCGCCCTCGTGTTGGGCGGCACCGTGCAGTTGGTCCGTCGCGCCATGGAACCGCGCGAAGCGTCGACTCGCGAAGCGTAACTCAAACCGCAGGACTTTCTGTGCGAATTCTTCCCGTTCTGTTGCTGGCTGCGGCGTCGGTATCGACGTCGGCGTTCACGCTCTCTGCACAGCCGGTGGTGACCCCGGCCACGCCGGGCACGAGGACGTCCGGATCCACCGCGGCCGACACGCTCCGCCCATTCGGCACGCTGCGTGAGCAGGCGTTCAAGCAGCAGCAGTGGCTCGAACTGCGCATGGAGCGCACGCTGCCGGCGCTCATGCGTCGCGAAGGCGTCGACATGTGGGTCGTCCCCATGCGCGAGTACGCCGAAGATCCGGTGTTCACCGCGATCACGTCGCCGACCACGTTCGCGGCACGTCGTCGTACGATCTATGTGTTCTTCGACCGCGGTGCCGCCGGCATCGAGCGTATCGCGCTGGGCGGCACGTCGCAGGGCAACGTGTTCAAGGCGGTGCGCAGCATGAAGCCGGTGCCGGCGCCGGCCGCTGGTAGCCGTGGTAACGAGCGCTCGGCCGAGCTGTGGGGCGACGAGCAGTGGAACGTGCTCAAGCAGGTCATCGACGAGCGCAAGCCGAAGAAGATCGCTGTGAACACCTCCCGTACGTTTGCGTTTGCCGACGGCCTGACCAGCGGTGAGCGCGACGGGATGCTGCAGGCGCTCGGACCGGCGTTGGCCGCGAAGGTGGTGCCCGCCGAAGCGCTGGCGGTGGACATGATCGCCTCGCGTCAGCCGGAAGAGGAAGCCATGTACCGCGAGCTCAATCGCGTGGCCTGGGAGATCATTCAGGAAGCGTTCTCGAGCAAGGTGATCACGCCCGGCGTGACGAAAGCCGACGATGTGCTCTGGTGGATGCGGCAGCGCGTGAACGATCTGGGTTTGTCCACCTGGTTCCAGACCAGTGTGGAAGTGCAGCGACAGTTCGGCAGCCCGGAGCTGGTCGGTGTGAATCCCACGATTCTCAAGGGTGACGTCCTCCATTGCGACTTCGGAATCACGGCGCTCGGGCTCAACACCGACACGCAGCACATGGCGTACGTACTCCGCGATGGCGAGACCGATGTGCCAGCCGGTCTCAAGAAGGCACTACTGGCATCGAATCGTTTGCAGGACATCACGATCAGCGAGCTCAAGCCGGGGCGTACCGGCAACGAAGTGCTGGCCGCCTCGCTCAAGCGCATGCGCGATGAGAAGATCGACGGCACGTTGTACTCGCATCCCATCGGATTGCATGGCCACGGCGCCGGCGCCTTGATCGGCCTGTGGGACTATCAGGACGGCGTGCCGGGGCGTGGTGACCACAAGGTCATCCCTGGCATGTGGTACTCCATCGAATTGCAGGCCACGACGCCGGTACCGGAGTGGAACAACCAGCAGGTTCGCTCCGCGCAGGAAGAAGACGTGATCATCGACGCGAGCGGCAAGGTGCGTTGGGCGTTCGGTCGTCAGTCGACGTTCCACATTGTCCGCTAGCCGGCACTGGCGTGAGCTCGTGCGGTCGCCGGTGTTCGGATTGCTGGTCATCGTCACGGTGGCGCTCGTTGTCATACGAGTACCGCTGCTCGTGCTGGGCGACACGTGGTACAACCTTGTGCTCGGTCGCGAGGTGGCGGCCGCTGGCGTCATCACCCGCAACGCGCTGACGGAGCAGGGGTTCGGCGTGTCGGTGGTGGACATCCAATGGGTGTCGCACCTGGGTCTGTACGGGATCGTGAAGTTGGCCGGCCTGCCGGGCATGGTGCTGGTCGGCGCCACGCTGCTGATCGGCACCATCGTGTCAGCCGCCGCCGTCGCCGTGCGACGCGGCGCGACGGAGAGTCGCACCCTGCTCGTGGTGCTCTTCGCGCTCATCGGCATGGCGTCGCAGTTCGTGCTGCGCGCGCAATCGATCGCGTTTCCCTTCCTGGCGTTCTTCCCGCTGGTGCTCTCCGGCGATGTGCGCGCTCCGCGTCGTACCACCTGGCTGCTGCTGCCGGCGGCGATACTGTGGGCCAACGTGCACGGATCGGTGCTGTTGGCACCGGTGTTCGCGGTGCTCGCGGCAGTGGCCCGCATGCTCGACGCCGTTCGCGAGCATCGCCCGGTCGCCGGGCGGCTGCTGGTCCGCGACGTCGTGCTCACGCTCAGCCTCACGCTCGCCGTGTTCATCACGCCGTACGGCAGCGACGTCGTACGCTACTACGAGCAGACCGTCGGCAATCCCGCGTTCCGCGAGTACATCAGTGAGTGGTATCCGCTGTCGTTCGAGCGCGTCCCGGCGGCTACGTTGTTCGTGTGCGCGGTCGTTGTGCTGGTCGTGCGCGGAGCGCGCACGATGGAAAGCTTCACGCTGCTCACCATCGGGTTGCTGAGTGCCATGGCCATCATGTCAGCGCGCTATGCCACACCGTTGGCGCTGGCGGCAATCGGCCTTTTGCCGGTCGTGCTGGACGAGGCCCTGGGTTCACGGATCCGCATCGAACCCGATGCCCTGTTGCGACGGGTGTCGCGGATTGGCGTGCCTGCCGCCGCGGGTCTGTTGCTGTTCGGCGTGCCGCTGCTCTCGCACTATACGCTCAATCGACCCGACGGCATCCGGCTCAGCGATCAGGTGGCGCGTGAGGCCATCCCCGGACGGCGCCTGCTGGTGGATGAAGTGCAGGCCGACCGTCTGCTCTGGTATCACCCGTCGCTGATCGGACGCGTGGCGCATGACGTGCGCGTGGAGACGCTACCGATCTCGTATCTCGACTCCCTCGGGCGCACGTACGCGCGGCCCGACGGGCGGCTGGCCGCGGCGTTCCTCGGTGGTTTCGATCTGGTGGTGGTCGACCGTCGGGTGCACGAGCAGCTGGCGATCCACCTCGAGCATGACCCCGGCTACGTCGAATTCGGGCGGGATGCCGACGTGAGCGCCTTCCTGCGACGTTGACACTTCCCGGCGCGGTTGCCGTACGGATGATTACTTCCTAATGTCTACGCGTCCCGGTCTCTCGCGAACGGGGCGCGTTCGCATGTCGGCATCGTGATCTTCACCCTCCTCGGTTACCGGAGCGGCTTCCATGTCCTTGGGCGATTTTCTCCGCAAGCAGTTCATCGACGTCATCCAGTGGACCGAATCCGGTCCCGGCGTCCTCATGTATCGCTTCCCGATGCAGGACATGGAGATCCAGAGCGGCGGCAAGCTGACCGTTCGGGAATCACAGCTCGCGCTCTTCGTCAACGAAGGTCGTGCTGCCGACCTGTTCGCACCGGGGCTGCACACCCTCGTCACGGCGAATCTTCCGCTGCTCACGAATCTCCAGAACTGGGACAAGGCGTTTCAGTCTCCGTTCAAGAGCGACGTGTACTTCTTCTCCACCCGCGTGCAAACGGGACAGCGGTGGGGCACGCAGCAGCCGATCACGATCCGTGACAAGGAGTTCGGCGCGGTACGCCTGCGCGCGTTCGGCATGTTCGCGTTCCGCGTATCCGATGCGGCCGTGTTTCAGGCGAAGGTCGGCGCCACGGATGCCGAGTACACGGTCGCACAGATCGATCCGGCGCTTCGCAACGCGATCATGAGCGGTTTCACCTCGGCGTTCGCCAACGCGCAGGTGCCGTTCCTCGACATGGCGGCCAATCAGGCGGAGCTCGCCAAGCAGATCGCGACCGCGGTGCAGCCGGCGTTCGCCGAACTCGGTCTCGCGCTCGAGTCGTTCACGGTCGAGAACTTGTCGCTCCCCGACGAGCTGCAGAAGCGTCTCGACGAGCGCATCTCGATGAACATGATCGGCGACCTGCGCCAGTACACGCAGTTTCAAGCGGCCCAGTCGATTCCCATCGCCGCGGCCAATCAGGGTGGCATGGCGGGTTTGGCTGCTGGTATCGGTGCCGGCGTCGGGCTTGGCGGCATCGTGAGTGACGCCATGCGTGGCGCCACGGGAACGCCCGCGCCGGCGGCGCCGGCCAACGCGGCGATCGGCGCCGGTGCTGCTGGTGCGGCCGGTGCTGCAGCCGGCGCCAGCGCCGGAGACGCCCTCACCGGCGACACCAAGTTCTGCATGAATTGCGGAGCCAAGCTCCCCGCGGCGGCCAAGTTCTGTTCGTCCTGCGGCGCGCCGCAGGGCTGACGCGGCGACCGCCCATCATCACGCACAGTCACGCGTCTCGCGTGCACACGCCGGTGCACCACACTGGCCGCGAATGGATCGTCGACGCGTACGGATGCGATCCCGTGCGCCTCGCTGATCCGGCCTCGCTGCGCGCGCTGTTCGACGCCATCGTGAACGACCTGTCGCTGCATCCGGTGGCCGACGCCGTGTGGCATCAGTTTCCCGCGCCCGCCGGCATCACGGGCTTGCTCATGCTGGCCGAGTCGCACCTTACCGTGCACACGTTTCCGGAGCACGCGTCGGCGTGCCTCAACCTGTTTTGCTGCACGCCGCGCGCCGCGTGGGACTGGGAGGCGCGGCTCGCCACGCTCCTTGGCGCGCAGACGGTGCGTGTGCGCGAGCTCGCGCGCGAGTACGCCACTGTTCCGGCCATCGTCGAGGCGCTCCGGTGACCGTGCCGCAGCCCCATGGCGTGGTCTGCCCGAACTGTGGCGCACCCGTGCGCTTTCTGTGGGCGCAGGCGGTGCAGACCACCTGTGCCTACTGTCGGTCGGTGCTGGTACGCCGCGATCTCGACCTGACCAAGCTCGGTACACAAGCCGACTTCCCCGCCACCGGCTCGCCGATCCAGATCGGGACCGAAGGCATGTGGCTCGATCAGCGATTCGTCGTGGTCGGACGCATCGCCTACGGCTGGGCGCGTGGCAAATGGAACGAGTGGCATTGTGTGCTCGGCGACGGCGCCAGTGCCTGGCTCTCTGATGCCCAGCTCGAGTACGCGATGACGATTGCCGCGCCGTCGGACTTCGAGGTGCCCGCCGTGATGAAAGTGCGGGTGGGCGAGACCTACTTCTGGAACGATACGCCTTACGAAGTCGCCACGATCACCGAGGCCCGCTATCTCGGTACCGAAGGCGAGCTCCCGTTCACCACATGGGAGAAGTCGTCCTGCCTGTTCATCGACTTGCTCAACGCGCAGCACGGACTCGCGACCATTGACGGCTCGGAAGCACCGCCGATGCTGTTCCTCGGTGAGTACGTGAACTTCGACGATCTGCGCTTCCAGAATCTGCGGGAGTTCGAAGGATGGTAGCGCCCTTCGAGACGCCGACCGCGCGCGTGCCCAAGGCCGCCGGATTCAACTGTCCCTCCTGCGGGGCGGCCATCGAGCTGCACGCACAAGGCTGGGCCGTGTCGGTCGTGTGCGGTGCCTGCGGCGCGCAGCTCGACGCCACCGACGAGAATCTCAAGGTGCTGCAGTACGGCGAGCGCGTGACCGCCAAGCCGCGCATCCCGCTCGGTACGCGCGGCACCTGGAAGGGCGCGCCGTGGGAGGTGATCGGTTTTCAGGTCGTCACCATCAGCGTCGAGGGCACCGACTACTCGTGGACCGAGTACGTCTGCTTCAATCCGTTTCGTGGCTTCCTGTATCTCTCCGAGTACGAGGGACATTGGAACGTCATCGAGAAGTTGCGGCGGCGTCCGGAGCGCGAAGCCGGCGGCGCCCGCCCGACGGTCGAATTGAACGGCACGACGTACAAGCACTTTCAGACCGCCACCGCCTACACCACCGCCGCCCTCGGTGAGTTCCCGTGGGAGCTGCGCATGGGCGACCACGTGGTGAGCCGTGACTTCGTGGCGCCGCCGTATATCCTGAGCGCGGAAGCATCGGGTAACGAGATCACGTGGTCGTTGGGCACGTACACGCCTCCCGAGGTCATTCAGAAGGCGTTCGGGCTGACGAAGCCGCTCATGCAGCCCATCGGCGTGTTCGCGAATCAGCCCAATCCACACGCGAATACGCCGAAGCGTTTGCTGGAGCGGTTCGCGCTGTCGCTGATCGCGCTGGTGGTGCTGCTGATCCTCAACGTCACGCTCGCGAGCAATCGCACCGTCTTCGAGCGGTCGTTCACGTTCTCGCGCGCACAGGAAGAACAGGCCTCGGTGACCGATGTCTTCGACCTCGACGGACGCACGTCGAACGTGGCCATCGATCTCGAGTCCGATCTCGACAACGACTGGCTCTTTCTCGTGCTGTCGCTGATCAACGAGACCACCGGCGAAACCCGCGAGGTCACCCGGCAGCTCAGCTACTATCACGGCTCCGACAGCGACGGCTCGTGGACCGAGGGCGATAGGCGCGAGACGGTGCGCATCGCGTCCGTGCCGGCCGGACGCTATTTCCTGCGGGTGCAGGCGGAAGGCGGCGAACCGGCCAAGTCGTCGGCGTCGTACATCATGCGCGTCCGCCGCGACGCGCCACATTACGGATTCTACGGCATCGCCGTGCTGGCGCTGCTGGTCCCCGTCGTGCTCTCCGTCTTTCCCGCCGCCAGCTTCGAAAGTCGACGCTGGGCGGAGAGCGATCACGCCCCCACGTCCAGCAGTGACAGCGATGACGATGAGTAGAGGACTACGCTGATGGGCGCGCGCATCTACACCCTGTGGGCAGTCGCTGTGCTCGCGCTGCTGGGCACCGCCCAGTACCGCGGCTGGAGTCTGACTCGCGCCAATGAGTCCCGCAACAACCCCCGGTCGGTCCGCGACAATCCCGGCGCGTATCGCTCCTCGTACTACATCCCGGGGCGCACGCTCCGCGGCAAGTGAGGCTCCTGTAATGGACCAGTTCTTTCAGAACGTGCTCAACTCCGCCGCCTACGCGCTGATCGGCGTCGTGATGTTCGGCCTCGCGTTCGTCGTCATGGACGTGCTCACCCCTGGTAAACTGTGGGATGAGATCAGCGAAAAGCGAAACACCGCCGCCGCCATTCTTATCGGCTCGGTAGCGATTGCGATTGGCATCATCGTCGCCGCCGCGATTCACTAAGTGCCCCTCGCACTATTCATCTCTGTTTGTCTCATCGCCGCCTGTGGGCTCATCTATGAGCTCGTAGCCGGCGCGCTCGCGTCGTACCTGCTCGGCGATAGCGTCACGCAATTCTCGACGATCATCGGCACGTACCTGTTCGCGATGGGCATCGGCAGTTGGCTGTCGCGCTTCGTGGCACGCGGATTGGTCACGCGGTTCGTGGTCGTGGAAATGTTGGTCGGTGTCGTGGGTGGCCTGTCGTCGCTGCTGCTCTTTCTCGCCTTCGCCTACACCGAAGCGTTCCGCCCCACGCTCTACGGCATCGTGCTGCTCATCGGTATTCTCGTCGGGCTCGAGATTCCGCTGCTGATGCGCATTCTGCAGGACCGGTTCAGCTTCAAGGATGTGGTCGCGAACGTGCTCACGTTCGACTACATCGGCGCGCTCTTCGCCTCGCTGCTGTTCCCGCTGCTGCTGGTGCCGCGCCTTGGGCTCGTGCGGTCGGCGCTGCTGTTCGGTGTGATCAACGTGATGGTGGGCCTCTGGAGCACGTGGCTGTTCCGCGATGTGCTGCCGCGCAAGAATTGGCTACGCGCCGGTGGCGCCGTGGCGTTGCTCATCCTCGGTGCAGGATTATGGAAAGGGCAGCGCATCACGACGCTCGCCGAAGAGGGCATGTACGCCGACCCGATCATCCTGGCCAAGGACACGCGCTATCAGCGCATCGTGCTCACCAGCTGGAAGGATGATCTGCGGCTCTATCTGAATGGCCACCTGCAGTTCGCCTCGCGCGACGAGTACCGCTATCACGAGGCGCTCGTTCACCCCGGACTGTCGGCCGCGACGGCGCGCGGTCGTGTGTTGGTGCTGGGCGGCGGCGACGGACTCGCCGTGCGCGAGATCCTCAAGTATCCCGACGTGCAGCAGATCACGCTGGTCGATCTTGACGAAGGCATGACGGCGCTTTTCCAGCAGCATCCGCGACTCACCGGCCTCAACGCCGGCTCGCTGACCGATGCGCGCGTGAAGGTGGTGAACGCCGACGCCTTCACCTGGCTCGACAGCTCCGCCGTGCAGTTCGACTTCGTGGTGATCGACTTTCCCGATCCGTCCAACTACCACGTGGGCAAGCTGTACACCAGCGCGTTCTATCGCCTCGTGAAACAGCATATCGCGCCCGGCGGATTTCTCGTGGTGCAGAGCACGTCGCCGATGTTCGCGCGACAGTCATTCTGGAGCATCGTCACCACACTCGAAGGGGCCGGCCTTCGTACGTGGCCGTATCACGTGTACGTGCCGAGCTTTGGCGAGTGGGGCTTCGTGATTGCGGGGCTCACCAGCTACGCGCCGCCGGCGACGCTCCCCGCTGGTCTTCGCTATCTCACGGCGTCGAGCGTGCCCGCGCTGTTCGACTTTCCGGCCGACATGCAGCGGGTACCGGCGCTGGCCAACCGACTGAATGACCAGGTGCTCGTTCGCTACTACGAGCACGAGTTCGACGCGATCAATCGGTGAGCATGTTCCGATGAGCACCACGCGTCGCGAGTTCCTGCACGCCCTCGGTGTCATCGCGGCGGCACCGGCGCTGGTGGGCCTCACCGGAAAGGGGCGTGTCATCGGCGGCGGCTTCGTGCCCGATGGCAGCGCCCAGGGCCACCTCCTGCGCGATGGCGCCGCACGGGCTCGGCTTCGCACGAGTGCCACGCGACGGGCCGAGCGCCGTGTGAAGGTCGCCATCGTCGGTGGCGGCATGGGTGGCCTCTCCGCCGCGTGGCGACTCGATGGGCTCGGCATGCACGACTGGACGCTCCTCGAGATGGACGCGCGCACCGGCGGCAACGCACGCTCGGCCGACTATCGCGGGCAGCGCGCGCCATGGGGAGCGCACTACGTGCCCGTGCCGTCGCACGACGCCGTGCACGTACGTCAACTGTTTCGCGAACTCGGCGTGCTCAGTGCCGACGGCGTATGGGACGAGCGCGTGCTCTGCCACACACCGCAAGAGCGGATCTGGCAGCACGGGCGCTGGCACGAAGGGCTCGAACCCACCGACGCCATGTCGCGCGCACATCGCGAGCAGTTCCGCCTCTTCGAGGAGCGTATCGGCGAGTGGCGGGCGACGGGCATGTTCAGCGTGCCGAGCGCCGAGGGACATGCGCGTCGACTCGCCGCGCAACGCGCCGGTGGCGCGGCCGCCAAGCAGGCGGCGGCGGTTGGCGCGCTGGATGCGCAGACGGCGCAGGAGTGGATGACGCGGGAGGGCTTCGACGCCCCAGCGCTGCGCTGGTGGGTGGAGTACGGCACGCGCGACGACTACGGCGCCTCGCTCACTCAGGCCAGCGCGTGGGCGGCCGTCCACTACTTCGCCGGTCGCGACAAGGACGAACAGGGGCCGCTCACCTGGCCGGAAGGCAATGACTACATCGCCCAGCAACTCACGCAGCGATTATCGGCTCGTCGTCATACCGACGGGCGCGCGCGCATCGTGACCGGCGCCCCGGCCTGGAACGTCGCGCGCAGCGGCACGAAGTGGATTGTCGATACGCCCACGGAACGCATCACGGCCGATGTGGTGATCTGGTGCGCCCCGCTCTTCGTGCTGCCACGGGTCTGCGACGCGGTCACGCTCCCCGTGACGCACGAGTATGCGCCGTGGGTCGTCGCCAACATCGTGATCGACCGGCCGCCGGCGTCCGTTGGCGCGCAGCTGGCGTGGGACAACGTGATCTACGGCAGCCGCTCACTGGGCTACGTGAATGCCGCCCATCAGGGGCTCGGCACGCCGCCCGATCGTACCGTGTGGACGTGGTACCACGCCGTGGTCGATCGCCCTGCGCGCGAGGCGCGGCAGTACCTGCAGCAGCGCCCTTGGACGGCGTGGCGCGACGAGATCCTGGCCGATCTCGGGCGCGCCCACGGCGACATCGCCGATTGCGTGGCCCGCATCGACATCATGCGCTGGGGACACGCCATGGCTCGCCCCACGCCCGGTATACTCGGCCGCGTAGCCGCACTGAACGCCTGGCAGCCAGCGCCGCGCATGTACGTGGCCCACGCCGATCTCAGCGGCCTGAGCCTCTTCGAGGAGGCGCAGTGGCACGGCGTACACGCCGCCGACTCGGCGTTCGCTGCCCTTGTATGTCTCCACGGTCCACGATTTCTCGTGCATCTTCAGGGTCGCGGCAGCTCGTTGCTCCCCAGGGCCCGTTGAGCCCGAAGCCTAGTGTGAGCGCCGCGTCACTGATCGCCACCAGCCCGAACCGCTACTTGGGGTTCGACCCCGTATCTCACAAGGCCGGGCGCGCGCGATCACGACCGCGTGAGGAGACCATGAGCTTCATCGGCATTGATGTCAGCGCGAAGACGTTGGACGTGGCGGTCGAGGGCGGCGCCACGTGGCAAGTGACGAATGATGCGGCCGGACTGGCCACGCTGCTCGCGCAGCTGGGGCCGCTCGCGCCGGACCTCATCGTCGTCGAGCCCACGGGGCGGTATCACCAGCTGCTGGCCACGACATGCATCCAAGCGGGGCTGCCCGTCGCCGTGGTGAATCCGCGGCAGGTGCGCGACTTCGCGCGCAGCATGGGGCAGCTTGCGAAAACAGATCGCCTCGACGCCGCGCTGCTGGCGCGGTATGCCGCGCGCGTGCAGCCGGTGCCGCGGGCGCTGCCGGACGAGGCGACGCGAGAACTGGCCGCCCTGGTGGATCGTCGCCGCCAGCTCGTCGACATGCTGAAAGCGGAGCGCCAACGCCTTGAGCACGCGCGGGCGAGTGTGCGCGGCAGTCTCACGCAGCACATCCGCTTTCTTGAACAGGCGCTGGCCGACGCGAACACGGATCTGGATCAGTGGATCGAACAGAGTCCGGTGTGGCAGGCCCAGGACGCGCTCTTGCAAAGTGTCCCCGGCGTCGGCGCGCAGACCGCGCATCTGCTGCTCGCGCATCTGCCGGAGCTCGGGACGCTCTCGCGGCGCGCCATCGCCAAGCTCGTCGGCATCGCCCCGCTGGCGAACGATTCAGGGCGCTTCCGCGGCCAGCGGAGCTGCTGGGGCGGGCGCGCGGAGGTCCGCCACATGCTGTACATGGCGGCGCTCACGGGGGCCCGCCACAACCCGGTCCTGCGCGACTGCTACCAGAGGCTGCTCGCCGCCGGCAAACCACCCAAGCTTGCCCTGATGGCCTGCATGCGTCGCCTGCTCGTCATCTTGAACACCATGATGAAAACGGGCCGGCACTGGACGGTGCCGACCCTTTCCACCCCTTGACCTTTAACACCGCTACTAGGCTGACCCGCTAGCCCACTGCCCATGGCCGATGGCCCATGGCCCACGGCCCATGGCCCACGGCCCAAAGCCCCTCCACTAGATTCCAAGAAGAACCCCCAGCGCGTGTCAGGAGTACATGAATCGCAAGCACAAACGTCTGATCGTCGTCGGCGACCGCGTCCTCGTCAAAACCGAGGAAGGCGACCAGCGCTCGAAAGTCGGGCTCTATCTGCCCCCCACGGCCATCGATAATCAGGCGGTGCAGGGCGGAGAGATCGTGTCCACCGGCCCCGGCCTCGCACTTCCGGAGCTCACCGATCAGGGCGAAGAGCCCTGGCGGATCTCCGGTGGCTCCGGCCGTGAGGCGCGCTTCGTGCCCATGCAGGCGCAGGTCGGCGACTACGCGCTCTTCTTCAGAAAAGCCGCCGTCGAAATCACGTTCGAAAACGAACAGTATCTCGTGGTGCCGCAGGCGGCGATTCTCGCCCTCGTGCGTGAACCGCGTGAAGACATTCCGGAATACTAGGAGATCGACCCATGATGTATCCCGAGTACATGCTCCAGCCGATGCGCGAAGAACTCACGCGTCTTGGCGTGCAGGAACTGCGCACTGCCGACGCGGTCGACGCGTTGCTGCAGGAACACAAAGGCACCGCGCTGGTCGTGGTGAACTCCGTGTGCGGCTGTGCGGCGCGCAACGCGCGTCCGGCGATCGCCATGGCGCTGGCCAACTCCACGAAGCCCGAAGTGTCCACCACGGTGTTCGCCGGTCAGGATCGTGAAGCCACCGACCGCGCGCGGTCGTATTTCACCGGCTACGCGCCGAGCTCCCCGTCGATCGCGCTGTTCAAGGACGGCGACGTCGTGTTCATGCTGGAGCGCTATCAGATCGAGGGTCGCAGCGCGCAGGAAATCGCGCAGGATCTCGCCGGCGCGTTCGACCAGTACTGCGCCGCGTAATCGGCGGCGTCATCGTGTGACGACAGTCCCGACCAGGCTGTGATCAACCCGAACGACGGCACCGCCGACGCGTTGGCGCGTGCCGTCGCCGGACAATTCTCCATTGAACGCGAGATCGGTCGCGGCGGCATGGGTGTGGTGTATCTCGCCCGCGATGAGCAGTTGCATCGGGCAGTGGCGATCAAGACGTTGCCGCCGCATCTGTCGTACGACCCGCAGGTGCGTGCGCGTTTCCTGCGGGAGGCGCGCACCGCAGCCGCGCTGTCGCACCCCAACATCGTGCCGGTCTACACCGCCGCCGAGCGCGATGCGGTCGTGTATTTCGCCATGGGCTACGTCGAAGGCGAGTCACTGGCCGATCGGCTCGCCCGCGACGGACCGATGAAGGTGGCTGCCATTGTGCCGATCATCCGACAGCTTGCTGGCGCATTGGGGTACGCCCACGAACAAGGCGTCGTGCACCGGGATGTGAAGGCCGAGAACATCCTGCTCGATGCGCATGGACGGGTGATGGTCACCGACTTCGGTATCGCGCGTGTGACCGAGTCGCAGCCGCTCACCGCGACCGGGACTGTGCTCGGCACGGTGCAGTACATGAGCCCTGAGCAGGTGTCGGGCGAGCCGCTCGATGGGCGCAGCGACCTGTATGCCATCGGCGTCCTGATGTTCTTTGCGGTGAGTGGCCGCTTTCCGTTTGAACGACCGAATGCGTCGGCGGTTTTGGTGGCGCATGTGAACGCACCAGCACCGCGGCTGCGCGATTTCGTGCCCGATGTGCCGTCGCCGTTGGACGACCTTGTGGCCACGCTGCTCGCCAAATCGCCGGATCGGCGGCTGTCCACGGCCCGCGACCTGCTCACGGCACTGGCGTTCATGTCGAGTGCGGTGATGGACGGGGCGGAGCCCAATCGGACACTCGCCCGCGCACCGGTGGTCCCGCTTGCATTCCCGTCGCCCCTTTCGAGTGCCGACGCGCAGCAGGTCTGGGCGCGGGCGGCCGAGTTGCAAGCGAATACCGGCGCGCAGATACCGCCCGCTCGCTTCGAACCGAGTGCGGAGAGCGAGACCCGCGGCTACACGCCCGCGATCGTGAAGGATGCGGCGGTGGATGCCGGCATCGACGCGAAGTATGTCGATCGTGCCTTCGTGGAACGGGCCGCTGCTTCGCAGTTGCCGGTTGCCGTGCAGCCCGGCGACGCGATGACGCGCCGACCGAACGTCTTTCTGGGTGCAGGCACCAAGATCGAGCTGTCGGCGTCATTCGATGGCGAGTTGCACGGCGACAGCTTCGAGGAGGTGGCCGATGAAATACGGCTCGCACTCGGCGAGATGGTGACCGTGAGCGCCGTGGGGCGAACGCTCACCGTCACGACCGGCATGCCGACCAATCGGCAGGGTGGGATGCCGCGCTTCATCCAAGTGCACATCGCCTCGCGCAACGGGCGCACGACCGTACGGGCATTTGAAGACCTGACCCAGTTGGCGGGCGGCCTGTTCGGCGGTCTGGGGGGAGGTTTGGGCTTTGGCGGCAGCGCAATCATCGGCGGCATTGTCGCGTCGTCGCACGGAGCCCCCGCTTTGGCGTTCGCAGCCGTGGCGGCCACCGTACTGAGCGCCGTAGGCACTGCGCGTTTCTTCTTTGCGCGCACGGCCAAGCGCCGGCGGGAAGAATTGGAGCGCCTCGTTCAGCGTGTCGTCACCCGGGCACGCGAGAGCTGATACCCCGCGCTTCCCGCGGCTTGCCGCGCGGCTGCAGCACCGGTGTAGGGCATTTGACCGTGTGGTCTCGACGCGTCGCATTCGCTGCGCTGACGCAACAGTGGTACCGTTTTGCTACGTGTCGCAGCGGTCTCGCGCCCGTCTCATGTATTCTGCAGTAATATTGTATGAATACTTCTTCATGTGTCAATTCGTTGATGAGAAACGCTTTACATGTACAGCGGTTCACATGAAAGCAGAGTTTGCCGATTATTTGACGGTCCCGGCGCAGTTTCCAACATGGTGACAAGTGCGTCACAGATTTGGCGCGGCGATTGCTCACTGCTGTGGCTGTGCGGCGAATCGCTGCCATCAACCTCGAACGGGCACGATCTCCGATTAATGCCCATTTCCCAACCCGGAGTGGAAATGATGTCGACCGTCAAGAACACGCTTCGCCGCTTTGTCCGTGAAGAAGAAGGCGCCTCGCTGGCCGAGTACGCGCTGCTGCTCGGCGTGATCACCGTGGCCCTGATCACCGTGATCACGTCCTTCCGCAACTCGATCTCGAATATCTTCAGCAAGACGACGAACACGCTGAACTCGGCCGGCTCCTGAGCCTCGGTGCAGGCCGACGGGGCTTCGTCCCGCCGGCCTGCCCGACGCCGAGCGAATTGCGCCTTCCCACCCTCACTCTGAATCAGACCATGCGGAAGCTTACCAACGTCGCCCGCCGGTTCCTTCGCGAAGAAGAAGGCGCCTCGCTGGCCGAATACGCGCTGCTGTTGGGCGTGATCACGGTCGCGCTCATTACCGTTGTCACGCAGTTCAAGGATTCCATCTCGAACATCTTCACGAAGACGACGAACACGCTGAACTCCGCCGGGTCCTGAGTTTCGTGCGCCGTCGGTTGTTCCGTCGCGGGCTCCATCTGCGACGGCTTGCGAGTGAGGACGCCGCTGCATCCCTCGCCGAGTACGCGTTGCTGCTTGGCGTAGCCGCGGTAGCACTGCTGCTCGTGGTCTCGCAGTTCTCGGGATCCGTCTCGAACCTGTTCGCGCGGACGACGAACACCGTGGGGCAGGTCACTGCGGATGGCGGTACGTCGGGGAGCGACCAGGGCGGCACAGGCGTAGGCACCGGAGCAGGTACTGGTACTGGTACTGGTACTGGTACTGGTACTGGTACTGGTACTGGTACTGGCGTCGGTACGGGCACAGGCACTGGCGTCGGAACTGGCACTGGCAACGGCGTGAACGGCAACGGCGGTGGCCAAGGCAACGGTCAGGGCAACAACGGGAACGGCAACGGCAATTCCGGCAACAACGGCGGATCCGGCAACAACGGGAAGAAGCCGTAGCCGGTTTGTTCGTAGTGCCGTCGGGACCGAGACTCAGCGAGCGACGAACGGATCCCCGGTAATCGATAAGATAAACTTTGCTTCATGATAACGTCGACGTCAAGCGTCCTGTTGTTATCGGTCGTGTTGGGGACTTTACTGGCGGGCGCTGTCATCAGTGATCTCCGTGAGCGCCGGGTGGCCAACGTACTCAATTTGTGCGTGTTGGCGACCGGCCTTTCCGCGTCGGTCCTGACACGAGGCGCTTCCGACGGTTTGTGGCAGTCGTTGTTGGGCGTGGGACTGGCGCTGGCAATCTGGTTCCCAATGTTCGCGTTGCGATTGATGGGAGCTGGCGATGTAAAATTGATGGCGGCGAGTGCCGCGTGGTTGGGCTGGCAGGGCACGTTGGTCGCGTCGCTCGCCACCGGCATTTTCGGTGGTCTGCTCGGAGCGTTCTGGTTGCTGCGGTCGCACGGTGCCGTGAGTGCGCTCAACACGGTGGCAACGGCAGTTCGCGCGCCGTGGATTATGAAGCTGCGCCCATATGAAGCGCGCGATCGTGTACCATACGCCCTCGCCATCGCCGCCGGTGTCGCCACGGCCTGGTGGATCACTTTTGGTTCTGCATTCCGGACTGCTCACTCATGAAGCGTTCTTTACGTCGATTTGTTCGTGAGCACGACGCGGGACCGATCGTGGAGTTTGCGGTCGTTGTGCCGGTGCTGTTGCTGTTGCTCTTCGGCATCGTCGATTTCGCCCGTGCCTTTTTTCAGCGCAACAACTTGGTAGCGGCGGTTCGTGAAGGTGCGCGCTACGGGGCGGTGCTCGAGTTCCCGTGCACCGCCGCAAGCGAGACCGCGATCAAGTCGCGAGTGACGAGCTATTTCTCGTCCGTTGGGGATGCTGCGCCGGCCACCAACACCATCATCGTCACGCCAAGCTCGGCGGCGTGTACGGCGGCTCCGCCAAGTATCACCGTGAAAATCCAGAACTATCCATTTACGCCGGTCACACCTCTCTTCAAACTGCTCGGTGGAAACCGGAGTATCCAATTGCAGGCTAGCGCCGTCTATCGGTGGGAACGTGCTCCGTGAGTGGTGTCCTACGGGACACCGCCTGTCGTATACCTCTGTCGTGACCACCTATGTTTGGTGACCGTCGTTATCGCTTCGTGCTCTATGTCGCCCTGCTCGTTGCCGGTTTGGCAACGCTCGGGGTGTATCGCGTCATTGACGGCATGCGCGCCAGCAGCCGCGTGGCCACACAAAACGTCGTGATTGCCTCGGCCGACGTGCCCGAAGGCACCGCGCTCACCGCCGCGACCTTGGCCGTGGTGCAGTTGCCGGTGGCTGCGGTGCCGGCCGGTTCCTACACGTCGCCCGACTCTGTTGTCGGACGCGTCTCGCGCATCCCCATCTTCAAGGGTGAAGCGATCGTGCCAGGGCGTCTCGCCCCCGACGGCACTGCTGGCGGCATCGAAGTGAAGATTCTCCCCGGCAAGCGCGCGATGTCGGTGCGCATCGACGACGTCGCCGGCATCTCGGGCATGGTGCAGCCGAACTCGCGCGTCGACGTCATGCTCACCACGCGTGACGCCACGGCGCAGGGCGCGCAGGTGTCGAAGCTGTTCATGAGCAATATGCGCATCCTCTCGATCGGCTCGAATATCGCGCGAGGCGAAGACGGCAGACCGATCAACGCGCCCACGGCGACGCTGGAAGTCACGCCGGCCGAGGCCGAGCGCCTCGCGTTGGCCGTGCGCGAAGGTGCCATTCAGCTCGTGCTTCGCGGCTATGGCGATCCCGACTCCGTGCAGACCACCGGCGCTAAGCGTGGCGATCTCCTCACGCAGGTCGACAACGGGCCGCCGCCAGCGCCCGCTCCGGCGCCGGCACGGGTGTCGCGCGCGCCGGCACGTCCGGCCCCGACGCCTGTGCCGGTGGCGAACGTGCCTATTCCGGAAAAGACCGACTCGGTGGTCGTGCGCATTTACCGTGGCGACCAGCTGTCGTCGCTCAAGTTCGAACAGGCGCGCGACAGCGTGCGTCGCGATTCACTCCGTCGCGCCGAACAGCGCCGACGCGACTCCATGCCCCCGTCGCCCCTTCGCTGAGTGATACGCGACGCCCACGTTGCGATGTCATTTCGATTTCGATTTTCTGGAGACTTCATGCGTGCTTTGAATTCAGCGGTGACCGTGGCGGCGCTCGTACTCGGCTCAGTCGCCTCACCGATCAGTGTCACGGCGTTGGCGGCACAGGCAGCCACGTCGGTGACGCCCATCGAAACGATCACGATGTCGGTCGGTCGGTCCATGCCGCTCGACCTCACCGCGGCGGTCACGCAAGTCACGCTGGCCAACCCGGCCATTGCCGATGTTGTCGTGCTCAATGAGCGCAGCGTCGTGCTCAACGCCAAAGCGATCGGTGAAACCGACGTGCTGCTGTCGGGTCCGGTCCTCGGCCGTCGTCATCTGCGGGTGTCGGTGTTCCAGGCTACCGACTCCCGCCAGATCGCGCTTGGCGTGAAGTTCGCCGAAGTGCGTCGGGATGCACTGTACGAAATCGGTATCTCCGCTCGCTACGATGCGAAGAGTGGTAACACGATCGGTGGTACGGGCGTGCTCGCCCCGAACGTGACGGGCGATGGCATTGCCGGTTCGTCGTCCACTCGCTTCGTGGGTGCGCTGTTGAACTTCGGGACCACGGATATCACGGCCTTTCTCGACGCGCAGCAGCAGGCTGGACGCGCGCGCTCGTTGGCCGAGCCCACGCTGATCGCCGGGAATCGTGAAGAAGCCAGCTTTTTGGCCGGCGGCGAGTTGCCGGTGCCGATCGCGCAGCCGGGACAGGGCGGGCAGACGTTTATTACCATCCAGTACCGTCCGTATGGCGTACAACTCAAGTTTCGCGCCGAAGTCATGTCGGATTCGCTGGTGAAGCTGAAGGTCACGCCGGAAGTCTCGAGCCTGGACTTTGGCAACGCCGTGCTGCTTTCCGGCTTCCGCATTCCCGCCATTCGCGTGCGGCGCGTTGAGACCACGCTCGACGTGCGTCCAGGGGAAAGCCTCGTGATTTCCGGGCTCTTCAACGAAGAGCGGGAGTCGGTGCGTACTGGCATTCCGGGGCTCATGAATCTCCCTATTCTTGGTGCGCTCTTTTCCAGCAATCGCTGGCAGAACGCCGAATCGGAATTGCTCGTGGTGGTCACGCCGACGCTCATCAATCCGAATGCCTCGCGCGGCAGTCGCACCATCAAGCTGACGCCCGACAGTCTCACCCCGGCTCTCGAAGCGCTCAAGAAGCGTCTCCCGCCGCAGTGATGACATTTGTGATGCTAGGCTCCTTGCTCTCCCGGTCTTCCTGATGCGTCGTGCGGTCATCGTTCGTGATGCGCTGGGCCCCCTGACACCACTGGTCCCCGTTTTCACGGGGGCCGGTTTTGGCAGGCCCATTGAAGTCGATAGTGTTGAAGCACTGGTTGCTACGGCGCCGGAAGTCGGCGCCGATCTGATCATTTTGCCGCTGCTTTCGGCCAACTTCGCGCTCGACGATGTCGAAACGATGTTGCGTGAACGGCCGGCCTTGGCGGCGATCGGCACGGCGCCGACGGCCAACAGTGATCTCATCCTCGGCGGTTTTCGTCGAGGTCTGTCGGAGTTCCTGGTGGCGCCCGCCGACGCGGGGGAGCTCGCCGCGGCACTGGCTCGACTCGAGTCGCGCTGGGAACGTGCACCAAAGGGCGGACACGTCACCGCGGTGTACAGTCCTGCCGGCGGGGCCGGTGTGACCACTGTAGCGGTGAACCTGGCCCATGCGCTCGCGCTCCGAAAGCCGGCCGGACGCGTGGCCGTGGCCGACCTTGTCGTTGGCCTCGGCGACGTCGCCACCCAGCTCAATCTCGCGCCAGCCTACGATCTCGGCGAACTGGTGCGCAAGCTCGATCGCGCCGACCACGAGTCATTGCAGTCGATCGTGGAGAGCGTGGCCGACGGCATGGATGTGCTGGCGGGAACCAGCGATCTTGAACTGGGCGAGGAAGTGACGCCGGAAGCGGTGCAGCGCATCATGACGCTGATGCGCTCCACGTACACGTACACCGTCATGGACGTCGAGCACTCGGTTTCACCGCGTACGATCGCCGCACTCGACGGCGCCGATCGGATCGTGATGGTGTTTCAGGTGACGGTGGCGGGGCTGCGCAAAGTGAAGCGCGCCCTCACGCTGTTCGGTCAGCTCGACTTTCCGGCGGAAAAGGTGCTGCTGGTGGCCAATCGTGTGGGCGCCGGCGACGTCATGCCATGGCCCGATGTGGCCAAGGCACTGGGTCGTTCAGTCGACTTCCGCTTGCCCAACGCCTATCAGGTCGTGGCCGACGCGCAGACTCGAGGAGTTCCGATCACGGCCAATTCTGCCGGCCCTGGCGCACAAGCGCTGATCGAAGCGTATCACCTGCTCGCCGTGAGATTGATGGGTCAGAAGGGACTCGTGTCTGGCAGCAGCGAAGTCTTGCCGGCTGCCCGCGCCGGATTCGGGCGACTACTCGGCAAACTGAGGAAGTGACCGTGGAACGCTCACTACGCGACCGACTTCTGGGCAAACGGCCAACTCCGTCTGGGGCGTCCGCCGATGGCACCAACGGCAACGGCAACGGTAACGGCGTCGTACCGACGGAAGGCGTCGTCGATCCGTTGCAGGGACTGCCGCAGCCGGAAGAGAAGAAGGAAGTGGACAACGGCGTGCTGACACCCGTTGACCTGCTCAAGCGCGACTTGCACCAGAAACTGATCGATCGTCTCGATCTGGCTGCACTCGAAAAAATTCGCGACGAGTCTGCGCTCACGCAGCAGATTCGCGCTGCAGTACTCGAGTTCCTCCGCATCGAGCAGGCGCCGTTGTCGGCCGCCGAGCGCGATGAAGTGGTCGAGCAGATCGTGTGGGAAGTGACGGGTCTCGGCCCCATCGAGCCGCTCACGCGCGATCCGTCGGTGTCCGACATTCTGGTGAACGGCCCGAAATCGGTGTACGTGGAGCGGCGTGGTCGGTTGGAACGAACCAACATCACCTTCCGCGACAACGCCCATCTGCTCACGATCATCGATCGCATCGTGAGCAAGGTTGGTCGACGTGTCGACGAGTCGTCGCCGATGGTCGACGCCCGTCTTGCCGACGGCTCGCGTGTGAACGCCATCATCCCGCCGTTGGCGATCGATGGTCCCGTGCTTTCGATTCGTCGCTTCGGTGCCTCGCTCGGACCGCGTCGACTGGTGGAGCTGGGCGCGCTGTCGGCGCCGATGCTGCGATTGCTCGCTGCGTGCGTGGTCGCCCGCCTGAACGTTCTGGTATCAGGTGGTACCGGCTCCGGCAAGACGACTGTACTGAACGCGTTGTCCAGCTTCATTCCGGGCACAGAACGCCTCGTCACCATCGAAGACGCGGCCGAGCTTCGACTGCAGCAGGCACACGTGGTGCGGCTTGAGACACGCCCACCGAATACGGAAGGACGCGGTGAGGTCAGTGCGCGCGACCTCGTCAAGAACGCCCTGCGTATGCGTCCTGATCGCATCATCATTGGCGAAGTCCGGTCCGGCGAAGCGCTCGATATGCTGCAGGCCATGAACACCGGCCACGAAGGTTCGCTTACCACCGTGCACGCGAACACACCGCGCGACGCGCTCGCGCGTCTCGAAACGATGGTGCTGTTCGCCGGCACGGCGCTGCCCACGCGTGCCATCCGCGAGCAGATGGCGTCGGCGCTTCACGTGATCGTGCAGGTCTCGCGTATGTCCGACGGCACGCGTCGCATCACGAGCATCACGGAGGTGACCTCGATGGAAAGCGACGTGATCACGACCCAGGAGATCTTCCGCTACCGCCGACGCGGCGTTGCCGACGACGGTACGGTGCTCGGCAACTTCGAAGCGACCGGCGTGCGTCCCTTGTTCATGGAAGCGATTCTCGCCCGCGGTATTGACCTTCCGGCCGAGACGTTCGCGTTCGGTGCCGTGAGTCACGCTGGACCGGGCGCGGTCGGGCTACTCGGCGAGGGCGGACTCCCGGCATGACCGCGCTCGTTCTCACTCTGGTGTTCCTCGGAGCCATGCTCCTTGTGGTCGGCGGCTTCGTGTTCGCCAATCGCCGGCGACTCTCGGCGGCGGATGCGGCGCGCGTGCGCGTGGGTGAGGTTGGCGGCATCCTGCGCAGCGATATGCCGATCTCCATCCTCCGCGACGAGCGCGTTTCCGATTTCAAGACGCTCAACGAGCTGCTCTCCGGTCGCAACATCACGGTCAAGCTGGAGAAGGAGCTCGCGCACGCCGGATCGCGGCAGAAGCCCGGTGAGTTCGTGTTGTTCACGTTGTTGTCGGCCATGATAGGCCTCACGCTCGTTCAGTTCCTGATCGGTGGCGTGGTCAATTTCGTCGGCGCGTTCTTTTTTGCGTTTATCCCGTGGTTACTGTTGCGTCGTCGCCAGAAAAAGCGGATGCGACAGTTCGAGGTGGCCTTTCCCGACGCGCTCGACCTCATGACGAATGCGCTGCGAGCCGGATATTCCCTGCAGGCGGCCATGGAGTTCGTGGGGCGTGAGTCTCCTGCACCTTTGCGTGGCGAATTTCTTCGCTTCTACGATGAGCAGCGTCTGGGTGTGGATGTACGCACCGCGCTGCTGGCCATGCAGGAGCGCATCGGTACCGAAGAGGCCCGCCTGTTCGTGACGTCGCTCATTTTGCAGCGCGAAACGGGCGGTAACCTGGTCGAGCTGCTCTCGAATATTTCGAGCATCATTCGCGAGCGTCTCAAGTTTCAGGCGAATCTGGCCACGCTTACCGCCGAGCCCAAGATGTCGGCCCGGGTGCTGGCGGCCATGCCCTTCGTAATGTTCGGTATCATCTACACGATCAATCGCGAGTACATGCAGCCGCTGTTTACCGACGTACTCGGTAAGGGGCTGATCGTGTACGCGTTCGTTTCCGTGGTCATCGGCTATCTCATCATGGAACGCATCGCCAGCGTGGACATGTAATGGGTGATCTTCCACTATCCCTGCTTTTCTTGGTCGGCACCGTCATCCTGGCGGTGTGTACCATCGTGTACGTTGCGATCTCGGAGCGTGAGCGCCGCGAGACCATGCAGCGCGTGTCGCCCGAGTCGGATCCGAGCCGCATGGCCGAGCGCCTGCTGCTGAATGAAGACGCCAAAGCCTCATCGCGTTTGGCGGCCTGGCTACGTGAGAGAATGCCCGAGGGTTTGATCTCGGATGATGCGAGCTCGACCAAATTGGTGCATGCGGGCTTCGACGGTTCCGCCGCGCCGGTCATATTCTCGGCCATTCGCATCGCCGCCGCGCTGCTTCTGCCGGTGCTCGCCTTTGTGGCCGCGCCACGTGACGAGCCGATGTGGCTTACGGTGTCGATCGTCATGGGTGTGGTGGCAGGCATCGCCGGTCCACAGGCGGTCGTCGATCGGCTCGCACAGAATCGACAGGACCGGATCCGTCGCGCAGTACCCGACGCGCTCGACCTGCTCGTGGTCTGTGTGGAAGCGGGCGTGTCGCTTGACGCGGCAATCATTCGCGTGGCTCGCGATTTGGCCAATGTGCGCCCCGAACTCGCACTGGAGTTTGCGCAGGTCGTGCGTCGCGTAAATGCCGGCATGCCGCGCGATCGCGCGTTACAAACGTTGGCCCAGCGCACCGGCGTCGATGAACTGCGGACGCTCGTGTCGAGCATGGTGCAGACCGAGCGGTTGGGTACGTCCATCGCCCGCGTGTTGCGGGTCAACTCCGATTCCCTGCGCGTCCGTCGACGGCAGAAGGCCGAGAAAAAGGCGGCCGAGGCCGCTCTGAAGATGATCTTTCCGCTGGCGTTGTTTCTGTTGCCGGCGCTGCTGGCGGTGATCGTCGGTCCGGCAGCTCTGACCGTCGTGAGCCAGCTCGGTAATTTGAGTAAGTAGGCCGGCTCGATTGAGTCGGGTAGTACGTTGTCACTTTCCGCGGGGAGGCGGACTATGCGTCGGAAGCAGCGAGTTGTATCAGGTCGGCCTCGTCGCGGTGCGACGCTTGTGTTCGTGGCGGTGTTCGCGCTGGCGCTCGTTGGCCTCGCCGCGTTCGCCATCGATTTGAGCCGGTTGTATGTGGGCACAAACGAGCTGCAGACCGGTGCGGACGCGGCGGCGCTGCGTGGGGCGCTGCAATTGCAATACAATCCCGGGACCGATCCCTCGGGTGTCACGTCCACTTTTGCGGCCTCAAATCAAGCGCTGAACCAGCCGGTTACTCTTGGGGCTGATGATGTGAAGCCGGTGTTTTGGGACCCCGACGCCAATCCGAAGGCTACAATTCTGAACGCGTGGACTAACGCGAATGCCGTGCAGGTCACTGCGTCGCGCTCCACTGGCCTGTTGTTCGGGCGAATCATTAGCACGGTCAGTCCAGCGCCGCAGCGTCGTGCGATCGCGTGGATCGCGAATGTCGCGTCCTCGACCTGCCTGAAGCCCTGGGGAATGCCCATGTCTTCTGTACTACAGCTGGTGGGCGCCAGTGCCAGTCCTATTCGCCCCCTGACGTCAGCGGAGCTCGTAACCCTTCGCAATCTTTCCATACTAGACCGAACCATTATCATTGCGCCGCCGTACAGCGGAAACGGCCAGGTTCCGAATGCCACCCCAAATGGAAATTGGAACGCGCTTCGGATCAATGGGAATGGCATGCGTCAGTACCAGGATGCCGTTGAAGACGTGACGTGTTCAAATACATCGACAGCTGTGGGTGCTGACGAATCCGATAAGCCCGGAAATAATATCGATTCCAAGACGACTGAGTCGATCGTTATTTCAACGTGCCGTTTTCAAAACGGTTCGGATACCTGCTTCGATCTTGCGACGGGCACCGTCCCCGGTGTCAGCGTTCTGGTCGCCTACACATCGACTCCCGTATTCGTGGGGAATGGCAGTTCGGCGCCGGTCACTGTAGCCATGATGGGCGAGTTCGTAATCCAGTGTTACCGACGGGGTGCCAGCGGTGGCAACGGTAACGGCGGTGGCAACGGCAACAACGGCAACAACGGCAACAACGGTGGCGGCGGTGGTAACACCTGCACTTCGAGCAAGGTAAGTCCCGCCGCGTGGAGTGCGTTCAGTGAGGGAACGTTGTTGGGGTATGTCAATCCCGACTTCGCCGACCTTCGTGGCAGTACGACTCTGGGAAATCAGGCGTCGATTGCTCAGCGCCTCATCCTGGTTCGCTGACCATCCGCATGCGCACCTTCCTCGCGCCGGGCGCCGCCGCCCTCGCGCTCGCCGCACTCTGTGCGTCGGGTGCTCGTGCGCAGGGACTCGATCCGACTCCGGCCTCGCAGTGCGGTGAACGCACCGTCACCGTGCAGCCGGACAGCGCGGTGGCCGATTCTCGGGTACTGATCCGTTTCGCGGCTGGTCTCGCATCCGATACCGACGATGCATTTCTTGCGCGTGCCCTCGGCAAGCTGGTGGCCGAGCGCATTCGTCAAACGCTGTCGATCGACGTGCGCTCACGCGGCGTGAGCGGTGGATCGGGCAGCGCCGATGCGGCCAGCGCGGTGGCGGAAGGTCGCGTGTTGGGCGTGCGGTACGTGCTGGTGGGCACCGTGCAGCGTCGCGACGATCGCTCAGTCATCGACTGGCGCCTCGTCGACGCGCGCTCCGGCAAGCAGACGTCAAGCGGCCTCGCGAGCGAGCCGGTTGGTGCGGTGGATAGTCTCGTCAATGCGATGACGTCGGTGATGACGCGCGCGCTTGGGCGTACCGCCACCAAGCCGGCCGCGCGCGACCGCCTGCATTCCCGCTCACCCGACGCCATTCTCTCGTTCCTGCGCGGACTCGCCGAGGTCGAAGCCTTCGATCGTGCTCGGCTTCAGCGCGCCGACAGTGCGCTGCAGCGGGCAATCGTACTCGATCGCGAGTTCATCGCGGCGCGCTATCGATTGGCGGAACTGAGTGTGCGTCAGTTGGACTGGGTCGAGCATTCAGATCGCGCGCGTGCGCAGCTGGTGCAAACGGGACTCTGGTCGATTGGCGCGGTGCTGCTCAAGGAGCCCTACGACCCGCAAGCGCTTGCGCTGATGGGGCGACTCTACCTGCACAAGGGAACGCCCGCGCTGGCACAGCCGATTGTGGCCGCACTTCGCGCGTTGGCGCCCGACGATCCGGCCACTGTGGAACTCGATGCGCGTGTCGCCCGTGCCCTTGGGCACGACGACGACGCGCTGCGGATCGTGCGAGCGTCGGCCGCCGTCACCGAGCGCAGCATTGACGCGCTTATGGTTCGCGCCGATCTCGAGCGACGCGTGGGCGATCGCGTGGTCGCCTGTCGCGTGCTGAATCGCGCTATTGCGCTCGACGCCACGCACGCCCCCGCCTACGTGTGGCGCGCCATCGTGCGCAGCAACCTTGGCGAGTTGCGCGAAGGATGGGGTGATGCCGAAGTGGCTTCGCGGCTCGGGCGTGCCGATTGGGGCGAGCTCACCGGCGCGCTGATCGATGTGGCGGTGCGTGACACCGTCCGTGCACGCACCCGCGTGAAGCCTCTCATGACGGCGAGCAGCCTCGATTCGGCCGGCTGGCTCGACCTCGTGCTGCGCGCCGCGGTGGCGAACAGTCTCACCACGCCCGCGGCCGCGCAGCAGGCCCTGCTACGTATTTCCTGCCGCGATCCGCGTCGGGTGGGATTGGCCAACGAACCGCTATTGCGCTATCTGCGTCTGCCCACCAACTGCATCGCGCCGAGTACCAAAATGGCGACTGGCGCGAACTAGCACGGTTACCCGTCCAGTCGGATCCATCGGATGATTTCGCGGATCGTCGGGCGCTTGCCATACATCAGCAACGCCGTGCGATAGAGACGCCCCGCGGCGACCATCGCACCGATCGCCAGCAACGACAGCAGGCCGATCGACACGACGAGTTCCGATGCCGGCACGGCCACCAAGCCCAGTCGCAATGGCATGATGATCGGCGACGAGAACGGCACCATCGACAGCGTGCGGGCGATCGGGCCGTCGGGGTCGGCGAGGGCCGGCTGCAACAGCGCTACACTGCCCACCAGCAGCATGAGCACGGGCGTCTGCGCCTGCTGCGCCTCCTGCTCGGAGCTCACGATGCTGCCGACCGCCGCGAAGAGCGCGGCATACAGCACGTAGCCAAGCAGGAAGTACGCGAACAACGGAATCATGTCCGTCCATGACACCGACGGGAGCGTCATGCTGGACGACGCCACACCAAGCGCGGAAAGAATGCGTCCGCGGTTTGCCATGAGCGTGACCATCGACGTCGTCCAGAAACCGAGCTGCACCAGGGCCACGCCGCCGATGCCCAGCACCTTGCCCGAGAGCAGAATGCGCGGCGACACGCTGGCCAACACGAGCTCCGACACGCGCGACTGCTTTTCTTCGGTCACGCTGCGCAGCACGATCTGCCCGTACAGCACGATCACAATGTACAGCAGCACGGCCACACCGGCGCCGAAAATCAGGTTCACCTGGGCCGATCCCGTGCGGCCGTCGCGCATCACGCGCTCCACCTTCATGGCCACCCGCACCTGCGCCAGCTTGAGCGCGGATTCGGCGTCGAGCCCAGTCGATGCCACGCGCTGCCGCAGCAACTCGCGCTCGATGGCTTTTTCGAGCCGCTCCGACGTCGAAATCGGCGCGCTGCTCGATAGCAGCACCGACACGGCGCCCGACTCGATCGAATTTGCATCGAGGTAGGCGACAGCAGGCAAGCGGTCGGCGGCGATCTCGACGCGTAGCGAATCGAGCGTTTTCGTGGTGGTCACGTTTGAGGTGGCCAGCACTTTCGGGGCCTTCGACGTGCCCATCAAGCCACCGGCAAGCTCGGTGGCGATTCCGGCACCGACGTCCTTCCCCGTCGCATCGACAATCACCATGGCCGAGAGATCGACTGAACGCGCGGAGCGATACGCGAGCCAGGGCGGTCCAAGCGTGAGCGCGGCGAACAGGAACGGTCCGAACAGCGTGGTCAGTAGGAACCAGCGCGAGCGCACGCGCTCGCCGAACTCGCGTGAGATGACGGCGTAGAGCTTACCCATTGCCACTGAGCCCCGCTTCGACGCCGGTTGCGCCAACACGTTCCAGGAAGATCCGATGCAACGAGGCTTCGGAGCGATCGAATTTCACGATCTCGACGTCGTGCGCGACGAGCTGACCCAGCAACTGCTGGGTAGTCGCGCCGGCGGCGAGATCGAGCTCGACGCGTTGCCCGTTGTCGTCGAAGGACGCCACCAGCAACGTGTTCTCGAGGACCGCGCGGGCGCGATCGCGACCGTTGCCGGCGAACTCGATGCTCACGCGTCCCGGTCCGCCGTATTGCTTCTTGAGCGCGCTCATGGCGCCGTCAGCCACCACTTCACCGCGCGCGATAATGGCGACCGCATCGCACATGCGTTCGGCGTTGTCCATGAGGTGGGTACTGAAAATCACCGTGCGGCCTTCGCGACGCAGATCGAGCACAGTGTCCTTGAGCACCTGGGCATTGACCGGATCGAGACCACTGAACGGTTCGTCGAGAATCACCAATTCCGGCTCGTGCAGCATGGTGCCCACGAATTGCACCTTCTGCTGCATGCCGCGGGAGAGGTCTTCCACCTTGGCGCTGCCCCAGTCCTGGGTGGCCGTGCGCAGCCCGACCCGATCGAGCCAGAGGTCGATCCGCTTGTCGGCTTCCTTGGTGGGCAGTCCTTTCAGCCGCCCAAGGAAGCGAAGAACGCGGCGGACCTCCATCTTGCGGTAGAGTCCGCGCTCTTCCGGCAGATATCCGACACGATCGGAGACGGACGGGTCGCCGGCTGCCTTCCCCAGTACCTCTATGTGTCCCGAGTCGGGCACCATGAGGTTGAGAATCATCCGGATAGTCGTCGTCTTCCCGGCGCCGTTGGGGCCGAGCAGGCCGTATACCGTACCCTTGGGCACTGACAGGGAGACGTCACGCACGGCCACGTGATTGGCGTAGGCCTTTCGGACGTGGTCCACGCGAATGGCAACAGATGAAGAAGTCACAACATCAAACTAATACGGGTTCGGAGTTTGCCGAGCTCAGCTTTAAACCGGCTTTTGGCTGGGACATCGGCCTGTGCCTGCTGGTGGCAGTGTGCGCGGCACTTTTAATGCCGCTCGACGACGCCGACCTGCCCATGCACTTGGCGACAGGCGCCTGGATCCTCGATCACGGACGGCTGCCGCTCACCGAGCCCTTTGCCTGGACGCGCATGGGCGCGCCGTTCTTCGCCTACTCGTGGCTGCCCGAAGTCGCCTATGAGGGCGCGCGCCGGGTGATGGGGCTGGTCGGAGTCTCGGTGGTGCATGCGGTGACCGTGGCGGGCGCGGTGGTGGCCGTGTGGGACCTGGCGCGGGCGGCGCGCTGGTCGCTGTGGGCCACGCGGTTGATGCTGTCAGTGCACGTCATCCTATGGCTATTGGTGCAGCCGGCCACTCGGCCGCAGCTGGTGCTGGCGATCGCGCTGCCGATGGCGTGGGCGGCGGCGTACCGGCTGCGGAGTGCGACGTCGCCGGTAGCGGGACTGGTCATGACGCTGCTGGCGGCGGCGTTGGCGGTGAACTCGCACTTGCTGTTTCCGCTTACGATCGTGCCGGTGGTGGTGCTGTTGGGAGCGGAGCGGTTTCGGTTGAGTCGCGTGGCGGCGTTTGTCGCGAGCACGGTGGTGGGATGGCTCTGTACGCCGAACGCGCTGCATCTCTTGGACATCCTGCGGCTCAATCTCGGTGCCAACGCGCTCTTGGGCGCCGCGTCGCCGATCATGGAGCTCGAGCCGGGGTTCGGCTTTCTGATCAAGGCCGCGGTGGGCACGAAGCTCGTGGCGGGCGGACTACTCGTGTTGCCGCTGTTGCCCTTCTACGCGCGATTGCCACAGCGCGAGCGGTGGTGGCTGGGGATGGCATGGCTGGCCGGGCTCGGGCTATTCGGATTGGCGATACGGGGGCTGTTGCTCTGGTGGCTACTCGCGATGCCGGTGGTGGCGTTGGCGTTGGCGAGTATCCCGCTGCCCACGCTCGTATCCACGCGGCGCGCGGTGGTGGGCGCGTGGGTGGTGGCGGTGTTCGCACCGATCGGGCATGCGTTGAAGGCGCGTGAGCTGCTGGGCCCTGTGGATGGGTTGCCGCATCCCGAGGCCAAGGCGCTGGCGCCGGCGGTGCGCTGGTTAACATGTGCTACGGCGGGTGCTGATTCCGCGGGGGGCGTGGCACGCGGGACTACCGTGTTCGACGACGGCAGCTATCTGGCGTGGAGGGTGCCGTCGGTGTCGTGGTCGGTGGACGGGCGAACGATTTTTCCTGACTCGGTAACGCGCGCCGAGGCGGGCCAGCAACTTCGGTACGGTGCGGTCGTCTATCCCCCGTGGCGACATGGCGATGTGGTGCTGCTGCCTGCAACGCATGCCGTGGCGGCCGTGATCGACGCAGACAGTTCGTGGCAGCGCATTGCCATCACGCCAGGCGCTGATGCTGCAGCCGCAGTGGGAGTCTGGGCGAGACGGAAATGGATGAATGACCGACCGAACGGCGCTGCATGCGTCAGCGATGGCCGCAAGTGACCGACATTCGACCTCGGAGCGAGGGCAGATGGTTTCTTCCCCAGTAGCGCGCAGCTCAGCACCTCTGGTCGCTGTGGTTATTCCATGTCACAACGAGGCGAAGAGTATCGGGACTGTCGTCGCCGATTTTCGGCGTGAACTGCCTGATGCGCTGATCGTTGTCGTTGACAACTCGTCCCACGACGGAACGGCGTCGATCGCCGCTGCCGCCGGTGCGCGCGTCGTCCGCGAAACGCGACTCGGCAAGGGCCACGCGCTTATTCGCGGATTCAACGAGGCTAGAGCTGCTGACAGCGTGGTCATGGTGGATGGCGACGGTACCTACAGCGCACGGCATGTGGGGGCCATGCTCCAGGCCAGAGCCGACGGTGCCGACATGGTGATCGGAACGCGCTTGGAGGAGTCTGAGAATGGAGCGTTCCCGCGTGCGCACGGCTTCGGCAATCGATTGTTTATCGCGATCGTACGTCTGTTGTTCGGCCTGCGTACGAACGATCTGTTTTCTGGCTATCGAGTGCTATCGAGGCAACTGCTGGACGCGCTGCCGCTGATCGCGCACGGCTTCGAGATCGAGTCGGAGCTCTCACTCCAGTCGCTCGTGAACGGCTTTCGGATTGTCGAGATCCCGACTCCGTATGGAGCGCGGCAGGCAGGTACCGTCAGCAAGCTGCGAACGTTTCATGACGGCTATCGAATCCTGCTGACGTTGCTGGCATTCTTCCGAGACTATCGACCGCTGACGTTCTTCGGGATCGTGAGTCTCTCATTCTTAGCGCTTGGGCTTGTGGCCGGTTCCTTTCCGGTCATCGAATATTTTGAGACAGGCCTTGTTCAGCGACTGCCACTTGCGGTTCTCGCCGTAGGTCTCGTGTTGCTGTCGGCCGTCAGCGCTATCGGTGGGCTGGTACTATCATCGGTTCGCCGCCGGTCCGACGAATTAGCAGTGATCGTGTCTCGCATGAAGTACTTACAGCGAGAGTCTTGATCGTAACTCATGGCTGTGTGACGCCCACTCGTGTCGGGACCGCGCGTAGCCCTGACGCGCCGGCGTTGCTCCCCACTTCCTCGTGGTACTCGGCGTCTTCGTTCACGCGCCACGGATCGTGCAGCGCCTGTCCGGCTACGATGTTCTCGGCCGTGAGCAACGCGGTCATCATCGCGTGGTCCTGATTGTTGTACTTGTGCATGCCGTTTCGACCCACGAGATGCAAGTTGGGATATCGCTCGGCAAGTTCGTCGCGAATCGTCTGCACATGCGTGGCATAGGCGTCGTCGTACACGGGATAGGCTTTGCGCTGACGTACCACGCATCCCTCCAGTACGTCGTCGCGATCAGCGAGTCCAAGCTTTACGAGCTCGTCCGATGCCCGCGCGATCAGTGCCGTGTCGGTCGACGTCCAGAGCCCGTCGCCCTCGAAGCAGAAGTACTCGAGCCCGTAGCAGGTCAGCGAAGGATCAGGCACCATCTCCGGCGACCACGACTTGAAGTTCTGGATGCGTCCCACCTTCACGCTGGAGTCGTGCACGTAAATCCAGTTGTCAGCGAAGCGTTCACGCTCCTTCAGGACCAGCGCGACCGTGAGGAAATCGCGATAGCCCAACTGCTTCGCCGCCGCGGTCAGCGTCGCCGACGGCGCCGGTGACAGCGACTGGGCGATTTCACGTAGCGGCGCCGACGAAATGACGTGATCGGCCGACAGCTCCTGTCGATCGCCGCTGGGGGCGGTGTGGCCCACAGTCCACTTTCGAGTGGCCTCGTCGTAGCGCAGGTCTACGACGGTACGACCCAGCGTGACCGTGCCGCCCTGCTCGCGCACGGCGTTAGCGCACGCATCCCAGAGCATGCCGGGGCCCAGTCGCGGATACCGGAAGGTGCTGATCAGGCTTTTGATCGTGCCGCCTTTGAGCGCGGCCGGAGTCAGCGCCGACATTACGGCCGAGAAGAGCGATACGCCCTTGATGCGCTGTGCCGCCCAGTCGGCTGAGATGTCGGTGCAGCTCATCCCCCAGACCTTTTCGGTGTAGGTCTTGAAGAAGATCTGGTACAGTCGCGACCCGAACTCGTTGGTCACCCACTCTTCGAAGCTGCGCGGATTCCGGATCGGCCGCAGGCGCGCGTAGGCGTACGACAGCACGCAGCGAACTGACTCGAATACGCCCAAGTCGAACAGCGCCTGCATCGGCTTCAGCGGATAGGCGAAGAAATGCCCGTTGTAGAGAATCCGGCTGGAGCGGGGCCGCTCGAGGAAGTCATTCGGGAGGATCTCCCGCCACAGGGCCTCGATGCGTTCCGACTTCGAGAAGAAGCGGTGTCCGCCAATGTCGAAGTGGAAGCCCTTGAACTGCACCGTACGCGAAATGCCGCCCACGTACTGCGGGTCACTTTCCAGCACCGTGACCGGAAATCCGAGCTTGCTGAGGTGATAGGCCGCAGACAGTCCGGCAGGACCGGCACCAATAACAATCGTGGAGGGGGGCATAGGGCGGGGCGGGGCATGGTACTCCGTGCTTCCGAGCAGATCTTACGTTAATCTAACGCCTCAGTATGAAGACACCTCCACCTCCCACAGACGGCCGCCGCTTATTCGGCTACGAGCCAAGCAGCCTGGCGCTGCTAGTAGCGTCGTTCGCGGTGTTTCTGCTCTTCAGGCCGTACCAAGGCATTATCCACGATGCCCGGCTCTACGTGGGCTACGCGATGGCCGCGCTTGACCCGAGCGGTATCGGGCGCGATATCGTCTTCCTCAATGACGGGCAATCGAAGTTTTCGGTGTACCCGGTATTGATGCGGGAGCTCGCGGCGTGGATAGGACCGTCGCACGCCGCAATCGTCCTCACCTACTCGGGGTTGCTGCTCTGGTTCGCAGCGTTCGCGCTACTCGTACGACGCCTGTTGGTAGATCGAGTCAGCGATCTGAAGGTCATCGCGGTAATAACACTGGCCGTATCTCTCCCGGCGTTTTACGGGGGGCAGGGGGTGTTTCGGTTCGCGGAGTTCTATGCGACACCGCGGGTGTTCGCAGAGGCGTGCGTGATGCTAGCGCTTGCCGCCTTGCTCACGGGACGCATCTGGTGGGCGATGCTGGTATTCGGTGTCGGGCTCTCATGCCATCCAATAATGGCCGCACCGGGAATTGGTGTAGCGCTTTGGTTGATGGCTGATGCTCCGAAGACGAGGAAGGTCCTGGTAGGGGTAGCAATCTGTAGCGCCGTGCTGTTGATCTCCGCGACGATGCTACTACGCGCCAGCGAGAAGCCATTCGCACAGTTCGACGAAGAGTGGATGATTTCACTGAACACGAAGCACGCTCTGGTATTTCTACGGACCTGGCGATTCGGCGACGTTTCGCGAATTCTACTACATGTTGTGACAGTGCTCTTGACGTTGCCGCAGCTCTGCTACCGCTCCCAGCAGCTGGTGCGAGGTGTGCTGCTGGTTGTGCTCGCTGGCATACTTCTGTCGTTTCTTGGCGCCGACGTTGCTTCGAACGTACTGGTGACGCAGATCCAGGCGTGGCGAGCACTTTGGCTGCTTTCGCTGGTCGCTACGATTCTCCTCGGGGTGTTGCTACTCTCTGTATGGGGAACCGATGGCAAGGACGTTGCTGCAGCATCGGTACATGAATTTCGTAAGGCGGCTTCGCTGTTGCTCTTGGTTGGCTGGCAAATGGTAGATCTCAATTCAACGGCGCCAATATTCACGCTGCTCGCTTCGCTGCTTTGGTTCGTGTCTTCTCGCTGGCCTGCCCTCGCTTTCCCGCGGCGCGGTCTGAAGCTTGTCGTCGGCACGGTATGTGTTCTGATCAGCTCCACGGTGGTATTGGAGACTTGGGTGACGGTCACGACTGCCTGGTCATCGCCAGACCAGTCTATGCGCTGGGCTTGGGCGAATGCCGTCGCTACCGGAATTCCCGGCTTGTTTGCCATCTTCGGTGCCGCGCTGCTAGCGAAGTTGGATGGGGTGCGGCCGGAGCGGGTCGAAAGTCTATCAAAGTATCGAATCGCTTTCGTCCTGCTGGCATTCGCCGTGTTCTGCACTGATTCGCGATCGAGATATCAGAAGTTCATTGAGAAATCCCTCGACGCGCGACTTGGTCCGTCCGTTTCCGATCCGCCCATGTCGGTAAAAGGATCGGTGCTGTGGCCGTACGCGGATCTGGAGCCCTGGGCACTTGCCGGCAGTTCTGGGTGGGGCACCATCGTACAGGGAATGCCGAGTGTCTTCGATAGGCAGCTCGCGATAGTGTGGGCGGCGCGAGAACGCACTCTCGCAGCTGCGGGATTACTCGCTACGGCCCAAACAGGAGCTGAAACAATCGGAGATGTTAAGCGCTCGCTGGATTCGACAGCAGTAGGTCGCTTGTGTGAGGGAGCGGATGCACCGAGCCTTGTAGTGCTTCCCGCCGAGATGCTTAGAGGTGTTGGCGCCGCCGAAATAGTCGAGCTGAGCGTTCCTAAGCTGCTGTATCCCTCGATTTTCGGGGCTCCATGGGGCCGTGTCGAGCGCTACGCTCTGGTTCGATGCCGAGCGATGCGGCCGACCGCTCGCTCAAGTATAGAACGGATTTCTGCTCACGATGTTCAGCGCATCGTGACGTCTGGCCAGCACAGCCCAATTGTCCCGCCATCCGAGTCTTGACCACATGTCGAAAGAGTCCGCTTTCGAGGCGCGAGCAGCGCGATACGCCACGATCGCAATCCTTACTGTGTGTGCGGCAGCGGGCGCTGTGCTTGGTCTTCTCCGCGCGAATGGATTTGGGGGTCCTGTCGCCCGCGGAATATTCTACAGGCTCTTCGTACAGTACGAAGCTCCCTGCATCGCGATCACTGCGCTATTTACCCTTGTCTTCTTCGAGTTCTCAACGCGCCCGACTTCGCCATTGAGGGCCGACCGACGTTCGTCAGACGCTGCGCCGCTCTGGTGGGGGATGCTGGCAGCAGCGTGTGTAACACTCCTAACGATGATTGGCGCACGGGCGTTAAATCTCTCCTTCGGGTTATCGATGGACGAGTTCAATGCAGATTTTCAGGCGCTGATCTTTCGAAAGGGGAGATTGGATGCAGTGTTGCCGTCGCAATGGCAACCAGTTGTGCCCGCGATCAAGCCAATGTTCGTCAGTTGGCTGCCAGGGAAAAAGGCCTGGGTCTCGTCGTATCTGCCGGTATACGCTGGGATCCGCGCGGTTTTCGGTGGACTCACTGGCCTCGCTTGGATAACAAATCCCATTCTTGCCGGGGTATCCGTGCTCTTGCTGGCCGTGCTTTCACGCCGGCTCGGGCATGGTCGAGACAGCACCGCCTTCGTCGTTGTTGCCACCTCGCTGTCTTCACAGTTCCTTCTGACCTCGATGACGGGATACGCGATGCCCGCGCATCTGTTGGCGAGTGTGATGTGGATGATTTTCTATGTTCGCAGGGATATGCGCGGCGGCCTTGGATGTGCGCTAGTCGGAGTCTTGGCGCTCGGTTTGCACAATCCTTTCCCTCACGCACTCTTCGTCACACCATTCCTCATTCGAATGTGTGTGGATCGACGTTACCGCGAGCTTGCTGTGTTGCTGCCTTCGTATGTCGCTGCGTCGGGGTTCTGGCTTTGGTGGCTTGATTCGGCGCGAACGGTTGATGGGATCAACGGTGCGGTCACCTTCTTTTCGATGCCGTCGATGGTCGAGATACTCACGCAAGTTGCGAACGCGGTGTTGGTTCTCAACTGGCAGGCGCCGGCGGTCGGAGTTCTTGCGGTCGTGTCGATCGCTCGGTGGAACCGGTTGGGAGCCTTCGAGCGTGATCTGTCGGTCGGATTTATCCTCACATTTGTGTTCTACTTCTTGTTCCCCTCGAGTCAGGGACACGGTTGGGGCTATCGATATATCTATGCATGTCTTCCGAGCGTAGTCCTTCTTGCGCAAGACGCGTGGGCAGTGCTTTGTGGGCACATGCCGTTAGCGTATTCCCGCCGATTCACTCTGGCTTCGTTTGCCGTAGGCGCGTTTATTCAGTTGCCGTGGCGCGTCTACGAGGCATCGTCGGTAGCTTCTCCATTTTCTAGGGCCGTCTTGGCAATTCAATCGTCGGATGCAAGTGTTGTCCTTGTCCATGCCGAAGGCATTTGGTACGGCCGAGACCTTATTCGTAACGCGCCGTGGATCTCTGAGGGTAGGGTCATCGTGAATGCGGATCTCCTGTCCCACGAAGCGCGCGAACGGCTGATGGAGCAATACGGTGATCGGGTTTCGGAGTGGAGTACGGATCGCCTTGTACGCGAAGGGTTGGAAAGATGGGTCCGATGATTTCTTCAGGTTCAGTGCCGCGATGGTGCCGCGCGTATTCATGAATCGATCGAGTCCGTCGGTGCTCAGGCTCGCGCTGCGTACATGCCGGTGCCTTCGTATTGGCATATGCGACTACACGTCAAATCAGAAGCACCGTGAGCGGTGTCGCTAATGACCTCGCGTCGACTTCGGATTGTGCATATCGCGTCCTATCTGCCTTCGCATTTAGGAGGATTGGAGATAGCCGCGTGGTCGATAGCGCGAGGCGTAGCGCGCAGGGGCTATCAGATTGACTATTTCGCGAGTGGGGACGCCGTTGACTGCGAGCCACTCGAAGGCTTCGCCGTATACGAGATCAGCTCCGTTGATCCTTTTGATCGACCCCTAGGGCTTCCGGTACCACTCTGGTCCCTCGGTTCGATGTCTCAGCTAGTTCGTGCTGTTCGACGTGCGGACGTTGTGCATATACACGATACGCTGTACATGGGGAGCGTTTTAGGGGCGGTGTTATCTGTTCTGCTTCGTTGCCCGCTCGTTCTCACGGTGCACACATCGAAACTCCAGTTCAGGCATCGCGTACTTAGGCTGGCGTTCTTCGTTGCCAATGCCTCTGTAACTCGCTTCATTCTTTCGCGGGCAACACGAGTTGCGTTTGTTGGAACAACAGCCGAGGAATTCCACTCCACAGCCAACAGCGTAGCGGCAAAGAGTGCGATGATCCCGAATGGGGTCGATGCAGCCATATTTTCTCCCTTTGAATTTGGGGATCGTAGGTTCCTGCGTCGGTCGATGGGCATCGAATCCCGTGACTTTGTCGTCGCATTCGTCGGGAGATTCGTGGAGAAAAAGGGCATACACCTTTTACAGCAGGCCGTCGAAAGTGTCCGTGGTGTGCGATGGGTCTTTATTGGTGACGGCACCATTCATCCAGAGGGATGGCGTGTCGCGCACGATTCCACTCTTCAGCTGACGGGGCAGGTTGGACAAGCTTCGTTAGCCGATTTGTATCGCAGCGCCGACGTCGTGCTGTCAATTGGCGTCGGCGAAGGTGGTACTCCGCTCGTTGTGAAGGAGTCCATGGCATGCGGGACGCCAGTGTTGGTGAGTATGGAGGTGAGTCGTTCACTCGGTGATCCACGACCACCGGGTGTTTGGACGGTCGACGCAAGCGCTCCGGATGCGTCTTTGCTCGTTGCCCACATGGTTGAGCGGCTCAAGTCCGGGAGAGAGGAAGTTGCGTCTGTTCGAGAAGCCACTGCGGCGTTCGCTCGGCGGTGGGATTGGGACTTCGCCGCACGAGAGTACGACGCGATGTATCGCAGTTTGCGCTCGCGCCGCTGAGGTTGTGGACGCAATCGTCCGCTCGACATTGATTCCGCGGGGGTAAAGGAATCTCGAAATTGGATCTGCGAAAGCGGAAGAAACCGCGCCCATATGCCCCCCTCCCCCCACCCCCTCCGCTTCACCCGCGCCGAATTCGCCGGCGCGTTCGGCGACCTCGGGACCGACCTCCCGCTGCTCGTCGGTATTGTCGTCGCCACCGGGATGGATGCCACCACGGCCTTTGTGGTCTTCGGCGCCCTGCAGATCGCCTCCGGCCTCGCCTATCGGCTGCCCATGCCGGTCCAGCCGCTCAAGGCCATGGCGGCGATTGCTATCGCCGGCAAGCTGGCCCCGCCGCTCCTGGCCGCCGGCGGCCTGATCGTCGGCGTCGTCATGCTCATCCTCGCCCGCTCCGGCGCGCTCTCCTGGATCGCCCGCACGGTCCCCAAGCCCGTTGTACGCGGTATTCAGGTCGGACTGGGCATCCAACTCGCCCTGCTTGCCCTCACCCGCTTCATCCCGGCCGACGGCGCTCGTGGTTGGCTGCTGGCGGCGGTCGCCCTCGCGATCGTCCTCTGGCTGCGCGAAAGTCATCGTGTTCCCGCCGCCCTTGTGGTCCTGGCACTCGGCCTCGTCGTAGCCGCGCTCACGTGGCCCGCCGGCGCGCCGCTGCCCCTCGGCTTTCGGCTTCCCACGCTCCCCGCACGCTGGCCTACGCCCACGGAGTTCGCCCAGGCCTCGCTCCTGCTCGCGCTCCCCCAGCTCGCCCTGTCGCTCGGCAACTCGGTACTCGCCACCAAACAGGTGGTCGCCGATCTCTTTCCCGACCGTGAACCGCTCACGGTCAAGCGCATCGGCACCACCTACGCGATCATGAACCTCGTATCAGCGCCCCTTGGCGGCATTCCCGTATGCCACGGCTCCGGCGGGATCGCCGGGCACTACGCCTTCGGGGCCCGCACCGGTGCCAGTGGCATCATCTACGGCATCTTCCTCGTGCTGTCAGGACTGCTCCTCGTCGGCGAACCAGCCGCGTTTCAGCGCCTGTTCCCCGGTCCGATTCTTGGCACGTTGCTGCTCGTCGAGGCCATCACCGTGCTGCTGCTGGTGCGCGATCTGCGCGACACGCCGGCCTGGCTGGCTTTCGCCGTCGCCTGCGGACTCGCCGCGGCCTTTCTGCCATATGGTTACGCGGTCGCGCTCGTGGGCGGTACATTGATCGCCGTTGCCCTCCGACGCCGGCCGGGCCAAGACGTTTCCATCTGACCTCTCCGGATGCGGCCGCGCTGGCTGGTGCCTGAACCGATTTCGTCGTCGCCCGCTATCCGACTCGCGATAGCGTTTTTTGTGACGCACGCGCTCTCGCTGCAGCTCATCCGATACGGCGGGCCATTGGCCCCCGCGTGGCCGCCGATCGCTGTCGCACTGGCCGCCCTGATCTGGCTGCCGCCCTCGCATCGTCGACTCGTGTTCGTGGGCGTCATCGCCCTCGACACGCTTTCCAATACGCTGCAGGGATACGCCTCGTTGCGGACGGTCGGCTACACCTGCGTCACGCTCTCAGAATTGTGGATCGCCGACTGGATGCTGCGGCGGGTCACTCCACTGCCGCTCAAGTTCGCCCGTCTGCGCGACGTCGCGGTTCTGCTGTCGGCCACGGCAGTCGCCACAGCGATCGGCAGCGTACCAGCCGCCTTGATTTCTCGCGCGGCTGGTGGCGAGGCGTTTCTGAAGAGTGCGACCGTGTGGTGGATCGGCGACATGCTGGCTTATGTGATCGTGACGCCACTCACGCTGTTGCTGCTTGCACGTAACGAGTCGCGCACCGCGCATCGACGTGCATTCCGCTGGTGGCGCGATGCGTTCGCACTGAGTCTGCTGATGATCGTCGGATCGCTCGTGGCGTTCCGCGGCGATGCCCTCATGGGTGTGCTGCAGGCGCACCCGTACATGCTCTCACTGCTCACGCTATGGGCGACGCTCCGCTTCGGTCAGCTCGGCGCGCTCTGGAGCCAGATCGGTATCGCCAGCGTCGGTATCAGCCTGCTGCTGAATGGAGAGTCCCTCTCCCTCGGCGGCGTCACCGGCGGCGACGCGCTTGTGATTCTGCAGGTGTATATCGGCGTGCAAGCGCTCATCGGGCTGGTGCTGGCTACCGCGCTGCGCGAACAGCGCGAGACGGCCGAGGCGAACGCGCATATGCTGGAAGCACTCTCGTCGAGTGAGCAGCGGTTGCGTCAAAGTCAAAAGATGGAGGCCATCGGCCAGCTGGCCGGCGGCGTGGCGCACGATTTCAACAATATGCTTGCCGCCCTGTTGATGCAGCTCGACGAGCTCCGCTTGCTCAAGGCGATGCCGCGCGAGGCGATCGAACTCCTGCGTGATGTCGAGACGTCGGCGCAGCGCGCCGTGCGACTCACCCGGCAGCTGTTGGTGTTCAGCCGGCAGCAAGCGATGCAACCGAGTCTGCTCGATCTCAACCTGCTCGTGCGCGCGCACGTGCGGCTGTTGCGACGCGTGGTGCCGACCACGCACCGGCTCACCGTGGACACGACCGACGATGCGCTGGTGGTATCGGCCGACGGCGGCATGATCGAGCAGGTGCTGCTCAATCTCGTGTTGAACGCACGCGATGCACTTGCCGACGGCGGGCCGATCATGATCCGGACCGAGCGCCGAACGGTGGCGGCAACAGACATCGCCGAGCTCGCGGCGGGCACCTACGCCCTGCTCGCGGTGCAGGACACGGGTATGGGCATCGCGCCGGACAACATGCCGCGCATCTTCGAACCATTCTTCACGACGAAGCCGCCGGGGCAGGGCACCGGCCTTGGCTTGGCCACCGCGTACGGTATCGCACAGCAGCATCAAGGACTGCTTCGCGTTGCCTCCACGGTCGGCGTCGGCACGACAGTCGAGGTTTGGCTGCCCATCGTCGCCGACGCGCTCCCCGACGAGAGCGCGCAGGTCGATCTATCCGGTGCGGGCGATTCCGGCGAACACGCCGTCACCGCCACGGTGCTGGTGGTCGAAGACGATCCGACCGTCAGTCGACTGCTGCAGCGTGTGCTGGAACGCGACGGCTATCAGGTGCGCGCCGCTGCCAGCGGCCGTGAGGTACTCGACCAATGGAATCTGTACGAACTGTCGGTGGACCTGGTGATCACCGATCTGGTCATGCCCGGCGGCGTGAGTGGGACGCAGCTCGCTGCCGAGCTGCGACGGCGGGCTCCGTCGCTGCCAGTGGTCTTCACCAGCGGATACGATCCCGAGTTCGACCCCTCCGACGAGACCATGGTGCCAGGGGAGAACTTCATCCCCAAACCGTCCAAGGCCGAACAGATCCTTGCCGTCGTGCGCCGGCAACTGGCCTCACGCACGACGGCGACGTAGTCGGCGCCCTAGAAGAACCAGCGTTGCAGTCCTGTGCGCCCCTGGCGATTGGCGCCCGCCAGCCGCCAATACAGCGTGAAACCGCTCACGGTCAGCGCCAGCAAGGCAACACCCCAGACCATCGACGCCACCAGCCCGCCGTCGCCGAACACTTCGCCGCTATGCACGCGATTGATGAACGCCTTGTCGGCATAGCCGTCGCTGCGCGTGAATTTTCCAGTCCGCGCATCGAACAGCAGCCGCCGGTCTTCGCCGCCCGTCTTGGTGCCGAGGTACATGGTGATGACGGGGGCCTGTCCCTTGAGCTCAATGGCGATCTTGTCGATCGGCGCCCCGGGCGCTTCCTTGGCCGCGCTGGCCATGGCGGCGTTGATCGCCCCCATCCAGGCGTCCGGAGGGGAGTCCGTATGCACGGCACTCACCAGCGTGCGGTTGGCCTCACGAACGGCTTCGTCTTCACCAAAGAACTCGGTCCCGGCCACGATGACGCCGGTCACCGACGCAAAGGCCAGGAACAGCGCCGCGGGCGCGCCGATCCACCGGTGCCAGCGGCGCCAGAAGGCAGGAGTAGGCATTCGAACTGTGGGGTATGAGGCACGGGGCGGGACGTGCGCGTGCAAGTTGACGCATGACACCCCCGCTCGCAAACCGCCGTAGTGGTGATACCTTTTACACTGCGGACCCCGGTTGACCGCCGTTGAGCGTCCTCCCCCACCTTTCAGATCTCTCATCATGACCAAGATCCGTATGGCCGTCGTTTCGGCCGCACTCGCACTGTCCGTCACCGCCGTCGCCGCGCAGCGCATGTTCGCCGACTTCAGTGGCAAGTGGAACGTCGCGATCGACGCGCAGGGCCAGTCCATGCAGTCGCTCATGACCGTCACGCAGAAGGGTGACTCGGTGTCGGGCACCACCGAATCGCAGATCGGCACCGCCAACTTCGACGGCGTGGTCAAGGGCGATTCGATCTTCTTCGGTTTCGCCCTCGACATGGGTGGCCAGCAGATCAAGATCCGCGGCACCGGCGTGATGAGCGAGAAGGACAAGATGACCGGCACGATGGAAGCCGAAGGACTCGGCGCCTTCCCGTTCGCTGCTGCGCGTCAGCCGAACTAACCGGACATGCCGTCCACCGCACTCGGCGAGTTTGTCGGAACGCTCGTACTGCTTCTGCTCGGCAATGGTGTGGTGGCCGGTGTGTTGTTGGAGAAGTCGAAGGCGCACGGTGCAGGGTGGATGGTGATCACCGCCGGCTGGGCGTTTGCGGTGTTGTGCGGCGTCCTCGTGGCCGTTGGGCTCGGAGCACCGGGTGAGCTCAACCCGGCGGTTACACTGGCGAATGTGATCGCGGGCACGCGCACCGTGCCCGACGCGCTTGCGCATGTCGCCGCGCAGATGACGGGGGCGATCGTGGGCGCCACGCTGGTGTGGCTGCACTATCTCCCGCACTGGAGCATCACCCGCGATCAGGGCACCATCCACGCCTGCTTCTGCACGGCGCCCGCGATACGCAGCTCCGTGCCGAATCTGATCAGCGAGGTAATCGGTACGATGGTGCTGGTGCTGGTGGCCAGTGCCATCGGAACCGCCGGCGTGTCGGGTGCCACTCCCGCCACGAACCTTGGACCGGCGCTCGTCGGCGCGTTGGTGTGGGGCATTGGTCTCTCGCTGGGCGGACCTACCGGGTACGCCATCAATCCGGCGCGCGACCTCGGTCCGCGCCTCGCCCACGCCATCCTGCCGATCGCCGGCAAGGGTGGCAACGATTGGGGATACGCCTGGATCCCCGTTGTCGGACCGCTGGCCGGCGGTGCCCTGGCGGCACTGCTGTGGTCCACATTATCCGCCGCAAACGGAGTACCGAAGTGAGCATGACCACAGGACGGTTGATAACGGCGGCGCTCTGTGCCGCCGTTGGCATTGGTGCCACCTACGTCGGCGTGGCCGGCGCCGGTCCGCTGCCGCCACTGGGCGGTCTGCTCTCGCCGGCCGTCGGTCTCTGGGCCAACGCCGTAGACGATCTGCCGGCCGAGGCCACGAGCAGCATCCCCTCGCTCGATGGCACAGTCGACGTTCGCTACGACTCGCGCAGCGTGCCGCACATCTTCGCCACCACCGACGCCGATGCCATGCGCGCGCTCGGTTACGTCACGGCGCGCGACCGGCTCTTTCAGCTCGAGATTCAGTCACGCGCCGGCGAAGGCACACTCACCGAGTTGGTGGGTGATGTGGCACTGCCCGCCGACCAGGAAACACGTCGGCTCGGCATGCCGCGTTCGGCCGAGCGGAAGTGGCGCGACATCGGGGAAAGCACGCCGAGCGGGAAGTTGCTGCTGGCGTACGCAGACGGTGTGAACGCGTATCGCGCGACGTTGTCGCCAGCGCAGTGGCCGGTGGAGTACAAGTTGCTCAATCGTGCCCCGCGCGAATGGCTGCCGTTGCACTCGATCCATGTGCTCAATCGCATGGGCTATACACTGGCCCGTGGACCCGGCGAGCTCGAACTGCTGGAAGCGCGCGCACTGGTGGGCGACGCCGCGGCCAACGCACTCATGGAAGAGAATTCGCCCGTGCAGGAGCCGATTCAACCGATGAATCGCAACGCCGCGCGCGTGGCCCTCTCGGCGATTCCTGCACCGGGCGCTCCTGACAGTCTGGCTGCGCGCATGGTGGCGTCGTTGCGCACGAACACCAATGCCACGACCACCGGCATGTCGCCGTTGTCGTGGCTCAAGGACATCGATCCCACGGTCGAACAGGCCCGTGCCTTCGCCAGCAACAATTGGGCGGTGGCACCGTCGCGTTCGGCCAACGGCCACGCGATGTTGGCCGGCGATCCGCACCTCGAGCTCACGTTGCCGAGCATCTGGTATGAAGTGCACATCGTGGTGCCGGGGAGCTTCGAGATCGGAGGGGTATCGATCCCGGGGCTGCCGGGCATTCCGATCGGCTACTCGCGCGCCGTGGCGTGGAGCGCTACGAATACCGGCGCCGACGTCATGGATTTCTGGCGCGAGAAGGTCGACAACGACGCAGCGCCGACGGCCTACGAACTCGATGGCGTGATGACCAAGTTCGCCGACACGCGCACCGAGACGTATCGCGACAAGCTCGGCCGCGTGATCGACGTGGACACGATCTACTATACGCACCGTGGCCCGATGCAGCGTCAGGGACGCGAGTGGCTGTCGATGCGGTGGACGGTGCTCGAGTCGGGCAAGGAGCTTCAGGGCTACTTCGCGGCCTTCCACGCCACGACGGCGTCGGCGTTCCTGGATTCGATGGCGCAATACTATCAGGCGCCGGCGCAGAACTTCATCACCGCCGACACCTCGGGCACGATCATGATCCGCTCGACGGGACGCTATCCCGTGCGCGCCGACAGTGGACGGGGCACCGACGTGCGTGATGGATGGTTGCGCCGCAACGACTGGATCGGCGACTGGCCGGTGGCGCGATACCCGCAGGGGCGTAATCCGGCGCAGGGCTATCTGGCGTCGGCCAATCAGCAGCCGATCGATCCGCAGCAGGACGCGCTGTATCTCGGCCCCGATCCAAACTTCGAGATCTGGCGCGCGCTGCAGATCAACCGCCTGCTTCGCGCCGATAGCACGGTCACGGCTGACGAGATGCGCGGCTTCCATACGAACCCCGGCAGTGTGCGCGCCGACTTGCTCGTTCCCGCGCTCGTGTCGGCGGCGCAGGCGCGTATCGCAGCGGGCGACAACTCGGCGTCGCTCAAGGCGGCCACCACGCTGCTGGCCTCGTGGAATCGCCAGTACACACGCGACAACACCGGTGCGCGACTGTTCGAGACCGCGATCGCGCAGACGACCGCGCTGTTGTACGACGAGTTCATTCCGGCCAAGTCGGATGTGCGGTCGGTGACGCCCAGTGAGTCGCGGCTGCTGCAGCTGATTGCCGATTCGGCGAACGGCTGGTGGGATGACCGTCGCACCACCAACGTGCGCGAGGATCGCAACGTGATTCTCGCCAAGGCGCTCCGCGCGGCGTACGACACACTGGTCACGGAATACGGCGATCCGACGAAGACGCCGTGGACCTGGGGACGCGTGGCGCCGGCCAAGCCGAATCACCTGCTGCGACTGGCGGGCTTCGCGGCGCCGGAGATGCCGATCGACGGCGGACGCGGCACACTCAATCCATCGGTCGGCTCGAAGCGCGCGAACTTCGGTGCGAGCTGGCGTATGGTGGTCGAGATGGACAAGGAGCCACGCATCCGCGCCGTCTATCCGGGCGGGCAGAGCGGGAATCCGGCCAGCACGCGCTATCTCGATCGGTATGCGATGTGGGCCAACGGACAGCTCGACAGCGTGCGCACGCCGCGCACCGCGAAGGATCTGGCGGCGTCGGATACGCGCGCCGTGCTCACACTCACGCGCTGACCGGGCCGCCGACTATGTGGATGAATTTTATCAGCGCGGTCTTGCTGCAGTTCGTGGCGCAGCGCTTCCTCGGCGTGTGGGGCGCAGCAGTGGCGGGCGCAATCACGGGCGTGATGTTTCGGCAAGGCGGTGCCATTCGTGCCGGTGCCCTCTCGGCCGCCCTGGCCGCCGCCGTGCTGCTGATCGCGGCGGCCGAACGCGGCGCTGCACTCACCGACTTTGCGGCGACGATCGGGCGCAATTTCTCACTGCCCGGATGGGCCGTGCTGGTGGCCACGCTGGCGTTACCTGCGCTGCAGGCCGGAGGATTCGCCGGCTTGCTTAGTCGTATCCTGCGCAAGGAGCGCGTCGCGATTCGCTAGTGCGATTCGCTCGTGCGATTCGTTAGCGCGGCTCGCGATTACTTCGAGGCCCCATCGAGCTCCGTCCACAGGCGACGGATGGCGATGGGGCTTTGCTGTTCGGCCAGGAACCACTTCGCATACGGACCCCAGTTCGCCTGCGCGATGGCCTGATCGACGGTGAGCCCCGCCGCCTTGAGTCGCTTCACTTCGGCGATCACCGCAACCAGTGATTCACGAAAGGCCACCAGTTCTTCGCGCGACACCTTGGCGTCTTCGATGAAGCCGTGCCCGGGAATGAACCGGTCCACGTTCTTGAGCGCGAGGGCATTGTCGATCGTGCGCACCCACTCGGCGCCATAGGCCGACCGCATGGCCGGGAAGACGCGGTTGAGATAGGCCTCGCTCATGAACAGCAGCTTCTCCGACGGCACTTCGACCATGAGGTCACCGCCGGTGTGTGCGCGCCCGAGAAAGCGCACGCGCACGCTGATGCCACCGAGGTCGATAGTCTCATTGTCGCTGGTCATGGCCGTCGTCGGCATCACGACCGCGGGGCGATTGGCGGCCGCGGCCGCGGCCGAGTCCTTCTTGAGCTGCGCCAGCGAGTTCGCGTGCACGACGAACTGAATGTCCTTCGGCAGCGCGCTGTTGCCAGCCGTATGGTCGCCGTGATCAGAGCCGACCACGTACCACTTCACCGGCAATGTCGAAACGGTCTTGATCTTGTCGAGCAAGGTCTGCGTGGCCTGCACATTGCCTTGCCCATCAGCCACCAGTACGCCGTTGCGCCCGATGACGATGAGGCTGACAGTGGTGAATCCCGGCTGACGGATCTCCTCGTAGCCGTACACTTTGTCGCTCAGCTTTACCAAGCGCGGGAACTCGCTGAGAGCGACGCCGCGCACAGCAGGGTCGGCAGTGCGGACAGGAGACTGGGCCTGCAGCGAAGTCGCAGCGGCGATGAGAAGAAGAAAGGAGGCAGGGCGCATTTGAGTTCTGAGTGCTGGGTGAACGGCGAAAGGCGCTAAGAATCAACCGCGCTAAGAATCAACGGCGCTAAGGTAAGGAGCGCCAAGAATAAACGGCGGGAACAACCACGCGGGGACACCCAGATTACGCTGGTCGCCCCCGCGCTGTTGATGCGCCCCTCCGCGCCCCTCATTCTTAGCGCCGTTTACCTTAGCGCTTTTAACTTTTCGCGCCGTTCACTCTTAGCGCCGTTCGCTGTTAAGGAGTCGCCCGAGCATTTCCACGAAGTCGCTCCGGTATCCTCCGTCGTCGTCGCCTCGCGACCCGGTCGCCATCTCGAGTGCTGAGCGCAGCGTTGCGGTGCCTTTGTGTTCGGACTTACGGAGTACCATGCCGAACTCGGCGACTGATGCGGCGAATCGGAAATCGTTGGAAGCGGTGCCGCTGCGGCCGTCGATCACGGGCTGTGTGATCTGCTTGCTCGTGTTCTCGCCGGGCGCTTTGTAGCGCATGCGGACAAACATCAGTTCGTTCTTCGCCGCATTCGTGCGTGGTGCGTCGGTGGCTGGCACCTGGTACCGCAGCGAGTCCTGTTCACGCAGCGTGATCGTGCCCGTCACGCCGATGGGTACCACTTCGTACAGCGCGGTGACCGAATGTCCGGCGCCCATGTCGCCGGCATCCTTCTTGTCGTCGGTGAAATCTTCTGTGGCGAGCAAGCGGTCTTCGTAGCCGATCAGGCGATACGCGCGCACCGCTGCCGGGTTGAATTCCACTTGCAGCTTCACATCGTTGGCGACGGTGACGAGTGTGGCGCCCATCTCCTTCACCAGTACCTTGCGTGCTTCGGCGATGTCGTCCACGTACGCGTAGTTGCCGTTGCCGCGCTTGGCGAGCTTCTCCATCTTGGCGTCCTGATAGTTGCTTTGCCCGAAGCCGAGGATCGTGAGATACGTGCCTTCGGTTCGCTTGCTCTCGATCAGGCGTTCCATGTCGCCGTCGCTGCTGGCGCCGACGTTGAAGTCGCCGTCGGTGGCGAGGATCACGCGGTTGTTGCCGTTGGGCTTGAAGTGTTCGCGGGCCGTGCGGTAGGCGAGTTCGATGCCCGCGCCACCGGCCGTGGAGCCGCCGGCTTCGAGACGGTCGATCGCCGCGGCAATCGTCGCCTTCTCTTCACCACTGGTGCTGGGCAACACGAGCCCGGCCGCACCGGCGTATACCACCAGCGCCACGTGATCCTGCGGGCGCAGCTGGTCCACCAACAACCGCAGTGACGACTTCACCAACGGCAGCTTGTTCCACTGATTCATCGAGCCCGACACGTCGATCAGGAACACCAGGTTGCTGGGCGGCAGTGCGGCGGTTTCGATGCGACGCGCCTGGAGGGCGACGCGCACCAGACGATGCTTGGGCTGCCACGGTGCGGCCATCGTTTCGGTGGTGATCGACACCGGAGCATCACCGCGCGGCGACGGCAGGTCGTACGGGAAGTAGTTGATCAACTCTTCGATGCGTACGGCGTCGGGCGGCGGCGTCTGCCCCTGTGAAATGAAGCGGCGCACGTTGCTGTACGAGGCACGATCAACGTCCACCGAGAACGTGGAGCGTGGATTCACCGAGACCGCGAGGAACGGATTGTCGTCGATCTTGTCGTACTGCTCGCGACTGCCGCCGTTGTCGCGACGGGGGAAGTCACGTGGGCGAATCGTAGACGGCGACACGGGCGCCGCTACTCCGCGCGCGATGCCGCCGGCCACGCCGCGTCCGCTGAAGTCCTGCGCCACGGGCGCGCTGGCCTTACGGCCGACAATCTGCGCGGGACTGTTCAGCGTATTCTCCGGCCTGGAGCGAGACGCCGTGACCAGAGTTTGCTCGAGCGCTACAGTGCGAGCGCTCATGGCAGCATCCAGCACCAAGGTGTCGGAGTTGGCGACGAGCCGAGCTGTGACCGGTGTCTTACCCAAAAGGAGAATTCGGACGAGGGCGGTATCGTTCCTTGAGAGCCCCGGAAGCGATACGGCATACTGACCCTCCGCGTTTGTTGCTCCGCGCCAGTTGTGCTCCACAAAGCCGTTCTTCAACTTTTGGATCGTGACGATGGCACTCGCGATGGGTTGAGTCGTCGCCGCGTCTCGCACCACTCCGCGAAGCACAATTGGCGCACTCAAAGTCTCCGCGGTTGGAATTGGCGCGCGAGCCACAGCGGACAGTGCGCGGCCGCTTACGATCGGGTCCGACGCATTGCCTCGCACGGTGCTCTCCACCCGTTCTGCCGACTTCCGCACCTCCACCATCGGCGCAACAGCCACCATCGCCTCGTCCGATCGTTCGGCCTTGGCCCGGGATGGCGATGCGTCAGCCAGCGGTTGCGGTGCTACTGCGGCTTCGGTCGTCACCGTAGCCGGTGCACTGGCCGGCGCCGGCGCCGCCGCCGGAGCCGCGGCCACCACGATCGACTCAGCCATCAGCGGCGCGCCAGCAGCCTCCGTGGCACGTTCCGTGACCGGTGCACGCGACATCACCCATGTCGTACCACCCGCCATCAACGCCAATGCCGCCGCCACCCGAAACGCGGGACGCGTGAACCAGGCCTGCGCGGCCTTCTGTTCGGCGCGCGTGCGTACATCGGCCTGCGCCACGATCGCGGCCGCTGCCTTCGCGGTATCAGCCGGCGACACCACACCGGTCGGCGCGCCATCCAGCGCACCCAAAATGCGTGACGCCGCCGCCGTGTATCCGCGCAGTGTCGCGACCTCTCCCTGGCAGGCCGCGCATCCATCCACATGCGCCTGCACCTGCGCGCTGCTCCCGACGTCGAACGCGTCGTCCGCCCAAGTCTGCAGTGATCCTTCGTCGGGATGTCCCGCAGCGGTCCAGACGATGGCTAGTGCGTCGTCCGGCGTCAGTCCGCTGTGCGTCCTGTCGTTATGCGACATCGGCTCCTCCCTGTGCGTCGCGCTCGCGAACGAGCGACTCGTAGATGTCCACCAGGCGGCGTCGGGCGCGCGAGAGCGTCGTGCCCACGGATCCCACCGACAGGCCAAGCGTGGCGGCAATTTCGTGATAGTCGAGTCCTTCTTCGCGCAGCAGCAAGGCCGCGCGGTCTTTCTCGCCGAGCGCATCGATGGCGGAGCGCGCGAACGCCTGTTCACGCAGCTGATCCTGCTGCTGCTCGCGCGTGATCGATTCGTGTTCGATCGTCAGCGTCTGCGATTCGTCGGCCCGTAGCGCTTCGAGATGGCGACGACGACGTACGTCACGCCGCCCTTCGTCGCGGACAAGATTCGTGGCCACGGAAAAGAGCCACGAGCGTTCATTCGTGAGCGGCAAATGCCGCATGGCGCGGAGAAAGGTCTCCTGCGCGAGTTCGTCGGCGAGATCACGATCGCCCAGTCGTCGCGCGAGGTAGCGCACGATGGGTTGGTGATAGTCGCGGAACAGTCGGTCGATGTCGTCCATCGCCTCGGGAGCTGGGGGTTCACGAGTTGGACGTCGGCGCGGCAGAAACTTGCACACGCCCGGTCAGAGGTCGGGCCAGCCAGGCCGACAGCTCCGCTGCTAGCCCCGCTTCTGCTCCAGCTGCACGATACGCTCCCTCACGTCCTGTACCACCGGTTGAAGCGCGGGGTCCGCGTCCTTCCACAGTTCTACGAACTCGCGATAGCGGCGGATCGCCTGCGCCACGTTGCCGCGCTCCTCGTACAGCTCGCCCAGCCGCTTCAGGGCGCGGGCGCGCTCGAAGACGTCTTCGCCCCAGCGCGCCTCAGGGTCGCGATTCGCCAGCATCTTCTCGTAGATCGCGACCACCGAGTCCCGCTGTCCCAGCGCATCGTACGAACGGGCCAGGCCGCCCGATCCGCAGATCGTACAGAACAGTTCCGCGCCAAGCACGCGCCGGAACGACCGGACCGCGTCGGCAGGCCGACCTTCGGCGAGTGCGATTTCTCCGCCGATCCAGTTTCGCCACGTCGTGTCGCGCGGCAAGAGGGGCTCCGCCGCCGCCAGCATCCGGCGGGCCTGTGCCACGTTTCCCGCGCGCGCATGCACGAAGGCACGGTAGAGCGTCTTCTGGTCCTCGGCAGCAGCCCCCGATCGCGCGACGAGTGTCTCGAGCTTCGCCAAGCGTGCGCGCGCCCCGCTGCTGTCGTCGAGCGCAACAATACGCGCTTCGGCAAGGTTCGCCGCCCCCTCGAACATTGCGGACGGGTCCACCTTGGCCGCCAATTCGCTGAGCGCGCCGTTCAAGTCGCGCTCAGCGGTGCCCAGTTGGCCGCGCAAGAGTTGCAGGGTGAAGCGCCGTGTCGCCGCCGGCCCTTGCACATCAACGGCCGGCTTCGACGCCAGGATGCTGTCCAGCAGCTTGGCGATCGACGTATAGTCGCCGGCCGAGGCCGCCCTATCGCTGGCTACAGCTATCGGAGCACGAGGGGATGAGACGCTCGTGCTCGTGCGACGAAGCGAATCCACCAGCGCCGAATCGCCACGCGCGAGCGCCGCATCGTACAGCATTTCCCACGGCGCAATCGAGCCGGGACGGCTGACCAACGCGGCGCGCAACAGCGGCTCCGCTTCGGCGTATCGGCCCTGACCCATCATCAAGCGCCCAAGATTGTTGAGCGCGGCGTAATTGGTGGGCTCGATCGCCAGCAGCGCTTTGTGCGCCGCCATCTCTTCAGTGAATTCGCCGCGGGCGGAATGATATCGCGATTCGATCTTCAGCCGTTCGACCGGCGGCAGTTTACTGCGCAAGTTGAAGGCACGGAGCACGGCGCGATCACGATCGGCGCGACGCACTTGCATGTTGCTGAGCGCCGTGGACAGTCCGCTCCACGCGCTGGCAAAGGTGCTGTCGATTTCGAGCGCCTTCTCGTACTGCTGCGAAGCGAGGAATTGCTCGCCGTTGCGCATGTACTCCGTGGCGACGGCATACGCGACCAAGGCATCAATTGATGCCGTGGTCACCGACGGCAGCGCCGGGCTCGCCCGCAGCGACGACACCGACTCACCCGCTTGTTCGCGTAACGCCTTCGACAACCGGTCGATCGCGTCGAGGAGTTCGGACGACGACTTCGCGGGTTCTCGCAGCGCGGCCACTTCGCTGCCGTCCGCCACACTCACCAAGCGCGCCGTGATCGCGTAGCCCGTACCCAGCGGCCGCAGGGCACCGGTCACGAACGCTTTCGCGCCAGTTCGTCGTCCCAAGTCGCGCGCCAGACTGTCGTTCAGTTCCGCGTCCGGTGCCACGCGCATGGCCTGCAGCGTCCTCGCCACCAGCTGCGGCTCGGCCACACGCACCTTGGGCGACTGCTGCAAGTCGATCCGCAGCGCTTCGCTCACCGCGCGCGAATAGGACGAATCCTTCGCTTCGTGCGCGAACGAGGCCACGATGAGCAAGTCGCGCTCAGTAGGCGCACTGGCCGTACGCGTGGAACCACCCTTCATCAACAGCCACGTGGCCACACCCGCCGCCGCCAGGGCAACGCCGAGAAACGCGATGCCGCGACCACGCGACGCCGGCGCCGTACGTGCGGCCCCGCCCGCGCCCTTTGTCTGCGCCGCCGGCGTCGTGGCACCACCGGCCGTGTCGATCGCGTCCAACGCTTCCAGCACCGCATCCGCCGATGCCGGGCGATCGTCCAATTCTTTCGCGAGGCAACGCATGAGCAGCGCATCGATTGCGGGAGGCAAGTCCACGCGCAGCGTACGAGGCGCTGCCGGCATCGTCTGCACCTGCGACGCCAGCGCACGGGCAGGCGTCATGCCACCGAACGGCGACGTGCCCGTGAACATCTCGTACGCCACGAGCGCCGTGGAGTACACATCGGCCCGCGGGTCGATCTCCGTCATGCCCGCCGCCTGCTCGGGCGCCATGTACGCCGGCGTGCCGACCACGAAGCCGATGCCGGTGAGTGCGGCCGAGCCACCATCGGTCGACGTGGCCGATGCCACGGCCTTCGCGATACCGAAGTCGGTCACGACGGCATGACGGCCACTCAGCAATACGTTGTCCGGCTTGATGTCGCGGTGCACCACGCCCGCCTTGTGCGCGTACGACAGCGCATCGAGCATGTCGCGCCACACGGTGATCACCTCGCGAACCGTCATGGCCCCCGCACTCATCCGCCCGCGCAGCGTATCGCCGTCGACGTAGGGCATCGAATACCACAGCGTGCCCGCATCTTCGCCGGTGGCAAGCACCGGTACGATGTGCGGATGCTGCAACCGCGCGACGAACTGCACCTCACGACGGAAGCGGTCGGTGTTCACGGTGGCTGCCATATCGGGCGGCAGCACTTTCAACACCACGCGTCGGCCGAGCGCGAGCTCTTCGGCCACGAATACGCGACTCATACCACCGCCACCGAGCTCCCGCTCGATGCGATAACGGTCGCCCAGTTGGGCGCGGAGGTCGGCTAGCAGGTCGCTCATGGCGATAAAATAACGCCTGAACGAGCGCTCCATGCGCTCATGCTACGCGCCCTTGGCCCGGTAGCGCTCCAGCCAGGCCGTCGACCAGCTCTCGAACCGCTCGTCCCTGATCGCGGCGCGTATCTGCTCCATGAGCCGCAACAGGAACGTCAGATTGTGCAGCGCGAGCAGTCGTTGCCCGAGCGGCTCCTCGTTGGCGTGCAGGTGCCGCAGATAGGCGCGATCGTAGTCGGTGCAGGCAGGGCAGGGGCAGGTGCCGGTGAGCGGTCGACGGTCGGTTCGGTGACTGCTCTTCCGGATCGACACTTTGCCGTCTTCGGTGAACACGGTGCCGTGCCGGCCCATCTTCGTGGGGGCCACACAGTCGAACAGGTCCATGCCGCGGCGTACCGCCTCGATGAGGTCGTCGGGAAAGCCGACGCCCATGAGATAGCGGGGCTTGTCGCGCGGCAGCAGCGGCGCGCACGTGTCGAAGGTGGCATACATGAGCGGCTTGGCCTCGCCGACTGAGAGGCCGCCCATGGCAATACCGGCCCAGTCTCCCGTCTGCAGGATGCCGTTGATCGACGCCGTGCGCAGGTCGTCGCTGGTGCCGCCCTGAATGATCGGGAACAGCGCCTGTGGCGGCGCCATGCGTTCCTGCTCCACGTCGCCGCCGTACATCGCGGGCGCGCCCTCCGGCACCGCGAACGGTGTGGCTGACTCACGCCCTTCGCGCTCGAGCCGATCGAACTCGACGCGGCACCGCTCGAGCCAGCGCAGACTGCGCTCCATCGCCGCCCGCGAGGCCGCATGCTCGGCGCCGCCCTCGATCAGTTCGTCGAGCTGCATGATGACATCGGCGCCGAGATTGCGCTCGATCTGCATCACGCGTTCAGGCGTGTAGTTGTGGCGCGAACCATCGACGATGCTCTTGAACGTCACGCCCTCTTCACGCACCTGCCGGAACTTGGCCAGCGAGAACACCTGATAGCCGCCGGAATCAGTGAGCATCGGGCCGCTGAAGCGTGAGAACGCGTGCAGTCCACCTAATGCCCGCACCATGTGGTCGCCGGGATTGAGATACAGGTGATACGCATTGGCGAGCAACATCTGCGTGCCCATCGCGCGCATCTCCCGCATGTCGATGCCACGCACTGCCGCACGCGTGCCCACGGGCATGAATTCCGGTGTCTGCACCACCCCATGTGGCGTGGTGAACCATCCCAGCCGTGCCCCTTCGCGATCGTGCGACGCGCGGAACGCGAAGCCCGGTGAATTGGTGATCGTCACGACGCCTCGGGGGGCGCGGCCTGTTCGCGTGCGCGCTGCTGCGTTTCCGTATCGAGCACCGTGCGCAACGCGGCGAGGACCGGATGATCCCGAGTGTACGCCGCGCCGTATTCGATGTTGAACAGAAAGTCGAAGCCGGCCGGCATCACCCCCTGATTGTGCTGCAGGATGGTCTCGAGCTTGTCGAGCCCCTTGGCCAGTTTGGCTTCGGGGCTCGAGGCCGCGTCGTACTCATCCCAGAGCGCCACGAGATCCGCGCGCATGGTGTCCGGCAACGGCTGCACCAGTTGCACCAGATCAGCGCGCTCCTGCTCGGCCTTGTTCGGCAGCGATGCCTGCAGCGCGGCCGAGATATCGCCGCTGATCGCTTCTCCCAGATCATGCACGAGGCAGATGCGCAGCAGTTTGCCCACGTCGATGCCCGGGAAGTGCGGTGCCAGCACCAACGCCATGAGGCAGAGCCGCCAGGTGTGCGCGGCCACTGTTTCCTGTTGGCCGTTCGAGGTCCACGACGTACGCGTCATGTACTTCAGCGACTCGGCCGCCCGCAAAAATGCGAGCGTGCCCTGCAATTCGGCGCCCAACGGCGACGTGGGAGATTCACTCATGACGGCTTGGTTGACGACGAGTCGGACGGTGCGACGCGCGTGTGCTGGGTGAACTTGGCCACCGCGTCGGCGCCACCGTGACGCACCAGCCACGCCAACGCCATCGTGCGCGAGAGGCGGCCAGCCGTGAGCGCCAGCAGGAACTGCAGAAACGGTACACCCGCCGCTCCTGAAGCAATGCTGGTCAGCTTGGTCGACAGCGGCGACATCGTGCTGGCGAAGATCGCCCACCCGCCGTACTCGGCGAGTGTCGCACGATACGCGTCGACCGTGGCCGGCGTGATGGAGAAAAACCGCGAAACAGGCCCCTCGAGCCACGAGAGCGCTTCGGCACCCGCAATGTAGAGCAACACACTGCCGATGATGGTGCCGACGGTGGCAACCAGCGCGTAGCGGTACGCGCGTTCGGGACGCGCGAGTGCCAGCGGAAGGAAGAACAGGTCGACGAAACCGGGGAAGACGCAGCCCTGCAGCAGCCCCCACCCGAATACCACGCTGTTCGACCATCCCGCATCAGCCCACTGTTCCAAGCGCGCATGGGTGCGCGCCAGCCAAGTCGACTCGCGTGACATACCGCAAAAGATAGCACGATCGTGTAACACGACGGTGGCTTTGCACGTACGTTCTCTTCACCCGTCCCGTCGCCCCGAGATCCGAGAACCGTGCTTGCTGTAGACCTGCAACACCTCACGAAACGCTACGGCCGCGTCACGGCGGTCGACGATCTCACGCTGGCCATCGCGCCGGGCGAGATCGTGGCCTTCCTCGGTCCCAATGGTGCCGGCAAGACGACCACGATCGACATGATGTTGGGCCTTGCCCGTCCGGACAGCGGCACGGTGCAGGTGTACGGCCAGGCTCCGGCCGACGCCATCGCCCACGGCGACATTTCGGCCGTCATGCAAACGGGCGGCCTGCTCAAGGACTTCACGGTGGGCGAGACGGTGCGCTACACGGCGTCGCTGTACGCGGTGGCGCGACCACCGGCCGAAGTGATGGAACGGGCCGGCATCGCGCACATCGCCGATCGGCTCGTGGCCAAGTGCTCGGGCGGTGAACAGCAACGCCTGCGTTTCGCCATGGCGCTGTTGTCCGATCCACGCTTGCTGGTGCTCGACGAACCCACCACGGGCATGGATGTGGAGGGGCGCCGCGAGTTCTGGAGCGCGATTCGCAAGGATGCCGAGCGGGGGCGCACGATTCTGTTTGCGACGCACTATCTCGACGAGGCCGACGCGTACGCCGATCGGATCGTGCTGGTGCGACAGGGGCGCATCGTGGCCGACGGCACCACGGCTGAAATCAAGTCGCTGGCCACTGGCCGTTCGGTGCGGGCCACGCTGCCCGGTGCGGAACTCTCGATGTTCGCCAATCTGCCCGGTGTGCTGAACGCCGAGATCCGCGGCGATACGGTGCTTGTGCAGTGCACCGATTCGGATGCCGTGGCGCGCATGCTGCTCACTACCACCCAGGCGCGCGATCTCGAGATCGTCGCGCAAAACCTCGAGGCGGCGTTTGTGGCGCTGACATCCGAATGACCAGTACGTCACCTCTGGCCGTCACGGCCCCCGTGTCCAGCGATCGGCGGCCGCCGGCGTTCGGCGGCTTCAACCTCACGGCATTGTCGCTCGAGCTGCGTCGGGTCATGCGGAACCGGCGCACGGTGATGTTCTTGCTCGTCTTTCCGACGATGTTCTTCTTCCTCTTCGGCGTCGCCGGCAGCGGAAAGCGCGGCGGACCTGCGGCGTTGGCCTATGTCATGCTGAGTATGGCGGCGTACGGCGCGATGGTAGGCACGACGTCTGGTGGAGCCGCCGTGGCCGTGGAGCGGAGTCTCGGCTGGAGCCGCCAACTACGACTCACACCGCTCAACCCGCTGGCGTACGTGGCCATGAAAGTCATGTCGGCGATGACACTGGGGTTGGTGTCGGTCTGCGTCACCTTCCTCGTCGCGTCGACGGCCGGTGGCGTGCATCTCACGCCGCAACAGTGGATGCTCTCCATCCTGTCGTGCTGGGTCGGCTCGCTGGTGTTCGCCGCCTTCGGCTTGTTCATGGGCTTTCTGCTGCCCAGCGAGAATGTGATGCAGTTCGTGGGGCCGATGCTGGCCGTTATGGCCGTGTTCGGGGGCATTTTCATCCCGCTGAAGCAGCTGCCCCAAACGCTGCAAACGATCGCGCGCTATACGCCGATGTTCGGCGTCGGCCAGATTGCCCGGGCACCGTTGTCGGGCGAGCTCACGGCCTGGGCGGTGGGCAGCGTGCTCCTCTGGGCCATCGTCTTCGGGACGGGCGCGATGTTGCTCTTCAAGCGGGACACCACGCGCGTGTAAGCGGCGACGCGCATATTTGGACCATGCGAATTCGCGCTTTCGTGTGGCCGCTGCTGGCCGCGCTTCCACTGCTGTCGGCCTGCCGCACCGTGCTGCCGGGCCGCGCGCCGCGCTTTCCGTTCGTGGTGTCACCGTCGGTGGCCGACACCATCGACACCGAGGTGCTCTCCAACGCGGTGCGACTGCATCGCCTGGTAAACGTGAAGGCGCCGTGGCGGGCGTGGGTCCTCGACGTCAACATGTCGGCGTGCGTCAGCGTGCAGGCGGTGAAAGGCGAGGCCACTGCGGTGGGGCGCAACACAACCAGCGTGCTGTTGTCGCGGCTGCCGGCGGCGTCGCACCCGATCGCGGCCGTTAACGCCGACTTCTTCTTGTTCGCTCCGCCCGGCGTGCTCACCAATGCCCACATCGAACGCGGTACGGTCATCGCCGGCCCGGGCCCCAATGTGCTGTTGGGGTACGACGCGCAGCGTGGCCTGTTCATCGACTCCGTCCGCGTGAGCGGCGCCGTCACGTCGACGCACGGTACGGTCGACGTGCAGAACTGGAATCGTCCGGCCGCCAATCGCGCCGGATTGGTGGACGCCCGCTGGGGCGTGCCGCTCGACACGCTGGTGCGCACGCGCGCGCTGCGACTCGAGCCCATCGTGGCTGTGCGGCAGGATACGAGCGCCGGCCGGTACGTCGTGCGCGCCGCGCGCGCGGGCGACACGCTAGTGTACGGCGACACGCTCTTGCTGATCGTGCCACCGGCCCTGCGCGCACGGGCGGTGGCCGGTGATACCGTCACCGTGCAGCGACGCCTCACGCCCTACTGGCCTCGCGAAACCGTCGGCGGTCGCGGCGTGCTGCTCGTCGACAGCGTGGTGGGCGCTGACGTGGACCGTGAAGGCAACGCTGGCTTTCAAGGCCTGAATCCGCGCACCGCCGCGGGCATCGCGCGAGTGGGCAACTCGCAGCGACTGCTGCTGGCCGTCATCGACGGACGCCAGCCCGGCTACAGCGTGGGGATGACGCTGCGGCAGACGGCCGAGCTGTTGCAGTCACTCGGTGCCCAGAGCGCCATCAATCTCGATGGCGGCGGATCGTCGGCCATGATCGTGCGCGACAACGCCACCGGTGCTCTGCGTGTGCGCAACAAACCGTCTGATCCGACTGGCGAGCGGCCAGTTGGTAATGGTCTCGCTGTCCTGGGCGTTTGCGCGGGGCGATAGCCCGTAGGTTCACGCGAAGGGCGCGAAGGGCCGCGAAGGCTCGCGAAGATTTCTGCTGTTCTTCGCGTAGCTTCGCGGCCCTTCGCGCCCTTCGCGTGAACCGCTGGACTGTCCGCTCAAGACGAACAATCCAAAAGCACACCCAAAAGACTACAGCGTGTCCAACCCCTCCTTCCCGATCACCGGATTCCACGGCAGCAGTTCGTACTGCGCCAGCGCCAAGCGGGTAAACGGATCGCCGTTGCGAATGCGATCGAGTGCGGCCGGACCGTCGGCGTCGGGCACCCGCAACAGCAATCCGCCGCCGACGCGGGGATCGAACGGTCCTGACGCGAGCAACAGCCCCTGCGCCTTGAGTTCCTTCAAGTAGGCCCGGTGCTCCTCGACATACGGAGCAATCTCTTCGAACGGGCGACGGTAGCGGATGATGGCGAGTGCGTACATGTCAGGGAATGGAACGCCCTGCGTTGGTCGCGTCAACCGTTTCAGCGCTGCGGGATCAGTCGTGTTACCGCTTCGCCGTGAGCGCCTCGCGCAACGCCTGCCAGGGCAGCATCGCGCAGCCGTGACGCCCCGGAAACGGCGCCACGCCGCGGAGCGGGGTGAGCGCATCCGGCAACGGCTCGGGCACCGCATCCGCGCTACCGGCCTGGCCCGCGTCGGGATGCAGCATGCGGTCGACCGCGTCGGCCAAGGCCAGCGCGTCGCTCACCGTGAGCCCCAGCACCGCGTCGGTCATCATCGACGCCGAGGCTGTGGCGATCGAGCAGCCGCGTCCAGTGAACGCTACGTCGCGCACTGCGTCGGACTCGAGCGTGACCATGACCGTGATGTCGTCACCGCACACCGGATTCTTGCGCGCCCCGACTGCGCTGGGCGACTCGATCACGCGCCGGTTGTGCGGCGCGCGATGATGCGCCAGCAGCGCATCCTGGTACATGGCCGCGATGCTGGCGGTGAACGGAGCAACGCTGCTCATCGGCCGCGCTCCTTCAATCGACCGTCGCGAAGAGCTGCTGCGCGGCCGTGAGCGCGCCGACCAGCGCGTCCACGTCGCTACCGTCGCTGTACACGTAGAAGCTGGCCCGCGCCGTGGCACTGACGCCGAGCCGCCGCATGAGCGGCTGCGCACAATGGTGGCCAGCCCGGATGCAGACGCCGTGCTGATCCAGAATCGTGGCCAGGTCGTGCGGATGCACGTCGGCCAGCGAGAAGCTGAGCACCCCGCTGCGCTGCGCCGCCGGCGGTCCGTACACGGTGACGCCCGGCAGAGCCCGCACACGGGCCTCAGCGGCCTCCAGCAGCGCGATCTCGTGGGCGCGCACGTTGGCCATGCCCAGACCGTCCAGATACCGCACAGCGGCCGCCAGGGCCACCGCGTCGGCCGCGTTGGGAGTGCCGGCCTCGAACTTGTGCGGAAGCACATTCCACGTGCTGTCGGCGTCGCGGACCCACTCGATCATGTCGCCACCGAACTGATACGGCGGCATGGCCTCCAGCAGCTTGCGACGCCCCACCAACACGCCGATACCCATCGGGCCCAGCAGCTTGTGGCCGCTGAACGCGTAGAAGTCGATGTCGAGCGCATCGAAGTTGACGGCCAGATGCGGCACGGCCTGCGCGCCGTCCACCACGATCACCGCCGCCGACCGCGAGCGCACGATGCGCACCACGTCTTGCAGCGGCGTGATCGACCCCACGGCGTTCGACACGTGGGTAATCGCCACGATCTTCGTGCGCGCGCCGATCACGTCGCGCAGCATGTCGAGGTCGATCGTCTGCGTGGATGTGAGCTCCACGATGCGCAGCGTGGCGCCCGTGCGCAGGGCGAGCTGCTGCCAGGGCACGAAGTTGGCGTGATGCTCAATCGCCGAGACCACGATCTCGTCGCCGGGGCCTACGTGCGCACCGCCCCAGCTCGACGCCACGAGGTTCATCGACTCGGTGGTCCCACGCGTGAAGATCAGGCAGTCGGCATCGGCGACGCCGACGAAGCGCGCGATCGTCGCGCGGGCATCGTGGTAGGCATCGGTGGCCAGCGCCGACAGCGCATACGCGCCGCGATGCGGGTTGGCGTTCGACGTTTCGTAGAAGTGGCGCAATGCATCGAGCATCGCCGCCGGCTTCTGCGACGTGGCCGCCGAGTCGAGGTAGTGCAGGGCCGGGTTGGCGGCGAGCAACGGAAAATCAGCGCGGGGCGCCAGAGATGCGATCGACATAGAACCTCTCGAATACGAACGGGCCACCAACCAGCCACGCACGACGAACTACGTGCGACGCGGCCCGACAAAGACATCACCATCGGCGACCTGTACGGGATACGTACCGAGATCGTCGGTGGATGGACCGGAGAGCACCGCGCCAGTGCGCACATCGAAGCGCGCGCCATGCCACGGACACTCGAGCACACACGGCTCCACCAGATCACCACCGGAGATCGCGAAGTCCCGATGCGGACAGCGATCGTCCACCGCGTGCACCGTATCCCCATCGCGCACCAGACACACCCGCCGGCCGTCGGTCATCACCACACCCAGCGGCAGTCCCGCGTCGATCTCCCGCAATGCCGCCGCCCGAACGAACCCGTCCGGCACACTCACGCTTCGGTACTGACCGACGTCACCGCGTCGGTCGGCCCGTCGTCGAGCGCCGCCTTGAGGGTGTGCCACGCCAGCGACGCACACTTCACCCGCACCGGAAAGCGCGACACTCCCGAAAAGACCACGAGCTGCCCCAGATCCTTTCCGCCGCCGGCATCCTGCCCAAGCACCAACGCGTGGAAACGATGAAACAGCGTCTCCGCCTCTTCACGCGTCTTGCCCTTCACCGCCGCCGTCATAAGCGAGGCCGATGCCTTGGAAATCGCGCAGCCGTGGCCGGTGAACTTGACGTCGGTGATCACGTCGCCGTCCACGTGCAACGCCACATGGACTTCATCACCGCACAACGGATTCTTGCCGTCCGCCGCGCGGTTCGACCCCTCGAGCACACCGAAATTCCGCGGCTTGCGGTTGTGGTCGAGAATGACGGATTGGTAAAGCTCTTGAAGATCGGACATGATTCCTTGAGGACGTCCGTGGGTCTTGAGTGGTGAGTTCAAGTTCCGGGTCGTGAGTACTCACAACTCCAAACTTCAACTCACAACTCCAAGCTCACAAAATTCAGTGGTGGGTCTCACCAGTAAACCGCACCATCGTCAACTGCTCCAACGCCTCTTTGACCGCCTCGTTCTCGATCGTCTCCAGTACGTCGGCGGCAAACGCGTACATCAGCAGCTGACGCGCGAGCAGCTGGCCTACGCCGCGGCTCTTCAGGTAGAACAACGACGTTTCGTCGATGCGACCCACCGTGGCGCCGTGCGTGCACTTCACGTCGTCCGCGAAGATCTCGAGCTGCGGCTTGGTGTCGATCTGCGCGTCCTTCGACAGCAGCAGCGTGTTGTTGGTCTGCTTGCCGTCGGTCTTCTGCGCTTCGGGGTGCACGTACACCTTGCCGTTGAACACGCCGTGCGACGCGTCATCGAGCAGGCCCTTGTACGCCTCGCGGCTGAAGCAGTTCGGGGCGACATGCTCCACGCGCGTCTGATGGTCGCCGTGCTGCGTGCCGCCCAACATGTACAGACCGTTCAGCGTGGTGCCGCAGCCTTCGCCGGCCAGCACGGTGAAGACGTTGCTGCGCGAGAGCGCCGCTCCGGTCTGGAACGTGAACGCCATGAAGTGACTGTCGCGCCCCTGACGCGCTTCCACCGTGCCCACATGAAACGCCGTGGGGGACTCCCGCTGGATGCGCAGCAGCTGCAGCGTAGCGCCGTCGTCGACCGACACTTCGACGACCGAATTGGTGAAGTACGAGACGTCGGCCAGCGACACGTAGCTCTCGATCACCGAGGCTTTGGCATGACGGTCCGCTACCAGCAGATGACGCGCATGGCTCATCACGCCGGCGCCGTTGGCGTCGGTCACGTGCAGGATATGCACCGGTACGTCGGTCACCATCTCCTTCGCCACATGAATCAGCACGCCCTCGCCGGCGAACGCGGCATTGAGCGCAGTGAATCCGTCGCGGTCGGCCGGAGCCGACACACCGAGATGACGCGCCAACAGCTCGGGCTCCTGCACGGCTGCCGTGGCCAGATCCATCACCCGCACGCCATCGGGCAGCGCGCCGATCGACGACAGCGCCGGCGCGAAGCGGCCATTCAGGAAGACCACCAAGGGCCACGCGCCACCGAACGTGTACGGCTCGAGCGCCGCGGCGTCGAGCGTACCCACGGCACGCTCCTGCGCGGCCACGAACGGCGTGTTGGCGATGGCCGACACACTCGTGTACTTCCAGTCTTCACTGCGCGTGGTCGGGAAGCCCAGGCGCGCGAACGCCTCGGCGCCGGCGGCGCGCAACGTGGCGAGCGGGGCCGGAGCGCTTTCGGATGCCGACGCAGCGAACGCGCTGGCCTGCTCCTGAAACGTCACCGTGGTGCTCACCGGGGTGCTCACAGAAGCGCTCACGCCGCCTCCAACACCCAGTCGTATCCGCGGGCTTCGAGCTCCAGCGCGAGCGACTTGTCACCCGACTTCACGATGCGGCCACCGGCCAGCACGTGCACGTAATCGGGAACGATGTAATTGAGCAGACGCTGGTAGTGCGTGACCACGATTGCCGCGTTGTCCGGACGCTTGAGCGCGTTCACGCCGTTCGCGACGATACGCAGGGCATCGATGTCGAGACCGGAATCGGTTTCGTCGAGAATCGACAGCATCGGCTGCAGCACGGCCATCTGCAGGATCTCGTTGCGCTTCTTCTCACCACCCGAGAAGCCCACGTTCACCGAGCGGCTCATCATGCTCACATCCATGTCCACCAGCTTGAGCTTCTCCTCGACCACGTCGAGGAACTCCATCGGATCGACTTCCTCGAGTCCCTTCGACCTGCGGATCTCGTTGTAGGCGGCACGCAGGAAATACGCGTTGGTCACGCCCGGGATCTCGATGGGATACTGGAAGGCCAGGAACACGCCGTTCTGCGCGCGCACTTCCGGCGCCAGCTCGAGCAGGTCCACGCCGTTGTACGTCACGGAACCACCGGTGACTTCATACGACGGGTGCCCCGCCAGCACCTGCGCCAGCGTGCTCTTGCCCGAGCCGTTCGGTCCCATGACGGCATGCACTTCACCGGCGTTCACCGTGAGCGAGATACCCTTGAGAATCGGCTTGCCGTCGATGGCGGCGTGGAGATCGTTGATAACGAGCATAGAAAAGCGAAGTAAGGAGTAGGGAGTACGGAGTAGGGAGGACGTCGTTTAACCGACTGAACCTTCAAGCGTGATGCCGAGCAGCTGCTGCGCTTCGAGCGCGAACTCCATCGGCAGCTCCTTGAACACTTCCTTGCAGAACCCGCTCACGATCATCGAGACCGCCTGTTCAGCGTCGAGCCCGCGCGCCTTGAGGTAGAAGATCTGATCTTCGCCGATCTTGCTCGTGCTCGCCTCGTGCTCGAGAATCGCGCTGTTGTTCCCCACTTCGACGTACGGGAACGTGTGCGCGCCGCAGGCATTGCCCACCAGCATCGAGTCGCACTGCGTATAATTGCGCGCGCCCTCAGCCTTGGGCAGAATCTGCACCTTGCCGCGATAGCTGTTCTGCCCCTTCATCGCCGAAATGCCCTTCGACACGATGGTGGACTTCGTGTTGCGGCCGATATGGATCATCTTCGTGCCCGTGTCGGCCTGCTGCATCTTGCTCGCCACCGCCACCGAGTAGAACTCGCCGACGCTGTTGTCCCCCTGCAGGATCACGCTCGGATACTTCCACGTGATCGCCGAACCGGTTTCGACCTGCGTCCACGACACCTTTGCATTCGTCATGGCCTTGGCGCGCTTGGTGACGAAATTGTAGATGCCCCCCAGGCCGTTCTCGTCACCGGCGTACCAGTTCTGCACGGTGCTGTACTTCACCGTCGCGCCGTCGAGCGCGATGATCTCCACGATGGCCGCGTGCAACTGGTTGGTGTCGCGCTTGGGCGCGGTGCAGCCTTCCAGGTAGCTCACGTACGAGCCTTCATCGGCGATGATCAGGGTGCGCTCGAACTGACCCGTCTCCGCCGCGTTGATGCGGAAGTACGTGCTCAGATCCATCGGACAGCGCACGCCCTTCGGGATGTAGCAGAAGGAGCCGTCCGAGAACACCGCGCTGTTCAGTGCGGCGAAGAAGTTGTCGCTGTACGGCACCACCGAGCCGAGGTACTTCTGTACCAGCTCCGGATGCTCACGCACGGCTTCGCCGAACGACATGAAGATGATGCCGAACTTGGCTAACTCTTCCTTGTACGTCGTGCCCACCGACACCGAGTCGATGACGGCATCGACGGCCACGCCGTTCATGCGCTTCTGTTCGCTCAGCGAGATGCCGAGCTTGTTGTACATGTCGAGCAGCTGCGGATCGACTTCGTCGAGCGACGCAAGCGGCTTCACCGACGTCGGCGCGGAGTAGTAGCTCGCCGCCTGATAGTCGATGGGCGGATACGTCACGTTGCCCCAATGCGGCTCCGTCATGGTGAGCCAGCGGCGGAACGCCTTCAGGCGCCAGTCGAGCAGCCACTCGGGCTCGCCCTTCTTCGCCGAAATGAAGCGGACCGTGTCTTCCGACAAGCCGGGCGGGAGCGTCTCCGCCTCGAAATCTGTCGTGAATCCGTACTGGTACTCGCGATTGACCAGCGACTCGATGGTCGAACTCATGCCTGCTCCTGTTTCTCAGCCAAAAGGTGGCTCAACACGCCGTATTCACATCGGCCGCAGCCGTCCTTCCGATGCGCGCCGCGCACCAGAGGGACACCCAGCAACCGCTCCACGAACTTTGCTTCCGCCGCGCACGCTTCCGGGAACCGCTCGGCGATTTCACGCACCGCACAGTTATGAATCCGCAACGTGGTCACGGCGGGTTCCCCGTCGGCGCGATCGACCTGCACCGCCTCCGCCATGTAGCCCTTGGCCGTCAACAACTCGGCCACCAACGGCATGCGCTCCTCGAGCGGCAATGCGTCCAGCACCGGTCCGGCCTCGTCGGCCAGCCGATTCCACTCCGACTCCAGCACCCCCGCCACGGCCGCGCTGCCCCGCTCGGCCCGCAGCGCATCGAGCGCCGTGGCCAGCACCGAGACGTAGCTGCGCGGAAAGAGCGCTTCGCCGGCCGCCGTGAGCGAATACGCGAACACGGGCGCGCCCACGCCATGCACGGCACGCTGATAGCGCACCAGACCATCCTCTTCGAGCGCCTTGAGATAGCGACGGAGTCCGTTGGTCGTGAGACCGAACTGTTCCCCGAGCTCGTGCGCCGTGAGCGGCTGCGCTTTCTTCAGCGCCACCAGTAACTCGGCTCGCACACCCCGAAAGCCCCCCAGTGCCCCGATCACATCCTGCATGAGGGACAGTATAACTCGGCTTTGACCATTACGTCAACGAATCTGTTGACGAATTACCGCCGCGAGGATTCCGCGGGCGAAGGCAACCGCAGCATTTCAGCGGACGTCGTCCAGGGCGCGTATACCAGCGAGTCGAAAAAACAGGAAAGTTCATCGTCGGCATCGCGCGAACGCCGTAAAATGAGTAGCATATCGGCGTTGCGCGATTGCACGCAGCCCCTTCTGAACGAAATCCCCACCGGAGGCATCGAACGTCGTGCGTCTGACCGTCATCGTTGCCGTCGTGGTGCTCGTAATCGGACTGTTCGCCTTGATTCGCGCGCAGCGGATCAATCAGGCGTCGATCGAGCGCGACGGGCTGTCGCGCTTCCGTGATGCGTTCCGGGGCCGCTATCCCGAACTGCTGCTGTCGCAGGTGTATGCGTATCTGGCCGAGCGACATGGCGCCGTGGGGCCGCACTATATCGTGAATCCCAACGACATTCTCGAGCAGGAGTACGGCCTGATCGATCTTGATCTCGAGGATGCGGTACTGGTGATCGCCGATCGTGCCGGGGCGCGCTTGCCCCGCGCCAACGAGCTCGACGAGCTCAAGGTCAAGGTGCGCTCAGTGGACGATCTGCTTCGCTATCTTGAGCCGTTCTTCCGCCCGGAAGTGGTCAAGGGGTGAGTGTGGCGCGCGCCGCGGCCCGGTCCCCGACCCGGTTGGCGGCTGCGGTGGTGCTGCTCTCGGTGTTGGGCGCGTGTTCGTCATCACGTACCCTCCGACCTGCCGTCGAGCCCTTGCCGGCCCCGGGGGGCGAGTCGTCGGCCGATCCCGGGACGATCGGCCCCACCCCGGCCCACGTGGGCCCCCTCGATGCGCGGGTCAGCGACGACGACCTCGCTGCCCTCTGGCATCGGCAATTGATGGTGCCGGTCGAAGGGATCCCGCGCAGTGCGCTCCGGGACAACTTCACGGCCAAGCGTACCGGAGGCATTCACGGGGCGCTCGATATCCTGGCGCCGCGCTATTCGGCCGTCGTGGCCTCCGATGACCTCATTATCGGACGTCTCTTTTCCGGGCCCGTCGGGGGCATCGTGATCTACGCCTACGATGCCGAACTGCGATTCGTGTACTACTACGCCCACCTCCAGCGCTACCGGAAAGGGCTCGCGGTGGGTGACCGAGTCGCCAAGGGGTCGGTGATCGGCTACGTTGGAACCACGGGCAATGCACCGCCGGACACGCCGCATCTCCATTTTCAGGTGATGAAGCGGGCTGTGGGTCGCGCATGGTGGGACGGTCCTGCCATCAACCCGTTTTCGTTCTTTGCGCTCGATGCCCTGCGTCCCTGACGTCGGCTCGCTGGCGCCCGAGGGATTCATGAGCATGAAGGGCAAGGACCGTGCGGCGTTGCGCGCGGAAGCACACCACCTGAACGTGCAGGTGCATATCGGTCACGCCGGACTCACGCCGGCGCTGCTCACCAGTCTCAATGACGTGCTGCGCACGCATGAATTGGTGAAAGTCCAGGTGGCCAAGGCCGGCGATCTCACCGCCAAAGACGCGGCCCGTGACGCGGCAGAGCGCACGCGCGCCGAGGTGATTCAGGTCATCGGCCGCACGTTCACGCTGTACCGTGAGAATCCCGATCTCAAGCGCGGCGAATTGCCGCCCTGGCGCGGATAAGTTCCCACGATTTTTCCGCTTGTCGCGCGTGCACTGTCGAGTATCTTCCCTTCTCAAACGCCGCCATTTCCGGTCGCGTCGGACCCGAGACTTCGCTCATGCCCTACGTCATTACTGAAGCCTGCATTTCCGTCAAGGACAAGTCGTGCGTGGACGTCTGCCCCGTGGATTGCATCTACGAGGGAGAGGACCAGCTCTACATCCACCCCGATGAGTGCATCGACTGCGGCGCCTGCGAGCCGGAGTGCCCTGTCACCGCGATCTTCCCCGAGGAAGACGTGCCTGTGCAGCTCAAGAGCTTCATCGGCAAGAACAAGGAAGTCTTCGCCGGACCGACTCCGCCGGGACGCCCCACGCGCTAAGGCATGTGCATGAAGTACACAAAGCGGGCCGCGACGTCATGTCGCGGCCCGCTTTCGTCTTGCGGCGGTTATGAAGGCGTTTAGAACGCCCAGCCGCGGTTCTTGAGCCAGAACAGTCCGCACAACACCACGTACTGCAGCACCGTCGAGCGCTCACTCCAGATGGCCTCGGCCCAGTCGTGCTGGCCTTCTGTGCTGCCACTGGGCGGACGACCGAACCAACGCGGCGTGCGTGCCTTGTAGTCCAGATACTCCTGACCGAAGATCGACTCCAGCACGCCTTCTTCGTAGCGCACGATCAGCGTGTACTCGATCGCGAAGATCACGATCGCCACGGGAATGAACCAGTTCACGCCCGACACCACCGTGAAGCCGATCCACGCGAGGAAGTTGCCCACGTACAGTGGATTGCGACACCAGGCGAACGCGCCGTACGTGACCAGGCGCTGCACATCGCGCGAGCGACGACGCGTCACGGTACCCGCGGCCGCTACACCCGCCGTGCGCACCAATTCGCCCAGCAGCACGAGCAGCAGGCCGGCGATCCAGGTCTTCGGCGACTGTACGCCGGGCACCAGCAGCGGCACGGCCAGAAACGGCACGGGAAGCCAGCCGCGGTTCTTGAACAGCACCTGCCCGACACGGGCGGCGGTTGAACGTTCGGCTTCGGAAACAGGAGCAGTCATCGACGGCGGAAAAGAGCGAAATGAAAGGCGCCGTCGAGGAGTCGAAACGACCTAATCGGCGAGCGTCGCGAGGAAATCAGAGAATGCGTGTGTCGTCGCCGCAGGGCGCTCGACGCAGGGCAGGTGTCCCGCCCCCGCAATGATCTCCATGCGGACGCGCGCCGCGGCGGGAAGGGCTTCGGCGATCGCGCGCGCCTCCTTGATCGGCGTCAGCACATCGTCTTCTCCCACTACCACGAGTGTGGGAACGGTAATCGTCCCGAGCGTTTCCCGTGAGTCCGGGCGGTCCCGGAGCGCCTGCAGCGCTCCCGTGATTCCGGCCACGGACTGCCGCGCCATCATCACCCGGATCGTGTTCACCACGTCGGGGCGCCGCGCCCGCGACTCCTTGCCCAGCATCCCCTGCAGCTGCGCGTCGGCGATGGCCCGCGAGCCGTCCCGCTTCACGATCGCGATCAGCTCGTCCCGCTTGCCCCGGGTCTCCTCGTTGTCGGCGCCGGCCTTGGTATCCGAGAAAATGAGCGCCCGGATCCGATCGGGATGCCGACGCCACATGGCCATCGCGACGTAGCCGCCCATCGAGAGACCGCAGATCACCGCCGCTTCGATCCCGAGCCAGTCGAGCAGCGCCACGACATCGTCGGCGTACTGGTCCATCGAAAACGGGCCGTGTGTGCTCGAATGACCGAAGCCGCGGAGATCGGGCACGATGCAGCGGACGTGCGGCGCCAGCGACATACGCTGCGCGGTCCACAAGGTCCGGTCGTGCGGAAATCCGTGCAGGAACACGACAGGCAGCCCCTCGCCGTTGTCGTCGAATCCCACCTGATAACCCGGGAGCTGAGCGATCATATGGTTGCCCCCGTCACGGGCCCACTGTCGGCCACGTCCATGACGGTGTCCGGATCCACGTCGGCGTGCGCCAGCTCCTTCTGCATCTTGCCGTGCCTCACCATCGCCTTCTCCCTGGCATTTTCGCGCTCGGCCATCATGCGCAGCGGCACCAAGACCGCCGCCGTGAGCGGTACCGCGACCATGAGCCCGACGAAGCCGAACACCAGCGTCATCAGCGATTGCGCGACCAGCGTGATCGCCGGCGGCAGGTCCATTTCGCCGCGCATGAGATAGGGGATAAGCAAATTGTTCTCGAGGAACTGGATCCCCCAATACGCGATCAGTACCGCCAGCGCCTTCTCCGGTGAGTCGACGAACGCCATCAGTACGGCCGGCACGGCGCTCAGCACCGGACCCACCGTGGGGATGAACTCGAACAGACCGGCGATGAACGCCAACGCGAACGGGGCCTTCACGCCGAGCAGCAGCAGCACGATCATGCTCACCACACCGATCACCACCATGGCGATCATCTGGGTGACGAGCCACTTCCGGAGTACGGTCGCGATTTCGGCCAGGACCAGTCGTACCTGCGCCCTCGAGGTGGCGGGTACCACTGCGAGCAGCCACCCGCGATAGACCTCGGGCTCGGCGCCGATGTACATCGCCAGGAACACGAGCAGAAAGAACGCGGCCACCGCGGCCAGCGTGTTCGACACGAAGGAGAAGAGGTAGCGGGACGCCCCGCCCAGCCCGTCGGTGATGCGCTTTTTGATCGCCTCACTGGGCGACGCGGCGATGGAGTCCGCTTCCTGCCGCAGCACCTGCGCCGCCGTCGGCTTTCGCGTGCTCGCGTTTGGCATCACCGTGACCGGCACGACGACCGTCGGCGCGCCGGCATTGGGCGGCGGCGTGGCCGCAGACTTGATGATCGTGCCGACCAGCCCGGTGCGCTTCGAGTCGATCCATGTCTGGAGCTTGTGGACGGCCTCCGGGAAGTCGCTCTGCAGCTGTTTGCCCTGCTCGATCAGCGTCGGCGCCGTCCAGGCCAGCACGCCGCCGATGGCGCCAATCGTACCGAGCACGATCAGCGCCGACGCGATGCCACGACGGATGCGGAACCGTTCGAGGTAGTCCACCCCCCTGCCCACCGCCAGACCGAAGAGCGTGGCGAGGAAGACGAGGAAGAGCAGCGAGCTCACGGACCAGGCCAGCTGCAGCCCGAACCAGACGGCCAGCGCAACGACAGAAGCCCGGGCGAGGTCGGCGGTGCGCCAGCCTCGCCGCTCAGGGGACAGCGGCTCGGGGAGTAAATCCTGATCGACGGTGGTCATAGCGACGAAACTACTGCGGAAGACACGCCGACGCGGTGCCATAGGTACCAGACGCATTCATTCGGCAAATTTCCCCCTCTGTGAAGCGGACCGATGTACCTTTCGGATAGCCATGTCAGCATCCGCACCGCTCTATCTCGATACGGTCGACTCTGTCGATCAGTTCCTCGCCAGCCTCTCACCGGTCCGAGCCATCGCGCTCGATACGGAAGGCGCGAGTTTTCACCGCTTCGTGGACCGCATCTATCTGCTGCAGATGTCCACCGATCGACATGAAGCCGTGATCGATCCGCTCCCGATCGGCAAGCCGTCGCGTCTGGGTGCATTGATCGAGGATCCGCAGGTGGAAATCGTGTTGCACGACGCCGATTACGATCTGCGACTGCTGCATCAGGACTATGGATGGCAGGTGAAGAATCTGTTCGACACGCGCGTGGCCGCACAGCTCTTGGGTATTCGGGCATTCGGTCTCGCTGCGTTGCTGGAACAGTATTTCGGCCTGAAGCTCGACAAGAAGCATCAGCGCGCCGACTGGAGCATGCGTCCCCTTACGGCGGACATGCTCGATTACGCAGCGCAAGACACACGCCACTTGCTCGGCCTTCGCGACAAGCTACATCAGCAGTTGGTGACGAAGGGTCGCTGGCATTGGGCGCAGGAAGAATTCATTCGTGCGGAAACCACGCGATGGGATCCCGATCAGGCCGAGAACAGCTTTCTTCGCATGAAGGGCGCACGCGATCTCACGCGTCGTGAACTCGCGCGTCTTCGCGAGCTGGTCAAGTGGCGTGACTCGATCGCCGCCGAGCTCGATCGCGCGACGTTCCGCGTCGCCGGCAACGAAACACTGCTCGATCTGGCACGTCTCGCGCCAATGACGCGCGACACGCTGTTCGCGGTGAAGGGCTTCCCGCGCGGTATGAACGACGGGCGCGCCCAGGAAGCGTTGCAGGCCATCGCTCGCGGTAACGACGTGGCTGAGGCCGATCTACCGCGCTTTCCGAAAGCGGCGCGCTGGGATCGCGAGGCCGACTTCGACGATCGCGTGGCGCGGCTCAAGGCCGTGCGTGATGTCGTGGCGACCGACCTCGATCTTGATCCGGGCGTGCTCTGCTCGCGCGACCGGATGGAAGCGGTGGCGCGTCGTCGTCCGCGCCACGTGGATGACCTTCAAGAGCTCCCCGAGCTCCGGAAATGGCAGGCCGAGGTGCTCGGTCCTGGCTTCGTGAAGGCGCTCGCGCCGTTCGCGACCACTGCCGATTCGCCGTACAAGGCCGAGTAATCGTGATCGGCCCGCCGCGCCGAATTGTGGCGCGGTCGCTACGACCGTATCGGGAGCGCACTAGGTGTGCATCGCGCGCTACACATGGCGCTCAGCAAAATCGTCCACAGCCATCATCGGCCCCGGTCGCTCCGAACGCGATAAAGAGCCGCAATGAAATGACTTAACGAGAGATGGTGACCCCGCCCCGGTCGCCACAGAAATGTCGATCCATTCACGTCGTCGCGGCACGCAGAGTGCGCTAGGAGGAGCCAATAACCGCTCAGGTTTGTCTCTTCCCTCCCGCCGCCCCACAGCATGCGACTCGATACGCTTCGCGCTTCACGCGTCCAGGGCTTGTTCGACACCGTCCGTGCCCGCTTCATCGGGATCACGGCGCTCGTTGCCACCGTCGATCTCCTGGCGAAAGAAGTCGCGGTTCGGTCACTGGGATCGAGCGGGGTTGTGCCCTTCAGCGATCGGTTCTCACTGTTTGTCGTGTTCAACACGGGCAGTGCCGGCGGCGTGCAGGTCGGCCCCTACACGTGGCAGCTCAACGTTCTGGTCACCCTGTTGGCCGTCGGCTTGATCGCGTCGGTGGTGCAGGCGATGGCTGCGGTAGACCGTCGCGCTACGCGGGCGCTGGCGTTCGTCGCTGGCGGCGCCGTAGGCAACCTGCTCAGCATGCTCTTCGGCCCCGAAGGCGTCGCCGACTTTTTAGCGATCCGACTGTCCGGCGAAACCACGATTGTGGCCAACGTGGCCGACTTCGCCCTCTGGACGGGCGCGGTCATGCTGGTGCCGGTGGCGCTGTTGCTACTCCGCCTGGCGCGGGCCGAGCGGGCCGAGCGGGACGCGGTGCTGCGCGCCGAGCTTTCCTGAGCGTCTGGGCAGCCTAGAAGCCCATGTAGGCGCGGACCCGGGGCTCGATGCGCTCGGGCGTCCAGGGCGGCGACCACACCAGGTTCATCGTGACGTCACCGATGCCCGGAATCGTGCGCAGCTGCTGTTCTGCCTCGCCCATGATTTCCGGTCCTGACGGGCAGCCAGGCGACGTGAGACTCATATCGATCTGCACGTTCGAACCGGTTACGTGCACCTCGTAGATCAAGCCGAGATCGACGATGTTGAGATTGAGCTCCGGGTCTTTCACGCGACGAAGCACCAAACGCGCTTGGTCGGCCGAAATCTCGCCAGCGGGTTCCGCTTCAGGCGTCGGGTCTTGGATCTGATCCATGGAAGAACAATAACCGACCAGTCCAGTCCCTGTTCCGCTAGCGCTTCTTCTTGGTGCTCTTTTTGACCACGGGCTTCTTCACCGAGGTCTTCTTTTTGGCGCTGACCGACGACTTGGATACCGTCGCCTTGGTGCCCGATTTCGCCGTGGACTTCGATGACGACTTGGCCGACGACTTCTTGGACGCCGCCCGCTTGGCTGAGGCCCGCTTGGCTGAGGCCCGCTTGGCGGCCGCTGCCCGCCGACGAGAAGCCGCGCTGCTGGCCCGACTGGACCGCAGGGGACGGTTCCAGTCCTGCGCGCGGTCGGCCCGGAAGCTGACCGGCATCGCCATGACGCCGGTGGGATCGTCCATCACCGCGAGCACCGCGGCATCGGCGAGGTCGTTCCGTACGTCGGCGATGACCTTGCTGGGACGTCGAGCCCGGGCCGCATGCACCCGGTTGGTGAGGAGAATGACGAACATCTGCCGGTCGGGATCGATCCAGAGCGACGTGCCCGTGAAGCCGGTGTGGCCGAAGGCGCGCTCGGACATGTACTGCCCGCAGCCGGCGCCGCCGTCGCAGGTATCCCAGCCCAACGCGCGATGACCGGCGGCCCGCTTCGTGAACAGCGCGACCGCCGAATCGGAGACCACGCGCACGCCGTTGTAGACGCCGCCGTCGAGCAGCATCTGGGCGAACACCGACAAGTCTTCGGCGGTGCTGAACAACCCCGCATGCCCCGCCACGCCACCGAGCGCGTAGGCGTTCTCGTCATGCACCTCGCCCCGCAGCGGATAACCGCGCGGCGGTGCGATCTCGGTGGGCGCCGTGCGCACCGACGACATCGCGTCCGGGCGGAAATGCGTGTCCGACATGCCCAGCTTCGCGAAGACGGCACGCTCCAGGAAGGCATCGAGCGTTTGGCCGCTGGCCGCTTCGGCGACGAAGCCCAGGAGGTCGGCGCCGAGGTCGGAATACTCGTAGCAGTTACCGGGCGCGCACTGGATCGGCGAGGTCATCACGGCCGCACGCGCTTCGGCCGGGGTCTTCGCGATACGCCAGAGTTCACGGCCGGCTGGCAGACCGGCGCGATGTGTGAGCAGATGACGAACCGTCACCTGATCGCGCAGTCCGCCGGAAAAGTCAGGGAGGTACCGCGACACGGGTGCGTCGATATCGACCTTGCCCGCATCGTACAACACCATGATGGCCGTGGTGGTCGCCACGACCTTCGTGAGCGACGCGAGGTCGTAGATGCTTTCCCGCGACGAGACCCGGGTCCGGCCCGACCAATCGAGCGCGCCGAAGCCGCGCGACAAGACCGAGTAGCCCTTTCGACCCACTACGACCGATGCGCCGGGATACCCGCCCGCCTCGACCCCGCGCTGGACTACGCGATCGATCGTGGCCAGGCGCGCCGAGGACATGCCAACGGCGGCCGGTTCCCGTTCGGGGAGCCCGTTGGTGGCCGTCATGTCGGCAGCAGCGATGACGAGTGCGGCGAGCAGTAACACCAGTGGTGTCCGGCCGTAGGGAAAAGAACCAACGGTGGGCAAAAACCCCACCATGGGCATTTAAGACGGACTGCTGCGCCCGTCAAGCGGATCTACCCTGTTTTCACGATTCGGTTCGCCGAAAGCAACGGGGGTTTTGTGATGTCGCGGCAGAGGCAACCCATTCTCGACATCTGGTGACAGATTCGATGGAACCCATGGAAACCGACGCCGCTATCGTCCGCCGGGCGATCGAGGGCGACGAGCGAGCCATGCGCCTGCTGTGGAATCAGCACGCCGCGCATGTCGACGCCGTCGTCCGTCGACTCGCCGCGGATCCCGACCTTGCCGAGGACATCGCGCAGGAAGTATGGATCCAGATCTTTCGCGCCCTCCCGTCATGGCGGGGCGACGCGAAGTTCAGCACCTGGGTACATCGCGTCGCCATCAATCGCACGCTGAATGCACTTCGGCGTACCAAGCGACTTGCCGCGACCGAAACGGCGATCGAAGAAGACTCGGCCTATGTGGAGCAGGACGCCGATCGCAGCATGCTCGCGCACACGATCGATGAGGCGGCGCGCAAGCTGTCGCCCGGCGCCCGCACGGTGTTCCTGTTGCACGATGTGGAAGGCTATACCCACGAAGAGATCGCGACGGAGCTGGGGATCACCCCCGGCGGTTCGAAGTCGCAGCTCTTCAAGGCGCGTGCGAAGCTTCGCCGGTTGCTCGCCCCGCTTGTCGACACTTCATCAACCGGCATGGATCGCAGCTATGCAGCACCTGGATTCTGAGCGGCTCGCCGCGTTCGATCACGAAGCCTTCACGGCCGAGGAGCACGCCCACCTCGCGGCCTGTACCACCTGTCGTGGTGAGGTCGAGGCGTATGCGCAGCTGGTGCAGATGGCCGGCGCGCTGGTCACGCACGACGCGAGGGATACGACACATCGACTCTCATCTTGGGAGTCCATTGCCAGTGGGCTGCGGCCGGTCGAACAACAGACCACCGTATCCACATCTGTATCGGCTTCTGCACCGAGAGCCGCCACGATCCCGATCAACGATGCGTCGGCACCGGTCACCCCGTGGTGGGCCCGCTCGTCGCTGCGTGCCGCCGCGGCCGTCGCCTTGATGGCCAGTGGTGCCGTGTTGGGACGCGTCACCGCCGGAGGGACCCCGGCGTCGGCTGATCGTGCCGCCGGCGTGGCCGGAGTGATGGCTGAATCGCTGGGGCTTGGTGATGTCTCATTGCGTCCCGCCACGTATGGCGCCGCCGGAGAATTCGCGTCGGTGAGTCAGGCCACCAGCCTGCTGAATCGCGCGCAGCGGGACTACGAACGCGCGTCGTTGTGGCTGGCCGCCAATGACAGCACGCCGCACGACTCCGATGTGTATCGCGCCCGCTTGGCGGCGCTCGACCAGATGATGGCCGCCTCGCGCGCCGCCCTCAGCGACGCACCGCAGGATCCTGTCCTCAACCAGTACTATCTCGCCGCCTTCTCCGCGCGCGAGGCCACGCTGCAGCAGCTCGGCACGTCGCTGCCCGTGGGTAAGACCATCGAGCGATACTGATTATGCGTCTCCCTTTGTTGTCCGCCGTTGTCCTGTTCGTCACCGCCAGCGCGCTGAGTGCCGACGCGCTCCTCGCCCAGACCACGGTGCGCACGCCTACCCGCGTGCGCGGAACGATCATCGCCAGTTCCGCCGCGAACGCCTGCGCCGAGTTGGCGGCGACCCCGTCGGCGTTGGTGAATGCGCCCGAAGGCATGGCCCTGTTGCGTCTCAGGCGCGAGCTCGAAAGCGTCGCGTTCACCCTCGAACAGCAACAGCAACTGCAGGGTGTCGATGTGCAGCGAATCACGCAGGCGCAGCGCGGCGTCGATTCGCTCATGCAAACCATCATCGTGCGCGTACAGCATCGCGATGGTCCGGATGGTGAGGTGATCACCGTGCAGCGCGGAGACAGTATCCGCACATTGCGATTGAGCGCGCCCGCGATCGAGGCGAACATCCGCTCGTTGCAACCGCAGATCACCGCGTTCATCGCCGCCGCCGAAGCGCAGTCGGGCCGCGCCGTGAGCGAGACGGGCTACATGGGTGTCGGGTTGCTCGGCGCGCAGGTGCGCACGGTCACTCCCGAGGGCGTGCTGGTCAGCCATTGTGACTATCCCGTCGTGGAGACGGTGGATATCGGGTCGCCCGCGTCACGGGCCGGCGTACTCGCCGGTGATACGGTGCTCGCCTACAACGGACGCGACCTCAAGCTGCGCGCGGTGAACTACCAGAGCATGCTGGTGCCCGGAGAGACGGTGCGTCTGCGCGTGAAGCGCGGAACCAAGGCCCGCGAGATTCCGGTGACCGTCGTGGCGCGCAAGGTGGAGCGACAGATCGTGGTGATGCGTGGCCCCGATGCCCCGATGTCGTCGCTGCCGCCCGACGCGCCCCGGGCGCTCAGTGGTCGTCTTATGATTTCGTCGGCGGCACCGTCGGCCTCACCCTCGTCTCCAATCATGAGTACGATATCGGGCCCGATTTCAGGTCCCGTCCCCGCGAACGGTGTCGCGGTCCTGCTTGGCGCGCAGCTGTCCACGGTCGACGACGACTTTGCCGAGGTGTTGGGACTCGAACCGGGCATTCTGCTGTTGCGCGCCATGCCGGGATCGCCATTCGCCGAGGCCGGACTGCGGAGCGGCGAGATCATTCGCGCGTTCAACGGCACGGCGGTGCGCGATGTGCAAGCGATGCGTCGTGCCATTGCCGGGGCGGCGTCCCGCGATGCGCGGCTTACCGTGTTCTCCCGCGCGAACGGCACGCGGACGGTCACGCTCCGCTGGTAAGCGCCGGCTTACTCCCCTACTTCACACTGCCGGCGGGCACCGTATACAGCAATCGTACGGTAGCGCGGTCGGTCTCGCTGAGTTCTCGCACCCGTACGCGAGCCGACATGATGTCGTCGGAGGATTCAGCGTGATCGAGACCAAGCAAGTGACCGACTTCGTGCAGCGCGATAGCGCGCATCTGCGGGGGCGTGACGTAGCCGCCGCCCGGATGTGACACGGCCAGCTGGATATCGCTCGAGACGAGCCAATACGCGGCATCGCGGCTCCAGATGGTCTTGCCGCTGATCCCATTGGCGAACGAGCTGGTGAAGCGCACGTGCACGTCGGCGCTCGCCGAGTCGATGACGAACGTGAAGCGCACGGGAATGCCGGCTTGCACCCAGGTGTCGAACGCATCGCGCACGACCGGGAGATAATCCGGCTTCCATCCCTCGATGGTCTCGCCATCGCGGATGAACACGCGCAGCGGCCGCGTCGTGCGGTCGGGCCAGCGCGTGAGGGCGGAATCGCGGGAGCGCAACAGCGCGTTCATGTAGGTGCCCTCGATGCCGGGGGCGAGGCGACGACGCATTTCGTCGGCGGAGATCGACGGGCGATCAGGGCGCACGAGCAATGACGATGGCACCAGCAGCTCCTCGCCGTGCCGTAGCGCGCGTGGCACGATCGTGCCGCTGTCGACCGCGATGCGGAGCCCGCGACCGGTACGGGGGGCGCGTTCATCGATCGCGCCGGCGGCCTCGTTCCGCGTGGCGGACGTGCGCACGCCGACACTCTGCCCGCCGATGAAGCAGGCCAATCCGACCACACAGCAGGCGAGCAGCGTTTCCGCGGTCTTCATCGAGTCGCGTCAGGAGTCTGGTGATCCCTCCGCGAGGAAGGTCTGCACCGCAGCGAAGAACGCGACGGGGGCTTCCCAGAAGGGATTGTGGCCCGCCTCCGCGACCGGCAGCAGACGCGCGTGGCCCAGGTGCGCCGCCGTGCGTGATGCTTCCGCAAGCGGCAGGACGTCCGCCGCTCCATGCACGACGAGCGTTGGCGTGGGCAGGTCACGCAGCGCGTCGCCCCAGTCGTAGCCTTCTCGGCGCAGTCGCGCCGCGACCACCGCGCCGGTGACGCTGGTGCCTTTGGGTGGTGTCACACTGGCGGCGAACTGCTGGTCGGCAAACCAGGCGGGAAAGAACGCCTGCGTGTAGCGCGCGTGCGCGTCGAGATCGGGTGTCGTGAGTGACGCCGGGTCGAACGCGGCGAGCCGCTCCTGCGCGCTTCCTTCAAGTCTCGCCACGCCGGCCTTGTGGAGTGGCGGGAGCCATGCACTGGTGACGCCGACGGCGTTGACCAGCACGAGTTTCCGCGTGCTCGCGAGGTCCTGCGCCGTTGCGAGCATCGCGATACCGCCGCCCCACGAGTGACCGAGCACATCCCACGCCGGGATGCCGAGCGCACGGCGCAGCGCGGGCACGTCGCCGGCGTCGAACTCGATGCGCGCGGCCTGCACACCGGGTGGCGACCCGCTTCGGCCACGGCCGCGTCGATCGAAGAAGATCAATTGCCGGTCGGTGGCGAGTGCGGCGAGCGCGGGCCAGAGCAACGTGTGATCGAACAACAGACCGCCGTTGATGCACACGAGCGGCGGCGTGCCCGCCACGGCCGGCGTGCGATACACCGCGAAGTCGAGTCCGCGGGCGCGGACGGTGAGCGGCTCGAGCGCCGGACGCGCTCCGAGTGAACGGCGAAAGGCCAGGTAGCGATCGAGGGTGGACGACACGCCTACGTTCAGGGCACGATGGCGTCGACCAGTCGGCCGGTCTCGATGAGCTCATGCAACTCATCGCCAAGTGCGGTGCTCGCGTCGAGAATCGTTTGCCATCGCGTCATGCGTTCGGCTTCGCTGAAGTCGAAGAAGTCACGGCGGTCGGGAAGGCGTTTGCCCGGTAACGACGCCAGGAACGCCGGCGACGGTGCGATGAGCAATGTGCGAGAGAAATTCGCTGCACCGGCGCGTCGCCACGGCAGCGATTTGTCAAACCAACCCGGCACGACATGATCGTAGAAGTGCGCATACAGCACGAGGCCGGGACCGGGCCCGTAGTCGAGGTCCAGGTGGTAGTCGGTCACGCCGCCGTCCCAGTGCAGGCCAGGGGCACCGGGAATGCGCACGCCTTCCATGAGCAGCGGAATCGATCCTGAGGCAAGCAGCGCCGCGCGCAAATTCTCGGGCGTGAGTGCGCGATGCACGGTCGGCAAGTCGCGCAGGTGCAAGAACGGTGAGTCGTCGCCGGCGGAATGAAAGATCGTGCGTTTCATCTGCCAGGCGAGCGAGCGCCGCGTCACGATGTTGGCGGCGGCGGCGAGGGCCATGGCGGTGGCCAGCAGAGGCCGACGTGCACTCGACGCGAGGCCGCGCGATTCGGCCGTGATCACGTGCACGCGAAACGTCGGATGCGACAGGATCTCATGCACGCCCTCGGCGCCGAGCAGATAGTCGAGGGCGCGGCTGAGGACGTCGCTGACCTCGCGTGCATCCGGCTTGGGCGAATAGCGCTGGCGGTAGATGTACGCCTCGTGTCCGCGCGCGAGGGCGGCCACTGGATCGCGTTGAGCGAGCGAGGCCATGCGCCAGCTGCCGATCGAGGAGCCGATGAGGTGCAGCGGGTGGCTGCGCGGCCTTTGGAGCAGGTGCCCGAACAGATATCGGTCGAGTCCGCCGATGCCGATCCATTTGGCGCCTCCCGAGGCACCCGGCACGATGTCGATGTGATCGGCGCGGAGGCCGCCATGCTCGCGCAGGTGGGCGACCGCGGCGGGGCCGGCGCGCAGGGTGAGCAGGGAGGTCATTGCGCGCAATTTGCCGACGGAGGCAAGGCCTGTTCAATACCCGATTGACTTGATCGGGATAGATCGCTTAACCTTAACTTCCCTTCATGAGAATCATTCTCAACTAAGAATCCCGTGCGCCTTCTCCGCCGCCTCCTGTTCTGGACCCACCTCGTGATCGGCGTCGCTGCCGGCGCCCTCGTATTCATCATGGCCGTGACCGGTGTGCTGCTCACGTACCAGAAGCAGATGACGGTCTGGGCCGACCTGCGGGGGCTCGACGGCGCACCGCCAGCGGCGGGGCAGTTGGCCTTGCCCGCCGACACACTCCTGTCCCGCGTCGCCGCCTCCCAGCACGCGACCCCCACGGCGATCGTGTGGCGATCGGGTGCGAGCACGCCGGTGGAGCTGCAGTTCGGACGGGAGAAGCGCGTCTTTGCCAACGCCTACACGGCGGAGGTGGTGGGCACGGGATCGGTCGGCATGCGTGGCTTCTTCCGGCAGGTCACCGACTGGCACCGCTGGCTCGCGGCCAAGGGTGAGCGGCGCGATCTCGGGCGCGCCGCGACCGGCGCCGCCAATCTGGCGTTCTTGGCGATCGTGCTGAGCGGCATCTGGCTCTGGTGGCCGCGCAACCTCACCTGGGCGTCGGTGCGCAGCGTGACCTGGTTCCGCCGCGGCCTGTCGGGCAAAGCGCGCGATTTTAACTGGCACAACGTGATCGGCTTCTGGAGCGCGATCCCGCTGGTGATCGTGGTGGCGTCGGGCGTCGTGATCTCCTATCCGTGGGCCAGCGCACTGGTGTTTCGCGTGGCGGGCGAGGCGCCTCCAGGGCGTACCGCCGCCGGTCCGTCGCCCGCCGGCCCGTCGCCCAGCGAGCGCTCCGCCGGCGAAGGACGGTCCGGCGGCCCGTCTGGCGCCCTCCCCGGCTCGCTGCAGCCGCGATTGGCCGTCGCGAAGTCTCAGATGCCCGACTGGCGCACGATCACGCTCACGCTGCCCACCAAGCCCAACGCTGACGCGTCCTTCGCGCTCGACCGCGGCATGGGTGGTGAACCCCACAAGCGCGCCACAGCTGTGATCACCACCGACGGCCATGTCGCAGAACTGCAGTCCTTCGCCACGCAGACCCCCGGCCGACGCCTGCGCTCGATCCTGCGCTTCGCCCACACCGGTGAAGTCCTCGGTGCATTCGGCCAGACCATCGCTGGTCTCATCTCGCTCGGCAGCGCCCTGCTGGTCTTCACCGGCATTGCTCTTTCACTCCGCCGCCTGAGTGCCTGGCTTCGCCGGCGCTCCACCCCCGCTCTGCAGTAGGCCCCAAAGCCCACGGCCCATAGCCTACGGTCCGTAGCCCAAGGCCCACAAACAGCCTGAACACGGAGATCACCGATTGCACCGAAGCCGCCACAGATAAGCAAAAAGCGCTGTTTGATTATCTGTGTAGTCGGTGCAATCGGTGATCTCCGTGTTCAGGCTGTTGCCGTTTCGGTTGCTGTTGCGGTTGCCGCGGCTTTCCGCGCCACCTGTCGCGCGACACGCGACATCCACGATGCGACAACTGTCGCGCGCTGGGACGTCCCGCTGATCTTCGCGGACCGCTCAATGGTCATCTCCGCCCACGACATACCGCAATGCGTTTACCGGTATGCGGTTGCGTAACACCTCCCGAGCGGCAGCATCTGCCGGTCGCGCGCGGCATCCCCTTTGCCTAGCTCGTCCGCGGTAGCAGTCCCATTCGGCATCCACCGGATTCATCGAGGCGAGCATGGCCACGTCAGCTGTACCGAGCAGTACCGCCACTCTTCCGCAGGGCGCGGCGCAGTACGCAATCACGATCCCCATCAAGAGTCGGTACGAGAACTGGATCGACGGCAAGTTCTCCGCGCCCGTCCGTGGCCAGTACTTCAGCAATCCGACGCCGATTACCGGTCAGCACCTGTGCGACGTCGCGCGCTCGACCGCCGAAGACGTTGAACTCGCGCTCGACGCCGCGCACCGCGCGGCGCCGGGGTGGGGACGCACGTCGGCCACACATCGCGCGATTATTCTCAACAAGATCGCCGATCGTCTCGAAGAGAATCTCGAAGCCATCGCCGTGATCGAGACCATCGACAACGGCAAGCCGATCCGCGAAACCAAGGCCGCCGATCTGCCGCTGGCCGTCGATCACTTCCGCTACTTCGCGGGTGTGCTGCGCGCGCAGGAAGGCAGCGCCGGTGAACTCGACGAGGACATGGTGGCGTACCATTTCCACGAGCCCCTCGGTGTCGTCGCGCAGATCATCCCGTGGAACTTCCCGCTGCTGATGGCCGTGTGGAAGCTCGCCCCGGCGCTCGCCGCCGGAAACGCGGTGGTGCTCAAGCCCGCCGAGCAGACGCCCGTGGCCATCATGGCGTTCGTCGAACTCATCGCCGATCTGCTGCCGCCCGGCGTGCTGAACGTGGTGCAGGGCTTCGGCGTCGAAGCCGGCAAGCCGCTCGCGTCGAGCCCGCGCGTGGCGAAGGTCGCCTTCACCGGTGAAACGACCACCGGTCGCCTGATCATGCAGTACGCGTCGGAAAATCTGGTGCCGGTCACGCTCGAACTGGGTGGCAAGTCGCCGAACATTTTCTTCGCCGACGTGATGGAACAGGACGACGCGTTCTTCGACAAGGCGCTCGAAGGCTTTGCGATGTTTGCGCTCAATCAGGGTGAAGTGTGCACCTGCCCGTCGCGCGCCCTGGTGCAGGAGTCGATCTATGACAAGTTCATGGAGCGTGCGATCGATCGCGTGAAGAAGATCAAGATGGGACACCCTCTCGATCCCAGCACGATGATCGGCGCACAGGCCTCGAACGATCAGCTCGAGAAGATTCTGAGCTACTTCGACATCGGCGTGAAGGAAGGCGCCAAGGTGCTCACCGGCGGCAAGCGGGCGCACCATGAGGGTGAACTGGCCGGCGGCTACTACGTCGAGCCCACGATCTTCGAGGGACACAACAAGATGCGCGTGTTCCAGGAAGAAATTTTTGGCCCGGTCGTCTCCGTCACGACGTTCAAGGACATGGACGACGCGCTCGCCATCGCCAATGACACCCTGTACGGACTCGGTGCCGGCGTCTGGTCGCGCGACGTGAACACGCTGTACCGCATGGGTCGCGGCATCAAGGCGGGACGCGTCTGGTCGAACTGCTATCACCACTATCCGGCCGGCGCGGCGTTCGGGGGGTACAAGCAGAGCGGCATCGGACGTGAGAATCACAAGATGATGTTGAACCACTACCAGCAAACCAAGAACCTGCTCGTGAGCTACAGCCCGAACGCGCTCGGTTTCTTCTGACCCCGGGCCGAGACACGTGGGTAACCCGATGATGGAATCACCAGTGCCACGGGTGGGTGTCACCCCGGCTGCCGCAGCCCTGCTGCACAAGCTGCAAGCCCAGCACGGACCGCTGCTGTTCCATCAGTCGGGCGGCTGCTGCGACGGCAGCACGCCCATGTGTTTTCCGCGCAAGGAGTTCCGCATTGGTCAACGGGATGTCTACCTGGGGACCATTGCGGACACTCCGTTTTACATCGGCGACCAGCAGTTCGAGTACTGGAAGCACACGCATCTGACCATCGATGTCGTGCCCGGCCGTGGTGCCGGCTTCTCGGTGGAAACGCCGGAAGGGATGCGTTTCCTCACACGCTCGCGCCTCTTCGAGGATGCCGAGTGGGCGGCACTCGAGGCCGCCGGTCCACCGTTGCGAGGCGAACAGTCTGGCTGAGTCCGGGCCAGACACCCAAACATGGACGAGTCTGGCGGTTGCCGCCGACAGCCTCGTTGTGCGATAGTCAGGCCATGACGTCACCGCTATCAGAGATTGCCGGGCTCCCTCGTCCGAAGGACGATGAACTCGATCTCTTCGGGATCACGCATCAGGGGCGTGTCCGCACCAGCAATCAGGATCATTTCCTGCTCTGCACTGTGCACCCGCAGGTGGTCGTGCGTTCGACCAGTCTTCCCACGATCGACGAGATTACGCTCCGCGGAGAGCGACTCGCCACGATCATGCTGGTCGCCGACGGTGTGGGTGGCAGCGTGGACGGTAGCGAAGCCAGTCGCCTCGCCACCATCGCCGTGACCGAGTACTTCGCCTCGGCGATGCGCTGCTACCACACGGTCGGCTCGGCCAGTGAGCACGAGTTCACAGAGGCGCTACGCGAGGCCGCCATCGAGGCCCACAACCGCGTCCGAACGCAGGCTGAGGCGCAGTTCGAAGGGCGCCGTATGGCCAGCACGCTTTCCGTCGCGATCGTGGTGTGGCCGTGGCTCTACGTGGTGCAGGTGGGCGATAGCCGCTGCTACACCTACCACGACGGCGTGCTGCGTCAGGTCACGCGCGATCAGACCATCGCGCAGGAGATGGTCGACCGCGGCGCGCTGTCACCCGAGCGCGCCCAGAACTCGCCGCTCAATCACGTGCTCTCGAGCGCGATCGGCGCCGAGGAAGCGCTGCCGGTGATTTCGCGCGTTGACGTGGGCAAGCGCGGTACGGTCACGCTGGTGTGCTCGGACGGTCTCACGAAGCACGTCTCTGACGACGAAATCGGTGCCGCCATCGGGCGGATGACGTCGGCCGAGCAGCTGTGTCACGAGCTGCTCGACCTCACGCTCGAACGTGGTGGGAGCGATAACGTCACGATCGTGGTGGGTCGCGCACTGCCGTAGCACCCGCTGGTGCGTCCGCGAATGGCACCGCCTCCCGCCATTCTGCCGGCGACTACTCTGCGGCGATGGGCTGCACGGTCACTTTGCCCGTGGAGCGAGACGTTCTCACGGATTGCGTTTCCCGACCCAACGGCCCGCCGCACGTGAAATGCGGCGCTGTCGGCTGACAGGCGAATGGGTCGTACTCGTGGCGCGCCGTGGTGGGCACATCAAACGAAATGGTGGCTTGCGGCGCGATGGAACGGTTGGCGACCGCGAGTCGTAACTGCACCGTCCCACAGCTGAGCTGTAGATTGCGGTCGTTCACCCACCGCTGACTCTCGCATCGGAACGCACCGGCCGGTGTGCTGCGGAGTACGACGAAGGTGCGGCCGGTGGAGTCGAAGCGGATCGCGCCGTCAATGCGCCGTCCGGCCAGGCTTCCTGTGAGGCTATAGTCGCCGGCCAGCGACTCAGTTGGCGCGGCCGCCACCTGGGGGCCGCGGTTGCCGGCGCATCCGGCCAATGTCGTGGCCAGCAGGACCATGGTGGTTTTCACGACAGCATTCATTGGGCGCTCCGCGTAGGATCGAAAAAGCATCGACGCTGGAAACTTACGTGATGACCGTCGGTTCGCGACGGCCCGTTCGGCCTACCAGATCGCTCATCGATAGGGCGGTCGTCACCAGCTCGGCGAGTGCCACCGAGGTGTCCATGCCAAGCCGCGTGGCGTCCGTTTCGCGCGATTCGATGTACAGGCGAATCGTGGCGCCTTCCGTACCGGTGCCCGAGAGCCGGAACACGATGCGGGCGTCATCGTCGAAAAGCACGCGGATGCCTTGGTTCTCACTCACGCTGCCGTCGACGGGATCCGTGTAGCTGAAATCATCCGCGCTGCGCACGCGACGTGAGGCGACCACCGTGCCCGGCAGCGTGGCGAACTGCGCGCGCAGATGCGCCATGACATCATTGGCGGCCTCGGTGGGCACGCCTTCGTAGTCGTAGCGCGTGTAATAGTTGCGACCGAAGCGCGCCCAGTGCTCGCGCACGATCGCTTCCACCGTCTGGCCGCGCTCCGCCACGATGTTGAGCCAGAAGAGCACGGCCCAGAGTCCGTCTTTCTCGCGCACGTGATCGGAGCCGGTGCCGAAGCTCTCTTCGCCGCAGAGCGTAATGCGACCCGCGTCGAGCAGATTCCCGAAGAACTTCCAGCCGGTCGGTGTCTCGAAGCAGGGAATGCCCAGCGACTCCGCCACCGCGTCCACCGCGGCACTAGTCGGCATGGACCGCGCCACGCCAGCGAGACCGCGCGCGTAGCCCGGTACCAGCGTGGCATTCGCCGCCAACACCGCCAGCGAGTCCGAAGGCGTCACGAAGAATCGCTGCCCCAGAATCATGTTGCGATCGCCGTCGCCATCGGACGCTGCCCCGAAATCTGGCGCGTCGCTACCGAACAGTTCTTCGACCAGGTCGTGCGCGTACGTGAGATTCGGATCGGGATGACCGCCGCCGAAATCGGGAAGCGGCACGCGATTGATCACCGTGCCAGACAGCGCCCCGAGCCGCCGCTCGAGAATCTCCACGGCGTACGGCCCCGTGATCGCGTGCATGGCATCGAAGCGCATGCGGAAGCCGCTCGCAAACAGCCCGCTGATCGCGTCGAAGTCGAACAGCGATTCCATCAACGCTGCGTACGCCGAAACCGGATCGACGACCTCGAGTCGCAACGGCCCGATCTGCTGCGTGCCGAGATCGTCGAGGTTGAAGGGCGGCAGATCGGCAATGGTGTACTGTTGTATCACACGCGCGCGCTCGGCTACCTCGTTGGTAAATGACTCCGGGGCCGGCCCACCGTTGCCGGTGTTGTACTTGATGCCGAAGTCCCCATTGGGGCCGCCCGGATTGTGACTGGCGGAGAGAATGATGCCGCCGTGCGCTCCCGACCGAATGAGGTGCGAAGCCGCCGGCGTGGAGAGCAGCCCGGCGCGCCCCACGATCACATGCGTGATGCCGTTGCCGGCCGCCATGCGGATGATCGTTTCGGTGGCTTCGCGGTTGTGGAAGCGTCCATCGCCACCGACCACCAGTGTGGCGTCGGGCGGAAGCGAGGCGACATCGAGCAGCGCCTGCACGAAGTTCTCGAGATAGTGCGTCTGCTGGAAGACCGTGGTCCGCTTCCGTAAACCGGACGTCCCCGGTCGCTGGTCGGCGAACGGGGACGTGGTGATCGAATGAACAGTCATCGAATCAGTAGGGATCAAGAAACCATCAAGAAACCATCAGGTCCACTTGAGGTCGACCTTGGAGAGCGGGATCTGACGTACGCGCTTGCCGGTGGCAGCGTAGATCGCGTTGATCATCGCCGGCACGACGGGCGGCAATGCAGGCTCACCGATACCAGTCGGCGAGAACGCCGTCTTCACGAAATGCACTTCGATCGGCGGCGCCTGCCGGATACGCAGCAACGGATAGTTGTTGAAGTTCGACTGATCCGCCTTGCCCGCCGTGAAGGTGATTTCCTGGCCGTAGGCCTGGCTCATGCCGTCCATCGCGGCGCCCTGCACCTGCTGCTCGGCGTGGTTGGGATTGATGATATCGCTGCCGACATCACCGACCGCCCACACCTTATCGACCTTCACATCACCCGCCTTGCTCACCGTGACTTGCACGACTTCGGCGAAGTATCCGCGATGGCTGAAGTAGAAGGCACATCCCATGCCCGTGCCCTTCGGCAGCGTGGTCTTGCCCCAGCCAGACACCTCGCGCGCCTTCTCGAGAATGCCGATCACGCGCTGCGCATCCATCTGTCCGGCCTGCTGCTGCGGTGTGAGCGGCGTGGTCGGCGCAATCTCCGCTTTGAGCGTGTCGATGCGGAACTGCAGCGGATCCTTTCCGGCAGCCACCGCGCACTCGTCGATGAAGCCTTGGAACGCGAACGACAGCGCATTGGATCGCGGCGCACGCAACGCGCCCGTGGGCACGCCCAACGGCATCACCGACACGTCCATCTTGAGATTCGGCACGAAGCGCGCCGGATACTCGGTGGGGCCGATGTCGGCGCTCGGCGCGAAGCGCTCGCCTTCGCCGTACGTCGCGAAGTGATTGCGGAAGGCGATCAGCTTGCCGTTGGCGTCGAGTCCACCGGTGAACGAGTGGAATCCGCCCGGACGGAACATGTCGTGCTGCATGTCGTCTTCGCGCGTCCAGAGCAGCTTCACGGGCACCTTGGCTTCGCGCGCGATCCACGCCGCTTCCACGAGCGGATCGTTGTACAAGCGACGACCGAAGCCGCCGCCGGCGCGCACCATGTGCATGGTGACCTGGTCTTCCTTGATGCCGAGCGTGGTGGCCACGAGCGCGCGTCCGCCTTGCGGTGTTTGCGACGTGGTCCAGAGTTCGCACTTGTCGGCCGTGACGTGCGCCGTGCAGTTCTGCGGCTCGAGCGGCGCGTGGGCGATGAACGGATAGCTGTACTCGCCTTTCACCACTTTCGCGGCGCCCTTGATGGCCGTGTCGAAATCGCCGTCGTTGCGGATCGTGCGCTGCGGCGGGCTGGCGAAGAACTCGGCGGCCTTGGCCGCGAATGCGGCACTGGACTGCTGCGCCGTGGGGTGAGCCGCCCACTCGACGACGAGCTTCTTGCGCGCCTGCTGCACCATCCACCAGTTCTTGCCGATGATGGCGACGCCGGGCATGAGTCCCTGCAGGTTCGTCGTGCCTTCGACCACGAACGCGTGCGTCACACCCGGCATCGCTTTGATGGCCTCGATGTTCGCGCTCGCCACCTTGGCGGCGAACACGGGGCTTTTCACGAATGTGGCGTAGTGCATGTTCGGCACGGTGACATCGATGCCGAACATCGGCTTGCCCATCAGAATGTCGCGCAGGCCGACGGTTTTCTTGCGGGTGCCGATGATCGTGAACTTCTTCGGGTCCTTGAGCGGCACGGTGGCGAGGTCGGGCGGCTTCACCGACACCGCCGCGCTGGCCAGTGAACCGTAGGTGGCCGATCGTTTCGAGGCGCGGTGATGCACGACGCCCTTCTCGGTTTCCAGTTCAGCGGCGGGCACGTTCCACTGCGTCGCGGCGGCCGACACCAGCATGGCGCGTGCGGCGGCACCAACCCGGCGCTGCGGCAGCCAGTTGGTGGGCGTGGCGGTGCTGCCGCCGGCGACCTGCGCCTGATACTTGGCCGGGTCGAAGTCGGCCTGCTCCACGCGCACGTTCGCCCAGTCCACGTCGAGCTCCTCGGCGATCAGCATGGGCAGCATCGTCTTGATGCCCTGGCCGATTTCGGGATTCTTGGCGGTTATGGTGACGATGCCGTCGGGCGTGATGCGCACGAACGCGCTGAGCATCGGGTCGGCGGCGGGAGGGAGCGCGCCGTTCATCCCGAGTCGTTCGATCGCCTCGAGCGGTTCGGCGTAGCTGGCGAGCAGAATGCCGCCGCCGGCGAGGGCGGTGGCGCGCAGGAAGTCGCGACGGTTCACGCCCGGCTTGTCGGATTGGGTCGTCATCGTCGTGGCCTCAGCGGTTGTCAGGGGAGCCGTTCTTCGACGGCGTCGATCCACCCACGGCCGGCGCGGCGCCCGACTTGATCTCCGCCGCGCGGTGCACGGCGTTGCGAATGCGAATGTACGTCGCGCATCGGCAGAGATTCGTGTTCAACGCGGTGTCGATCTCGGCGTCGGTGGGCTTCGGCGTCTTGGCCAGCAGTGCTGCCGCACCCATCATCTGGCCGGCCTGACAGTAGCCGCACTGCGGCACGTCGAGCTCTTCCCACGCCTGTTGTACCGCATGCAGGCCATCGGGCGAGAGCCCTTCGATGGTCGTGATGTCGGCGGTGGCCACGCGGGACACCGGCGTGTTGCACGAGCGCGTGGCGACACCGTTCACATGGACGGTGCAGGCGCCGCAGCGGGCGATGCCGCATCCGAACTTGGTGCCTTTGAGATCGAGTTCGTCACGGAGTGCCCACAACAGGGGCATGTCGGCTGGCACGTCGAGCGTGCGCGGCGTGCCGTTGACCTTGAGCGTAATCGGCATGAGACCAGGCGGGACAGGGGCGGGGGCGGACTGTCGGGCGACAATCCAACCCCTGAATCTCGTGCCGCGCGGTCGGGGCGTCCAGAGCTACGGCAGCTTCTTTCCCGTGAAGTACAGCTCGTCGTCCTCACCCCGGCACTCGAACGTCAGCACGCCCCCCACGACCTTGAACGTGAACATCATGTCGGGCTTGAGCACCTCGTAGATCTCGCCGCCGGCGTACACCTCGGCGCTCTCGTATAGGCCGACGGTGAAGACCTGCGGCCCGGTCCGCATGAGCGCGAAGGTTTGCAGGTAGTCGTCTTTGGGGTCGAAGCGCGCCTTGAGACCGCCTCGGGCGTAGGTCACGATCATCTTCGCGTCGACCTTTCCCGTCTTGCCGTTCGTCAGCTCGAAGGTGCCGAGATAGGGACGCGCCTCCGCCTCGGGCAGCAGCTCCGAGATCGACGGTTCGACGGCGAAATCGGTGGTCACGCGCATGTTCGCCCAGTGCATCGCCAGCGTTCCGCCGCGCACGGTGATCGCCGGGAACGACCAGGTCAGCGCCTCCTCGCGGGCGGCATTGGAGTCGGCGCGCACGGCCACCCGGATCTGCGTGTCGTTCGGCTTGGGATGATCGGTGTGGTACTGCTTCCACTTGGGGTCCAGCAGCATGGTCCAGTTGGCGCTCCGGTCGACGATCATCCAGATGCCGTACTTGCCCTTGGGGACCTTCGTGCCCGCGATCGTGAGGTCCTTGTTCACCTCGAGCAGGGTGGCCCAGTTGGCGCCAGGCGTCCACACTTCGCCCCACTGCACCCTCTTGGTGCCGAAGATCGGATACCGACCGCGCATGCGCGGCCGGGAATAGGTCACCCGCACCGTGGTACCGTCCACCGTTTGTGCGATGCTCTGCAACTCGCTCGCCTTGATCTGCCCCTGCGCCCGGGTGGGCGAGATGACCGACGACAGCGCAGCCAACAGGAGTACGCGCGTGACCAGACGAGCCGGGAATTGCGACATGGTGGCGGGGATAAGGGGAATCCGATCAGCCAAACTGCGCATCGATGGCCGTGCGGATGTCATTCAGTGATTTCCCGGCTTTGGCGAGGCGCACCGCAACGCGGCCCTCTCCCTGGCAGATCGGGCAAGACTTGGCCATCGCTTCGCCCTCGTAGCAACTCAGCAGCGAATAGTGGCCACTCAATTCGGCGCACCCGCAGTGACAGCCGATACCATCGGCGATTTGCGGAATCGCCCGAATTCCATCAAAGAGTTCGACCAGATGAGGCGATCTCGTGAGATCCGCCGCCGTCAGGACCTTCGCGCCGGTGATTCCAGCGCGCGGCGTCGGATGCGAGAACCGACGCGCATCGAACGCCGACGCGCGGCTGGGAAGCAGGACAATCCCCAGACCGGCGGACAGAAGCGCAGCCAGCGCCGCGCGACGCGTGGGGTGAGTGGATGGATCAGCGTGTTCCACAAGTGCCTCTGAAGGGGCGAACCAAGCCAATGTACCCTCGGGCACGATCGGCACAAGTCAGCGTGGGGGCAACGCGACTATCGGAGCATCATCCAGACGGCAGCGGCCGCCGCCACCGCGACCACGATGCCAGTGATCACCGTTCGCGACGCGACTGCCACGGACTCCCGTGATGGCGCAACCGGCTCAGCGCCCGCGGGCGCGGGGGCCGTCACCTCAGTGCCACTCGCGCCCTCGATGGCGCGGATGATCCACGCGGCCGACGCCGGACGCTCGGCCGGGTTTTTCGCCAGGCATCGCATGACCATATCGGCGATCGGCTGCGGCAGCTCGGGGCGCTGCTGCCGTATCGGCACCGGCGCCTCGGCGAGCTGGGCGGCCAGCGTGGCGCGCAACGAGCTTCGTGCGAACGGCGGTGCGCCGGTGAGCAGTTCATACGCGACGCAGCCGAAGGCGTACAGATCGGCCCGATGATCGACCACGTGCGCCGCGCCGATCTGCTCGGGCGACATGTAGTCGGGTGTGCCCAGGACGGTGCTCACCGTGGTCACGCGACGCCCGGTGCGAAGCGCCGCGTCACTGGCATCGTCGAGCGCCTTGGCGACGCCGAAGTCGGAGATCATCGCGATGCCATCGTTGAGGAGCACATTCTCCGGTTTGATGTCGCGGTGCACGACGCCTCGCGCATGGGCATACGCGAGAGCGAGCGCCATCTCCCGCAGCAGGCGAATGGCTTCCGCGTACGGCGGCGCCCCCCGTCGCACGAGCAACTCGCGGAGCGTCTGCCCCTCGATGTACGGCATGCTGTACCAGCGCACCTGGTCCGATTCGCCATCGGCGGCGCTGAGGGCTGCACTGAGCAGCGGCACGAGGTGCGGGTGCTGCAGCTTGGCGGCGAACTGAATTTCACGACGGAAGCGTTCGGCGTCGACGTCGGCCGTGAACTCGGGTGGCAACACCTTCAACACCACCGAGCGATCGAGCGACACCTCGGTCGCGAGAAACACGTGTGACGAACCCGCGCCACCAAGCTCGCGCTCGATGACGTACGTGCCCTCGAGCTGTCGCTGAAGCCGGGTGCGCAAAGCGCCGGCATCGATAGGGGCGGTGGACATCCTTGCGAAAGGTACGCGGGCCAAGGGACGCCGCAATCAGGAGCTTCCGTGACCCATGTCACGAAGGGCAGCAAGACTTTCGTCTGCTGCCCTTCGTGTACGACTCAAACGACGCGTGATCGAACGTTACGACGTGCGACGCTTGCGCTTCAGCATACCAAGCGCAACCAGCCCGCTTGCCATCAGCAGATACGTAGACGGCTCCGGTACCACCGATGTCGTACCACCGCCCGCGTCGGTTCCGACCGAAAACGATTCCTGTCCACCAGTAACATTGGTCAGCGAAGCGCCGACGCCGATGGTGGCGCCCGGATTCGCCATCAACGCGGCCTGGAAGAGTGCCTGATCAGTGGTCGACAAGCCGAACAAGAATCCATAGTTGCCCGTACCGGGCAAGGTGTTGTTCAGCGTCAGCGGCGAGGTGAACGCCACGCTGCTGAATACCTGCGTGTTACCGCTGTACAAACGCACGACCGCGTTGTTAACGGTGATCGAGTTGTCGCCGGTGGGTTCCGCCGCGTTCAAGAACAGTCGGAAGTTGCTGCCGGTAAGACCCGGAAACGCCGAGACCAGACGCAGCTGTGACTGTCCCGATTGCACGTTCGCATCGGTAAAGCCGCAGTTCACGCCCGTGGGCCCAATGCAGCCCGATTCGGCGGTGGTGCTGCCGGGGCTCTGCAGGGTGAGCACCGTGGCGACGGCACCAAGTCCACCACCGCTGAGGCCTGTCGCTGACTGTCCGAGCAGCGTGAGCTGCGCGTGCGCTTGCGCCGGTACCGCGGCGAACATCGCCGCCGCAATCCAGCCCAGCTTGTGAAATTTCTTCATGAAGCACCCTCGAGTTCGAGTAAACACAACAGCTCGTGCGCCCGATGTGGTTCATCGCGTTCGCACTACGCGCGTGTAACGCAAAACGAGGCCCACGATTCGTCCCGCTGTGATATTCTTTGCAACAATCTCGCTAGCAGTTCGCCTGCAGATGAGCGAGAGTTCGATATGGAACTTGGCATTTACACCTTTGGCGAAACGGATCCGCGCTCGACGCACAACGCGACCGTCGCCGCGCGTCGTATGCAGGAGCTCGTCGAAGAGATCGTGCTCGCTGATCAGGTTGGCCTTGATGTGTTCGGTGTCGGTGAACACCATCGTCCTGACTATGTCGTGTCGAGCCCGGCGGTTGTGTTGGCCGCAGCGGCGTCGCGTACACAACGCATTCGATTAACGAGCGCGGTCACGGTGCTGAGCTCGGATGATCCGGTGCGCGTGTTTCAGGACTTCGCCACTCTCGACCTGATCTCGAATGGTCGCGCGGAGATCACCGCCGGACGCGGCAGTTTCATCGAGTCGTATCCGCTCTTCGGTCAGAATCTCGACGACTACGACGAGCTCTTCACGGAGAAGCTCGCGCTGCTACTCAAGCTGCGTGAGCAGGAGCGCGTGACATGGTCGGGTGCGCTGCGGGCGTCGATCGATGATCGTGGCGTGTATCCGAGGCCACTGCAGTCGCCGCTGCCGGTATGGATCGCGGTCGGTGGTACGCCGGCATCGGTGGTGCGGGCCGGCACGCTCGGACTGCCACTCGCGGTCGCCATCATCGGGGGCGCGCCGGAGCGCTTCGTGCCACTGGTTGCGCTGTACCGCGAATCAGCCGAGCGCGCTGGACATGACCCTTCCACGTTACCGGTCAGCATCAACTCGCACGGATTCATCGCGGACAGCGACGCCCGCGCGGTCGCGGTGTCGTTCCCGCCGTATATCGAGGCGATGGGACGCATTGGGCGCGAGCGTGGGTGGCCGATGCCGACTCAGCGGCAGTTCGACGTGGAGCGCTCGCCGCGCGGCGCGCTGCTGGTGGGGGCACCGGAGCAGGTGATCGACAAGATTCTGTTCGAGCACGAGCTCTTCGGACACAACCGCATGCTGATTCAGTTCAGCGTAGGACCGATGGCCCACGCCGATATCATGCGGAGTATCGAGCTATTCGGGACAGTGGTGGCGCCTGCGGTGCGCAAGGCGCTGGGAGTGGCCACCCCGGCGATGCCGCCGGGGTGATCTGCACTCAGGCCGAATCAGGCCGCGGGTGCGTCGTCGTCGTCACCCGGAAGCTCGGCAATCTCTTCCTCGATCTCGGCCACGACTTCTTCAGTCTCGGCGTCCATCTCGATCACGTCTGACCCTTCGTCGCTCGTGGCCGCTGCAGCCTGCGGCGCCGGGCGGCTCCACTTCTTCACCACCGGGGCGGCGCGACGCTCGAGCAGATTGTCGTAGTAGGCCACCATCCGCTGCTGCACGACTTCGAGCGTGTCATCGGGGTCCGCGCGGAACGGCGCATGACGCTGATGCTGCTCGGTCGAGACCTCGAACCACCACCACGGATCCGGTCCCGTTACGCGCGACGCGGCGACACGACACTGGAACGTCCGACCTCGGTCAACGAAGGAAAATTCCTGCAGTACATCCGACATGGGCAAAACCTTCGCTGATGGGCGTCAAAAAAGCTTCTTCCGAAACGTAACCGATCCCCCGCGCCGGAGGTACCCGCGGGGAAATCGGTCGGAAGCAGACCCGGCCCCTCCTCGACATCAACGGCATCCGAGGGGAATCGGCACACCGCCCGTGCGTCGGCCGTTGACTCAGGTGACCGGGAGTGACGGTTCCGCGCGCGCGCGAAGGCGAGCAACCCGTGCCCGCACACCCGCATCGTCGTGGCTATCGAGGAACCTCAGGAAGTTCGTCACGGAACTCGCGCGGTGACCCACCATCACCTCAATGGCGGCGAGCGCGGCGCTGACAGCGCCGCCGCGTGCGAGCACCCTGGCACAGAACCGCGACAATGCGTACATGGTCTCGTGGTCCGTGCACCCCGAGAGTGCGGAGATCAAGTCCAACTGGACGACTTCACGATCTTCCCGCTCGAGCGCTGCGGTCAGTAGCGTCGACGGAAGTGACGCTTTCATGGCATCGAGCGACTGGAGCGCGGCATGTCGCACGTCGGAGCTGCCGTCGTTCATGGCCAGCAGTAACGCCTGTCCCGCGAGCGGTGTCCCGAGCTGGCCGAGCGCTTGGACGACGGCGACTCGCACGCGAGTGTCGGGATGTCGTAGCGTCTGCACCAGCGCGTGATCGGTATCGGTCCCGGGCAATGCCCCCAGCAGCGCGGCGGCGTTGCGCACCACGTACCAGCTCGAATGGTGCAGGCTGCTGATGAACAGCGGCGACGAATGGCCGATCGCGACGATGGCATCGAACACCATGCGCCGTTCACCGGCGGTCGGTGCCGCCGAGAGTTGCGCGAAGAGTGCGGTCGCGGCGCGGTCGCCAGAGCGCACAAAGACGGCACGCAGCGGGTTGTCTGGCGTACGCACCGGCTCGCCCATCGGGATCAATCGGCCCAGCAGACGCAGCACCGCCGGAGTCGCCAACTCGTCGAACCGGGCCGCCGCTTCCGCGCGCGTGGGTTCCGGCGCGTCCTGTTCAGCCTGAAGTACCGCCCGCATGATCGCCAGCGCGGCTTCGGGATGATCACCGTCGACGGCGTCCGCGAGGCGACGAGACCACTGGGTGGCGAGCGTGTGGTCGTCACGCTCAGCGGCCACGCCTGCGGATTGATCAAACTGCAACGTGATCCGCCACACGCCGAGCCGCTGCCAGAGCTCGACGAACGACGGTCCATTCGCCCGTGCAGAACCGTTGAGAAGGGCCGCGAGCTGCAGCAGGTCGCGCTCCGCGACATGACGATCGATCGCCACTTCGCAGACGCTATGCTCGCACAGCATCCGATGGAGGGATGCCACGGTCTCGGGGGCCGCCGGCGTGTCGTTCACCGTCAACGTCGCAGCGTCGCGGACCACCAGGATGTCGCCGCCCGCCGCCAACTGCTGTGCCCGAGCTACGGCTCGCGCGATCTCCGACGTCGGCGCCCCACCCGCCAGAAGGTCGAGCAACTGCGACAGCGTTTCGCAGCACGGCATGCTCAACTTGGGTTCGAGACGCCATCCCGGTCGGCGCATCATCGCACCGGCGCGCGACTCCGCGTCGATGGACGTCGTTAGCACGTCGCGGATCCGCTGGAAATATCCACACGTCGCGCGCGTACGACGCAGTCGAGGAGGGTCGGTGGCGACACCGGTTTCGATACGACGCTCACGTAGGCGTCACTCGACGATGTGGCGGTGCCCGTCGATGCCGGCTCGCCGCCGAGCCGGATGACCGGCAGATCGGGGTTGTCGAACCGGAGCAGCATGCCGATCATCTCACCGTCGACATGCTGCACCGCACTGTCACAGATGATCATGTCGAGTGGCGTCCCGGCTTCGCGCAAGCTCGCGGCAAGTACGAGAGCCTCGTCGGCGGCGACGGCCGTGTGCACCGTGCATCCGCCATCCTGCAGTGCGGTCCGCGCCCAATCGAGCACGCTCGGGTAGTCGTCGAGCAGCAGCACGCGGGGGCCAGCACTGCTGGCGACGAGTGACAGGCGCGACGGGGTCAGGCAATGCCACGCTGACGCATCTCGCCCGGCGTCGGCGGTGCGCAGCAGCGCGCCAAGCGCCTCCGTGGAGTGCGCCGGGACGTGCACCGATCCGACGCGCACCGAGAACGCGCTCCGAGAGCCGATGGGCGCGCGCAGGGCGGCTAGCAGGCGCTCTTCGAATGACGCAGGCATCGGCGCCGCCATCGACGAGTCGGCGTGTCCACTCGCGGCGTCGGGGCGAAACATGGCCAGCACTGAAGGCGCCACCCGCGCGCAGACCGCGTTGGCGCCGCCGACCTGCACCAGCGCGGCGGCGACGATCATCCGCGCGAGATCGTCGCCGTCAATGGCGATCGTATGCAGCGTGCCGGCGGTCTGCACCCCGCGGAGCGCCCGCTCACCACCGGTGCGGCTCAGCAATCCGGTCATGGGGTCGATCGTGGTAAGGCGCTCGTGTTCCTTCCAAAGGCGCTCCTGTTCGAGGCGCATCACGTCATGTGCGTCCGAGACGTCGCGCAGGGCGGCCCGCAGTTGCAGCTGGGCGACGGCCGCCGCCGCGAGGTCCTGCAGTGTCTCGAGGTCGTCGCTCGACCAGAGGCGTGACTGCGTGTCGATCGCGCAGAGCGCGCCAAGCGTTTCCCCGTCGCGTGTGGTCAACGGGACGCCGGCGTAGGCGACCACCCCCAGGCCCGCAATGGCGAGGTTGTCCTGCAGCCGCTGATCCAGCCGCGCGTCCTCGATAACGAGGGGGGCGTCGTCCACGACGACATGCTGGCAAAACGAGTGTGACAACGGGGTTCCGCGCGCTGTACGAGCCCATCCGCCCAGTCCGTGAAGCCCGGCGAAGGACTGCCCTCGATCATCGACAAGGGAGACGGCAGCGACCGGAACATTCAGGATCCGCGAGACGACCCGGGTGAGGCGATCCAGGACGTCGTCCTTGCCGCCGTTGAGCAGCCCCGTGGCTCTGAGCACCTCGAGTCTGGACCGATCGCGCAAGACGCGATGCGCAGCGGGATCGGGCACGGTCCGCCAAGTCGGCGGGGCGGGAATATCCGTCATCAACGTCGTACCTGACTGCGGTGAGCATCTGCCCGGCGAGGGCTGCGGCGCCTATAAGACGGAGAGCCAGGACGAAGCGCAACAGATGCGCTCCGTCCCGCGCGCCCACCGCGTCCCTTGTGGCTTACTTCGCCAGGTCGCGTACCACGCCGCTCAGCAGGCGCACCTTCGCGGTGTCGCTGGAGGCCAGGGCGTCCTGCGCCAGCGACGCGGCAAGCGCGGAGAACGCGGTGCGGCGCGCGCCACCGGTGGACTGTGCGGCTGCCTCCAGCGCGTTACGGATCGCGGTAATGCGCGCCTCCGCCAGCGCCTTGCCACGCTCGAGCTGATCGACGTAGGCGCGGGCAACACTGACATGCGCCGGCCACACGATCTTCGTTTGCAACTGCGCGTTGAGTTCCTCGCGCGTGACCAGTTTGGCCGCGTCGATCTCGTTCTTCGACAGGAACTCGCTGGGCTGCAGCGTGAAGATGTCGAGTCCGCGCGCGATCTCGGAGCCGATCAGTTGCCCGTTATACCAATAAACCGACCAGTAGCCCGCCAGCGTCAAGCGCGCCGGGTCGATCGGACCACGGTCGAAGTACGCGATCTCCTGCGCTTTCGCCGGGTTGGTGAAGTCGAACACTGAGATGCCACCCTGGTACCAGGCCTGCGCCATGATGTCACGTCCCGGCACCGGGATCAGCGAGCCATTGTGCGCCACGCAGTTCTCCGCACTCCCCTGTGCGGCGGGCAGCTTGTAGTAGCCGGCCGGCTTGAGCTTGCGATTCGCGCCCACCGTGAAGATGGCGTCGGCGCCCCACTCCGGCTTGTCCGTCGCGCGGCAGCGCGCCTGCGTTCCACCGCCCCATTCGTCGGTGAACACCACGGTCTGGCCATCGTTGCTGAACGTGGCTGAGTGCCAGTACGCGAAGTTCGGGTCGATGACTTCGTCGATGCGCTTCGGGTTGGCCGGATTCGCAATGTCGAGCAGGATACCGTTGCCCGAGCAGGCGCCGGCGGCGAGTCCGATTTCCGGATACGCCGTGATGTCATGACACTGATCGGTGCGGCCGGTGTTCTGCGTGCCGCGGCCGTGATCCCCGCCCTTCCACAAGCCCGCCACTTTCCCCGAGGCATCGGCGAAGATGCGCGGCATGTTCACGACCTTTGCCTCCTGCGGTGACGCCAGCGGCACCTTGATCACTTCGATACGGAACAGCGAAGTGCTCGTGTCGTCGGGACTGCGCACGCAACCGGCGAGTTCGTTCGGCGAGCGCACGCCACCGGTGCCCTGCACGTAGATGTACACATTCGCCTTGTCCTTCGGGTCGGTCACGAGTGTGTGCGTGTGCGAACCGCGGCAGGTCTGCACCGCGGCAATCTGCCTCGGCGCATCGAGGTTCGAGATGTCGAAGATGCGCACGCCCATGAAGCGCGCCGCGCTCACGGTGTCGGACACGCCCTGCGTGCCGCAGTCGAGACGGCCGCTGCCGTCTTCCACCGACATGAACAACAAGTTGCCGTACACCGACGGGTCGCCTTGGCCGCCCTGACACACGACCGCGGCGCGACGCTTCGGTGCCTTGGGATCATTGATATCCCACGCCTGCCAGCCGTGCCAGCCGCCCTGAAAGACGATGTTTTTCTGGAAGGCCAAGTCCGAGTTCGCGTAGCCGAAATCCCCCAGGTCGCGCGGATTGAACCAGCCCTCGACCTTCGGTGTGCTCGAGACGAGCTCGAGATGTTTGATCGCCTGCTGCGCCTCCTTCGCACCACCTTTGAGCGAAGTGCGCGGGTCGGCCGTGCGGGCGTCCTGCGCTGCCACTGTGGTGGACAGTACGCCCACAGAGAGCGCGACCGACAGTGCGACCGGTACGAGGTGGGTCGTCGAACGAAAGAGCGGCACGAAAGCTTTCCTGACGTGAATGGTAGGACGTGGCGAGGTCATTTGGACCATGCTGCCAACAATGTTTGCATGCGGCGGATCTCCGCGCGCTGGTCGTTGTCGATGTCGTTCACGAACTGAAACAGCATCGGCGACTGCGCCGCACCAGGCACGCGGCGCAGATCGGTCACCATCTGCAGCGCGCCGTCGTGATGCTGAATCATGAGGCGCAGAAACAGACGGTCGAACGCGGCATCACGGGCGGCGGCCAGTTCGGCCAGTTGCGCTGGCGACAGCATCCCCGGCATCGCGTGCGCGCCGTGCATCTGGGGCGATGCACCATGGTCGGCGAGCCATCGATGCATGACGGCCAGTTCGTCTCGTTGCGACACCTCGATGCGTTCAGCGAGCAGGAGCAACTCCACGCGCGAGGTGTGCGTCCGCACCATCGCGGTCATCGTGATCGCCTGCGCGTGGTGCATAATCATGCCTTGCACGAAGGCCATGTCGGCGGCTGATACCGCTTGCGCCGACACCGCCGGAGCGACGGATGTCAGCGCAAACGCGAGGATCGCGCATGGTGCGACTCGGGAGAGCGTCATGGTGACGAAAAGTACCCCGATCCTACTCAGTTGCGTCGCCGTGCCGACCAGTGAATGGCCGAGATCCGCCAGCCTTGCGGCGTACGTCGGGCCACGATGAGTTCAGCGCCGGCCGAGTCGATCGCGCGGTCACGGAAGGTGCCCTTCGTCACCGAGGTGGAGGTGCTGGTGGCGAGGTCGCCTTGCACGAGTACGCGGAGCGGTGCCCTTGTGCTCTTGATCGCCTTCGCGAGCGCGATGTCGGCAGGCAGATGATGTGCGCGGTAGTCCGCCACCGTTTCCACCGAGCCGCTTTCCAGAATCTCGGCGTCCTTAGTGAGGAGACTGATCGCCGCAACGCTGTCGCCCCGTTCGAGCGCATCGTGGAAGCGGTGTACCAGCGCGGCCACGTCGGCGCTGTCGTTGGCCGCAGCTGTCGTTGAAGGCATGGCGGCAGGCATGGCGGCAGGCATGGCGGCAGGCATGGCGGCAGGCATGGCCATCGACGCCATGTCGTGCCCCGCGTGCTCGCCACCGGAAGCGGCACCGGCGGCCGCTGACCCGTACGAGAAGCCTTTCATGGCGCCGGTCTCCCAGTCATGCGTCATGACAGCGCCGTAGGTCACCGAAGGCGTCGGCAGCACGGGCAGGAAGCCCACCGATGAGCCGCCCATGTTCTCGATGCCCATGTGCTTCGACATGGCAAGCCACGCGGCGACGGGCATCACGTACGACGTGTCGTCGCGATACAGCCGCGCCGCTCGCATGATCTCGGCGCGCTTCGCGTTGCGCGGCACGGCTTCGTTGCTCAGGATGTCCGACACGACATCATGCATCGAATGCAGATTGTCGAAGATGATGGCGGCTTCCGGGAATCGCGTGGCGAACGCGGGTGCCACAGCGGCCGTCATCGGCATCTGGTACGGCAGTGCGGTCGGCGCACCGTCCACCATCTGCCAGAAGCGGGCAACCGTGGCGCGCACGCCGGCCTGTTTCGCGGCGGTGGTCTTGCCGACGATCAGCGGCTCGTAGAGTCCGACCTGCAGCCAGTGATAGCCCCAGATAAGCCCATTGAACTTCGGATAGCGTTTGCGGAACGCGAGCGAGTACGACTGCTCCTGCATCAACGCCATCGTCTTGGGCTTCGAGCTGAATGCCAGGTCGGGGCGGCTCTTGTAGTACGCGATGAGCCGCTGCGCTTCTCGATCACGCTGGGCATCGCTCAGGCGCTCGTCGGCGAGCACGTCGTACAGCTGCCGGTGCAACAGATGCGCCCAGTCGAACATCACCTTCGCTTCGGGCGCGAGCTGCGCATACTTGGGCTCGATCGCGGCCTCTTCGAGCGGCACGCGCGGTGGCTTCACCAGCACGGTCTTGGTGAGATAGTCGAACTCCTTTTCTTCGAGCCGAGCGACGGGCGCGTTGGGCTTCGTCCACAGCGTTTCGTACAGAATTGCGTGGCCGTAATCGAAGGCATTGAACAGCCGGTCGGCCGATGCGTACTGATTGCGGAACGACCAGTTGTGCGAGGCCTGCAGGTAGAACTGTTCGTACGTGGTGGTCCACTGGGCCAGCGCCGTGCGTGGCGTGGCGAGCGACGTCAGCGCGAGCGCGGTGACGACAATGCCGTGAACCAGGGCGCGATGAGAGCGGAGTAAATTCATGAGATCGGCTCGTGGTTAGCGACGGGGAGACCAGGGCAGTCCAAGCGACACGGCAGCACCGGCGGTGAGAAACCAACCGGCGTCCGCCCTCGACAGTCGGTAACCACCACCGCCATCGACGGCGAGTCGTGGACTGACTTGATAGCGCGCGCCACCGGCCACGTCCCACGCTTGTGTTTCGGTCGCATCGAGAGGTTGCGACGTCACGACTTCGGCGGTGAGTAGGAGCGAACGCAACGGCAGCGTCCGATCCACCGCGACACCGACCAGCCATCGCGAGAGTTCGGCCGACGCCGTCGTTCCGCTTCCGGCAGGCGCGATGCTCGGCGCATCGCCGATCGTCACCTGACCGTTCAGGTGAAAGCGCGCCCACGGAAAGGTCTTGGTGGCGATGGCCTTGAACGATGGATATGCCTTGTCGGGCGCCATCGCGCCGACCGGGAGCAGCACGTCGGCCACGACCGCGAGCGCCGGAAGTCGCGTCTCGGTGTTCAGGTTGTACAGCACCGAGGCGTCGATGCCGCCGAGTGCGGTACGACGCGTGCCGGCCACGCCTTCCACATGCGCGATCGGAAATCCGATCTCCACTTGGGTGCGCGGGAAGAGGCCGACGGCGAACTCGGGTTCAATGCCCCAGCGGTAGCTGCCGCCGCGGGCACGCTCGAGACGAAACGGCGCCAGTTGCAGCTCGACCGCGCGCCGTTCGATGGCATAGGCGTCTTCAATGCGGACAGGGCGTCCGGCATCGGTGTTGTAGTAGTCGGTTTGCGCCGAGAGGGTCGCCAGCGGGGCCGACAGGGCCGTGACAACTACAAGCAACCCTGCGACGCCGAAGCGTGGGGCGTTCAAAAAGGGATTCATGAGCAGGACAGGTGCGAGCGGTGCGCTTCTGCGCAGCGCAACGGATAGCAGATGCGGGGCGTCTCGCGCAGAGGGCGCGGACGTGCATCGGCAGCGATGGCGTTGAGACGGCTCGATCCGGCATGACCGGAGAGCGGGGTGCTCAGCCTCGCGGCGGTGGGGGCTCGGGGGCGATGTCGAGCGAGACCGGCCAATCGGTCACGTGCACGGGGCGGTGTACATCGACCGCGACATCGACGGTGTTCACGGCGACGGCGGCACTCATAACACCGACCACGGTGCAGGCCATGGCCATCGGGCAGGCGGCTGGCGCGTGCGAATGCTGCACCGGCACCGGCTGTGGGGCCGGGTCGGCCGCGTGCTCGTTGGCGACCGGTGCGGCGGAAGATGCCTCGCTCACCGCTGACACATGATGCCGATGCAGATCGGCCGGCGCCGCGACGCCAACGGTCTTTTTGGAGACGACAGCGCGTTCACAGTCTGCGCCCGTTGCAGGGAGCACTCCCTGCAACAGCTGCACGCCAAAGAGCGCGAGGGCGGCGATGCGTCGGCGGACGTCCATAGCGTGAATCCTAATGACTTATGCCCTGGAGGGGTATAGGTGCCATCGCGGCGGACGCCCTACTCAGCCGTTGGAAGCGACATGCGGTACCCGACCCCCGGCTCGGTCACGATCAGCGTGGGTCGGATCGGGTCGCGCTCGACTTTCCGCCGCAGATTCGCGACGTAGACGCGAAGGTACTGTTGCGCATCGCCGTGTGAGCGACTCCACACCGCATCGAACAGTTGTTGATGCGTGAGCGTGCGACCGGCCGACGTGACCAAAGTCCGCAGCAACTCCCACTCGGTCGGTGTCACGTGAATCGGCTGTCCGTCGCGCGACACCGTGCGGCTGACCAGATCGATACGCAGTCCGTCAAACGCGTAGGGCACATCGCCACCGCGCACCGGCCCCATGGCCGCGCGCCGCAACTGCGCCCGCAATCGCGCCTGTAGCTCGATCGTGCTGAATGGCTTGGTGAGATAGTCGTCCGCCCCAGCGTCCAGCAGTCGCACCTTTTCCGCCTCATCATGACGGGCCGACAGCACCACGATCGGCGTGGCGGACCACTCGCGAATCTTCGCGCAGACCAGCGCGCCGTCGGCGTCGGGTAGTCCGAGATCGAGTACGATGAGCGACGGCTTGTGGCTTCGCGCCAGCTCGAGGCCGGTGCGCGCGGTCGCGGCCTCATAGATCACGCTGCCCTCCGACTCGACGGCGGCCCGGATGATGGAGCGGATCGACGGCTCGTCTTCGATCACCAGCACCACGGGGGCCGGCGACGCCGACGCTGAACCAGAGCTGGAGGGCATGCGTGGCAACCTAGGCGCTTGTAGCGCACCGCACGAGGGGCACGGTAACCTTCATCCATGCGATTGCTTCGCTGGTCCATTGCCCTCTCGCTGCTGACGCTGGGCCTACTCCCGCTGCGCCCGTGGCTGGACAAGGCGCATCTGGCCCTGGCGTACCTCCTGTTGATTCTGGTGGCCAGTGCGAGCGCTGGGCGGCGGGTCGGACTGGTCCTGTCGGTCGCGGCGTTCTGCTGCTTCAACTTCTTCTTTCTCGAGCCGCTGTACTCCTTCGTGGTGGCCGAGCCGCTTGATTGGCTCGTGCTGGTGGCGCTGTTGATCACGAGTGGCGTCGCGGCGCACCTGCTGTCGGTGGCACAAAGCGAAGCGCGTACGGCGTGGGAGCGCGCGGCCGAAGTGGATCGGCTGGCCGTAGTCGGCGCCGAGTCGTTGAACGCCGGTCCTTCAGAGCAGGCGTTGGCCGCGATCGCCGGCGTGATCCACGAGTCATTGGGCGTCGATCGCTGTCGCATCTTCGCGGTCGACGAGTCGGATGGTGCGTTATCGTTGGTGGCCGAGCGTGGAACGCTCTCCACTGGCGTAATCGAGTCAGACGCGCCGGAGCCAGCCGGTGCGCCGGCGGTGGCAGCGCTGTCCGCCGCACTCGTGCCCTCACGGGATCTCGGCATGCCCACGCGCGCGCATCTGCTGCAGTGGGTCGCAGACAATGGGCGCGCTGCGGTGGAGCGCAGCGACGGAACCATGCGGGTTGGCGCGTCGCTGAGCGCGAGTCGCAACGCCGCGCGTGCTGTAGACATTGCCGATGGTGCCGGAATCGCCGACGCGTGCGGCTTGCTGTTGCCGCTCCGCGTGCACGAGAAGGTCGTCGGTGTCGTGCACATCGAACGCCGCGCGCCGCTCGACCTCACACCGTCGCGGCAACGCTTCCTGCGTGCGATCAGCTTCTACGCCGCCCTTGGCATCGAACGCGCGCGACTGGTGGCGCAGGCGGAGCACACCGAGGCACTGCGGCAGGCCGACAAGATGAAAGACGCGGTGCTCGCGTCGGTGTCGCATGATCTGCGCACGCCGCTCACCACGATCAAAGCCCTGGCCAATGCGATCCGACTGGAAGGCGATGATCGGGCGGCGATCATCGAAGAGGAGGCAGACCGGCTCAATCGTTTCGTGGCGGACTTGCTCGATCTCTCACGGCTCGACGGTGGCGCCACGCCGATTGCGCCGCAGATCACGGCGGTGGAAGATCTGCTGGGCGCCGCGCTGCAACGCGTATCAGGGGCGATGGCGCATCGTGTGATCGATGTGCAGCTGTCGTCGGCCGAGCCGCTCCTGTTGGCGCGTCTCGACTTCACGCAGTCGCTGCGCATCGTCGTCAACTTGCTCGAGAACGCCGACAAATACTCGCCGGTTGATCAGCCGATCCATGTGAGCGCGCAGCGGATCGGCGAGGTGGTACGCGTCTCGGTGTGCGATCGCGGTGCGGGCGTGGAGGATATCGATCGTGAGCGGATCTTCGAGCCGTTTCATCGCCTGGGCGCGATTCCTGATGCCACCAGCGCCGGATTGGGGTTGTCGATCGCCAGGCGACTGGCCGAAATACAGGGCGGTCGGCTGCTGCACGAGGCGCGCGACGGCGGAGGCAGCCAATTCGTCCTGGAGCTCCCCGCGGCCGACATCGAGGCGCTGGCCGACGCGCCCGCATCTTTGTGAAACCTTGATGGCAGAGCGGATGGTCTTTGTACGTTCTTGATGCGGAAGGCCCTAGCCTCAAGTCATGACACACTCGACCGTTTCGCCATCGCCCGCCCCGTCCTCACATGCGCCTGACAGCGCCGGAGGGCGTCGCCTGACGCTGCTGACGCTCGCTGCGTTGGGCGTCGTGTACGGCGACATCGGCACGAGTCCGCTGTACGCGATGAAAGAGGCGTTCGGCCCGTCGCACGGTCTGCTACCCAATGCCGTGAATGTGTACGGCATCCTGAGTCTGGTGACGTGGTCGATTCTGCTCGTCGTGGTGGCGAAGTACCTCGTGTTCATTCTGCGCGCCGACAACAACGGGGAAGGCGGCGTGCTCGCCATGCTCGCCCTGCTGCTGCAGGACACGTCGAAGCGCATCGGCCCGCGCCGACGCACGGTGCTCGTCTTGTTGGGCGTGTTCGGTACGGCGCTGCTGTACGGCGATGGGATCATCACGCCGGCCATCTCCGTGCTGGGCGCCGTTGAAGGGCTCGACATCGTCACGCCCACCCTGTCCGGGTACGTCGTGGCGATCACGCTGGTCATTCTGGTCGTGCTCTTCGCCGCCCAACGCTTCGGTACTGCGACCGTCGGCCGTGCCTTCGGCCCACTGACGTTAGTGTGGTTCGTCGTGATCGGATCGCTGGGCCTCACGTCGATTATCGACACCCCGCAGGTACTGACGGCGCTCAATCCGCTGTACGGACTGCGCTTTCTGCTGCACCACGGGACACACGGATTCGTCGCGCTGGGCGCGGTCTTCCTTTCCGTCACCGGTGCGGAGGCGCTGTATGCGGATATGGGCCACTTCGGCAAAGTGCCCATCCGCCGGGCGTTCTTCGCGGTGGTGTTGCCCGCGCTTTTGCTCAACTATTTCGGCCAGGGGGCGCTGCTGTTGCGGGATCCGGCGGCCGTGAGCAATCCGTTCTATCTCCTGGCGCCCTCCTGGTTTCTCATTCCGCTGCTCATCATCGCCACGCTAGCCGCGATCGTGGCGTCGCAGGCGCTGATCTCCGGCGCGTTCTCGCTGGCGCGCCAGTCGATTCAGCTCGGCTATCTGCCGCGTATGACGATCGTGCAGACGTCGCACGAAGAGTACGGACAGATTTATATCCCGCAGATCAACGCGGCGCTCATGCTCGGCACCGTGTGCATCGTGCTGGGCTTCAAGTCGTCGGCCGCGCTCGGGGCCGCGTATGGCATCGCGGTGACCGGCACCATGTCGATCACGACGCTGCTCTTCGCCGTGGTGGCACGGACGCGCTGGAACTGGCCGCTCTGGCAGGTCGCCACGTTCGCCACGTTCTTCTTCGTGCTGGACTTCGCCTTTCTCGGCGCCAACGTGATCAAGATCGCGGCAGGAGGCTGGGTGCCGCTCGTGCTCGCCGCCGCGTTGGTGCTGCTCATGACGACATGGAAGCGCGGGCGCCTTGCGCTGCAGCAGCTGCTGCAGCGGGCCGGGTTGCCGCTCGACCTCATGCTCGATGAACTCGGGCGCCGGCCAGCGCCGCGCGTGCCTGGTACGGCCGTCTTTCTCACCAGTGACAGCAAAGGCGCGCCGGTGGTGTTGCTGCATCATCTCAAGCACAACAAGGCGCTGCACCAGCAGGTCGTGCTGCTGTCGGTAAGCTCGAGCAACGTGCCGACCGTGCCGCGCGAGGAGCGCGTAACCGTGGCGCCACTCGACCACGGATTCTGGCGCGTGACGGCCCGCTACGGATTCATGGAGAGTCCCGACGTGCCGGCGTTTTTGGCGCAGTGCGCGGAGCAGGGCATTGTCGCCCGCCCCATGGAGACGAGCTACTATCTCGGGCACGAGCGACTCTTGCCGACAGGATCGACCCCCATGGCCGCCTGGCGGAAGCGCCTGTTCGTCCTGATGTCACGGAACGCACAGTCGGCGGCGCAGTTCTTCCAGCTTCCGTCAAACCGCGTGGTCGAGATGGGAGCGCAGATTGAGTTCTAGGACGAGCTCACCAACTCGCTAGATAGTTGCCTTGACAACGATTGTTTGAACGGTAGATTGAAGACAGCGCGCCGTGCGGCGTTGCCTTGATTCCGTCACCGTCAATGTCCGCAGGGAGGCACATCGCATGGGTGTCAGCAGCCGCGACATGTTCGGCGCACCGGCCGATTCGAACACCGGCGCCGATCGGGCACTGCTCGGCAGCTATGGCCGTCCGCCGGCCGGCTATCGATTGCCGGCCGCCACGCGCCTCGGCACGGTCGAACTGCAGGTCAGCAACCTCGCGCGATCCCTCGAGTACTATCAGCTGCTGCTCGGTCTGGCCGTTGTCGCGCAGGACGAGGCCACCGCGTCGCTGGCTGGCGTGGGCGCCACCGAACCGATCGTGATCCTGCGCGAAGTCCCCGGCACGCGTCCGGTGGCACCCGGATCTCGGCTCGGGCTCTATCATTTTGCGATCCTGCTCCCTGATCGGCCGGCGATGGGCCGTTTCATTACGCACCTGTCGGAGATCGGCGCGCGCGCGGGCTCCAGCGATCACCTGGTCAGCGAAGCGTTGTATCTGCAGGACCCCGACGGTCTCGGCATCGAGGTGTACGTGGACCGTCCTCGCGACCGGTGGCGCCGCGTCGACCAGGAACTCATGATGGCAACCGATCCGCTTGATATGGCCGACCTCGTGCGCGTGGCGAATGGAGCGCCATGGACCGGCATGCCGAGCGACACGGTCATGGGACATGTGCACTTGCACGTCGGCGATCTCGATGCGGCCGACGCGTTCTATTCGGAAGGGCTCGGCTTCGATCGCATGGTCTGGCGCTATCCGGGTGCCCTGTTTCTCGGCGCTGGCGGCTACCACCACCATCTCGGCACCAACACCTGGGCGGGCGGTGCACTTCCCCCGCGCACGCAGGACGCCAAGCTGACGGCATGGACGATTGTCCTGCCGTCGGCGAACGACGTGGCGGCGTTGCGCGCGAATCTGGTCGCACGCGGTATCGCCGTCACCGACGAACCAGCGGGTATCCTGTTCGCCGATCCGTGGGGCACGCCGGTGCGGGTGCGCACGTAGCCCACGCGGGTACACCACGCGCACTCGGCACGTCCGGCGGGCTACGCCGGCGGGCGCTCCGCTGCGAAGAGATCGATTTGCGGCAGCTGCGTCGGTAGGCCGAGCTGCCCCACGGCGTCGAGCGTCCATCGCTCGCGTGCCGACGCGTCGAGGCGATGCACGGGGACGGCGAAGTCGTCGATGAGATCATCGATGATGCCATCGATCTCGTGCTGAAAGCCAACACTGACCGCGCGCTTGCCATCGAAAGTCGGCGCACCAAGCACCGGCACCTTGAAGAGCGCGTGATAGCCGCGCACCCATTCGCGGACGAGCGGATCGAGTTCCGGTCGACGGCCCACACGGGCCACGAGATACGCGTAGTTATCGAGTACTGACCGGTCGCAGATCACCACTTCGTAATCGGCTGCCGCTTCGATCTCCTCGGCGATCTGCGTGTGCAGAATCCATCGCTGCGCATCGAGCGTGGTGCCTTCATTGATCGGCAATGGACAGCGCCGCGCGACTTCCTTGACGATGTCGACGCCCAGGTCGAGGCGCTTGAGCTGCGCGGCGAGGTCGAAGCAGAGGGTCGTCTTGCCGACGCCGTGTGTGCCCACGAACGCGACCTTCAGTCGATGACGCCCGAAGGCGTCGAGTGGCAGAAGTTCGGAAACAGCGGTCATGGAGCGAAAGCTAGCAGCCTATCGACGTGCTCAGACGACGAGTTGCGCACCGTCAGCTTTCGATAGCTCACGGTCGAACGTTGCGATCGTACACAGATTGGCGCGGTAGTCCGCGAGAATGAGCTGATCCATCAGACCAGGTGCCGAGCGTGATGCTCGCGCGGTCGAGTCACGAAGTACATGTCGCGAAACGCCCGTGCACTGGATGCGTGGATCGTCCAGTAGCGCGGCCATGGCGTGAGCGGCGTCGGCGTGCGGCACGGCATAATGATGGCGCAAGGCGAAGTACGACTCGCTGACCACGAGATCGGACACACAGATGGTGTCACGCGAGGCCGCGAGCATTCTGCGGGCCGCATCAGCCTGCTTAGCCGGTGCGCCGGTCAGGAGTCGGAGTACGACCGATGTGTCGAGGCCGACGCTCATCGTGCCGGGTCGGCTACGCGCCCGCGCGCGATGCTGCGCTTCACCGCGCTCATCGAATGATCGTCCACGGCGGCGGCGTACCGGCCGAGCGAGGCGAACCACATCGGCCGCCAGGCGGCCGCGTCGCTGGTCGCTGTTGGCGTCGCCGCTGTGTCGAGCACGTGGCGGACCCCTTCGGCGACCAGATCGCGCACCGTGCGGCCACGTCGTGCCGCTTCCACCTTCAGGCGTCGGTACAGGGCGTCGTCGAATTCGATCGTGGCTTTCATCATGGCAATATACCCTGTTACCCAGTAAACCAGCTCAGCCGCTGCCCACGTCCCTTCCATGGTAGCGGCGAACCGTGCCTCCCCTGTCATCAAATCCTCGCGGCTCGGATGAACAGAACGCGGGATTCCCACCATGAGCCGAAATCCGGCGGATCGCCGCCTTCTCCAGTGCGGACGAAATCGACACCGCGCAACGCCACGTTCACCGGACTCTCTGATGACCCTACGCACCCCGTTGTTCATCCTCGCGGCGTCGGTCGCCGCGATGCTCGCCGCCTGCGCCGGCGATACGGCCGCGCCGACCTCGGCCAACGCCGCCCTGCTCGACAGCCACGGAGCGCACGTCAAAAGTCTGACCGGCGCACTCACCGTGGAACAGAAGCAGGGCATTGCCCTTGCCCGTAACGGAACGGCACGCTTCCACAACTTCAAGGCAGCCGAGGACGCGGGCTATAGCATTCAGTTTCCTGCGGGGTGTGCGGTCGACGCCAGCAGTGGACCCGACGATCCCAGCGAGGGAGCACAGGCCTACCACTACATGAACAAAGCGCTCGTGGATGACGGGGTGATCGATCTCGAGCACCCCGAGTTGCTCATGTACGAACCGCAGAAGAACGGCTCGCTGCAACTCGTGGGCGTCGATTACGTGGTGCCGCGCACGTTTCCCAAGCCCGCCCCGCTGCTCGGGATGGAGTTCGTGGAGGTCAACGTGCAGGGGGCCGAGGTGTGGGCGCTACACATCTGGGCCTGGCGTCCGAATTCCAACGGCACCTTCTATCCGTGGAATCCGGCCGTGAGCTGCAAATATCAGTTCCAGGACTGATCGCGAGCCACTCATGAGCTGATTTGAGCGGATTCCCCGCCTCTTGGTCGTGGGAGCACCGGATGCTGGCCATCCGGTGCCTTCCATGCCACAATCATTCAGGTGCGCGACCCCTTCCCCACGGATTCGACATGAGCACCCCGCAGACGAGCGATCAGGGCGACATCACCAAGCTACTGCGGCATGCCGGCGACGGTGATGCCTCGGCGTTGCAGCGCGTGCTTGGGCTGCTGCACGACCGTCTGCGAGGGATCGCGCACCGCCAACTCGCGGGAGAAGGAGAAGGGCATACGCTGGAAACCGATGGGCTGGTGCACGAGGCGTATCTGCGCCTCGAGGGACTCGATCGTATTCAGTGGCGCGACCGGCAGCATCTGCTGGCCATGGCGGCGCGGACGATGCGTCGCGTACTGATCGACTATGCCGAGCAGCGCCGCGCGCACAAGCGCGGTGGCGGCGAATTGGCGGTCACGCTCGACATGGCCGATGTCGCGATGGCAGCCGTCGATCGCCGCGCCGACGAATTGCATGCGTTGGACGAAGCGCTCGAGCGCTTGTCGGCCCTCAATCCACGGCAAAGCCAGGTCGTGGAATGCCGCTTCTTCGTTGGGCTGAGTGTCGAAGAAACCGCCGAGACGTTGGAGCTGTCACCGGCCACGGTGAAGCGGGATTGGACCGCAGCGCGCGCGTGGTTGAACCGTGAGCTGAGCGCATGAGCGATCGGGGCGAGGGCGCGGCCGGCGGTGGCTGGACGTCGGTCGAGTCGATTTTTCACGAAGCGTTGCAGCAGCCGTCGCAGACGCGTCGGATGTGGTTGGCCGACGCTTGCCCCGATCCCCTCGTGCGAGCCGATGTCGAGGCCTTGCTGAACGCGCACGGCCGTCGTGGCGTGCTCGACGAACTGATCGACGACGTCATGGCGCCCATGCTGCCGTCGCGCACGCCGGCGCCGATGCTGACGCACGCGATGCCGGCCGACTCGCGCTACCGCGTGATCGAGCGTATCGGTGGTGGCGGCATGGGCGTGGTCTACCGGGCGCGAGACGAACGGCTCGATCGCGATATCGCGCTCAAGTTTCTGTCGGCGCATTTGAGCGCCGATCCTGCCGCCAAGAAACGCTTTCTGATCGAGGCGCGCGCTGCGGCGGCGATCGAGCATCCGAACATCTGCACGGTGCACGAAATCGGTGACACGGCAGATGGGCTGCTCTACATCGTCATGGCCTGCTACGACGGGGAAACGTTGGACCGTCGCATTGCGCGCGGTCCGCTCCCGGTCGAGGACGCGCTGCACATCGCCGGAGAGATTGCGCGGGGACTCTCCAAGGCGCACGAACGCGGGATCGTGCACCGCGACATCAAGCCAGCCAATGTGATGGTCACGCAGGATGGTCACGTCAAGATTCTCGACTTCGGCATCGCCAAGCTCACCGACGTGGTCAGCACGCAGACCGTGGGCGCTATCGGTACGGCCGCCTATATGAGCCCTGAACAGGCGTTCGGCGAATCGGTGGATCATCGAACGGACATCTGGTCGCTGGGCGTCGTGCTGTACGAGATGGTGACCGGTGTCCGTCCCTTCCGCGGGCCCGCCGACCACGCAGTCCTTGTGGCGGCGCTCTCGGCTGACCCGGCGCCGATGGCCACGCTTCGTGCCGACGTCCCGGCCTCTGTGGAGTCGCTGGTCCGTCGCATGCTGGCCAAGCGACCCGCCGATCGCGTCGCGAATGCCGCCGAGTTGATCGGGGCGATCGCGGCCAGCGCGGCCGCGCCCGCCGTCGTTGCACCGGCCGCGGCCGGACCCTTAACCGGCGAGACGGACCGCGATCGTTCGGAGCGCCGAGAGAGCGCGCTCACGCGTGGGGGTGAGCGTCGCCAGGTGACCGTCGTGGCCTGTTCGATCGAGGGGCAGGATGCCCTCGTGGAACGACTCGATGCCGACGAGTCGGAGCGGGTGATGAGCCGGTTGCGCGAGGCGGCGAGCGAGGTAGCCGCGCAGAACGGCGGCATCATCAATCAGTTCGCGGGCGACGATCTCGTCATGCTGTTCGGGGTACCGACGGCCCATGAAGATGACGCGGTGCGTGGGGTGCGCGCGGCGCTCGCCTTTCGCGATCGCGTCGCCGACGAGGCGTCACGCCTCGATGCCCGCCTCGCCAGTACGCTGCGACTGCGGGCCGGCATTCACGTGGGCGCGCTCGTGGCGCAGCGCCTGCGCAGCGGTGATCGACGATTCCGGATCAGTGGGGCGCCGGCCGACATGGCGACGCGACTCGCGGCCGCTGCCGATCGCGATGCGATTCTGGTGAGTCCGGAAGTGCGCCGACTTGTCGCGCCATTTGTACACACGGAGCCGTCGACGCTGGCGATCCACGCGGGCGATGGTGCATCGATGACGCCCCATCGCGTACTGCGCGCGTCCGATGTGCGTTCGCGCCTTGACGGAACCGCCCACGCCGGGCTCACGCCCTTCGTCGGACGCGCCCGAGAGCGCGCCACCCTCGACGATCACGTCGACGCGGCGCGGGCAGGCATGGGCCGCTTCACGGTGCTGATCGGCGAAGCCGGCGCCGGCAAAAGTCGCCTGCTTCACGAACTGCGTGACATTGCGGCAGCGCAGGCGCTGCGCGTCATCGTCGGGGGCTGTGATGCTTACGGAGGCAACACGCCATTTCTCCCCTTTGTCGATGCCACCCACGACGCGCTCGGCCTGCCCCGGGAGGACTCGGCGCCAGAGCGTCATGAAGCGGCGGTCGCCGCCGTCCGCGCCATCGATCGGTCGCTCGAAGAGTATCTGCCCTTTTTTCTCACGCTGTTGGCGATTCCGAGCGAAGCGCATCCAGTGCCGGAAGCGCTGCGGGGTGAGCGGTTTCAGGGCGCCATGCTCGAGGCGATCGCAGCGCTGTTCACGCTGGGATCCCGCGCGACGCCGACGCTGCTGCTCCTCGAGGACTGGCATTGGGCAGATGACGCCTCGCGTGCCGCGCTGCGGCAGCTGGCCGAAGTCGTGCCGGCGTTTCCGCTGCTGCTGGTGGTCACCTCTCGCCCCGATGGCGTCACCGACTGGGGGAGCGCCGAACATCAAACGTTGATGCACTTGCCGCCGCTCGACGGCGCCGCGACGGCCGCCATCGCGCGCGCCGTGCTCGGGGCGGAGCGACTGGCCCCTGCGCTGTTGGCACGACTGCACGAGCGCACCGGCGGCAATCCGTTCTTTCTGGAAGAAGTCTGCGAGGCGTTGCGCGAAGACGGCAGCGTCACGGTGCGCGACGGAGAAGCGGTCGCCGCCGCGGCCGACAGCGCGCTGCATGTGCCGGAGACCGTGCAGGGGGTGCTCCGTACCCGCATGGACCGGCTCGACGACGAAGCGGCCGAGGTGCTGCGCGTCGCCGCCGTGATCGGCCGGGAGTTCTCGCGTGGTGTGTTGGACGACGTCGTCGAGTCCCCTGGTGATCTCACGCGGTCGCTGGAGCGCCTGAAAACGTCCGGCCTGGTGCAGCAGATCGCCGTGGTGCCCGAACCGGCCTTCCGCTTCAAGCATGCCCTCACGGAGGAAGTCGCGTACGACAGCCTGCTGGAACACCAGCGCGCCACGCTGCACGACGCGGTCGGCCGCGCGATCGAACGACGCTACGCGGCGCGTATCGACGAACATGTCGAACGACTCGCCCATCATTTCAGTCGCGCCGATGCATGGGCCGATGCCGTGCGCTACGGCATGCAGTCCGCCGATCGCGCCATGGGGCTGAGCCAGAACGCCGATGCGCTCCTTACGCTCGCGCGCGTCGAAGAGTGGGTAATGCGCCTACCCGACGATGACGTGCGTCGTGAACTGCTGTCCGATACGCTGCTCCGTCAGGAACGCCTCAGCGAAATGCTCGGCCTGCGGGCGCGACAGTTGGCCATTGTGGATGGCCTCATCGCGCTGCTCGCCCCATTCGGTGCGTCGGCCCGCCTGGCGCAGGCGTATCTGCGGCAGGGCGATGTGTTTACGCTGCTCAAGCGATTCGAAACCGCCGAGCGGGCACTCAAGACCGCCTTGCACCTGTCCCGCGAACTCGGGGACTCGCAAGGGGAACGGAACGCGCTACGTAGCATCGCCTTCCTCCGGTCGCACGAAGGACGTCACGACGACGCGCTGGAAATGATCGAGGAAGTGATGGCGCTCGGCACCGCCGCGGGTGATACGCGTGCCCAGGCCGGCGACCTTGCCACGATGGGCAACATCCTGCGGGCGCTTGGCCAGCTGGAGCGCGCGCTCGCCGTGCTCGAGGCCGCGCTGGAACGGACGGCCGCCAGCGATCACCCGGCCCGCTACGGCGCGCTCCTCAACGTGATGGGCTCGATTCACCGGGATCTCGGAAACCTCGATACCGCGCTCGAGTTCTTCCGGCGCACCGAGGCATACCTCACGGTCACGGTGTATGCGTCGTTCACGCAGACCGCCATCGCGCACATCCAGTTGCAACAGGGGCGCGTCGAAGAAGCGCTGGACACGTACCGCGATGCGCTGCGCCTGAATCGTCAGGCCAGTTACGTCGAAGGTATCGCGCAGGCCTGCCGCTCGTTGGGTGATGTGCTGGCTGGCCTCGAGCGACACGGTGAAGCCGTGCCGTATCTGCAGGAGGCCGCCGTGCTTTTCGGGCAGATCGAGGATTTCCGCAACGAGGCACTCGTCTGGCGCCGTCTGGCAGCCGTCCACGAGCACATGCGTGCGCCGGCAGACGCACGGGAGGCCTGGATACGGATGCGGGATCTCTACCGCGACCGGTTGAACGAGAGTGGCGAGTCGGAAGCCGTCGAAGGCATTGCACGCGCTGAGCGTCAGCTCGATACCAGTGCTGAAGATGTCGTGCAGCGGTACGAAGAGGCCCGTGTGCTCGCCGTCCGCCAAGGTGATCGTGCCCGCGAGTTGGCGATTGGGAATGCGCTCGGCATCGTGCACTGGCAGCGCGGCGCGTTCGCGGATGCGGTGCGCGAATACGAGGCGGCGCTGCGCATTTGCCGTGAGACCTCCGACACGGTGCATGAAGGATTGATCCTGAACAGCCTCGGCGCGTCGCTCAATAAACTGCGCCGATGGGACGAAGCACGGACGGCGCTCACCGATGCGGTGCGGGTGACGACGGCCACAGGCGAGCAGCAGCTGCTCGGTCACGCCCTGTCGGCGCTCGCCGACGTCTGTATCGGCCGTGGACAGTACCTCGAGGCATTCGAGCATCTTCACCCTGCGATGCACATCCGACGCGCGCTCGGCGATCGCCGAGGCGAAGGATGGCTGTTGGAAAAGATGGCGCGTGCCCACAGCGCCCTCGGCAATTCCGCCGAAGCCGCCGAGGCCGCGTGTGCGGCCGAGGTGATCGCGCAGGATGTCGGTTCACTTTCACACTGAGGCTTCATGCCGAAATACATCATTGAGCGTAACGTCGGAACCCTTACCGCCGACCAATTGAGCGCCGCCGGGCGCATGTCCAATTCCGTGCTCGCCGGGATGCCCGAGGTAGTCTGGGTGAAGAGCTACGTATCCGATGCCGAGGGGAAGATCTACTGCGAGTACATGGCGCCGAACCCGGAGGCGGTACTCGAGCATGCGCGCCGAAGTGGTATGCCCGCGAACAAGATTTCCGAGGTCTCCCTCGAGATCAATCCGGCGATGTTCATGTAGTCCCGGTGGTGGACGGCGGTATGAAGGTTGTGCCGGCGCCGAGCGGGTAGCCCATATTTGAGGGGTGCCCGCCGGCCCCGACCCGTCTTCATTTTCGGAGTTGCAGGATGATTACTCGTTCGACGTTCCGCGTAGCCGTGCTCGCCGCGCTGCTCTCTCCTGTAATCACGCCGCGCATCGCGATGGCGCAGGATCGCTCGCAGTCGCGATCCATGGTGTCGTCCAAACAGGGCGTCGTGGCCAGCGAGAGCGTACTGGCCTCGCAGGTCGGTGCCTCGGTGTTGGAGCGAGGTGGCAATGCCATCGACGCCGCCGTCGCCATGAACGCGATGATGGGACTCGTCGCTCCGATGAACGACGGGATTGGTGGCGATCTGTTCGCGATCATCTACGAAGCGAAGACGGGAAAGCTCTTCGGGTTGAACGCGTCAGGATGGGCACCGAAAGCTCTGACGGTGGAGCACCTGCGCGCCAAGGGGCGCACGTCGATGCCGGCCCGCGGGATCGATGCCGCCACGGTGCCGGGCGCGGTGAATGGCTGGGAGAAGTTGCTCACCCGTTTCGGGAAGAAGCGCTTCGCCGATGTGCTGGCGCCATCGATTGCCTACGCGGAGGCCGGCTTCCCGGTGGGCGAGGTGGTCAGCGTGTATTGGAAGGACAGTGAGAAGGTGCTACGCGAAGACGCCGCCACCACGAAGACGTTCCTTCCCGGTGGCCGCTTGCCGCAGTCAGGCGAGCTGTTTCGTAATCCCGAGCTGGCGTGGAGCTATCGGCAGATCGCGAGCGGCGGCGCGGCCGCGTTTTACAAGGGCAGTGTCGCCGCCAAGCTGCTGGCCAGCAGCAAGACGCATGGCGGCACGATGACGGCCGCCGACCTGGCGGAGTTCGACAGCGAATGGGTGGAGCCGATCTCCACGACGTATCGCGGGTGGACGGTCTATGAGCTGCCGCCGAACGGGCAGGGCATCGCCGCGCTCGAGATGTTGAATATCATGGAGACGTTTCCGTTGGCCACGATGGGCCACAACTCCGCGCCGGCGTTGCATCACATGATCGAAGCAAAGAAGCTTGCGTACGCCGACATGCAGCAGTACGACGGCGATCCGCGCTTCGTGAAGATCCCGGTGACCGCGATGCGATCGAAGTCGTACGCAGCCGAACGGGCCAAGCTGGTGAATGCGTCGAAGGCCACGTGCGATCTCAGTGCTGGTACGCCCGGCGGCACCGACAACGGCACGACCTATTTGAGCGCGGTGGACAAGGAGGGGAACATGATTTCCCTGATCCAGAGCAACTACTCCACCGTGGGTTTTGGTGCTGGCATTACCGTGGCCGATGCCGGTTTTGTGTGGCACAACCGCGGCGCCGGCTTCTCCTTCGATCCCGCCAGCGCCAACGTGCTCGCCGGACGCAAACGGCCGCTGCATACGATCATCCCGGCGTTCATGGAGAAGGGCGATACGCGTGTGGCGTTCGGGATCATGGGTGGCTGGAATCAGGCCCAGGCGCACGCCCAATTCGTGTCGAACATCGCCGACTTCGGCATGAACATTCAGGGAGCGCTCGATGCACCGCGCTTTTCCAAGGAAACGTTTCCTGGATGCGACGTAAACTTCGAATCACGTATCCCAGATGCCGTGCTGAAAGCGCTGGCCGCGATGGGACACGAGATCGTGATGCGCGGCGACTACTCGAGCACCCGCATGGGGGCCGGTCAGGCCGTTATGCGCAACTACACCACGGGGATCAACTCCGGCGCGTCGGATCCGCGCAAGGATGGTTCGGCCGTGTCGGAACTGCTGCCGGTTCGACCGAACACGCCGGCTGCTGCGAAGCGCTGAGCGTTTCGACCGGTCACGTCGCTCGGAGCGAACGGGGGCACGGACATGGCGAAAGGTTTGGAGCGAACCAGCTGAGTTTGCCAGCGCCGTTGACGAAACGACGACCCGTCGTGATGAGCCAAAACGAACGCCGCACTCAGCTTGCTCCGCGCAGCGCACGAGACGGGTATATTCCACTCACGATGCCGGGCCTTCGTCAGCAGGGAGCGTTGGTGGTGTCACCGAGTACCGATCCAGCGAGCGACGAGACGCCGAAGTCATTGGCGCGTCGACTCGTCGAGCAGGAGCTGTCAGGGGCGAGTGGAAACGAAGCGGCGGCAACGTCGCTGCTCGTGGAGCGCGTGTACGTCGGGCTGTCCCGATGGTTTGGTCCCTACGGAGCGCACGCGCTTGTGATGCGCGCCGTTTCGCGCGCACGCACCCAACATGCGTTGTTAGCCGACGTTGCCGTGAGTGCCTCGGACGTGCCGCATGTCACCGGTTGGACGAGCGGCAGCACTGCCGGAGGATCCGTGGCGACCAGGGAAGCGGCGATCGCCGTGCTTTCCTCGCTGCATGAAGCACTGATCCGACTGATTGGAGATGACCTCGCCGAAACGCTGCTGACACAGCGCGACGTGGCAGCGGGTCCAAGCACTACGGAGATGCCTGTCTCCTCGAACGCGAGCGATCCATGAACGACGAAGCAACTCGTAGCGACCGTACGGAAGGCGCTGATTCGCCTACCCGCCGCCCGGCACCTGGCCAGAAGGTGCTGAGGCACCTGCGCACGGGAGTCCCGGGACTCGATGCGGTGCTCGGCGGCGGCCTGCCGGAGTTTTCGTTCAACATGCTGGCGGGCGGTCCCGGTGCGGGCAAGACCACTTTGGCGCAACAGATTCTGTTCGCCAACGCCACCAGAGAGCGACCGGCGCTGTACTTCACCGTACTCGGTGAACCCACGGTGAAGATGCTCCGCTATCAACAGCAGTTCAGCTTTTTCAAGCCTGAACTTGTTGGGAACGCCGTGCACTATTTGAATCTCAGCGAGGAAGCGCTTGCCGGCGACCTGAGCGCGGTACTCGGCCGGTTGACCAGCGAGGTGGAGCGGCTGAATCCCGGTATCGTGGTGGTGGATTCATTCCGTACCATTCAGCCTTCCGCCGGCGAGCGGGCGAGCGGGATCTCGGCGCCGGCCACGTTCAGCGCCGTGGGTCTCGAGCAATTTGTGCAGCGACTGGCCCTGCACCTCACCTCGTGGGAAGTGACCTCGCTGCTAATCGGCGAATACGATGAGCCGGAGCAGCGCCAGCCGCTGTTCACGATCGCCGACGGCATCGTTTGGCTCACGCAGGAGACTCACCGGAACTCGGTCGTGCGCAAGCTGCAGGCGGTGAAAGTGCGTGGCCAGGCGCAGATGCCTGGACTGCACACCTTTCGCATCACTACCGACGGGTTGCAAGTCTTCCCGCGGATTCCTGAACAGCAGGCCGATCGGCGCCGTACGTATCCGGCGTCTGCTGTTCGCCTCAGTTCGGGTGTGCCCGGACTCGACGCGATGCTGGGCGGTGGCATTCCCGTGGGCGACGCGGTGATGGTCGCCGGCGCCACCGGCACTGGCAAATCTACCTTCGGCATGCAGTTCGCTGCCGAAGGACTTCGGCAGGGCGAGTCGGTCGTGGTGGCGGTGTTCGAGGAGTACCCGGAGGCCTACCTCGCGCGGCTCCGTGCTCACGATATCGATCCGGACGCCCTAGTTGCCGCCGGGAAGCTACGGGTGTCGTACCTGCGCCCTCTCGATCTGTCGGTCGATGAAACGCTGGCCGATATTCTGTCGAACGTGAAAGAAACCGGGGCGACGCGCGTGGTGATCGACTCACTCACCGGTTTCGAGATCGCGCTAGCCCCGACCTTCCGGGAAGATTTCCGCGAGTCGCTGTATCGTCTGGTTGGTGCACTGACGGCAACCGGCGTGACGGTATTCATGACTCTCGAGGCCGTGTCGACCTCGGATGAGGTTGGATTTACCGGCGAGCGCGTGTCGTTCATCACCGACGATATCATCGTGCAGCGGTACGTCGAAGTCGAGGGGAAATTGGTGAAAGTCGTCTCGATAATCAAAATGCGAGGGAGCGCTCACAGCACGGAATTCCGCAAATATCAGATCACCGACCGAGGCGCCACGATCGGCGACGCGATCACGGATATTGACGGCCTTCTCACTGGGAGCCCCACTCGGCGTTCGTCCGCACTATGAGACGCCGGTGATCGAGTTGCAGCACCTCACCGAGCGCATCCTGCTCAGCGCACTGCGTGAGCAGGATGCTGCCGACGCGGCCGAGCACAAGCGGGGCGACGCGCAATTCCTGGCCGACGCTGGGTTCGAGCTCAATGCGTCGCTCGATCAGGAGACGACCTATAGTGCGATTGCCAATCTCGTGCTGCCGCGTCGTGCGGCGTGGTGCGTCGTCGACGTCGTCGACGTGGAAGGACTGCTGCGTCGCGTCGCGGTCATTCATCCCGACCCGCTCAAGCACGCGGCCGCCCTTGCCCTGGCGAGTTCCTGGACGCCAGCGGACGACGACGTCATCGGCGTTCCCGCTTTGCGACTCGCACACACCACGGTGGCGCTGGTCGATACGCGAGCGATAGCAAAGGCGGCGGAACGCGTTCCCGGCGCAATTCGCGTGGTCGAATGGCTCGGCGTCGGCCCGGTGTTGATCGTGCCGCTGCTCGGGGAGGACGGATTGCTAGGGGCGATCACGTTCGTGGGACCGGACTCCAACGCGCCATTCAGCGTCGAGGAGATCGCGCACAGCGAGGCGTTGGCCGCACGCTGCGCCCAAGCGCTGGAAGGAGCGCGGCGCTTCGAGACGGAGCACGCCATGTCAGTCACGGCCGATATCAGTCGATTCGAGGCCGAGGCCGCACGCAACGTGGCGCAGACGGAGAACATCGCGAAGGATGGCGCCATCGCCATGATCAGCCACGAACTGCGTTCACCGCTCGGTGCGATCGCCAACAATATTGAGATCCTGCAGCTCGAGATCTGCGGCCCGGTTACGGCGTTGCAACGGGCCGTCCTGGATCGCATGGCGACAAGTCATGAGCACGTGATGTCGCTGGTCGATCAACTCTTGGATCTGCAGCGCATCGCCGTCGGCAAGATGCACTTCGAGATCGCGCCGGTATCCGTCACGTCGGCCGTCGCGGTCGCCGCCGACATGGCGACATGGCAGTTCACGCAGGCACATGTGCAGCTGGAGCTACGCGTCGATGAGACGCTGGGGGCGCTGCACACCGACAGTCGCAAGTTCACGCAGATCATTTTGAATCTGCTGTCGAACGCGGCCAAGTATACGCCCGCCGGGGGGCATGTGCTGCTCGTCGCGGACCGGCTCGACGGCGCGATTCGACTGCGCGTCCACGACACCGGGATCGGCATCGCGGTCGATCATCACGAGGAGGTGTTCGAGCCGTTTGTGCAGGTGCGCGATTCCGCCCACCGGCACTTCGGCGGCGCCGGCCTCGGTCTCGCCATCAGTCGGCAATTCGCGCGTGGGCTCGGCGGTGACCTCACGGTGGAAAGTGAACAGGGCGTGGGGAGCACGTTCACACTCACGATTCCGGACACACGACCGAATGCCGGCGCCGACGGTGCGGACCCGCAGGCGTAAGGAGCGACCAACGGCGCCCCCTACCTCATGTGGAAGGGGACGCCGCGTGCGCGAACGAGGCTAGAGGACCTTCCGTCCCTGAATCACGCGCACGAGGATCACGATCACGGCGATGACGAGCAGGATATGGATGAGGCCGCCCATCGTGTAGGCGCTGACCATGCCGAGCAGCCAAAGGACGACGAGGATAATGGCGAGTGTCATGAGCATGGTGCGTTCCCGAAAGAGGTGGTCATTGGTATCCGGCGCGGCGTACCCAAGTGTGGGCACATCGCACCGATCGACGATTCTCAGTGCAATGGTGGTGCCACGAGCTCAGGAGGCCGCCCCCTCGCCCTCAGAGTCGCGCGCCCAGCGCAGCATGCCGCCCGCCAGCGATGTCACGCCGGAGAACCCTGCCGCCTGCAGCAGTCGGGCTGCATCAGCGCTACGCTTGCCACTTCGGCAAATGACCACCACATCGCGTGTCCGGTCGAGCGTCTCGAGGGCGCCGGGCAAGCTGCCCAGCGGAATCAGGCGGGACCATGCAATACGGGACTGTGCTGCCTCGTGTGGCTCGCGCACGTCGATCACGTCGAAATCGTCTCCACGCGCATGGCGCAACGCTAGCGCAGCCGGTGTGATCTCAGTGACCGCCGCAAGGGCGGTCGCGGTCGCCGGCCCCGCGACGCCGCAGAACTCGTCGTAGTCGACGAGCTGCGTGAGCGTGCGCGTGCCGCACGCCGGGCACTGTGGATCGCGCGTGATCGTTACCGAACGGAATTGCATCGCGAGTGCGTCGATCATGAGCAGGCGTCCGGCCAGCGTCTCACCGGTTTGCAGAATGAGCTTCAGTGCTTCGGTGGCCTGGATGGTCCCGATGAGTCCCGGCAGCACACCGAGCACGCCACCTTCTGCGCAGTTCTGCACCATCCCAGGCGGTGGCGGCTCGGGATACAGGCAGCGGTAGCAGGGACCATGTTCGGTCGCGAACACCGACGCCTGGCCGTCGAACTGAAACACCGACCCGTGCACGTTCGGCTTGCCCAGCAGCACGCACGCGTCGTTCACGAGGTAGCGCGTATTGAAGTTGTCAGTACCGTCGATGATCACATCGTAGCGACCCAGTAACTCGAGCGCATTTTCTGACGTCAGCCACGTCGCGTGCAGCTCCAGCTGCACATGCGGGTTCACGTCGAGCAGGCGGTCACGGGCCGACTCGAGTTTCGGCCGCCCGACATCGCGCGTGCCGTGCAGCAGTTGTCGCTGCAGATTCGTCACGTCGACCTCGTCCTGGTCTACCAGCCCGAGAGTACCGACGCCGGCCGCCGCGAGGTAGAGCGCGGTGGGAGAGCCGAGTCCCCCGGCGCCGACGATGAGCACCCGCGCGGCCTTGAGCCGCTGCTGCCCTTCGAGGCCGACGCCGGGGAGGGTCAGATGCCGGCTATAGCGGTTCAGCTCGTCGGTGCTGAGCGGCGGGAGCGCCGAGTGGGCACCAGCGTGGCCGTGATCTTGTCCGTCCACGATGAATTCCGGAAGGAAGTGGAGTCAAACCCAGGAACACGTTGGTCACGCGCGAGGCGTCTCGCAATCGTGACGATTCCAGAAACGACCCATATACTTGCGGACATCACCGCAAGCGAGGAGCCTGTCATGAGCCGAGTGCGTGTACTGGTTGGGACGCGGAAGGGTGCCTTCATCCTGACGTCGGACGGTGCGCGAAAAAACTGGTCGGTAGATGGTCCTCACTTCCCCGGCTGGGAGATGTACCACCTCAAGGGCTCTCCGGTCGATCCCGATCGCATCTACGCGTCGCAGTCGAGTGGCTGGTTCGGGCAAGTCATGCAGCGCTCCGACGACGGCGGTAAGACGTGGGCGCCGGTGGGCAACGCGTTCGCTTACGATGGCATCGCCGGCACACACATGTGGTACGATGGCACGCCGCATCCCTGGGAGTTCAAGCGCATCTGGCATCTCGAGCCGTCGCTCACCGATCGCGACGTGGTCTTTGCCGGCGCCGAAGATGCGGCGCTGTTCAAGTCCACCGATGGCGGTGTCACCTGGCACGAACTCTCGGGACTGCGCAAACATGGATCGGGCGCCCACTGGCAGCCCGGCGCCGGTGGTATGTGCCTGCACACGATCGTGCTCGACCCCACCGACGAGAATCGCATGTACGTCGCCATCTCGGCCGCCGGCGCGTTTCGCACGGTCGACGGCGGCGTCACATGGACACCCATCAACAAGGGATTGCGCTCGGGAGGCATCCCCGACGAAGACGCAGAAGTGGGCCACTGCGTCCATCGCATTGCCATGCATCCGTCCAACCCCCAACGCCTCTTCATGCAGAAGCACTGGGACGTGATGCGGAGCGACGATGGTGGCGATCAGTGGCGCGAGGTCAGCGGCAATCTGCCCAGCGACTTCGGGTTTCCCATCGATGTGCACGCGCACGAGCCGGATACGATCTACGTAGTGCCGATCACGAGCGATGCGCATCACTTTCCGCCCGACGGCAAGCTGCGCGTGTATCGCAGTCGCACGGGTGGCGATGAGTGGGAGGCCCTCACCGACGGGTTGCCGCAGCAGGACTGTTATGTGAACGTGTTGCGCGATGCCATGGCGGTGGACACGCTCGATTCGTGCGGCATCTACTTCGGCACCACCGGTGGACAGGTATACGTGTCGAGTGATGCAGGCGACCACTGGGACACGATCGTCCACGATCTGCCGGCCGTGCTCTCGGTCGAAGTGCAGACGTTGTCATGATCCGTGTGGTCCTTCCCTCGCCGTTGCGGGCACTCGCCCAGGTGGGCGCGGAGATCTCCGTGCCCGTCAGCGGCGAGGTCACCCTGCGCCGCGTACTCGATGTGATCGAAGCGCAGCATCCCGCGCTACGGGGGACGATTCGCGATCAGGTCACACAACAGCGGCGGGCGTTCGTCCGGTTTTTCGCCTGCGAGCGCGATCTGTCGCATGACTCGCCTGACGCGCCGTTGCCGCCGAGTGTGGCGGCGGGGAACGAACCGCTGCTCATCATTGGTGCGATGGCCGGCGGATAGCGAGGTCTGCCGAGCCTTACTCGGTGTAGGCCTGCTGGCTAACCTTGAGTATGTCCAACTTCAGTTTCGAAACGACGCCGCGTGTGATCTGTGCTGACGGCGAGAGCGAGCGATTGGGTGGTCTGCTCCGTGAGTTTGGGATCAACCGGCCACTGGTCGTCACCGATCCTGGCATCGTGAGCGCGGGGCTGCTGGAGCCGATGCTCGCATCGCTTCGGGCATTGGGTATCGACGTGACCGTGTTCGACGACGTGGTGGCTGATCCGCCTGCGTCATGCGTCGAGGCCGCGGTGGCGACGGCGCAGGCGTCGCACATCGACGGCGTCATTGGCTTTGGCGGGGGAAGTTCGCTCGACGTGGCCAAGTTGGTGGCGCTCCTGTCGCGCTCCGGAGAGTCGCTCGAGGCAGTCTACGGCGTGGGTCTCGCGGGTGGCCCGCGTTGGCCGCTCATTCAGGTGCCGACCACCGCAGGCACGGGTTCGGAAGTCACGCCGATCGCGATTGTCACGACACCAAGCGGCGAAAAGCAGGGCGTCGTATCGCGGCTGCTGTATCCCAACGTAGCGGTGCTCGATGCGACGCTCACGCTCGGGCTACCGGCGCGCGTCACGGCGATGACCGGCATCGACGCGATGGTGCACGCGATCGAAGCGTACACCAGCCGTCACGCGAAGAACGTGCTCTCCGACACGCTGGCCGTGCGCGCGCTACGGTTGCTGTCGGATCATATCGGCGTGGCGATCGAGAATGGTACCGATCTCGCCGCGCGTCGCGCGATGCTGCAGGGTTCGATGCTGGCCGGCATGGCGTTCGCCAACGCGCCCGTCGGCGCCGTGCATGCGCTCGCGTATCCGCTCGGCGGTCAGTTCCATGTGCCACACGGCTTGAGCAACGCGCTCGTGCTGCTGCCGGTGCTCGAGTTCAACTTGTCGGAAGCGGAGCCACTGTATCGCGAGCTGGCCGATGCCGTGCGGGCTGGTGAGCGCACGTGGCACCGGAGCGCGAGCGGCCGCGCCTTCGTCGATGCGATGGCGACGATCGTGGGCGAACTCGGCCTCGAGCGCACGCTCGGCGAGGTGGGCATCATCGAAGCTGACCTGCCGAGTCTCGCGACCGACGCCATGAAAGTGCAGCGACTGCTGGTGAACAACCCGCGCGACGTGGACTACGACCAGGCGCTGGCCCTCTACCGCGAGGCGCTGTGAGTACGGCCTCGGATGCACGTGCGGACTACGCGCACCTGACGGCGATCGATACGCGGTGGATGGACAACGACGCGTATGGGCACGTCAATAACGTGGTCTATTACAGCTTCTTCGACACGGCGGTGAATCGCTGGTTGATCGAGCGTGGCCTGCTCGACATCGCCGGCAGTGAGGCCATCGGCCTCGTGGTGGAAACGCAGTGTCGGTACGCCTCGCCGATCACGTTTCCGGATCGTGTGACGGCTGGTATTCGCGTGGTGCATCTCGGCCGTTCGAGCGTGCGCTACGAGCTGGCGCTCTTTCGCAACGACGACGAGGCGCCGGCGGCGACCGGGCACTTTGTGCACGTGTACGTCGATCGTGGCTCACGCACGTCCGTGGCGATTCCCGATACGGTGCGTCGCGCCCTCGAGACGTTGCGCGTTGCGCCTGCGCCAACACTTCCGACTTCGACCGGCTGATCCGTATGCGTGCTGTGCTGTGTAGTGCCTTCGACCAACCCGAAACGCTCACGGTAAACACCGTGGCTGATCCCGTAGCCGCGGCCGGTGAGGTGGTCATCGCCGTGCACGCCGCCGGTGTGAACTTTCCCGACGCCCTGATGGTGCTGGGACAGTATCAGGTGCGTCCGCCGCTACCATTCACGCCCGGCGGCGAAGCGTCTGGCGTGATCATCGAGGTGGGCTCGGGCGTGAGCCACTTGCACGTGGGTCAGCGCGTGGTGGCGTTCACGCGAACGGGTGCATTCGCCGAACGCCTCAGTGCGCCCGCGTCGGCCGTCACGGCGATTCCCGAGGCGCTGTCGTTCGATGTTGCCGCCACGCTGCCGCTGGCCTTCGGCACGGCGATGCACGCCCTGATCGATCGTGCGCACCTCGCCTCGGGCGACACGTTGCTCGTGCTGGGCGCATCCGGTGGCGTCGGACTGGCCGCCGTCATGATCGGCAAGGCACTCGGTGCGCGCGTGATCGCGGCCGCGAGCACCGACGACAAGCTGGCGCTGTGTCGCGCCCACGGCGCGGATGAGGTGATCAATTACACCACGGAGTCGCTGCGCGATCGGCTCAAGGCACTCACCAACGGGGTCGGGCCCGACGTGATCTGCGACCCCGTGGGGGGCGATTTCACCGAGTCCGCCTTCCGCAGCATCGCGTGGGGTGGGCGGTACCTCGTGGTCGGCTTTGCCGGCGGCACGATCCCGTCGTTACCGCTCAACTTGCCGCTGCTGAAGGGCGCCTCGGTAGTCGGCGTGTTCTGGGGTGCGTTCGAACAGCGCGAGCCGGCCGCAAATGCGCACCATCTCGCACGGTTGATGGAGTGGGTGGTGGATGGTACGATCGCGCCGGTCGTCAGCGCGCGCTATCCGTTGGAGCAGAGCGCCGCCGCGCTGCGGGCGATGTTGGAGCGACGGGTGGTGGGGAAGGTGGTGGTGGTACCGATCACGTGATACCGTCCGCCGCAGTCGTCATCCGTTCAGCCACGAAGACCGATCTGCCGGCCCTCGGACGCCTCGCCGTGCTGCTGGTGCGTCTGCATCACGACTTTGACCGCGCACGGTTCATGGCGGCCACCGACCAGACCGAGCGCGGTTACGGATCGTATCTCGGTTCGCAACTCGCTGAGCGGGATACGACGGTGCTCGTGGCTACCGTCGAGGAAACGGTGGTCGGCTACGCGTGGGGCAGTTTGGAGGGAATCGATTACATGTCGCTCCGCGGCCCGGCCGGCGTGTTGCACGATCTCGTCGTTGACGAGTCGTACCGACGACGCGGCATCGGCAGTCTGCTGCTCGAGGCGGCCATCGTCGCGCTGGAAGCGGCTGGAGCCCGACAAGTGGTGCTGTCCACCGCCGCCCGCAATGCGCACGCGCAACAACTGTTCGCGCGTCACGGATTTCGCCCCACCATGCTGGAAATGACACGAGACATGGAACGCCATGAATCCGAGCGTCGCGGCGAGGCGTAGCCCTCGCACAGCGCAGCCGACCGGGCTGCCTCCTCAACGCGACTTTCCGGAGATTTTTCCAATGCGCAGCGTACTCAAGACATTCGCCGTATCCGCGATGTTGATTCTCCCCGCCGCCGTGCAGGCGCAGGGCATGTCGGACGGCACCAAGATGGTGGGCGGTGCCGCGATGTACCCCACCAAGGACATCATCGACAACGCCGTCAATTCCAAGGACCACACCACGCTCGTCGCCGCCGTCAAGGCTGCTGGCTTGGTCGAAACGCTGAAGGGAAAGGGGCCGTTCACGGTCTTCGCGCCCACGAATGCGGCCTTCGCGGCGTTGCCGGCCGGCACGGTGGACAACCTGCTCAAGCCCGAAATGAAGGGCGCGCTCACCGGCGTGCTCACGTACCACGTGGTGGCCGGTAACCTCGACGCCGCCGCGATCGTGAAGGCCATCAAGGCCGGCAACGGCACCGCTACGCTGACGACCGTGAACGGTGGCAAGCTCATGGCCATGATGCAGGGCGCGAACGTGGTGGTGAAGGATGAGAAGGGCGGCGTGGGCACGGTCACGATTGCCGATGTCAAGCAGTCGAACGGCGTGATCCACGTGATCGACCACGTGCTGCTGCCGGCCAAGTAAGCAGCGACTCGATACCAATGTCTGCGGTGGGGTGGCTCCATTACGTTTGATGGAGCATGCCCCACACGCCTTCCGCCACGTCACGCACACCCGAAGATGTCCTCCGCGACGTCTTCGGGTTTGACGAGTTCAGACCGGGACAGCGCGAGGTCATCGACGCGGTGCTGGCCGGCAAGGATTGCATTGCGCTGATGCCGACGGGCGCGGGCAAGTCGCTCACCTACCAGCTCCCGGCACGATTGCTCCAAGGCACCGTGCTGGTGATTTCACCGCTGATCTCGCTCATGAAGGATCAGGTCGACGCGGTGGCCGGACTCGGCTTCAAGGTCACCGCGATCAACTCCACGCTGGAGTTCGACGAGCGTCGCGCCCGCATGGACGCGTTTCGCGCCGGCGAGTACGAACTGGTGTTCCTCGCCCCCGAAGCACTCGATGGCTACCTCGGTGATTTCGTGCGCGATTGTCCGATCTCGCTTCTGGTGGTCGACGAAGCCCATTGCATCAGCCAATGGGGACACGACTTCCGCCCGTCGTACCGTCGCCTGCAGGGACTCAAGGAGCAACTCGACGTCCCGGTCCTCGCGCTCACCGCGACCGCAACACGACGCGTAGCGCTCGACATTCTGCGACAGCTCGGCATGCGAAAGCCGGCTGGTTTCAAGGGCTCATTCTTCCGCCCGAACTTGCAGATCGCGACGCGCAAGAAAGGGCAGGGGGGCAACACCCGCGCCGAGATTCTCGCGCTCATTCGCGCGCACGACGGCGAGAGCGGCATCGTGTATTGTCAGAGCCGCAAAGGGGTGGATCAGACGGCCGATTTCCTCGCCGCACAGGGCGTTCGCGCGCGGCCGTATCACGCGGGTCTCGAGCCCGACGAGCGCGCCCGCAATCAGGAAGCCTTCCAGCGCGATGACATCGACGTGATCGTCGCGACGGTGGCATTCGGCATGGGCATCGACAAGTCCAATGTGCGATTCGTGATTCATCGCGATATGCCGAAGGACATCGAATCGTGGTACCAGGAGATCGGCCGTGCCGGTCGCGATGGATTGCCCAGCGATTGTGTGATGTTCTACTCCTGGGCCGACGTGAAGCTGCACGAGCGCTTTCTGGACAATCTCGATGACGACGGTGTTCGTGAACGGACGCGCCTCGCGACCGTCGCGCTGTTCGATCTCGTGGAGCGCTCGCGGTGCCGCCATCAGGCGCTGGTCGCGCATTTCGACGAAGTGATCGCATCCTGCGGATCGTCGTGCGATGTCTGTACGGGACATCGCGCCGACGAGCGCATCGCGGAGCTGGTGGAGTCGCAGGTGGGCACGGCGCGTGGTCGTCGGGCGGCGGTGCCAGCCGGTACGGGCGGGCGCACATCGCGTGGTCCCGACGCGGCCATGCTCGACGACGATGAACGCGAGCTGTTCGAGCGGCTACGCGCGGTACGGCGTGAACTCGCCGATGAAGCGGGCGTGCCGGCGTACATCGTCTTCGGCGACAAGGTATTGCTCGAGATGGTCGCCCGACGGCCGGCCAGCCCGCGCGAATTGCTGCAAGTGCCGGGAGTCGGCGAAGCAAAACTCGAGCGGTACGGCTCGGCGTTTCTGGATGTGTTGATCGGACGCTGATTTCCACGTACTCGCACCGCTGAGCTGGCTCAAAAGCTGCGGTGTAGAGTAGTAGTCACCCGCCGCACCGTATCGGCGCGGGATGATATTCTCTTCAGGGAGGGCTTCGTATGCGTCATGCATTCATTCGCGCTATCGCGCTGTCGACCTTTGCGCTGACCGTCGGCGGCGCGTCCGCTCACGCGCAGGGCGCGAGCCACGGGAAGGCAAAGAAGTCGGGCAACACTTCGGGACAAAACATTCCGCCTGGGCTCGCAAAGAAGCCCGGTGGCATGCCACCCGGTCAGTACAAGAAGCGCTACGGCACGCGCGAGGGCGCGACGGTGCTGGGCGATATCTTCGGCCGGAACGGCTATCCCGTGCGTCGCATCACACCGTATGGTGAATCACAATACGTGTACTACCGAATGCCCGACGGCTCGGAGCGTCGGGCCATCGTGAGCCCCGGCACTGACCAGTTGCGATTCAGCAATGTGCCGGCGACGCTACTGCAGCAGGTGATCGCGCAGCTGTATCGGTAGCGTTCAATGCCGTCGAGCACGCGCGCGAGTCCGAACTCGAACGACTCGTCCATCGTGCGCGACGGCCTGCCCGGCGGCGTCGTGAGCAGCGCCGCGAAGTGCGGGAATCGCGGTGCTGCTGGAGATGGTCGCCCGACGGCCGGACAGCCCGCGCGGCCAAATGAGATGCAGCCGCTTCGTTCAAGACGGTCGATGTGATGGTGATCAAGATTGACCTTCACGCTGCACGGGTGCATGCCCGAGCGCGCAGCACAGGTCAGATCCCAACCGTCAACAGTCGGAGTGCATCATGTTGAAATGGTCAGTTCGCCGAGCGGCATCGCTCGCGATGATAGTGGCCGCACCGGCGGCAGCGCAAAGCACTGGCGTTGCATCAGAACTCGCACGGCGAAGCGCCGCGAGTCTCTCGGTCATCCAAGGCCGACCGCAGGGTGGCTTCGCACGCCATGTGGCTCTTGGCTATGGAATCGACGGCGCGTATCTGCTGCGTCTCGATCGCGCCGGCATCGTCAGTGTTCGTGCGAGCGTGGGCGCGCTGAGCTACGGAAACGAGTCGCGCGAGAGCGCGCTGAGCGAGTCGGTTGGCGGTCGGGTGCAGGTCAAGGTCACGACCAGCAACTACATCGTGCCGATGAGCATCGGGCCGCAGGTGAGCTGGCCGCGAGGTCCGGTTCGCCCATACGCGCACGTCGGCGTGGGCGGGCAGCTCCTCTTCTCGGAGAGTCGCGCTCAAGGCACCACGTCCGGAACTGTGCTGGCCAGTACCACGAATCACTCCGCGTCGGCCGCTGCGTGGTCGCTTGGTGGTGGCGCGTACATGCCGCTCGTTGCCGGCCGAACGCGGGTGCAGCTCGATCTGGGTGTGCAGTATGTCGGTGGCCGATCCGCCCGCTATCTCACCAAAGGCAGCATCGTCGACTTGCCTGGCGCGCAGATCGCCGTGACGCCGCGCGAGAGCCGCACACACATGGCCATCATCCGCCTCGGCGCGCGCGTGCAGCCATGAAATCGACCACCGTGCGTGCGCTCAGAGTCGTGGGCTTGGGCGCACTCGCGCTGGTGGCCATGCTGGTCGGTTGTGGCGCGCGCGCCGAACGGGATGCGCGACGCCAAGCGGCGGCCGATACCCCGCTTCGCGGTCGCATGGTGACTACGCATGATCGACAGCAGCTACAGATCGATTGCCGTGGCGCGGGGGCGCCCACCGTCGTGCTCGAATCGGGTTTGGATAATCTTGGTTCGCTGAGTTGGCTCGCGGTACATGACACTCTCGCGCGCACCGCTCGAGTGTGCGCGTACAGTCGTTCGGGCATCATGTGGAGCCATACGGCCAGCACCGCGTTCGCCAGCCGCGACGCTGCGCGACAACTGCACGACGCGCTACGTGCCGCGGGGGAGATCCCGCCCTGGGTGATGGTCGGGCACTCCATCGGCGGGGCGTATGTGATGCGCTTCGCCGCGATGTACCCCGATGAAGTGAAAGGGCTGGTGCTGGTCGATCCATCGCATCCGGATCAGTTTGCGGCGTTCAAGGCCGTCACGGGAAAGTCCCTCGAGCCGTCGACCACGATTGTGCGTGTGGGGGCAGCGCTGGCGTGGACAGGACTTCTGCGCCTCCTGCCGCTGCAAAGCCCGCCGAACTGGCCGTTGGAACTCCGCGCTGCGTCGGCGGCCTTTCTGCCGACGTCCCTCGCTGCGCTTGGCGACGAGGCCGCAGCAATTCCGGCCACTCTGCGCGACGTACGGACGATTCGCGATTTCGGCAGTCGGCCAATCGTCGTGCTCAGCGCGGCGAACCCGCAGTCTGTGGCGGCACTCGATGCGATGAGACTGTCGAAGGCCCAAGGTGATCGCTTGCTCCAGGTTCAACACCAGCTCCACGCCGAGCTTGCCGGCCTCTCGTGCCGCGGCCGTCATCAGATCGTGCCGGGAAGCTCCCATTTCATTCAGATCGATCGGCCCAATGCCGTGGTCAATGCCATTGTCGAGGTGGTCGAGGCGGTGCGTCAGGACGCAGACACGGTCCACCGGTGCGCTCGCGGATAGTCGAATGGCCACGTCGTGTGGACGTGGCCGTTGGTATGGGATCCGACGTCGGCGATCTTGGGCGAAGAGGCCGACTCTCCACAGGCGATGCCCACCTACCGCAGCAGGGCGGCCTCGGTTCGGCGGGCGATGTGCTCGGCGATGAATTCGGCATCCGCCCCTACGCCGCCGATGAGTGACGAGTTCAATCGGTGCTGGAATCGCAATCCAACGAAGTACAGCCCGGGAATGCCACTGAGCACGCCTCGCTCGTGCGTAATTCCCCCGGTGGCGTCGAAGCCGGGGAGATCGATCCAACGATAGTCCGCCTGGAAGCCGGTGCACCAGATGACCACACGCGGATCGAAGACCTCGTCTCCGCATACCGGAAGGCCACCGCGCGCTTCCGTCACACGGCCTACCCGCTGTACGTTCGCCGCGCGGAGATCGCGCTCCGAAATGCCGATACGCGCATCGCTGGTGCGCTCTGTGTTGGCGCGCATGCGTTGCCCTAACCGCGTCTGCACGCTCGAACGCGTGATGATGGGCCAGATCCAGTCGAAGATGTCGCGGCCCAGCAGTCGTCGCGGCATGTGCCCCGCGACGCTTCCGGCCAGCCAGACTTTCCGAAAGCGCGACAGCTCCATGGCGATCTGTGCACCCGAGTTCCCGGCGCCGACAACGAGCACGGGGCCGTCGGGCAGGGCGAACGGATTGCGGTACTCGCTCGAATGCAGCTGGTGAATCGCATCCGACAGGTGTGCGCGCACATCCGGGATACACGGGATCTGCAGAGGCCCCGTAGCGACCACCACGTTGTCGGCTTCCAGCAGAGCCGTCCCGTCGTCGACCACAAGCTGAAAGCGCGTCCCACGCGCAGTGAGCGCGCGTACCCGCGAATCGAGCCGGACGGGCAGGTCGAAGCGCTCGGCGTACCGCTCCAGATAGTCGGCAACTTCGTCCTTGTCGGCCAGATGCGTCGGCGCCGCCGAAAACGGCATCGACGGTAGTCCACTGAATCGGGCCGGCGTGAACAGACGCAGGGAATCCCATCGTCGCCGCCAATTATCACCGACGCGTTTCTCATCGCTGAGGATGGCGAAATCGACGCCACGTTTGGCAAGCTGCATGCCGACCGCGAGGCCGGCCTGTCCGCCGCCGATGACGAGCGTTTCGTATCGCTCGACGCGCGTCGGTGTGACGGGCGCTGCGGATCGCGAAGAGGGCATGGGAGGTCGAACCGGTGAAGGACATGAGTCTGCGTGTCGATGTGACGTGAACTCATGCTACCGATTCCCTCACGATGCGGATTGAACGCAGCGGCTGTCCTCTCGCTGCTAAAACCGCTCACTACCCGGCGAGGGTGTATTGATCTGCAACGCCGACGGCGGAAAGCCGAACATGCGGTGCGACGTACGGGTCAGATGCGCCGCGTCGGCAAAGCCGGCGGCGTGCGCGGCGGTGGAGAGTGACTCGCCACGCATGACGAGTTCCCAGGCCAGCAGGAATCGACGCCACAGCAGGTAGGGGCGCAGCGCTGTTCCCGTCTGCTCTACGAAGAGGTGCCGGAAACGGCTCGGAGAAAGACAGGCCACGTCGGCGACCTGCTCCAGCGTCAACGGCGCATCAAGGTGGCTCTTGATATATGCCACCGCGCGAAGGATGCGCTCGTCGGACACCACCGCTGCTCGGGCTCCATGGGTAAGCACGTCGATGGCGCGCTGCAGTGCGGTGACGGTGGGCGGGGCATTCCCATGGGCGAGCCATGTGTCGAAGAGGGCGGTCGATGCCGCCGTAAACGATTCGGCGGTAATCGGTGCGATGCCGCCGTCCAGGTAGCGCTCCACCAGTGCGCGTCCTTGAGGCGTTTCCGGTTCGACGAAGATGACGGCATCGTACGTCACGCCCGTCGCGTCCATCATGTGCGGCTGTCGGGAGGCAATGATGGCCGCCTGATACGCCGTCCATTCCGATTCTTCGTCGGGCCGGAAGCGGATTCCATATTCGGACCCGACGCCGATCTGAATCGCGTAGTGGGCGTGCATGGGCGTGATGCTGAGCGCCCGCCCGATGAGCGCACAGCCACCCTCCCAGGGAATGAAATCGCCGGCGCCGATCATCGCACTCATATGGTCTGCTCGTGATGAGGTCCGAACATCTTATCATCTGCTGCCCCGCTCGGCGAATGCGAGGTGCCGACCGATCCTCGCGGCAACAATAGCCCGTCTATTCAAGCTCCCGCAGCGCCGGCGTCCATAGACTGGAGGATGCGCAGTCGCCTCCCTTCACCAGCGAGAGCTTTGTGAATTCAGCGTGGAAGCCAGTAGACGTCGGGATCCTGCTCTTCGATGGGGTTACCCAACTCGATCTCACGGGACCATACGAGGTGTTTTCCCGAATGCCGAATACCCACGTTCACCTCATCGCGGCGAGTTTGGCTCCGGTGCGAACGGAGTGGGGTCTGCGCATCTCGCCGGACACGACCCTCGAAGACGCCCCGCGGCTCGACCTGCTCTGTGTGCCCGGCGGTTGGGGCGTGGACGACTGCCTCGAGGACGAGCGCATCCTTGGCTTCCTCCGCGCGCGAGCCGTGGACGCGAGATATGTCACATCCGTCTGCAGCGGAGCATTGCTGCTCGGCGCTGCGGGCCTGCTGCGCGGCTATCGCGCCACCACACATTGGATGTCGCTCGATCTGCTCGCATCGTTCGGTGCCGAGCCTGTGCACGATCGAGTGGTCCGCGATCGTAATCGGATCACCGGAGGGGGGGTGACGGCTGGCATCGACTTCGCCCTCCTGGTGGCGTCGGAGCTGTTCGGCGTCTCGGTCGCGCAAAGCATCCAACTCGCGATCGAATATTGTCCCGACCCTCCGTTCGACAGCGGGTCGCCGCAGCACGCGCCTGCCGACATTGTTCGCGCCCTGCTCGAGCGGAGCGCCGGCAAGCTGAATCGCCGTCGTGACACTGTCGCGCGGGCGTCCGCCCGCATCCCGTAGCAATTCACCACATATCAACCGCACGGAGAGGAATTATGGGGATCATTATCGGCGTAGGTCTGGCCTGCGCCATCGGACTACTCGCCAGTCGATTCGGCGTTGACCGCGACCTCAGCTTCTATCCTGTCGTGGCGATGATCGTGGCATCGTACTATGTGTTGTTCGCGCTGATGGGCGCGCCTACCGAGGTCGTCGCAGTCGAGCTGCTGATCGGGGCGATGTTTCTCGTCGCGGCTGCATGGGGATTCGCGCGGTCACTCTGGCTGGTGGTCGGCGCGCTCGCGCTCCACGGACTGCTCGATATTGGCCATGGCAGCATCATCGACAATCCCGGAGTTCCCGCGTGGTGGCCCGCGTTCTGTTCGACGTACGACGTGACGGCGGCGGCGTACTTGGCCTGGCGCATCACCACGCGCAGGATTCGCGCCCGCAGGTCGTTGCCGGAAGTGCTGGCCATAGCCTGAATGGTGCGACGTAGGGACGCTGTCACCCAGCTGACGGCTCCAGTACAAACGGGGCGCGACTTTCGAGTCGTGCCCCGTCTGTGCGTAGCGCACCGACGACGGAGCGTGATGCCACGATAGCCTCTGCGTTCAACGACGCAGCCTTTCCGTTCAAGGATGCTCGCCTCGCGAGCGGTAGACTCGGCATGTGAGCCCGACGCGTGATGACGTGCGCGGTACGGGACTCGATTCACTGCACCTGTCCCGCTACCGTCACGAGGCTTTCATGGGCTTTACCATGCACCCGCTCCGCGTCACCCCGGCTGCCGTCGGCCTTACTTCGCACCGCGCGTCACCGCCACGCGTGTGGCGACGCTCAGCGGAGCTCGGCGAACTCGCGTGGCGCATGCTCTTCGATGCGCCGGTGAAAAGTCTGGGCACCCTGATCGGGGTCATTGTGTCGGTGTTTCTCATGGCACAGCAGCTTTCGCTGCTCACCGGAATTCTCGGCCGCGTCACGTCGTTCATCGACAACACCGGCGTTGACATCTGGGTCGTCTCGCCCGCCACCGAAAGCACCGACGCTACGGGCAGCCTGCCGGCGAGCAAGGTGGCGGCCGTGGCGGGGACCGCAGGCGTCGCGTGGGCAGCACCGATTGTTCAGGGACTGGGTCGCGTCACGCGTCCCGATGGTGTGCAGGAGAACGTGAAGGTGCTCGGCGTCGAGGCACCGCGCTACGCGGGACTCCCGCGCACCCTGGCGGGCGGCACCACCATCGCTGCGCTGCGCGGCTCCGGCCGCATCCTGCTCAACTGGGTCGATCGACCCACGTTCGCGGACGCGCGCGTCGGTGACCGCATCGAGATCAACGGTCGTGCGAGCGTCGTCTCGGGGTTCTTCGCCAGCGTCAATCCGCACAATCCGTTCTACTACGTCTTCGCGAATCTCGACGACGCTCGATCGCTCACCAGCTTTCCGCTCGATCGCGTCACCTACGTCGCCGTCGGGCTCGCGCCAGGCGCACACGCGGACGAGGTGAAGAACCGTCTGCAGGCGCGCGTGCCTGAAGTGCTGGTGCGCACGCGCGACGAGATGCGCGAGATGGAAAAGCGCTTCTTCCTCGTGCGCACGCCTGTCGGTGTGCTGTTCGGTCTCGGGACGGCTGTCGCGGCGCTCATCGGGGCGGCCATTGTCGCCGTCACGCTGTATTCGACCGCAGTGGATCGCTCGCGCGACTACGGAACGTTGAAGGCCATCGGCGCCCGACGCGCCGAGATCGTGCAGCTGTTGCTGATGCAGGCGTGGCTCTTTTGCGCCGCCGGGTATCTGATCGGTATGGGCGCCTTCTTCGCGATGCGCGCCACGTTTACTGAACTCGCGATGGCGGCATCACCGCATCTTGTGTTCGGTGTGGGTATCGGCGCGTTCGTCGCGTGTACGCTGGCATCGCTCGTCGCGGTCCGCCGCGTCCTGAGTGTCGATCCCGCCATCGTCTTCCGCGGATAGCCCGATGACAACCCATTCCCGCACGATCGCCCTCGAGGGGCGTGGCCTGACGAAGGTGTTCGGCGCCGGTGAACTCGCGGTTACGGCATTGCATCCCACCGATATCGCCGTGCACGAAGGCGAGGTGCTCGTCATCATGGGACCGTCTGGCAGCGGCAAGACCACGCTCCTCAGTATGCTCGGCCTGGTGCTGAGCCCGAGCGGTGGAGAGGTCCGGCTCGGCGGCGACAACGTCACACACGCGTCGGCCGATGCACTCGCGCTGATTCGCCGCCAGCGCCTTGGATTCGTGTTTCAGCAGTTCAATCTCCTGCCGAGTCTCTCCGCGCTCGAGAACGCGGCCGTACCGCTGCTGCTTGCGGGCGTTCCGCGCCGCGAGCGCCTCGCGCGCGCCGCTGATGCACTGGCGTTGGTGGGGGTGAGCGCGCGCGCGTCGCACCGGCCTCGGCTCCTGTCGGGCGGCCAACAGCAACGCGTGGCGATCGCACGGGCGCTGGTCGCCGGTGCTCCGGTACTGCTCTGTGACGAGCCAACCGCGTCGCTCGATGGGGAGACCGGCCGCGGCATTCTCGCCGCGCTTCGGGAACTCGCCGATCGCGAGAGGCGTGCTGTGGTGATCGTGACCCACGATGACCGCGTGCGCGCCATCGCTGACCGCTTTGTCCACGTCGTAGATGGCCGCGTCACCTCCGACGACGGCTCCATCCATCACGTCTCTTCGACCCACTCAGAGGTGCAGCATGACTGATATGACACGCGCGCGCGACACGCGCCGCCAGATCTCCATCGCGCGGACCGTATGCGCCGCGATCCTGCTCGTCTCGATGGCCGCCTGCGGACTTCACGACCGGCCGAAAGTGGAGCGGAGATCAGCGGACAACGTGCGCAACGCTCCCCCACTCGCGACCACAGCGGGCGGGCTGTCCACCGACAGTAATAGTGCAGCGCCTGTCGTCGCTCCCGGCGTCGTGGAGCCGTGGGACGCGCAGGTCGAGCTGGCGGCTCAGGAACCCGGCTGGATCGATAGCATCCTCGTGCGGGAGGGCGAGGAGATTCGCGCCGGACAGCTGCTGGCCGTGCTGGCGGATGCCGCACAGCGTCATGGGGTCGATGCGGCACGGGCGGATCTTGCCGAGGCCGAAGCGGTGCGCGCCAAACAGGCACGTGGTGCGACGGCGGAAGAGTTGCAGCAGGGGGAAGCGGATCGCCTGGCCGCGCGGTCGCGGGCCGTCTTTGCAAAGTCGAATGCGGCCCGCCTTGGCAAGCTACGGGCGACGTCTGGCACGTCGGTCAATGAAATCGAGCGAGTCGAGGCAGAGGCAGCCGCGCAGGGGGCGCTGGCCGAACACGCCGATGCACGGCTCCAGGAGCTTCGCCGTGGTGCACGCCGCGAGGACCGTGACGCCGCGGCCGCGCGGGTTGATGCGGCGCGCGCCCGACTCGCCATGGCGACGAGCGCGCTCGCTCGGCGACGTGTGCATGCGCCACGCGCCGGCACGGTGCTGCTCAGTCGCTTCCATGCCGGTGAGTATTACGATCCCCACGTCGCCCCACTGTTCGCGTTGGGCGACCTCACTCGATTGCAGGTGCGGCTCGAACTCGACGAGATCGACGGGCAGGACATACGTGTTGGTGCGCGCACGTCAGTTGTCTCCGATGCCGGTGCACCGCTGGCGACCGGGACGATTGTCCGGCTCGCGCCGCGCATGGGTCGCCGCGCGCTGACACTCGAGTCGCCGACCGCCCGCGCTGATGTTCGCATCCGTGAAGTCTTCGTGGATGTGCCGGCATCGCCTGCCCTCGTTCCGGGTCAGCGGGTGTGGGGATACACGCCACGCGCACGCCGCGTGATCCCGTCATCCGCGACGGCCTCAGTCGGGCCGCGCTCATGAGCCCCCTCGTGCTGCGCTCACGAGGCGCTCGGCTCCGCAGGGGGGCAACGGCAGCAGTGTGCGTCGTCCTGGCCGAACTTGTCACGGTCATCATCCCGACGCCCATCTCCGCGCAATCCATGGCGAAGGCGATGGGGGACGCCCAGGCGCCCGTGGCGCTCACGATGGATATGGTGGTACGGCGCGCGGTCGCGCAGAGTGCCGCCGTGGCAGTGGCGCAGCAGCAGGTCTCCGCGGCCGGCGCTCGCGTGAAGCAGGCGCGCTCGGCGCTGCTGCCTCAGGTGAACGCGTCGGCGGTGCGATCACAATGGACGAGGAACAGCGCCGAGTTCGGGTTCGTCATGCGCGACGCAGGCGGCCAGCCCCTGCTGAATCCGCCCGGCGAGATCCTCGGCCCGATTCGCGCTCTCGATGTGCGCGCGACCATCACGCAGCCACTGCTCGATCCCGCGGCAATCGCCCAGGTCCGTGCGGCCCAATCAGCGCAGGTCACAGCCGAAGCCGCGACCGGCGCTGCGACGAGCAAGGCTGCCACGGCGGCGGCTCACGCGTTCATCAGCGTCCTGCGCTCGGCAGCGCAGCTCTCCGCGATCACGGAGGACTCGAGCATGGCGGCGGAGCTTGCCGCCGATGCCGCACGCCGACAGGCGGCCGGTCTCGCGATCGCGCTTGATGTCACACGGGCGGATGCGCAGGTCGTGGGAACACGAGCGGCTCTCGTGGCAGCGCGGGCACAACGTGCGCGGGCGGATTTGAACCTGAAGCGTGCGATGGGACTCGCCGTTGACGCGACTCTCGTACTCGCCGATTCCCTCGGCGCCTTCGCGCGCTCCGGCGACGAACCTTCAGGCATACCGACGGCAGCGGACAGCGACAGGCTGCGCCTCGCGGTCGCGAGTGCACTGCGAACGCGCGACGATATGCGGAGCGCCGACGCCCAGGTGACGGCTGCCAGGCGGGTGCGAAGCGCCTTGCGCGCAGAGTATCTCCCCACGCTCTCCGTGGTCGCCGATCGCGGCGCGCTGGGCACGACGCGGAACCGCCTGCTGCCCACCTACAGCTGGGGCGTTCAGCTCTCCGTTCCCATCTTCGACGGGTTGCGCCGCCTCCGTCGGGTCGACGAGCAGGAGGCGCTGCTCCAGATCACCGCCATCATACGACGTGACCTGGAGGAGCAGGTGGAGCTCGAGGTACGTGAGGCACGGCTTGCGGAGGCGACGGCGCAGGCTGCGGTCGAAGCGGCAAATGAGCGACTGACACTCGCCGTACGCGAGCTCGATCAAACGCTCGACCGCTTCAAGGCGGGCGTAGTCGGAAATGCCGAAGTGATCACGGCCCAAGCGTCGCTCTCGGCCGCGCGCGTGCAGCGCATCGAGCGCCTCGCCGAGATGGCGGCGGCGCGCATCGACGCGCGGTATGCGCGGGGCGAGCCGCAGGGGAGTCGCAACTGACGTCGTATCAGGGGTTGTCGGCGTGACCGCCATGCGCGACGCCTTCGGGGGCGCAGACTTATGTCTGCGCCTCTTGCGACATTCAACGTGAGCGACCCACGGTGGTTATCACCGCCGAACGCGATGTCGTACGTGCAATCCACTGAGATCCCTCTCACTCGCCTGCAATGAGCCCCTGCACACGTCCGTTGTGTGCAGGGGCTCGTCACATCCTCACACTCCGTTGCGCACGGACTAGTCGGCGCACGCGACTTCTGTCCGTTGGTAGTCGCAACGGCAGCTGCCCGGCGCACACGTCATTCCGGTGCGGCCTGCACGCACGCAGCGCCAGCACGGCGTCAACGATTCGCTGGTTTCGCGCAGACCAAGCACGCGCGAGGCAATGGCGGCTCCGCCCTCGACCGTCGCCCTCAGTGCCGGGCGTCCGTCGGCGTCAAACGACATCTCCGCAAGCGCATGGAAGCCGGCCTTTGCGATGCCAGCCCCCGACGCGTGATTTTCTGGTGCGTAGGCGATCCAGAAGCGCTCGGCGTCGATCGATTCGGCACGAACGATGGCTTGGAGCAATTGCGGATAGATGCCGCGGCCGCGGTGCGCGGCCAGCGTCACAAAGTTCCAGAGGTAGCGCTCACTCGCCGGGATGAGAAAGTTGGCACCGACTTCGCCGATCTCCGCCGTGCGTGTGGCGACCCACCCCCAGGCGGCGGGAATGTCGCCGAGCGTCGCGACGTACGCCCGGTGCCCCGCGTCGAAGCGTCGAGAGATGTCATCAATGGGTCGGCCTTGAAGTTGAGCCATCACGCCGGCGTCTGCTTCGGTGGTGACGTGCAGGGTGGGAAGCGGGCGGAGTAGCGGCATGGGGTCATCGCGATGGCGCGTGGCGAATGGCATGGCAAGAGTTCCGGCGTTAGGGGGCGAAGGATGCGTGCGTGAAGCGAGGGCGCGGCGACTCGCTATCGACGTGTAGCGGGCGGTTGGAGAAAATCGGCGGGTGCCGACAGCGGCCCCGTCAGAGTCTGCAGAAATGCGACGAGTTGTCGCCGTTCGGTCGCGCTCAGGCGCAGTGGTCTGAGTTCGGTGGTGCCGAATGGCGCCTGCGGTGCGTGATCGTAGTGCTCGACGACGGCCGTCAGCGACGTGACCTGCCCGGCGTGCATGTACGGGGCTCGTGCGGCCACGTTCCGTAGCGAAGGCGTCTTGTACGCCCGCAGTAATTCGTCACCGTCGGTCACCGCGAAGCGGAGCTCATCGCACGCATCCGGCTTGGCGTCGCTGTAGCGGCTCGCGCAGTTGAACTCTCCGGTCAGGGCCTGGTGCACGCCGACCGCGCGACCGCTATCGGGCCCTGCCACCTCGCGAGACGCGGCAACGCCCGTGTTGTGAAAGTGGCTGTCCGTGAACAGCGCGCCGTTGTGGCAGTTCACGCAGTTGCCCTTGCCGATGAACAGTTGCAGGCCGGCGATCTCGTCTTTCGAGAATGCACTCCGTGTGGTGTGCGGTCTGCGTGCGAGCTCCGCGTCCACGAAGTAGTCGAACCGTGACGGCGCGTAGTTGATCGTTCGCTCGTACGCAGCGATGGCCTTTCCGATATTGGCATAGACGCGAGACACGGCGTCACGCCGGCTGCTGGGCATGCGGCCCCACGCGGCGCCCCACACTGTGTCCGCTACCGGGCCGGCGTTGCGCGGTAGTCCCGACAAATCCGGGAGCGCGCCGAAGAGGGCCGCATACTCGGCTCGGAAGGACTCCGCAATGACATGCGCGTAGCGCGTCCGGGTGCCGCCGTGCTCCACCGCGCTCTCGAGTGGACCGAGTGCCTGCGCCCACTGACTATCAGCGCGTCCGTCCCAGAACAGCCATGGACTGTACGCCGTACCGGCCACCGGCATGGTCCGTCGTGCTGTACGGCCCACGCCGTCGGCCAGCGGTTTTGCGTCCTGAAAGTCGCGCGTCGGCGAATGGCAGGTCGCGCACGAAACGCGGTCGTTGCCGCTCAGGCGTGGCTCGAAGAACAGCCGGTGCCCGAGTGCGGCGGCGCGTTGGTTGTCGCCGTATACATTCGAGGGATCGGCCGGCAGCGGCGCCAGTGACGCGATCGACAACGAGCGGAGCACCTCGCGCTGCCCAGCGGTCCAGCGCGACGCAGGACCGGCGATCGCATCGGGAACCATCGTTAGCAGCAGTGTCCAGGCGGCCACCCCCATTAACGTCGCAATCGGCCGCGAGGGCAGCCCACCGAGCAGGCGTCGAAGACCCACGCGCGGCGTGCGTTCGGACGTCGAGCGCATCAGAGTGACAGGTTGAACACGAGTGAATCCCGGCCGCTCGCCGCGCTGATGCGAAACTTGACCACCCACCATCCACCCATGTTGAACTTCATCCCTTCCACCATGTGGTCTCCGTGGCCGAGGGCGCGCGTCACGCGAGGCTTGGTGGGGAGCCCGTGCCCATGCTGCGGCATGCCACCATCAATCGACACGTTCGCGCTGTCCACGGGCACGCCGGCAGACGTCTCAAGGTGGAGCGTCCACTGGTGCAGCTTGCCGCGCGGTATCGAATCGCCCGTCGGATGAATCGTGGCGACATACAGTCCGACTTCGCTTCGACGCGTCCGCGCGTAGTCGAGGTCGGACGGTGCCTTGGCGAACATCATGCAACCGGTGAGGAGACTGAGCGCGGTCAGAGCAAGTGCGACAGCGGCGGCGCGCGCCACGGAGCGACGTACGCGTGAGTCGATGAGAGTGGACATGTGATCCTCGAGAAGGGCGTTGGAAAACGAAAAGGCCACGTCTGGTAGACGTGGCCTCAGGTTATGGCATCGGGGATCGGCGCTCTTGGACGAAGCGGCTAACGCGTTGTACGTAGAGGCTGAGTTGACGACGGTGCGTTAGCGCCTGCCCCCGTTGACGTAGCGTTCAATGCCGTCAAGCACGCGCGCGAGTCCGAACTCGAACGACTCGTCCATCGTGCGCGACGGCCGGCTCGGCGGCGTCGTAAGCAGCGCCGCGAAGCGCGGGAATCGCGGATCGCCGATGGCGCGCCCGAGATCGGCGCCAACCGCAGCGGCCCACTCTGCATCCGAGGTGCCGCGCGCCCGCGCCCGCGCGAGTGAGATTGCGGTGTCCGACGCGCCGCGCGTGTAGCCGTCGAGCACACTGAGCATCTCGCCTATGTCGGCCGAATCCAGGCCGGTGGTCGAGAGGGCGTCGATCACCGCCTCCGACCAGCTCAGCCAGTTCGGTCCGTGCGGTGCCGCCACGAACGGCAATTCGGCCAGCCATGGGCGTGCACAGAGCATCGCGCGTTTCGCCCGCGCCCACCGCGCCAGCTCGCTCCGCCAATCATCGCGTGGCTCCGAGGGGCGCGGCGGCAGGCCCAGTGCCGCATCCACGATCGCATCGAGGAGTGCTTCCTTGCTGGGGAAGTACCGATACACCGCCATCGTCGTGTAGCCGATCCGCGTCGAGACCGCACTCATGGTCACGGCGCCGAGGCCGTCCTCGTCGGCGAGCTGCATGGCCGCCCGTACGACATCGTCCGGGGTCAGCGCCGCCTTCGGGCCACGCGTGGATTGGACCCGGTCCTCCCACAACAGCTGACTGCGCCGCCGCAGCTCCGGGTCGACCGTCGCCGCCGCCTGCATGAGGTCGTCTCGAGTCAGTGCCTCCGGCGTCTTTCGCTTCGTCATCGCACCTCGCCAAAGAAACTGTTGACAATCCTGAAACTGTGTATATGATACACCCGTACAGTGTATGTAGTACACTAATACAGGCGGCGCACGAACGGAAGCGCTCTCGCGCCGCTTCACCATCTCTCTCTACAAGGATATCCGCATGTCGATCTCATCCGCCGCCGTCGTACGGCATCGCGCGTTCGCCACCACGTTTCGCCGCGCCGCCGGCGTACTCGGATTCGCCGCCGCCTCGGCCGGAGTGGCATCCGCCCAGTCCGCGGCCACGACCGTCGCGCCGTCGTCGCCGACGTGGGAACTGCGCTTCACCAGCGGCGCCCTCGTTGCCACCGGCGAACAGCGTAACGCGGTCAAGGACGGCCAGTTGAGCGCCGTTCAGCTGTCGTGGCTTGTCCACCCCGCGATCGCGATCACCGGTACGGCCGGATGGGCGCGCAGCCGCGATCGCCTTCTCGTGAACACGCCGAAGCTCGACGTCTTCACCGGTGACCTCGGTGCGGAGCTCCGGCCAGCCCAGTGGTTCGCCGAGCGGAAGGTGTCGCTGAGTCCATTCGTCGGCGCCGGTGCCGGCGTGCGGAGCTACAACTATCGCAAGCTCGACGTGGATGCCACGAACAACGTGGCAGGCTATCTCGCCGCCGGCGGTGAGTTGGGTTTCCGCCGCGTCGGCCTGCGCCTTGAAGTGCGAGACTACGCGACTGGCTTCAAGCCACTCATCGGCGCGGGGCGCTCCGACACGCGCAACGACGTAATGCTCATGGCCGGCGTGCGTTTCAATCGGCACCATGCCACGCCTGAGTAGCGCACGGGGCACGCCCGGGCGGGGTCAGCGCATGCGCCCGACGATCTTTGAATGGCGCATTCCCCTCGCCCTGGTCGCGCTCAGCGCTGTGCCGGCCATCGCCGGAACAGCACGACTCGTGGAAATCGCCAGCAATGCTGCTGTCACTCCGGCCAACGCCCGATTCATGGACGCACCGTGGCCGGTGGTACTCCACATCATCGCGGTCGTGATCTACAGCATGCTCGGCGCCGTACAGTTCTCGGCCGGCATCCGTCGTCGGTCGAGCCGCTGGCATCGCGCGTCGGGCCGGGTGCTGGTGGCGGCCGGCGTATTGGCGGCCACGACCGGGCTCTGGATGACGCTCCGCTACGCCTGGCCCAGCGGAGATGGGCAGATTCTCTATCTCGAGCGCCTCGTGTTCGGCACGGCCATGCTGCTCTCGCTCGTGCTGGCCGTCACGGCGATTCGGATCTGCGACTTCCACGCGCACGGACGCTGGATGATCCGCGCGTACGCCATTGGCCTCGGCGCGGGCACGCAGGTGTTCGCGCACCTGCCATGGTTTCTGCTGATGGCCGAGCCGCCCGGCGAGCTTCCGCGCGCTGTCATGATGGGCGCCGGATGGGTCATCAATGTGCTGGCGGCCGAATGGATCGTGCGCCGGCCGTCCCACGCCGACCGGCGTCGCCGCGATCCCAGTTTGCCCGCTGAGCTCGTGGTGGCACCACTTTCGCACTGAACAGCACTTACGGCCGGGTCCGGTCGCAGACATCTGCTCATTTCGGAGGCTCGGCGTGGCACAACGGCTCATTCGACACGGAATCCCGGCGCGGCGAACTGGCGTCATGAGCGCCACGCGACGCGGCGTGCTGCTCACCTGCAGCCTCGCGGCGCTACTCGTTGTCGGCTGCAAGGGGCGCACGGCACCTAATGCCGCCAAGGAATGGACGCCGAGCCCGGGCGACTTGGTGATGGGCGTGCCGATCGGCGACGTCACGTCATCGATTCAGGCGCAGCTCGCTACGCGGCCGGAAAGCGTCCCCGCCGACCGGTGGCGGCACATCAAGCAGCTGTACACGACGTACGGGAACGTTCCGCTCTGGCTTGAAAAGGACGGATTCAGTCAATCGCGCAGTAAGGCGTTGTTGCGCGCGGTGGTCGATGTGCGCACCGACGCCCTCCGACTCGACGGGTATCCACTTGATGAACTGGTCGCGACGGTGGGTGCCGTGCAGGCGACGAAACAGGCAAGTGCGACGCAGCTGGCGAACGCTGACGTACTTCTCACGGCGACCTACGTGGAGCTCGCCGAGGATCTCCTCACGGGACAAGTCGACCCCAAGTCGATCGAGCAGGACTGGCACATTGCGGTGGGTCACGAGCCGATCGACAGTGCGGTCGCGCGCAGCCTTCGTGATCCGCAACTCGACTCGGCCATCGCTCGCATGCGTCCGCGTGACGCCGACTACGACGCGTTGCGTCGGTCGCTCGTGCGCTTCCAGTCTATCGTGGCTGGTGGCGGATGGGCGGTGGTGCCGGCTGGGAAGGCACTCAAGCCCCGTCAGGCGGACAAACCGGCGCGCATCGCAGCGCTTCGTGAGCGTCTTCGGGTCGAGGGTTTCGGTGCACCGGGCGGTGCATCGGGGGCGGCATCGGACGTGGCGCCGTCCGGGGCGGCAGGCGCGAACGTCTACAACACCGAGCTGGCGGGGCTCGTCGCCGACTTCCAGGCGCGACACGGCATTGCCGTTGATAGCGCACTCGGCGCCGAAACGATGCAGTCGCTGAACGTGCCCGCGCAGTATCGACTGGCGCAGATTGCCGCCAATCTCGAGCGGTATCGCTGGCTGCCGCGCTCGTTCGGCGGTCGGTACATCATCGTGAATGTCCCCGCGTTCCGGCTCGAGGCGCACGATTCGACGAGTACGCTCGAGATGAAGGTGATCGTCGGCGAGGAATTCGAGGGCAAGACGACGCCCGTATTCGCCGACTCCATGGAGACCGTCGTGTTTCGTCCGTACTGGAACATCACGCCGGACATTCAAGAGAAGGAAACGGAGCCCAAGATCGCTGAGGACTCGAAGTACATGGAGGCGAACGATCTGGAGTATTTCAAGGATGGTGGCGAGACGCGTATCAGGCAGAAGCCGGGGCCGAAGAACTCCTTGGGTCTGGTGAAGTTCCTGTTCCCGAACGCGTTCAACATCTACCTCCACGATACGCCCGACGATGCGCTGTTTGCGAAGGATGTGCGCGCCTTCAGCCATGGGTGCATTCGTCTCGAGAAGCCCGACGAGCTCGCGCAGTGGGTACTCGGTTGGGAGCCAGCGCGCGTCGACTCCGCGATGCAGCAGGGCACGGACAACCAGTCCACGAAGCTCGCGAAGAAAATTCCCGTGTACATCGTGTACGCGACGGCCTACGAGCGCGACGGACAACTCTACTTCGGCAACGATTTGTACAGCCGTGATGCGGCGCTGGTGAAGGCCGTGTCGGGGAGCATCGCACCGACGGAAACCGCGCTGCGGAGTCTCGAAGCACTGCGTAAGCTGGTGCAGGATTGAGGATTTTCAACGACTCTGACCCCTTGAACGCTCCGGTTCAAGGGGTCAGAGTCGTTGAACCGCGCGGCCGACGTCGGCTTACCGTGCGTGATCGCTGGGGGTCGACCGTGACCACCCGCCAGCCGTGCGCGTGAAGACATCCGCGTGGGATGCTGTGAACGTGCCGCTCTCGGCATCCCACCCGTACCGCTCGATCGTGATGTGCGACGGATCGAGGTGCACCAGATTGAACGCATTCACTTCGCCACGGCCACGCGTCGATGTGGCGGTACCGGCCTGCGCTGCCACGGCGACATAACCGCCGATACGATAACGCACGGCCGTGTCGCCCGCGTGGCTCGCGTGGAAATGACCGGCGAGCAGCAGGTCCACCCCGCATTCGGCAAACAGCTGCATCGCCGCCGGCGCGCGTCCGACGAGATTGCCATCGTGGTAATGGCTTGGTAAATCAAACGGGTGGTGCGTGACGACGACCTTGATCGTCCCTCCGGGAACGGAGGTCATGCGCGCGCGCAGGCGACCGAGCTGGTCCTGATTGATCCGCCCGCCCTTGATCGTAGCCGAACGCGCGGTATTGACCCCCAACACGGCGATTTCACCATCGACGTACGCCGGCTCGAGATCGTCGCTGATATGGCGGCGGTACTTCTGCAGCGGCCGGACGAATCGATCGAACACGTTGTGCAGGGGAATGTCATGATTGCCCGGAACGACAATCTGCGGACGTGGTAGCACGTCCAGGAATTCGCGCGCTGCCTTGAACTGATCGCTGCGCGCGCGCTGCGTCAGGTCGCCGGACACCACCACCAGGTCCGGCTGGATCTTCACGATGCGATCAATCAGCGGCGCCAGGAGCCGCGTGTCGACGCGGCCGAAATGCAGATCTGACAGATGAACGAGCGTGCGCATTACCTCACACTCAGGCTGATGTGGGTCGCGGCACGATCACGCTGAGCGCGCCGGCTCGGATCCGGTAGTGGAGCGGCGTGTTCATCGTCGTGACTTCGCCGTCGGTGGCCACGTTCACTCGATCGGGTCCTGTCTTGATCACGATCCCCGCTGTCAGGAGCATGTCGAAATCACGCGCCTGTCGTAGTCGCCCGAACAGCGCGCGTAACGCGAACCCGAGCAGTCCCAGACGTCCCGTTCGCTGCGACACGTAGAGGCTCAGGCAGCCAGCGCTGAGCGTTGTTCGCTCGCCCAGCTCGAAACCGTCGATCAGGTATTCATTGTTGCCAATGAATACGAAACTCGTGTGCCTGTGGAGCCGTGTGCCGTTGACATCGAGTTGGACATTCAGGAACGGATAGCGGTCGAGCGCCTTCAGACTCGCCCAGAAAAATGCGACCCACTTGGATCGGCCGAAGCGCCGCTGCGTCACTTCCCGCTCCCGTACCATCTCGGGATAAATGCCGATACTCGAATTGTTCAGAAAGATCGTGTCGTTGACCTCTCCGACATCCACCTGCGTGCGGTATCCCGCAACGAGCGTATGAATCGCGTCGTTCGGCTTCAGCGGAATCCCGAGGGCTTTCGCAAAATGGTTGAGGGTGCCGAGCGGAAGCACGCCGAGCGCGATGTCGGATCCGACCAGCTCCGCCGCGACCGCATTGATGGTGCCGTCTCCGCCACCGGCAACGACGATGTTCGCTCCGTCGGCGCGTGCGGCTTTCGCGGCCGTGACGGTGTCCGCGCCGTTTCGGCTCAGCGTGATGGATGGCTCGTACCCGCCCGCGCGCAACGACTCAGCCAGGTCCGCGACGTCGATGGCGTGGCTCGTCCCCGCGTCGTGGTTGATGATGACGGCCATCTTCAGCATCGGCCTGTCAGGAATCGAAAGATCATGCGCGGGTGAGGCGATGCCGGCCCCAGAGACCGACGACGGCGAAACAGAGCGCCAGCCACCCCGTGCTCGATACAAAGGCGGCCAACACGTCACTCAAATAATGCGCGCCAAGTACCATGCGACTGAATGCAACCAACACCAGCAACGTGATGGCGCTGGCGATCACGAGCGTGCGGCGTCGCCTCGACATCGTATTCGATGTCAGATACGCCGCGACGACGCCATAGAATGCCGTGGCGCCGGCGGTGTGGCCGCTGGGAAAGCTCCACGTCGCCAGGGTCAACAGCGGGTCGTCGAACATCGGTCGGGGACGACGGATGGTTTCCTTGAGCAGCACGTTCAAGAGCATGCCTCCCGCGACGGACAATATCAGTACCAGCAGCCAGTTCCATTCCCTCTTCCTAGCAAGGAACGCGCCCATCAGCAGCGACAGCACGCTAATCCCGGCAATGCCTTGCGCGTTGCTGACCCAGAACATGGCGGTGACCAACGCCGGCGACGCGTTGGCGTGAAGCCAACGCGCTATCTGGAGGTCGAGAGCTGCCAGTGCCCCGGTGGTCGAGACGTGTGACGCGAGGTAGGCAAAGGCCAGTGTGCACGTGGCAATCACCAGCACGGCCACGCCGGGGCGCAATGCGCAGGCCGAACCCGCATCGGTCTGAGATCGTTCTGCCAATCGATATCGCGGAATGGGGCGGGCGAGGCCGTGAGCTAGGGATGGGGTAAAGATGGATGTGCAGCACGGCTCGCGCGCTGTGGTCAGCGGAGTAGCCGCCGCACCTGCTCCCCATAACTCCGGCTCGAAGTGAGTCGAGTGCCGTCGGTCATCGTCAGTTCGTACTCGCCGTGGCCACAGGGTTCCAGCCGTCGAATCCGGTTGATCCGCACCAGATGCGATCGATGCACCCGCACGAACTCCTCCGGATTGAGGCGCGACGCGAGGAGATGCAGCGATTCACGCAGGAGGTGGCGCCGCCCGCCGGCGACGACCGCCACGTAGTTGCCGTCCGCCTCCACACGATCGACGTCCACGACGGGCACGAAGTACATTCCGCTTGCGTCGCGGATCACGAATCGCTTTGCATACCCGGCCTCCGACGCGGCCTCACTTCCTGCGAGGGAAGCGGTGCGACTACCGGAATCGCCGGCCGGCGCGGAGGCGTCTCCCCGAAGCGCCTGCAGCGCAGCCCGAAGCGCGGTATCGGCCGCCGCAATGGCTCCGGCATCGGGGACTCGCGACGGTGCGCCAAGTTTTTCGAGCAGCCGCCGCATTGCGCGGTCAAATCGGTCGATGTCAACCGGTTTGACGAGGTAGTCGACCGCGTCGAGATCGAACGCCCGGATGGCGTGCTCCTCGCTCGCGGTGACGAAGACGATGCACGGCGGGCGGTCTAGCGACCATGGCGCCTGCTGGGCGAGCGCCTCCACCGTTGCCATGCCATCGAGGCCGGGCATGCGGATGTCGAGGAGCAGTACGTCCGCGGGTCCATCGCGGAGCGCGGCGAGAACTGCCGTACCGCTGCCGCATTCCGCACTGAGCTCGAACTCGGGGTGTCGCGCGAGTAGCGCACGAAGTCGTGCGCGGGCGAGCGGTTCGTCATCGGCGACGAGCACCTTCCAGGAACGTCCGTCGCTCGCGATGGGTCTCTCACCCCGAGTGCGCGTCGGTTCGTTCACGCGCGAGGCCCCTCGCTCTCGTGCGGGCCGTCAATGAATGGCAGCGTTACCAGTGCACGCGTGCCGCCACCAGGCGTTCGCTCGAGCACCATCGAGGCGCGCGCGCCATAGAGCTGTGAGAGGCGATTGCGTGTGTTGCGCAGGCCGATGCCACTGCCCGTTTCCGCATTCCCCAGACCGATGATCGCCCGTGCCTCGACGTCGATTCCCTCCCCATCGTCCTCGACGATGAGTTGGAGCGCGTCGCCCGTTCGTGCGGCGCCGATTCGCACGCGTCCTCCCGTTTCCCGCTTTGCAAGCCCGTGTTCGTAGGCGTTTTCAACGAGAGGTTGCAACACCAGAAACGGCACCCGTGCGCCCCACGCCGCATCGGCCACGGCCCACTCCACGACGATGCGGTCACCGAAACGCAGTTGCATCAGCTCGACGTAGCGCGCGAGTAGATCGAGTTCGCGCTCGAGTGCGTGCTCCTCCGTCTCCTCGTGCAGGATCATGCGCAAGAGCGCGGCGAAGCGCGTGAGCATGCGGTCGGCTGCCATGGGATCGGCGTGCAGAAGGGTGGTGACCGCGTTGAGCACGTTGAAGACGAAGTGTGGTTGCAGCTGCGTCCGCAGCGCGGCGAGCCGCGCCTCGGCCAGTCCGCGGGTGAGCAAAGCCTCGCGCAGTTCACGGGCGCGTTCCGCGCGATAGTAGTGGACCGCGTGGAGGAGCGCGACCATCACGAGGAATACGGTGAAGTAGGTGAGGGTGCGTGCGGCAGCGCTCGCCGTGACGTCGGGGACGCCGGTGATCGCCACCACGACGGGGGTCATCAGGACGTGCCGGAGCCACGCAGCCGCCGTCGTGCCGAGCAGCAGGATGCCCGCGTTGCGCCATGGACGAGGGCGTCCGACCGGAAAGCGCCGGACGAGAGCCGCGAGCGGCGGCAGCAGTGGCAAACACGTCCACCACATCGCGAGAGACCAGCCAACCTGCTGTGCCCAGCGCGGATCCTCGCCACGGTCGAGGAGCGCGATGCTGCCGCGCAACGCGTAGAGCAGGGCAAAGAACGTCGTCAGTACGACGGCCCCGACAGGCACGATGCGCCGCTCCATGGACGGCTCCGGAGAGCCGATGTCCCCCGACCCCTGCGTGCTTGTCGTCACGTTGCAATATCGAAGTCAGGACTCGGCGCGATCAAGGGTGGGCCAATCGGCACGCCGCGCGTTCGACCGGAGTCAGCGCGGCACGACGGGCGGCACGACGGGTTGAGCGCGGCGCGTGGCCGTCATCGGAAGACGCGCGCCGCCGTGGTATTCCACGATGCCTTCCATCGTACGCGCGTCGTCGGTCAACCGAGCGCGGAACAGCACATCGCCTTCCCGCGAGGCAACGACCATCCGGACCGAGTCCCGCTCAATAGTGAACTCGCGGACGGCCAGCGTGTTCGTGAGGTACATCGTGATTGAGCCTGCCCATCCCCGCTCAACCGGACCGAGCGCGATGAAGCCGGGGGAGGTCCGTTCACCCGCGCGGATCGTGAAGTCCCAAATCCCCTGCAGGTCGGCGTCGCCCCCGCGCGTGGGCGCAGTGGCGGCAGCCTGGTCGGGAGGCATCGCGGCCGTTGTCCGCGTCGACTGCGCGCCGGCCGCTCGGGATGCCAGCATACTGGCGGCCAGCGCCGCAACGGAGATCGCCGAGCGGCTCGCGACGAGCCACGTTGGGCGACGGCGGTGACGATTCATGGCATGGCACATGGTGATGCGCTCCTGTTCGAGGTGAGTGATGCACCCAGAGTAGGCGCGCGCAGCGCCCGGTGTCCGCGCGAAGACGCGCGACGGACGTGAAGCGGGTCGAATGGGTAGCGGCGAGCCGCAGGCCGCCATCCGTGCGCTGGCAAAGCCACAACGCCATCGTCGCGCGATCGGCCATCGGGCCGTATAGTCAACCGACCCCAATCGAGTTGCCGATAATGCGAATCGATCACCCACCCGTCGTGCCCCGTCATCTCGCCCTCGCCGCTGCCGTCGCGTTTCTCGTGGCGGCCTGCACGCCGCGCACTGTGGCCGGCCGGTCGGACGCCTCGGCGGCTCAGCCCCCCGTTCCCCGGGCGCTGTGGGTCGAAGCGACTGACGCGCTGCTCACGCCGACCGCCGAGTGGACGAACAAGGTCGAGCTGGCGGATCTCAACGGGGACGGACTCCTCGACCTCCTGTTTGCGAACGGAGGCGACTACTCGACGCCCGGCAAGCCGGAGCTCAACCGGGCATTCTACAACGTCGGTGCGGGCAAGCCGTTCGTCGAGCGCACTACAGAGGTCTTCGGGAGAACGCCGGACCTTGCCCGTGTCGTGAAGGCGCGCGACTTCGACGGCGACGGTCGGGTCGACGTCTTTGTCGGGACGACGTATCAGACGCAGAGCCGGCTGTATCTAGCCGACGGCAAGGGCGGGTTCGTCGAGCGCACCGCGTCCCACCTGCCTGTCGCTCTGCTGAGCGTGGGCGACGCCGAGCCCGGTGATGTGGACGGTGATGGTGACCTCGACCTCGTGCTCGCCGACTGGGGGCCGGGCAACAACATGAGCAATGCGGGAGGTCGCGTCCGGCTCTGGCTCAACGACGGCGCGGGGCACTTCACCGACGCCACGGCCGCGCAACTCCCCGACGAACTGGTGCGGTTCTCGTGGGATCTCGAACTCGTCGACGTCGACAACGACTTCGACCTCGATGTCCTGGTGTCCTGCAAGCGCTGCGGCGGCGGATCGCTGTATCGCAACGATGGGTCAGGAAAGTTTGCCAACGACCCTCGTGGCCTTCCGCAGTACACGAACAACTACGAGTACGAGGCGATGGACCTGGACGGCGACGGCTTCCTCGATCTGGTCACCGTGAACGACGGCGAGATCGTGGGTGGGGTCGGCTCCAGCCGCCGTGAGCACGTGCTCCGCAACGACGGAAAGGGCCGCTATCTCGACGCGACCGACGCCTGGTGGCCCGACCGCGAGAACATCGGCGAAGACGATAACGTCGTGGCGTTCCTCGACGTCGACTCGGACGGCGACGCCGATTTCGTGATCGGCTCGCTGAGTGGGCCGGACCGTCTCCTGCTGAATGACGGCCGTGGCCACCTCCGGACCGCCAACGACGTCTTCGTGGGAGACAGCACCCCGGGCACGCTTGGGCTAGCGTTGGGCGACCTGGACGGCGACGGGAGGATGGACGTCGTGCAGGCGCAGGGCGAGGTGAAGGGCGCCGAACGTGAGCGGATCTATCTGGGCCGGGGCCTCGTGCCCGATGTCTCCCCGCCGGTCGTGGGGCCGGTCGCGCAGGTGCCGTCGAGCAACGGTGTGGTCGTCCGCGCGCGCGTCCACGACCGCAAGGGTCCGACGCTGTCGACCGAGTGGCGACGTGTCGAAGTGCGATGGACCTCTCCCGCTGGCGCGGGCGCGACACCGCTCTCCTGGTACGGGGAGTTTCTCTGGCGCGCGGTGGTCCCGACGAACGCCGGCGGTCTCCGGGTCTGCGCGGTGGACGCCGCTGGAAACGAGAGCTGCCGCCCCGTGCCGGCCTCACGATGAGGCCCGGACAACGAACTTCCTGTAGTTTAATGCCATGAAGCCCCTCGTCACGCTCTTTGCGTCCTTCGCCACTGCCGTGGCTGCATCCGCCACTCCGCTCGCGGCGCAGTCAACCGACGACTTCTTCGAATCGCGTGTGCGCCCGGTTCTGGCCAGGCAGTGCGTCGAGTGCCATTCAGAGGCGCGCACGCGCGGCCGCCTGAAACTCACGACGCGTGCCGAGCTCCTCACCGGCGGGAAGTCGGGCCCCGCCATTGTCCCCGGTGACCCCGACGCCAGCCTGCTCATCAAGGCGGTTCGGCACCAGATCGCGAAGATGGAGATGCCGCGAGATGCACCGCCCCTCTCGCCTCGCGATATCGAGGGGCTGGTGGAGTGGGTGAAAATGGGGGCGCCGTGGCCGGAGTCCGCGCCCCGTATCGTACTTGCTGCCTCCGTGTCAGCAGAAGAAGGCGGGATGACACCCGGCGCCCGAATCTTCGTCAGCAAGGTCCGCCCGGTGCTCGAACAGAAGTGTTTCGCGTGCCACACCAGCGAGGAGCGTGGGGGCCTGCGCCTCGACTCGCGCGAGCGCGTCCTCAAGGGTGGGAAGCGGGGGCCCGCGGTCATTCCCGGCAACCCCGAGCAGAGTCTCATCATCGCGGCGCTGCGCCACGAGCGCGAGGATCTGCGCATGCCCCGCAACGCGGCCAAGCTGTCGGACGCGGAAATCCAGGGGTTCGTCGAGTGGGTCCAGGCCGGCGCCGAGTGGGCGAAGACCGAGGCGCCCATCGCCATGCAGCGCCGCGCCGTCACCAAGGTGGAGCGCGAGTTCTGGTCGTTCAGCCCGCACCCGGTGATCAAGGTCCCCACGCCGGCGAAATCCGACTGGGCCAAAACCGACATCGATCGCTTCGTGCTCGCCACGCTCGAGCAGCGCGGGCTCACCCCGGCCCGTGCTGCCGATAAGCGCACGCTCATTCGCCGGGCGACGTACGACCTCATCGGGCTCCCGCCCACGAGGAAGGAGGTGGACGCCTTCCTCGCCGACACCACCGTCGTCGCGTTCAAAAAGGTCGTAGACCGGCTGCTCGCGTCCGAACAGTACGGCGAGAAATGGGGCCGGCATTGGCTCGATGTCACGCGCTACGGAGAGGACGACACCCGCGGCCTGGCACAGGACGGCTCGGGTCGGGAGCGATACCCGATGGCTCACGTGTACCGTGACTGGGTGGTTGACGCCTTCAACGCGGACATGCCGTACGACACCCTCGTGATGGCGCACCTGGCGGCGGACCAGATGCCGGAGCCGCGCCGGAAGGATCTGCTCCCGGCCCTTGGTTTCCTCGGCCAGGGCCCCTGGTACTACGACCTCGCCGATCCCCCGGTGGCGCGCGCGGACGAGCGCCACGACCGTGTGGATGTGACGACGCGCGGCTTCCTCGGGCTCACCGTCGGGTGCGCGCGCTGCCACGACCACAAGTACGACCCCATCGGCACGCACGACTACTACGCGATCGCCGGCATCTTCAACAACGCCAACTACCACGAGTATCCGATCGCCGACTCGGCTCGCGCCGACCGATTCAAGAAGGACAAGGAGTTCATCAAGAAGCTGAACGACGGCATGGGTGAGTACATGCGCACCGAGTCGGACCAGCTCGCGCGCGTGCTCACGCTCCAAGTCTCGAAGTACATGATGGCGGCGTGGCGGGTGACTGCCCGTGAGCAGCTCCCGAAGGAGCGCGCGGCCCTCGAGGCGCGCCTGGATTTGGAGACGCTGGAACGGTGGATCGACTTCCTGAACGATCCGCCCAAACACTACCCATTCTTGACCGATTGGCAGGCGATGATCGCCGCGCCGGTGGGCACGACCGACGAAGCCAAGGCCGAAGCGAAGAAGAAGGCCCAGGGGCTGGCCGATGCCTTCCAGCGCCTGCTCATCGACGTGACGGCCGAGCAGAAGAAGCTCGAGGAGAAGAACAAGAGGATCATCGCCAAGGGCACGCCGCTCGATGAGGTGAAGTCCATCCCGATGCCCAACGGCTTCGAGAGCTTCTTCGACCAGCACCAGCTCGAGCTGGCGACCATGGATCGGTCGCGCTTCAACCTGTACCTGGACGTGTTCGCCGTCGATCTCGACAACGAGCTCGACACGTTCTTCCCGAAGCCGGCGCTGCTGCGCTTCAACGGCTGGGGGCTGGAGCGGCAGCTCAGCCGCGTCTCCGCGGACTACCTCGCCTCCATGCGCGAGGAAGTGAAGCGCCTCCAGAAGGCACTGCCGGACATCCCGTTCGTGATGGGCGTGCAGGACAAGCCGAAGGAGTCGCTCGATGACATCGCGCTTCACATCCGCGGCAGCCCGCTGAGCCTTGGTGAGCGCGTACCGCGCGGCTTCCCGCTCGTGCTGCAGCCCGGCACCCCGGTGGTCTATCAGGAGGGAAGCGGCCGGCTCCAGCTCGCCCAGGACATCGCCAAGCATCCGCTCGCCGCGCGCGTGATCGTGAATCGCGTGTGGGGCTGGCACATGGGTGCGGGCATCGTGCGCACGCCCAGCAACTTCGGCTTTGCCGGCGCGCGGCCCACGAATCCCGAGTTGCTCGAGTACTTGGCCGCGCGCTTTGTCGCGAACGGACGATCCATCAAGGGATTGCACCGGGACATCATGCTGTCTTCGGTCTATCAGATGGCGTCGGACCACGACGCGAAGTCGGCGGCGATCGATCCCGAGAACCAGTACCTGTGGCGTTTCAACCGTCAGCGCCTGAGCGCCGAGGGCATCCGCGACGCGCTGCTGTCGGTGTCCGGCCAACTCGTCGACTCGATCGGCGGGCCATCGCTCGAGCTCGATGACGAGAAGAACAACCGTCGCACGCTGTACGCGAGCGTGAGCCGATTCCAGCCGAACATCTTCCTGCAGACGTTCGACTTTCCGAGCCCGAGCCTGAGCGCTGAGCGGCGGTTCGCCACCAACGTTCCGCTCCAGAGCCTGTACTTCATGAACTCCCCGTTCGTGTTGCGACAGGCCCAGGCACTGGTGAGGCGCCTCGCCGACTCGACCGCGGCGACGGTCGTTGCGCAGGACTCTGGCACAGGCGGGCCGGCGGCCCCTCGCCGCACCGCCTTGAAGCCGATGGCGACGACGTCGACGGACACGGGCGCGGCTGCCGCCGGCCCTCCGCCGCCAAAGCGATTCGACGATCGCGCGATGATACGGGCGGCCTATCCGCTGCTGTACGGACGGGAGGCGGCCGGGGAGGAGATAGAGCTCGGACTCGCGTTCCTCGCGAATCAACGCGCGTCGTTGCTGGTGAGCGAGACCGCGAAGGCCGCGGCCGAGGCGAAGAAAGCCGAGACGAAGAAGGCCGACGCCACGAAGGCAGACACCACGAAGGCCGACACCACGAAGGCCGACACCACGAAGGCCGACACCACGAAGGCCGCGGCCGAGGCAAAGAAAGACCAAGACCTGCTCGCGCGCAGAGTGTCCATGAAGGCGTGGACGCAGTACGCACGGGCGCTGTTCAGCGCGGCAGAATTCCGATTCATCGATTGAGAAGCGCTATCTAGGAGAACGGATGTCAACAGGGCACGGGCAGGGCGGGCATGACGATGGCTGCGGGGTCAATTCCCAGCCACGCACACGACGCGAGGCGCTCAGGACGATGGGCGCCGGATTTGGTATGATGGCGTTCGCGCAGATGGTGGGCGCCTCGATCGCGGAGGCGTCGAGCTCCGTGCTCTCGTCGATGGGTGAGCGGGTGATCAAGCCCGACTTCGCGCCGCGCGCCAAGCACGTGATCTTCCTGTTCATGAACGGGGGCGTGTCGCAGGTCGACACCTTCGACCCCAAGCCCGAGTTAACCAAATACGACGGGAAGCCGATTCCGAACGCCATCAAGACCGAGCGGAAGACCGGCTCGCTCATGAAGTCGCCGTTCAAATTCTCGCGCTACGGGAAGTCCGGTCTCGAGGTCAGCGAGCTGTTCCCCGAGGTGGGGTCGATCGCGGACGACATCTGCGTCATCCGGTCGATGCACACGGAGATCCCGAACCACGAGCCATCACTGCTGATGATGAACACCGGGCACATCCAGCCCGGCCGGCCGTCGATGGGAGCGTGGCTCACGTACGGGCTCGGCACCGAAAACAAAAATCTCCCGGGGTTCGTGGTCCTCTGTCCCGACCAGCCGACGGTGGTCGGGCCGCCGCTTTGGAGCAACGGCTTCCTGCCCGCGATGCACCAGGGCACGTTCATCGCCGACAAGGCGCCGCGGCTCGCGGACGATTTCGACCCCTACGAGTTGATCCCCAACATCCACTCCGACTCGACGTCGCTCGACGACCAGCGACGTGAGGTGGACTTGGTCGAGAAGCTGAACCGTATGCGCATGGCGCGCGTCGGGCCGCACGACGAGGAGCTCGAGGGCGCCATCAAGGCGATGGAGACCGCCTACCGCATGCAGACGGAAGCGCCCGACGTCTTCGACATCCGCAAGGAGAGCGAGGCCACGCAGAAGCTCTACGGCCCGGGAAGCACCGCGCGAGGCTGTCTCATGGCGGTGCGGCTCGTCGCGCAGGGTGTGCGCATGGTGCAGGTCTACTACGCCAAGGGCGACCCTTGGGACCACCACGACGACATCACCAAGCACCGCATCAACGCGAGGCACTCGGACCGGGCATTCGCCGCCGTGGTGAAGGACCTCAAGTCCCGGGGCCTGCTGGACGACACGTTGGTGGTCTGCGGCACCGAGTTCGGACGCACGCCGGTGCTCGAGACCGGCGGTGGTGGCGCCGGCGGCCGAGTCACGAACGGGCGCGACCACAATCCGTACGGGTTCAGCATCTGGCTGGCGGGCGGCGGTGTGAAGGGAGGCATGACCTACGGCCGCACCGACGACTTCGGCTTCAAGGTCGCCGAGAACCCCGTGCACATCCACGACATGCACGCGACCATCCTGCACCTGCTCGGCATCAACCACGAGAAGCTGACCTACAGCTACAGCGGTCGCGACTTCCGGCTGACCGACGTTGCCGGCAAGGTGGTCCACGACATCATCGCCTGAGGCGACACTGCGGCCTGCGATCGCTACGCGCGAAGCGCCGGCACGATTTCTTCCAGCACCGCCGCCTCGGCTTCATCGGCCAAGCGGACGTCGGCCATCGACGACCGCGATCAAGATGTCCTGCACACCTCGCGTCTCCTCCCCACAGCCGCGAGTCGCGTCGCGCAGCAGGCGGAGCCGCGCGCGGCCCGTCAAATGGTACGGTTCGATCTGCTACGCAGTCGTGAGCTCGCGCGCCCGGAGTCGTGGAGCAGACGGATGCCGATGGCCGCGCTTTGGTGTGTGGTCGCCGTCCTCGAGCACAAACGAGGCGACGGTCGCTCGCAGCATTTGCGCCTGACTCGACAGCTCCTCGGCCGTGCTGGCCGATTGCTCGGCATTCGAGGCCACATGTTGTGTCGTCGTATTGAGCTGATCCACCGACACGTTGATTTGCTGCACGCCGAGCGCCTGTTGCGCGCTCGCCGCCGAGATTTCCGAGACGACGCTAATCACTTCGGCCATTTGCGCGTGAATCTGCTGCAGGCTGCCCAGCATCTCGACGTTCAACGTGACGCCGCGCTCGGCGTTGCTCACACCGCGCTCGATGAGATCGGCCGTCAGCTTGGCCGCGTCAGCGGAGCGAATGGCCAGGGCACGCACCTCGTCGGCCACGACCGCGAACCCACGGCCCGCATCACCGGCGCGCGCCGCTTCGACCGCGGCGTTGAGCGCCAGCAAATTGGTCTGGAAGGCGATCTCCTCGATCGTCTTGACAATCTTGGCCGTCTCTCGGCTTCCCTGCTGGATGTCCTGTACGGCGGACGTAAGCTGGTTCATGCGCGTCTGTCCTTCGTCCACCTGCTCGCGCACGCGCTCAGTCAGCGTCAGCGCATGCTTCGTGCTGGTCGCCGTCTGCTGGGACATCGCGGAGAACTCGGTCGTGCTTGACGCAATCTCCTCGAGCCCGGCCGCTTGTTCGCTTGCGCCTTCGGCCAGCGACTGACTGGCGCTGGAGATCTGTGTGCCGGCGCTCGCGACCTGCTCCGCCGCGATGCGCACCTCCGCCAGCGAGGCTGAGACGTTTGCCACCGCCGTATTGATCGCGGCCTTGAGCGTGTTGTAGTCGCCCTGATACGCGCCCGTCATGCGTGTCGATAGATCGCGCTCGGCGACTTTGGCAAGCACCGTGTTCGCTTCCGTCAGCGGCAACGTGACCGCGTCGAGCATGTGGTTCATTCCAGTCACCAGTTCGCGGTAGGCGCCGGCGTGCGTGTCCGCTGTAGCGCGCTCGCTCAGACGACCCTGACGTGCCGTGTCGGTGAGTTGACGCGCGTCACCGATGACCGCGTTGATAGACTGCTGCGTGCGTTCGAACGACACAATCATCGCCTGCGTGGCGGCAATCATCCGATCGACGGTGCGGGCAATGTCACCGATTTCGTCGAGACTCGTGATGTTGATCGGTGTCGTGACCGGCTTTACTTCGGACGCGGTCTCGCCGCGCGCCAATGCCTCGAGTGCGTTTCGTAGTCCGGCCAAGCAGTTTTCCTGCAGCGAGCTGGCCTGCTTGATAATGCGCGCGGTGGACCGCGACAGGGTGCGTCCTACGAACCACGAGAACCAGAGGCCAAACAGCGCGCACACGAGAACGCCGGAGGTGATGCCGAGTTTGGCGGTGCTGTAGGCGCGGGCACTCACGCTGGCGGCGCGCTGACTGGCCTCGCGATTAAACGTGACGAGCGTATCGATAGCGTCGTGCAGCTCGTCGTAGCGCTGTCGCATGCGGCCCCGCATGAGCTCGTGCGCCGGCGCCGCCTGACCGCTCTTGGCGAGCGACTGCACGGTGGGCCACTCATCAAAAAACGATACCAGCCGCGCCGAGTAGGTCGCGAAGCGCGTGCTGTCCGCGGCGAGCGTCATCGCACGGCCATACTCCGCCGTGGCCTCTGCAATCGCCGAACGCTCGGCGGCCATCTCGTACTCGAGTTGCAGGCGACTACTGTCGCTGGCCGCATCGATGTTCGCGTACTGCAGTGCGCGATACGTCGCGACCGACGATCGCACGGCCGCGATGCGTTCCACGCCGGGTAGCCATTCGCGTGCAATGACATCCCCCTGGCGGCGAACCGTGGCGAGTTGCTGCAGCGAATAGGCGCCGAGCAGTGCGGTTGAGGCAAGGACGACGGCGACCGTCATCTGCAGCTTGCTGCCAATTTTGAGATCGTTGAACCAGGATTGCATTGAATTTGCTCGGCGTCGTCGTCGATAATGGTCACTGACAGGGTCTCCGCCACGCACGCGAAGCCTCTCACCGTTTCATCGACACGAACGCGGCGAAGCTAAAGTCACGACGGGTACCGACGGTGTAACGCGACTCTACGGTGAGTTTAGACCGCGAGTCCGATGCGAGTAACGCCCTGAGCGCGACCGGTGCCCGCACCAGCATGGGCTGGTGGACGTTCACGTATCAATGCCTTGCACGGCACTTGCCCGACGCGGCATACGCCAGTTAGAGCACGTCGTCGAGACAGGCCCGGAGCATGGCGAGGAGTGCGTCTACCGAATACGGCTTCGCGAGGAAGTAGCGGACGCCAAGACTGGCGGTCGCGTCATGCCCGCTACGCACCAAGCCGCTCGCCGCAATGATGCGCAATGTCGGGTTCAGGGTGCGAAGCGCAAGGATGGCGGTCGGCCCATCCATGACCGGCATCATCATATCGATCAGCACCAGGGCGATCTCGTCGGGATGCTGCTCATAGATCGCTAATGCCTGCGCCCCATCCGTCGCGACGATGACGCGGTAGCCAAATGCCTCCAGCGTCTTCTGCGTGATCTGCCGGATCGAGGGCTCGTCCTCCACCACGAGCACGAGCTCTCCATGCCCATGCGGCCGTTCAACGGCACGGTCTTGGGCCACGTGCACGACGCTCGTACGCGCTGGCAGATACACATCGAACTTCGTGCCGTGGCCCGGCTCGCTATCGACGCGGACGAACCCCCCATGACTCTTGACGATGGCCAGTGACGTAGAGAGGCCAAGGCCGGTGCCTTTTCCCACCGTCTTGGTCGTAAAGAACAGGTCGAAGATGCGCTCCAAGTCGTCAGGAAGAATTCCGGTGCCATTGTCCTCAACATGCAGCCGCACGTACGGTCCCACCTTCGCGCCGAGGTAGCGGCCCGCGTCATTCGTGTCGAGCGTGACGTTGTCGGCCGAGATGATGAGCGTGCCGCCGGTCGGCATCGCATCGCGCGCGTTGAAACACAGGTTGACGAGAACCTGCTGCAACTGCGTGGGGTCGCCGCCGACACGCCAGACATTGTCGGCCACCGACGTGCGCACCTCGATCTCCTTTGGGAATGTGCCAAGCGCCGTCCGCTCGACGTCACTGACGAGGCGATTGACGTTCACGTCGATGCGGTCTCCCTCGACGCCGCGGGCGAACGTAAGGATCTGGCGCACCAAGTCTGCGCTGTGCTGTGCGTTGCTGTCGATGGCATCCAGTAACTCGCGACTCGACGCATCCTGGGGACTCATGCGCAGCAGATCCACCGCCAGCATGATCGGCGACAGCGCGTTGTTTACATCATGGGCGATGCCGCCAGCCAGCGTGCCGATGCCTTCGAGTCGCTGGGCCTGCAACAACTGTCGCTCCAGTCGTTTTCGATCCGAGATGTCGCGAGCCACGGTTGAGGCACCGACGACCGCGCCGGTACTGTCGCGCATCGGCGACACCGTCAACGACGCCTCAATCGGTCGGCCATCCTTACGCACCCTGGACGTCTCGAAGTGCTCCGTGCTGTCGCCGTGACGAAGGCGGTCGAGAATGTCCGCCTCTTCCGCCAGACGCGTCACGGGAAAGAGTCGCGTGATGGACGTGCCGATCATTTCTGCGGCGGTGTAGCCAAACATGCGCTCTGCACCGCGATTCCAGCTGGTGACGCGACCGTCCAGCGTCTTGCCAATGATGGCGTCTTCCGACGATTCCACGATGCTCGCCAAGCGGTGCGCCTCTACCTCCGCGCGCCTGCGAATGGTGACATCGACGTGCATCGCGACCGCGCCTTGGTGCTCCCCGAGTTGTAGCGGCGCCACCAGGAGTCGGAACCAGCGCTCCTCGGTGGGTGAGTGGCAAGGATACTCAATATCGAACTCGGACAGCCGTCCGTCGAGGACGGCGCGGATCCCGACAGCGACCTCCGCGGCATCGTCGGCGTTTTCGCCTGTGGCGCCCTCGCACACGGCGAGATAGTCGTGGCCGGTCAGGAAGTCCTCCGACTGCAGCGAATTCGCGGTACCGAATCGCCGCCACGCTTCGTTCACGACGAGGATCATCCCCATGTGATCGAGCACAGCCACGTGTGCCGGAATGGCGTTGAGGATCGCGATGTGCGAGCCCATGCCTTCGAAGGCGCTTCCCACGGCGTTCGGCGTCGCGGGCACGGCGGTGGGCGCGTCTGCCATCAGTTGTCCGTTGGGTAAAGCGGCGGGCCGCCGTCAGACGGACACGACGGGTTGTCGTGGCGAACGCAGGACCAAGGAACATCGTACAACGTGCTCTGCACAGCGATATCCGTGCCGCACCGGTAGGTTGTGTGTGGCAGGCATGGGGTGGCTCGCGACGGCGGAGAGGCCGTCGACCTACGCGTCGCCGACGCCGGCGAGCTCGACGCGATCCCGGCCACCTTCCTTGGCGCGATACAGCGCGCGGTCAGCGGCGTGACTGAGTCGGTCGGCGGCGAGCATCGATGGATCCGCGGTCGCGGCGCCCACGGAGATCGTGATGTCCAGCTCACCTGTATCGATCACGATGGGCTGGGCGGCGACGGTCGCGCGGATGCGTTCGCCGATGGCGGCGGCGGAATCTGCGCTCGTGACTGGCATCAGCATTGAAAATTCTTCGCCACCCGTCCGAGCGAGGAGGGCGCCTGGCGTCGATGCGGCAATAGAGGCCATGCGTCGGCTCACCTCGACGAGGACGGCGTCACCCGCGCCGTGTCCGTACGTGTCGTTGACGCTCTTGAAGCGGTCGATATCCATCGCCAGCAACCCCAACACCAGATCGGGCTGCGCGAGCATGGCAGACAATCGGGCATCGTAGGCGCGGCGATTGGCGAGCCCGGTGAGCGCATCCGTCCGCGCGCCTTCCTCTGCCTCGGCCAAGCGACGGCGAAACGCCGTGATGTCACGCTGCACCGCGACGAAGTATCGGGGCGCGCCGTCGTCGTCGGTGACGGCATTGATGCTCCACTCCATGATGAACGGGGAGCCATCGCGCCGATAGTTCACGGTGGAGCCTTGAAACGGCTCGCCGGCGCTCAGATTCGCGCGGAGACGCTGGAGTGTGGTGCGGTCTGTCTCGGGACCCTGCAGAATGCGCGGTGTGAGCGTCGTGAGCTCAGCGGCGCTCCATCCCGTCATGCGTTCAAACGCGGCGTTCACAAAGACGATGCGTGGGCCCGGCAAGTCGAGCCGCGCGTCCGTGATCATGACGGCATCGTACGCCGAGGCCACGGCTTCGCCCAGAATGCGAAGGGTCGCATCGTCGCGGGAGGTGTTTACCAGCGCAGGCGTGGTACCATCACGGTCAGCCATCGGCAGCAACTCGCTCGTGGAGTATGACGGTCGGCTGCTCACCGTCAACGATGGCGAGCAATGGGTGCCGCGTCGCATCCATTGGAACGTATCGGTTGCACCAGCCGGGCACTTGAGCCCCGCAGCCGTTGTTGCCGATCCACGAAACGCGTGAGGGCGACGAAAGCTAGGTGTCGGAGGAGCACGGCACGCCGGGCACGCTGCCAACGGTGCTGCAGGTCGATGCACGCTTCCACTGGGCAGGCGATTACTTGGCTGTCGCGCCCGTCAGGCAGGCAGCATGTCGCGCGCAGCTGTGGGCGCGTCAGGCGGTAGTAGACGCGCGGGCGCATCGCTGTTCAGACCGTACTTGTCGACCTATCTACGACAGCCGGCCTTCCAAAGTACGTTGAGCTTCAAGTAGGTCAGCACACTTTGCGTCCCAGCGCGTCCATGATTTCCGAACGCACTGGCTCGGCGTCCTCGACGGGCAAGCGTGTGCTCAATGCGAGCAGGGCCTCGGCTGTACCGATCGCTCCGAGCGCCCACGCGACACGCATCGGACGAGCGGCTCCTCGTGTTTGAGCGAAGCAACTAGCAGTGGCACGTCGGCGGCGGAGCCCACGTTGCCCAAGACTACCGCGGCGTTCCGTGCGAGTCCGCGGCGCTTGGCCCGCTTCATCGGGGAGCCTTTGAATGCCGATGTGTATTCGTCCGGGCAGAGCGCGAGTAGCCTGCGCGCTAATTGCACCGCATCGACGCCGTCGAGAAAGCGCCTCGCGTCAAATGCCGACTCGGACAGCGGCTTAGCGAATGTATGGTTCCACGGACACACCTCCTGGGAGGTCTGTCGGTATACCCATTTTGAGATTCCGCTGTCCACGGGCTCTCGCACGCTCCATGCGAGCCAGCGGAACCTCTGACCCGCGGGGAGCGGGCCGATCCACCCTGGTGCTGGCCGAGGAGATGGGGCGCAGCTGTGGCGAATGCACCCGACACCCTCCCGCGCTGCTCGAAGGCGGGCAGGCAGATGGCCTGCCGGGCCGATTTGCCATTTAATCTTTAACGGTGTAGTTTTTCTTCATATCCACCAAGAAGAGGCTCCGTGGCGGTCAATATCAAGAACAAACGCGTGGAGCGGCTCCTCGACGAGGTGGCGGCGCTCACCGGTGAGACAAAGACCGAAGCCATCCGGCGCGCCCTCGAAGAGCGTCGAGATCGTCTCGCACGGAGCAGCGCACAACTCCATCCTGCCGACCGCCTCCGTCGACTGCTGGAACGCGAAATCTGGCCCTCCATTCCGGCCGACGTGCGCGGCACACGGCTCAGCAAAGCAGAAGAGGAGCAGATCCTCGGCTACGGACCCGACGGCGCGTGATCCTCGACAGCTCAGCGCTGGTAGCCATCGTGCTGCAGGAACAGGCCGCCGAGCGACTGTTGCAGCGCATGCGCGATGCGTCCTTTCTGGCGATCGGTGCGGCCACGCTCCTCGAAACCGGCATCGTATTGTCCGCCCGCTTGCACGATGACGCGCGCGGGCTCTTGGCGCGTGTGCTGCAGGAAAGCGGCATCACCGTCGTTGACGTGACAGAAGCGCACTTCGGCGTGGCGATGGACGCGTGGCTGCGCTACGGCAAGGGCCGACATCCCGCGGCGCTCAACTTCGGCGATTGTCTGTCGTACGCGATCGCGGTGGTGGCCGGCGCGCCGCTGCTGTGCGTGGGCGACGACTTTCCACAGACGGACTGCGTGCTCGCGTGAGTGCGACGGCGTGACCGACCTCCGCGCGCAACTCCTAGCCACGCTCGGTGACGGCTACACCCTCGAACGCGAGATCGGTGGTGGCGGCATGTCGCGCGTGTTCCTGGCGCGCGACGAGGCACTGCCGATGCTGCCACGCGCGCCATGCTGTCGATGCACTCCACCTACGCGTTGGCGTGGGACGCGCGCGGCGAAATGCTGAGCTATCTCGGCCGTCACGACGAAGCGATTGCCGCGCTGCAGCACAACTTGGACCAGCTGCCGAAGAAGCTGCCGAATCAGACGGAAGGAATTCTCGCGTTTGTCTTCGCGCGCGCCGGACGCGCGGGCGATGCGCGACGGTCGATGGAGCACCTGCGCGTGGTGAACGGTGGCGAGCTCCCCGCCATGGGCGCGCTCGCCGCAGCCCTGGAAATGCTGGGCGATCATGCGGGCGCGCTGACGATGATCGAGCGCGCCGTGAAGCAGCCTGACGCCTGGTTGCAGATGTATAATCATGCCGAGCGATACGACGCGCTGCGCCGTGATCCGCGTGCCAACACGATGATGGCGAGCATCGAGCAGTGGGCCAACGTGCGCGTGCGGGGGAATGATTCGCTGATTCGTACGGTGCACAGCACTGATACTCAGTCCGACGTCGTGCTCATGATTCGCGCGAGTGCCCACGTTGCATGCTCGCGCACGAGCATGCGTGCGTCACGCGACTCCAGTCCGGTGCGCGGCGCGAAGGCGGGTTCGGTGCGCGGCTGCGCGAACGTCACGTTCCACGGACACACCTCCTGGGAGGTCTGTCGGTATAACCGTTTTTCGATCCCGCTCCGCACGAGCGCCCGGAGCGTCGCCCAGGAAGGTAAAGAGGGCTCCTGCCACCGTGGCCGCTCAACTCGTTGAGACCGGGTCGAGCGCGCGCGCTCAGGGAGCCGGGTTGGGCGCGCGCCGTGCCTGTATCAGGAGCCCGTCGAGCGCCGTGCGATCCAGCCAATGACCGTCCCGCACCACGCCGCGAATGCGCGTCGTATGACGAATGTCGACCAGTGGGTTGGCGTCGAGCAGCACGAGGTCCGCCAGCCTCCCGACCGCGACCGTGCCCAAGGAGTCGGTGGCGCTCAGGAAGCGCGCGGGGTTCACTGTGGCCGCTTGCAGCGCCTGCAGCGGCGTGAGGCCAGCCTGCACGAGCAGCACCAGCTCCTCGTGTAGGCTGCTGCCGGCGTAGACGAACGGCTCGTCGCTCGCATCGCTGCCAGCGAGCACACCCACGCCGGCGGCCACCATGCGCTGCAGCATTTGCCGCTCGTACATCCAGCGTGCGCGCCACGCCGCCCGACCCTGCACGCCGTACTCGGCCAGCAGTTCGGCGCGGGTGGTGTCCCAACCGGCCAGCACGCCGGCGGCCACCGATGCCCGCTCCGCGTCGCTCCCCCAGGTGGAGTCGGGGAACGAGTAACTACGGTTAATGACGAGCGTGGGGGTCTGCCACGTGCCGGCACGCCGGAGCTGCAGTGCCAGCGTGTCGGCACAGGCGGCGTCGTACCCGGCGAGCCAGCGCGACCACTGCCGCTCGCGCAGCGGGCGCCGCTCGGCGCGTCGGTCGCGTCGCGGCGGTCCAGCGCGGCGAGCGAGTCCCGCAACTCGCCGGCGCCGGGTACGCACCACTCGAACAGGTTCCACAGGTGCTCGAAGCTACGCATGCCCGCCTTCGCCGCCTCCGCGGGCGGGACACGGTCGGGGACCTCGCCGGCGATACGCACGCCGCGACGCTGTGCCTCGTCCGCGAGCGCGAGGAAGCTCTCCCGCGACAAGCCGCTGTAGACCTTGAGATAGTCGAAGTCGAGCGAGTCCATTCTCGCAACCACCGCGCGCGCCTGTGATGGAGTAGCGATCACGAGCGCATGTGCGTAGAGGGGCGGGTCTCCATCGAGCATCGGGCTCGACCAGATCACGCGGGGCGACGCGCGCGGGTTCTCACGCGCGACCCGGCGCCAGTGCAGTAGGCTGTCGAGGTAGCTGCCCGTCTCGCGCACACCAGTGACGCCGTGCGCCAAGAAGAGCGGCCAGAAGCGGGGCGCGCGTCCCCCACGCGCGGCGTGGACGTGCATGTCCCAGAGGCCGGGGATCACGTACTTCCCGGTGCCATCGACAACGGTCGCGCCAACGGGAAGCGTGGGTGCGCCGGAGTCCACGGACACGATCCGCCTGCCGCGTACTACCACCGTGCGGTCGCGGAGCAGCGCACCACGCTCCACGTCGACGACCGTGACGCCCCGGATGACGAGGGCGGTGTCCCCAAAGGGTGGGTGACGGCTCGTGTCAGCCGTCGGTGAACACGCGCTCGCGAGGATCAACGCGGCGACCAGCGGCAGCGCAGCGCGCACCTGACCTCCGAGAAGGGGTGAATGCCGAAGGAGGCGAGCCAAGGGCAAACCTACGAGTGCGATATGGCGGGAACAAGATGGCCTGATCGTCAGCCGATGGCGCGGCGCGAAGTCGCTTCCATCTCCAGTGCGACCCACACGCTCTCGGCCGATCCCTTCATGTCCAGCGAGCAGCCAGATCCGCCGGACGTCGCTTGATCCGTGCGAGCGCCCACGCCGCATGCTCGCGCACGAGCGACTCGTCGTGCGCGAGCGCTGCTTCGAGCAGCGGCACGTCGTCGCTCGTGCCGACGTTGCCCAGCACCACCGCCGCGTTGCGCGCGAGCCCGCGCCGCTTCGCGCGTTTCATCGCGCTGCCCTTGAAGCGCGCACTGAACTCGGCTTGCGACATCGGGAGCAACTCACGCGCGACCATGCGTGCGTCACGCGACTCCAGTCCGGCGCGCGGCGCGAAGGCGGGTTCGGTGCGCGGCTGCGCGAACGTCACGTTCCAAGGGCAGACCTCCTGGGAGATGTGTCGGCAAAACCGTTTACTGGTAGAACTCCGGACAGGCTCTCTAACTCTCCAAAAGACAAGGGGTTGAGTTCAAGGGGTCAGAGTCGTTGAAATTGCACCGCAAGGGCGAATCGTCAGGTCTCCACGCCGCGCTGCCGTAATTGCTGCGCGAGGGCCAGCGTGCGTCGTGCAGACGCTTCGATGTCGTCAACGACCGTGGAGACACTCGGCTCACTCGTGGAAACCGCGGCCGCCAGCACCTCATTCATCCGCGTTTGCCATCCTTTCCCGCTGCGGCGATAGGCGGCCAGTACGTTGGCGTCGACGCGCAGACTCAGTAGCACTTTTGGTGGTGCGTCGCGCAATAGGTGCATCGACGCAAGCTGCGCGGCCGTGAGTGGTGGGTTGTCCGGATCGTTCGCTGCCCGACGCTCGATCTCGGCGTCATCGGGTACGGGATTGCGCGCGGTCTTGCGCGGCCGCGGCGTGGCCAGCTCTGCCCGCACGCGTACGATCTTGGACTTACTCATCCCGTGGCGTTTGGGCATAGCGTCGGCGCTCCTCGCGGCTGGCGTAACGGGCAGAGATCAATCGAATGGCCTGCATCCTGACGGTGAACACGACGGTCACGATGCGGTCGTCCAGCGCACCAAGCAGCAGATACCGCGCTTCCGACTCGTGTTCGACCGCGAGGACCAACGCGTACGGATCGCGCCAGACCTGCACGATCTCACGGAAGTCGATCCCGTGTTTGGTCACGTTCGAAGCGGCTTTGCCCGGGTCCCACTCGAATACCAGAGGAAAAGTACTACGCGGTATATACACTGTCAACGCGTGGCAAAGGTCGTGTGGCAGCGCGGAATGGATGAGCTGCTCATGATACGATTGCCCTCGGTCAATGGCGGTACCGCGCGAGTGCGCACGGGGCACTCTCGACGCGCCGGGGTGGCCTTGTCTCAACCGAGGCAGGTCGCGCATAGGTGTGCCATATTGCCCCGCATGGGTGCCGCTCTGATCATCCTGCCCGCACGCATCGCCTCGTGAGTGACACGCTCTCGCGTCTTACCACCGCGCTCGTGGGCCGGTATCGCATCGAGCGCGAGCTGGGCGCGGGGGGCATGGCCACCGTGTATCTCGCGCACGACCTGCGGCACGACCGCGAGGTTGCGGTCAAGGTGATACGACCAGAGGTGAGTGCCGAACTCGCCGCGGACCGTTTCCTGCTCGAGATCCGCACGAGCGCGCGGCTGCAACATCCGCATATCGTGCCGGTGTTCGACTCGGGCGACGCTCCGCGTCGCGGACAGACGGACGAGGAGGCGCCTCCGTACGCCTCGCACTGAGCGGCAGCGAGGCGGGCGAGGCTGCCGATGGTTGGCAGCCCAGCAGGTCCACGCAATCAGCGTGCACCGTCTCGTGGAAGCGGCCGTGGAGTTCGTATGCAGCCGCCTCCACACCTGCCGATCTCGTTCGCCGCTCGATTTCGCCGCCTATCTCGAAAGCGTCTTTCACGAGACGAGGAATATTGCGGCAGCTTGGGAGACCTGCTCCGTCGAGAAGCGCGCAACACTTCTTGCTTACTGGGTTCACGACGTCTGGATCGTCGTCGAGCGCGTGCCCGGCATGCGGCGCGCAAACCGCAAGACCGCGGTGGTCGTCCTGCGCACCGCGCCCACGCTAGTCCATCACTTCCGGTTAGGCGGCGACGACCCCGTCGCGCCCGAGACGGCGGCGGCGATCTCGTCGAGCACGGCCGGGACCGGCTCCACGGATGCCCGGGCGCGCGGCGCATCAAGTGAGGCCGAGGTTGCGATCCTCCCCGGCGCCCAGGCAGCGTGGCCCCTGACGAGCGGCTCCTCATCTGACAATGCGCTCGTGAGCGCCGGTACGGACGCCGGGTCGCCCGCATTGCCCAGGGCCACGGCGACGTTGCGCAAAAAGCCACGCCGCTTGGTTCGTTTGATCGCCGACCCCTTGGAGAACACCCGCCACTCCTCCACGGACAGCGTACTGTCTCTACCGCCGTCGCCTGCTCGGCGAGATCGCCCGCGTCGCCGCCCGCACCGTCACGGCTGCCATTCGTACGCTGACCGGCGAGCGCGACCTCGCCGTTGGTATCGTCGCGTGCCTGCAGACGCACGGCTCCGGTGCCAACTGGCATCCGCACCTGGTTGAAATTCGTATCCCGCGCATGCACTTCCAGGATCAGGCCGAGCTCCCCGTGCTCGCCACGCCGCGCACCCCGGGCTGCATCCGTCACGAGATCGGTCGCTGCCTCGGGCCGTGCGTGCCCGCCGTCACGGAGCAGGCGTACGCGGCACAGCTGTCGATGGCGCGAGCCTTCCTCGACGGCACCAGCAACGGACCGATGACGGCGTTGCAGCACCGCATGGTGGCGCACAGCGACGCGATGGCGTTCGAGCGCGCGGCGCAGGTGCGCAACAAGCTGCATCGCCTCAAGCTGCTGCGGGCGCAGTTCGAGCGCCTGCGCTTCGCGGTGGAGACGCTGACCTTCGCCTATCCGATCACGGGCTACGACAACGAGACGCGTGTCTATCTCGTGAAGCGCTGCACGGTGCGCGCCGACCTCAAAGTGCCGACGTCGCGACGCGAACAGGAGGAGTTCACGGAATGGGCGCGTCGCGTGTTCGAGGCCCCCGAGCGCCCGTCGCGATCGATTCCGATCCACGAGATCGACGAGCTGCTGCTGCTCTCCAGCTGGTTTCAACGGCACCCGGATGAATTTGCACGCACGCTGGCTCCGGAGGTTGCAGTGCGCGAATTTGGCGCATGACCTCATTCTTCACGCTCCCTGACTGGTTCGTGTTCCTCGAGGTGGCGTGGGTCATCGCCATCTCCGGGTACATCCTCACCGAGCGCCGGCCACCGCTGGCGACGGTGGCGTGGATCGTCACACTGGCGGCGCTGCCGATCCTTGGTGTGCTGGTCTACTACTTCCTTGGCCCTCGAAGCCTCGAGCGGAAGCGTCGTCGGCGCGTCGTCGCACGGGCCGCGAAACGGCAGCGCCGCGGCGGCTCGCGGCCCAATCGCGCCTCGGCGGTGGAGGCGCTGGGCTCCGCCGGATCGCGGCTCGCCGCCGTCGCGGCGGGAGTGGAACAGGCACCACCACTACCCGCCCTCACGCTCGATATCTACGACAGTGGCTGCGAGACGTACACCGCGATCGTCGAGGCGATCGCCGCCGCGCAGCATCATGTGCACCTCGAGTACTACATCTTCACGGAAGGCGAGGTCGCACGACGCTTTCGCGATGCGCTGATCGAGCGTGCGCAGGCCGGGGTGCAGGTGCGCCTGCTGCTGGACGGCCTTGGATCGAAGCGGATGCGGGCCTTCCTGCAGCCGATGCGCGACGCCGGCGTGCAGGTGGCGCGGTTCGGGCCGCGCATGCGTCCGGGCTTCGTGAACTTCCGCACCCATCGCAAGATCGTCGTCTGCGACGGCACCACCGGATTCACCGGCGGCATGAACGTCGATGACTGCCACGACGAATCGGTGATCGGTGTCGACGAGTGCTGGCGCGACACGCATGCGCGCATCACCGGCGATGCGGTGGCGCCGCTGGCGCTGGCCTTCCTCGAGGACTGGCAGTATGCCACCGAGGAGGTGGTGGACGGCGTCGAGTACCTTCCCGAACTGACCGGCGCCGGCACGCACCAGGTGCAGATCTGCGCCTCGGGACCCGACGCCCATCCGCAGTCGATCCACGCCGTCTACTTCACCGCGATCACCTCGGCGCGTCAGCGCATGTGGATCTCGACGCCGTACTTCGTGCCGGACGAGGCGATGCAGTCGGCGCTCTCGTCGGCCGCACTGCGCGGGGTGGACATGCGCGTGTTGATCCCGACGCGCAGCGATCAGCGCCTGGCCGATGCGGCCGCGCGCAGCTACTTCCCCGAACTGCTGGCGGCCGGCGTGCGCATCTTCCTGTATGGGCCACGGCAGCTGCACGCCAAGACGCTGGTGGTGGACGACGACGCGGCGATCGTGGGCAGTGCGAATCTCGACAACCGCAGCCTGCGCCTGAACTTCGAGGCGATTGCGATCTGCTACGGGCGTGAGCCGGTGGAGCAGCTGGTGGCGATGTACGAAGCTGACCTGCGGAAGGCGCGCGAAGTGACGGTCAAGGACATCACGCGGCTGTCGATTCCGGCACGACTGTACGAGGGCGCGGCACGACTGTTGTCGCCGATGTTGTAGCGCCGCTCCGTCGCGCGATCAGTCCAGCGTGACCAGCTGCGCCGTCACCACGCAATAGCCACGCAGACCTTGCGTCGAAACAGCCCGTCGCGCAACGCAACGGTGACAGGCGGCACGGTCGGTGGGTGTATGCTCGGCGCTCCTCGGTCCCGGAGCGCGGATGCCCGACGCGTCGACGGCGGTGCGTGGCGTCTACAAACCCCGACGGCCCCAGGCGTCGCCACTCTTTCGGTTGGTGGCCGATCATCTGCATTCTTGCAGACGGTCTACGACGACCGCTTCGCCCGCGAGAACGGCCCTTGCGCGCACGCAGCATCCCGCCCGCTTCGTGCGCGGCGCGCCCACCCCACGCGCGCCGCCGGCCGCGGTCTCGCTCAACCCCTTCGCTGAGGAGAACGCCGTCGTCGTCGCGGCTCAGTAAACTCCACCACCCAGCGTCTCATATCTGTTGACAGGTTCCGCCTGCACCGCAGGAACGCCTCGCTCCGTAAGCAGCTTCACTCCCTCAAGCTTGAACTCCCTGCTGCATTGACGTCTCGTTCCCATGTCACGCCTCTGGCATGCCACCTTGACAAGGTGTCCATAAAATCGCCAGCAGAGCAATGCGCTTTTCAGCTGCGGCGTGTTAAGAGGTTGCGGCGCGTGCGGAGTGTACGGCTTCCAGTAGCGCATGAATCGCTTCGATGCCGGCTGGCTTGGTCAGGTGGTAGTCGAACCCTGCCTCGCGTGCCTGGTCTTGGTCGTGATGCGCTCCCCACCCGGTCAGCGCTACCAAAACAGTCTGATTCGTCCCTGACGTCTGCCGGACCATCCGGGCCACTTCATAGCCGTTCAGCTCAGGCATGCCGATGTCGAGGAACGCCACGTCTGGTTGACGCTGTAACACCAGGCGCAGGGCATCGTGGCCGTCATGAGCGACGGTTGTCTTATGGCCACCGAGTTCCAACAGAGTCGCCAGGCTCTCCGCTGCGTCGACGTTGTCATCGGCCACTAGCACCTTGAGCACTGAACCGGTCTTGCCGATCGGCGCCACCTGATCCTGGCTTAGAGGGGCGTCAACTTGTTGCTGCTGCACGACTGGCAGGCGCACTGTGAAGGTGCTGCCCTCGCCTTCTCCCGGGCTTGCAGCCGTTACGGTGCCGCCGTGCATCTCGACAAGGCGGCGAACCAGCGACAAGCCGATGCCCAGCCCACCCTGCGCGCGGCCAGCGCCGGCGGCGACCTGGGTAAACATGTCGAACACGCTTGGCAAAGCCTGCGGCGGGATGCCGATGCCGTTGTCTCTCACGGCGATGACGGCATGCTGTCCCTCGCGGTCCACCGACAACTTGATTCGCCCGTGCTCCGGCGTGTACTTCGCGGCGTTTGTCAGCAGGTTCCCGAGCACCTGCACCAGTCGCACCGGGTCGGCGTCGACCACCAGTGACTCGTCAGCCATGCTCAGGTCCAGCTCGTGATGTGCGGCTTCCATGACTGCCAGTGTCGACTCGACGGCGTTAGTCACGATTGTTCTGAGCTCCACCTGCTCCTTGCGCAGCTCCACTTTGCCGCTGTTGATCCGAGCAACGTCAAGCAGATCGTCGACCAGGTGCACCAAGTGGCTGAGCTGCCGCTGCATCATGTCCCGCACTTTGGTTGCAATCTCCGGATTATTCCCGGCCAGTCGCAGCAGTTCCAGTCCGTTTTGAATAGGTGCAAGTGGGTTGCGCAACTCATGCGCCAGCGTCGCCAGGAACTCCGTCTTGCGATGATCTTCTTCGCTCAGTCGCGCTGCCAGCCTGCGTAGGTCGCCCTCTGCACGCTTGCGCTCCGTGATGTCCGTGTTGGTCCCCACCCACTCGCGGACCGATCCATCCTGCGCCAGCACGGGCACCCCCCGTACCGCGGTCCAACGATAGTCGCCGTCGGCGTGCAGAACCCGATACTCGGCCTCGAACCCGCTGCGAGTCGCCACGCTGGCTTGCCAGGTCGCAAACGTGGCTTGCCTATCGTCAGGGTGAAGTGCCTGGAGCCATCCGGTCTGGATCCATTCTTTATAAGTCTGCCCTGTAAACGCTCGCCACGACGGAGAGTCCTCGATGACATTCCCCTGCGCGTCTGTGGTCCAGGTAATCTGGGACGTGGCGGTCACAAAGGACCTGAACCGCTGTTCGTTGCGCAGGAGCGCTTCCTGAGTGGCCTGGCGTGCGTGGATCTCGCGTCGATAGTCCAAGATCAACGCTGCGGTATTGACCAGCAGCGCCATCGCGTTCTTCTCCGCCGATGTGGGGACATGGACCTCGCGGCGGTAGCAGGCCAGCGTGCCGAGCACGGCACCACCCGGCGAGCGGATGGGCTGCGACCACTATGAGCGCAACCCGTGCGAGAGAGCCAGTTCCTTGTAATCCTGCCACAAGGGGTCCGTGGCGATGTCAGAGACGATGACTTCTTGGTTGAAGTGTGCCGCAGTTCCGCACGAGCCGGCGTTCGGGCCGGTCGCCATCCCGTCAATGGCTGCGGAATATGCCTGTGGAAGCGATGGAGCCGCGCCATGCCGCAGATGACCATCGTGCGCCAGCAGAACCGAGACCAACATGGCTTCCTGAGAGTGCGCCTCGGCAGCCCGCACCACGGTGCCGAGCACCTGCTCCAGCGATGCTCCGGACACCGCTTGCTCCATGGCGAGCTTCTGCGCGTCGGCGAGGATTACGGCCTGCTCTCGGGCGCGCAGTAGCTCTTGCAACTCAGTCACGTCGCGCGACACAGCCAGGAAGCCCTGTAGTTGCCTATCGGTCCCATGGATTGGCGACACACAAACGTCCCAGAATTTCGGCACGCCTTTCGATGTTGGGCAGAAGGCAGTGAACTGTCCCAGATCGCCTTGGCGCGCCTGCTCCAGCGCCGATTCGATCTGTTGGCGCGACTCCCCTGGCCACAAGGTCGTCCATGCCAGTCCACACATCTGGCTCAGGTCATCGACCTCCATCAAGCACTGGCCGTTCCGGTTCATCGACACGAGATTGCCCTGAAGATCGAGTACCTTCGCGCAGTCCGGGCTGCTCTCGAAGAGCAAATCAGTGGTCAGCGGCACGGCAGACGAGGCAGGTACTGCGGAATTCATGAATGAGCTTTCTCGGTAAAAAATATTCGGACCCGACCGTACGGCTTGACCGGTGGAGATTTTGCAGTAAGGCGTCTTGCAGCGACGAAGGCGGTCCCTGACTCGTCACCATGCGCATCTTGAAAGTGGGGCGAACTCATCGGGATAGCAATTTCAATCGCGGGGTGGAGTGAGCCCGTGTCGACTCGAAAGAGCACCTCAGGTGGCCGTGCACAATGCACGACCTCGGCACCTGGTACGACGACCTAATCCGGCTGTACCGCGCGGCGGCCGAGCCGCAACGGGAGTGAAGATCGAGCGCTGATCTGAAGCCCGTGATCCGACTCGACCGAGCGTCTTCCGATCTATATTCCTGCCACGAGTACCACGACTCCTACAGGAAACGAATGAGCGCACACCGGGGCAGGCAACTCGCGAACGCCACGACGGCGCTCATCGTGGTGGCGGTACTCGCCGTGCTGTACAGCCTGTACTTCGCCCGGGCGTTTCTCGTGCCCATCGCGTTCGCGTTGCTGCTGGATTTTCTCCTGAGCCCGCTCGTGCGTCTGTTGGGCAAGGCGCGCATTCCAACGCCTGCTGGTGCGGCGATCGTCGTGTTGACGCTCGTGGGTTCGATCGGGTTCGGTGCCTATCAGCTCGGCGGCACTGCGCAACGCTTTCTCGACGAAGCGCCGCAGGGCATCGCCAGAGCACAGGCGCAGATCGGGAAGTTGCTGCGACCGCTGGCCCGCGTGTCGGCGAACGCGGAGAAGGTGGCAGCGGTGGCTGGCGCGCCAGCGCCCGGCAAGCAACCAGCGCAAGTCGTCGTGGTTGGTCCGTCCATGGCGACGCGCCTGGCGGGCACGACCCAGCGATTCCTCGGAGCGTTGCTGCAGATCCTCATGCTGCTGTTCTTTCTGCTCGCGGGCGGTGATCTCTTCCTCGAGAAAACCATCAGCCTTTTACCGTTGTTGACCGACAAGAAGAAAGCGGTCCGCATCGCGCGCGACATCGAATCGTCCGTGTCCACCTATCTCATCGCGAATCTCGGTCTCAACATCGTCGAGGGAGCGATCGTCGGCGTCGCGCTCTGGGCGATCGGACTCCCGAACGCGTTGCTCTGGTCACTCATCGTGGTCGCGATGGAATTCATTCCGTTCGTCGGCGCGATCATCATGGTGGGTTTGCTCTCGCTGGCGTCGCTCGCCTCATTCACCGACTTGCCGCACATCCTGATGGTGCCCGGTGTATACCTGATCGCGAATTTCGTTCAGGGCAATGTCGTGTCCACGATGGTCTTGGGGAAACGACTGGCGCTCAACTCTGTCGCACTCTTCGTGGGCCTCGCCTTCTGGTTCTGGATCTGGGGACTTCCCGGCGCATTCATTGGCGTGCCACTGATGTCCGTGTTCAAGATCTGCTGCGATCACATCGATTCTCTGGCGCCGTTCGGGGAACTGCTTGGCGCACGCGCCGATCCGAAGCGACCCCTGACGCCTTCCGAAACGATTGCCGTGTGAGCCGCGTGCCCATCCGGTTCCATCGCGTCGGACGCCGTGACTCCGTGCCTCACTCGTATGGCGTCCAACGCGTTTCCACGTCAGCCTGAACGGTGATGGAAGCAACGCTATTACCCGGGGCCAGCATGGGTGTGACCCGGAGACGCACCGCGACGCGGTCGCCGATCCTCACGCCGAGAGCAAGCAATCGCCCAGCATATGCTCGCTCCCTGACGGGAAGCGATTCGTTGGGCTGTCGCGCGTCAATCTCGACGCGAAGCTCGCCGTCATCACCAACTGGCTCGCGGAGCTGCAGCGAGCGCAGGCCGCGCCGACGGCGCGCTGAGCAGGCTCCGAGGTAGCACGTGACGCAGTGTCGTTGTTAGGCGATGGACCTCGCCATGATCTGGCGGAGCGCTAACGTCGCGTGGTCACGCACGAGCAACTCATCGTGCTGCAATGCAGCCTCGAGCACCGGCACGTCTTCCCTTGTGCCGACGTTGCCGAGTACCACGGCCGCGTTGCGCGCGAGCCCGCGCCGCTTCGCGCGCTTCATCGCACTGCCCTTGAAGCGTGCACTGAACTCGCTTTGTGACATCGTGAGGAAATCGCGCGCGAGCGCTCGTGCATTGGGCGATGCCAACCCGTCACGCGCGGCGAATGCCGGCTCGCGCAACGCCGTGGTAAACTTCACGTTCCAAGGACACACGTCCTGGGAGATCTGTCGGCAAACCCGTTTTCTGGTAGAACTCCGGACAGGCTCTTTAACCCTCAAGAAGACAACGGGTTAGCGGCTACGGTATCCCGGATAGTGAGCGCGTCGAGTCCGGGCCCCAGTACGGCAGGACGCTCCTCGAGGGCCGAAGGAATTACGCGGGAGGAGGGCGCTGGGGATGTCGTAACGGTGACGCGCATCCGATGGTCTAAGGCGCACGACCAGGGACGATGAGCTGATTTCTGCGGATTTGGGGTCATGTCTGATACGGGACGTAACCGTCGTTCCGGATCCCGAACTCCTCAGCTCAGGACCAAGGCCCCATGATTCGCATCCGAACTTTCCTCGCTGGTTCCCTGGCACTGTCCCTCGCCTTGGCCGCGCCGGCGAGCGCGCAACAGCAACAGGTCACCGTGACCGTGCGCAACCTCGCGCCGACCAACAGCATCAGCTTCGCACCAACGCATCTCGGCTTTCACCGCGGAGTGTTCGATGCCTTCAACGACGGTCAGACACCCGGAGCCGGGATCATCTCCGTCGCCGAAGGCGGCGCAGGAGATGTGTGGCAGAGCGACTTTGCCCTCGCCGACCCCACCGCCGTGCGCGGCACGATCGGCATGGCGCTCCTGCCAGGGCAATCGCGCAGCCAGAGCTTTCTGGTCAATTCCGCGCTGAATCCGTTCTTCTCGTTTGCGTCGATGGTCGTGCCAAGCAACGACTTCTTCGTCGGCAATGACAACCCGCAGGCGTTCCGCCTGTTCGACGCGATGGGCAACCTGCTGATCAATCGCATTACTCAGACGTCAAGTCAGATCTGGGACGCAGGATCGGAGGCGTTCAGCATTGCCGGCGCCGCGTTTCTCGTCAACGGCGTGAATGCGGTGCGCACGCCGCAAAACGGCGTGGTCTCGTTCAACTTCGCTGAACTGGCGGGGTTCAACGGGGAGCAGACCGCGGCGAACTATGCGTTCGACAGTCAGCTCACGGCCAACCAAGCGGTGTATCAGATCGATTTTGTATCGAGCACCGTACCGGAGCCCAGCACGGTCGTCTTGCTCGCCTCAGGGTTGATGACCATGGCGCTTGTTGTCCGGCGGAGGCGCGTGCGCGGTTGAGTGCCAGCCCTCCATAGACGTCCGATGCACGCCCGCACCTCGTCGTTCACGCTGTTCGCCGCACCCCGTGGTTGGAAGCCGATTACTGGCTTGAGAGGCGTTCCCTTGCGCCGCGCGAGTACGATGCGCGACCATACGGATCAGCCCTTCAGGGAGCTTCCGCGGATGGACACGCAGGACACAGATGAGCCGGTGACAGCGCTGCTCCGGCGGTGGGCAGGGGGCGATGCTCCCGCCGGGGAGCGCCTCTTCGCGCGCATCTACGATGAATTGCGGGATGTGGCCCGACGTCAACGTCGACGCTGGGATGGAGACGAGACACTGAACACCACGGCGCTCGTTCATGAGGTGTACCTGCGCATGAACGGCGCCGCTGTGCTCGACGTACAGGATCGCGCTCACTTCTACGCGGTGGCGGCGCGCGCATCCCGACAGATTCTCAGCAACTACGCGCGTCGCGCGCGTGCGCAGAAACGGGGGCGCAGCCAAGATATGCAGCATCTGGAAGCGGTGAGCGCGGTGCCGGCAATCGAGACGCAGGATGAGATCTCGCTCGACCGACTCTGGGCACTCGAGTTGGCACTGCAACAACTCCAGCGCACGTTTCCGCGACCGTGTCGTGTCATTGAATGCCGGTATTTCGCTGGCTTGTCCATTCCGGAGACCGCGCTCGCGTTGAACATCTCAGAAGCCACGGTGAAGCGCGACTGGGCACTCGCACAGGCGTGGCTCCACCGTGAATTGAAAGAGCACGCGCCGGGCAATGACTGATAGCATCGTGAGACGGACATCATCCGAACTCTCCGCCGAGGCGTGGGAACGTCTGGCTACCGCGTTCGAGTCGACGATGTCGCTCCCGTCAGCATCGCGTGAAGCATTCGTGCACGCGACCTACGGGGATGACGCAACGTTTCGGGCGGAACTGCTCGCGCTCATCGCATGCGCGGATACGGCGCCGGACTTTCTTCGCGCACTGGCGACGGACGTCGTGCATCCGGCGTTCGGGGCCGCGACCTCGGAAGCAGACAGCGAAGTGCAACGAATTGTCGCTGAGCGCGCGATACATCCGGACACGGTCGCCGAGGCCGCGGCAGCACAGTCACCACCGGCGCAATCAAGTGCACACGCGTCGCTCGTCGGCCGCAGCGTGCGTCACTTCGAAGTCCGTTCGCTGCTGGGGACTGGCGGCATGGGAGTCGTATATCTCGCGCGCGATACGATGCTGGGCCGCGATGTCGCGCTCAAGTTTCTTGCGCCTGGACAGTTCACGGACGCTGCTGCCCGACGACGTTTGATCCGCGAGGCGCAGGCCGCCTCGGCGCTCGACGACGTGCACGTCTGCGCGGTGCACGCCATCGAAGAAACGGACGACGGTGGCCTGTGTCTGGTGATGAACTACTGCCGCGGTGGAACGCTACGTGATCGTGTTCGCGCTGGGCCACTGCCAGTCGCCGACTCGATTGCGATCGCACGTCAGCTCGCGAGTGGATTGGCAAGTGCGCACCGTGCTGGCATCGTCCACCGCGATCTCAAACCGGCCAACGTTGGTTTTGCCGACGGAGAAGTCGCCAAGATTCTGGACTTCGGCGTCGTCGTACGCGCCGGTGCCGACGACGCGACCTTCAGCGCAGGCAGTGCAGCCGCCGCCGGTACACTGCCCTACATGGCACCGGAGGTGCTGCGCGGAGCCGTCGCCGACGCGCGTGCCGATGTCTGGGCGCTCGGCGTGATCCTGCATGAGATGCTCACTGGCCGGCGGCCGTTTTCCGGCAGCTCGGAAGCAGCAGTGCTCTATTCCATCATAGATCACGAGCCAGCGCCGATCGTGCGCGAAGATGGCGAAAGTATTCCCCTTCCGCTCGTTAACCTCATCATTGACATGCTCGCGAAGTCGCCAGCGGAGCGGCCGGCCAATGGTGCAGAGGTGCTGTCGCGACTCGAGTCACTCGACGGCCCGTCGGTGCAAACCACGCCGCGCTCGAACGCCCACGTACCGTCGATACCGATGGTCCGGCCGTCCGCATTGCAGCGTTTCTCGCGCATCGCATTCGGCCTCGCGGCAACAGCATTCATCGCGTTCGTGGTGTGGACGCTCGGCCGCAGTCGCACGACGAGCCCGATCACCGCTCCACTCGAAGTCGCCCGAATCGTCGGTCCCCTTCCGTCCATCGCCGTCCTGCCATTCGCCGTGCGCGGTGGCAACGAGCTGCAATACCTGCGCGAAGGCATGGTGGACTTGTTGACGCCGGCCTTTGACGCGACCGCGCTTGTTCGGGGCGTCGACCCCAACTCGAGTATCGGCGCGAGTCGCAGCATCGGTGCGGCGGCCATTGACTCGGCGACCGCTCGCACGCTCGCGATTCAACTGGGCGCGCAGCGATACGTCGTCGGCAGTGTGGTACGCGCCGGCGAAGGGCTCACCGTTCGCGCCACGCTGCACCACGCCGACGGCCGCGACGTTGCACGCGCACAGGTCAGTGTCGCGCGGTTCGATCGTCTGTTTGCTGGAGTGGAGTCACTCGTGCGACAATTGCTCGCCGCCGAGTTGCAGGCACCGGGTGATACCGTCGCCGGGTTGGCGGCTACGATGACCGCCTCGAGCCAGGCCCTGCGCGCCTATCTCGATGGCGAGCGCGAGTTGCGCGATGCCCGCCCGGCATCGGCCGTCGCCTTGTTCTCGCGCGCAATCCGCGAAGATTCGCTCTTCGCCTTGGCGTGGTATCGGCTCGCGCGGGCGGCACGATGGAGTGAGGTGGATTCGTTGCAAGCGCTCGCGGTCCGGCGGGCGTTCGATCTTTCGGCATCATTGCCGCTGCGATTGCAACAGATCGTGCGTGGGTATCACGCGCTCAGGGTTGGCAGTCCCCTGGAAGCGGAACGGCAGTTTCGACAAATCGTGTCTGACTACCCTACCGATGTCGATGCGTGGATGCTGCTTGGCGAGACTCTCTTCGAGAACAACCAGTTTCTCGGACGCGCGACGACCGATGCCACCGTCCCGTTCCGGAAAGTGATGACGTTGGACGGACGCAATCGCGAAGTGACGGTGTATCTCATGGAGCTCGCGGCTCGCGCAGGCCATCGTGGGGAGCTGGATACGCTGTTTCAGATGTATTTCAGCCCCAATAGCGCCGGCGAACAGCCCGGGATCCGCCGAACATACCTCGCGCTGCATGCACGGCGGATGGGACTGGGTGACCGCGCCATCGATGATCCGGTGAGTGCGCTGATCGCGCTGCGACGCGCGGGCTCGGATCCAAGCGACCTGCGCGCCGCGCGACGATTCGCCACCGTTCTGGTGTCGCCGACGAATCCGTCGGCCATGCGCGTGGAAGGACTGTTTGCGCTTGCCACGCTCGATTGGAGTAGTGGCAATACCGAGGCGGCCGGTGAACGCTGGCGTGAGGCCGCCCTGATTGATGCGGACGCAACGCTGCTACATCGCGCGCTGATGATGATTTCACCGGCGGTCAGCGTGCATCCGGATTCTTTGCGGGCGGTTCGCCGCCTGCTCGAGAGTACGCGTGCGCCCGCCACCTCGATGCGCGAGCTTTCCCGCGAGGAACACTCATCGCTGCGGCTCTATCTGGTCGGGATGCTCGGCCGACAACTCGGCGACACCGCGGGACTCGCGCGGGCGCAGCAGCAACTGTCGACGCTGGTTGGTGCGGGCCGCCTGGCGAAGCCGCTTGCCTCCGCACTGCGCGGTCACCTGGCCATGGCACGGGGCGAGCCTGCGCAGGCGCTCGCGGCCTTCGAACGCAGCGCGGTGGCCATTCCCTCCGACATACGAGCGCTTGCTCCCGCGCTTGGTCAGCAGGCCGATCGGCTCGCGCGCTCCGACGCGCTGCGCGCGCTTGGCCAGACGGCGGCGGCCGGGCAGTGGTATGCATCGCTTCGCGATGGCCCCGGTTTGTGGAACAGTCCATACCTCGCGACCGTCGCCGAACGCCTCACGGTTTCCGGCAAATGAACACTGCCGCAATCATTTCGTGACGTCGCCAACCGGTCGGTACCGCGATGTGTGCGGACTGCCACGGTTCACGCGCCGGTGGCGTCCCATGTGGCTGCTCACGTCGGGAGTTTGCCGCACGGCGTTGGGGCTGCTGAGCGCGGTCGGCCCGATATCAACGACGGTGCATGCTGAAGCGACCACTGATCGCCAGGCCGGGCTCCGGCCGATGGCATCGACCGCACCGATCGCCGGCCGACGGGTTCCCACGCCCGTCACGCGGGACCTGTTGCGCCTGGACCTGGCGCGCGTAGGCGACGCGCTGCCTCCGGGTTGGCGACTCGAACCGGTTCGGGGGCAGCGCCCACCGAATACCATCGTGGTCGACTCGGGTTCGATGCGGTACCTGCGTATCGCCGGTCAGGCTCGCGCCGCGTTTCTTGGCTACGCCCTCACACCGCCGATCAGCGAGACCAGTGGTGCATTGCACTGGAGGTGGCGAGTCGTACGGTCGCCCGATGGGACCGACCTTCGTACGCGATCCGGCGATGACGCCGCGATCCGTGTCTTCGTGGTGTTCCGACGGACGGGCTGGCTCAACCGCACGCCGCGCGCGCTGTTTTACACCATCGGTGGCGCCGAACCGTCCTCGTACCAAGGGCGTCGCTCCTTCACCTCACCCGACTTGTACGTAGTGCGTGCGGGTGCCGCGCAGGACGCGCGGGAGTGGGTTGACGTCGTCGTCGACCCAGCGGCGGACTATCGGCGCTCGTGGGGCGCCGAACCACCGCCTATCGAAGGCGTCGGCTTGATGCAGGATACCGATCAGACGCACTTGGCCGCGGTGGCCGACGTACAATCCCTCACCTGGAAACCTCGACCATGAAGCGTGCCCATCTCCATCGCTGGTGTTTACTTGCCGCGGCGACGTGTATCGGCTCCGCGGTCGGCTGCAACGGTGCGGTCCCGCCCACCGCACCGGACGCCGTGGCAGTGACCCCGGTCGAAGGGCCCACCGGATCCGGACGAACGTCGGCATTCGTGCGCACCGGCTACGCCGTGGCTGGTACGGCGACGCTCGTGACTGAGAACGGCGTCGCGCGGCTGACCTTCTCGAGCAACTTCAATATCGCGCAGACACCTGGCCCTGTCGTGTACCTGAATACGACCAACAACGCGAACACGGGACAGCCGTTGCGCGTTGGCGCCTTGCAAAGTCGCCAAGGCGCGCAGACATATACGTTCCAGGTGCCGCCGGGCGTGACCTATGGCTGGGTCCTGATCTGGTGCGACCCGTTCAACGTGTCGATGGCGCACGCGCCCTTGTAGCCCGTCGTGCGAAGCCCCCCGGGAAGAGTTCGACACTGTCACGGCTCAGTGTGGATATACGTTCGCACTCCCACGCCATGCTGCATCAATTTCGCGATCCTTCCACGAACGCTACGCTCAAGCTCGACACGAGCGAATCGACGTCACGGCCCTGAACCTACGGTTCAGGGCCGTGCGTGCGTCGCGCCTACGCGGTTTCCTACTGCGCCGCGAGTCCGTACGCGCTGCTCGGAATGCCATTCACCGGGCCCAGTCCACTGAGCGTTCCGTTGGCGTTCACGGTATACGGGCGCAGGGTGTTATTTCCGGGAGAGAGAATGTAGGCGTACTGGCTATTGCGGCTCAGTGCCATGTCGATCGGACTGCTACCGGCTCCCGTGTTGGCGGCCACCGACGCGAGCAGCGACAAACTGTTGTCCGGGCTGCGTTCGAAACCTGACACCGAGCCGCTACCGGTGTTGGTGGTGAATACCAAGCGGCCGTTGTTTGTGATCACCACCCAGCATGCCGCCGTTTGCAGCGTCGGCACGGACGCGCTGATCACCTGTAGCGTTCCGTCGTTGGCTATCGCGTATGTGGACAGCACAGACCCATTCGGCGCGCCGCCGACTGCTTCGGACACCACAAGACGACCGCGGTTGTCGAACGCGAAGCCAAACGGCGTTGGACTTGCCGATGGCGACGAGACACGGTTACCGATCTGCCCGTTACCCGACAGGGGGTAAGTCGAGATGCGGTTCGTTCCCTTCTCCGTGACCACAAGCCGGGTGCCTTGCGGATCGACGGCGACCTGCGCCGGTCCCGTCATCGCGGCGCTGAGCGGTTGTGTGGCGCCGGCCAATGGACTCAGCGTACCGTCCTGCGACAGGGTGAAGCCCTGCACGTTGTTTGGCATGCCGGCGTTCAGTACGTACACAACGGATCCCCGAATCGCGACGCTCACTGGGAAGGTGCCGCCTGATGGTTCGCGATCGGTCAGCGTGAGTGTCGTGCCGTCGACGCGGAAGACGCTGACATCGTTGCTTCCGGCATTCGTGACGAGCAGCCAGCGCCCGTTCTCTGCCAGCGTCACGGATCCCTGCGATCCCAGATTACTGGCGCCACTTCCGGTGCCGCCCGTTGGTACATCGGAGCGCTGGCTCAGGCGTCCATCGGCGCTGCGCTGGAACACGATCACTTCGTTGGCGACCGCGTCATTGGTGGATGTGTAGACCGCCCCTGCCGACTGGCCGCCGCTGCTGTTGAAAGCGGCGGTGGCGGTCGGCGTAAGCGCGGTTGGCGCGGTGTCGGAGCAAGCGGCGAGCGCGAGCAGGCTCAACGCGGCGAGAGTTCGGGTCATCGGCAATTCTCCTTGAGTGGGGTTTGGAGAGCATGGTGCTCACATAGCCACACCCGAAAACCGACGAAACCGGCTCACCCGCGACCGAAACGAGAGACAGAGCCGCCCTTCGCGAACCGTCACGAAGCCTGTCTCGAGCGGGTGGATAGGCGCATGCCGGGGACGGGAGCTTGCGTACGCGAGCTGGGTATTTTATCGGGACCGCGTCAGCGTTGTACCTTGACCGGGAGTAAACCCCGACTCTCCCGCGAGCCTGGTGAAGCCAATGAGCAGCACATCACATCTCGACGCCGTGACAACAGCGCCGCTAGAAACGTCTGCACCCGCACCACTCATCGAGCGCGTGCTCGGTCCGTTTCAGCGATTCTTCTCAACGAACGCATCGAGTGGCCTGTTGCTGCTCGCGACGACCGCCGTGGCGCTGGTGTGGGCCAACTCGCCGTGGGCGGAAGCCTATCATCACCTCTGGGACACGCCGTTCAGCGTCGGCACACCGACGTTCAGTCTCGCGCTGCCGCTTCACGCGTGGGTGAACGATGGGCTGATGGCCATCTTCTTTTTTCTCGTTGGGCTCGAGATCAAGCGTGAGGTGCTCATCGGTGAGCTCTCCACGCGTCGATCCGCCGCGTTACCGGTGGCTGCGGCGCTGGGTGGGATGCTGGTCCCTGCGCTGCTCTTTGCAAGCGTGAACGCGGGCCGTCCCGGGGCAGCTGGCTGGGGCGTCCCAATGGCCACCGACATTGCCTTCGCGCTTGGTATCCTGGCGCTGCTCGGCAACCGCGTCCCGTCTAGTTTGCGGGTGTTTCTGGCCGCGCTGGCCATCGCGGACGACTTGGGGGCGGTACTGGTCATCGCCTTCTTCTACACAAGCGCCATCGACTGGTCGGCGCTCGGTGCGGCGGGCGTCGTGTTGCTAGTTCTCATCGGCCTCAACCGCGCCGGTGCACGGCGACCTGCCACCTATGCGCTCCTCGGCGCGGTGCTGTGGCTCTTCATGCTCAAGTCGGGGATCCACGCGACGATCGCCGGCGTGTTGCTCGCCCTCACGGTGCCTGCACGGACGCGCATCAGCGAAGACGAGTTTCTTGCCTCGGCCGAGGCAAGTCTCGCCGATTTTCGCGCGTCCGACGAAGAAGGCACAACGGTGCTGACCAATCAGGGACACCAGGACGCCCTGCAGTCACTCGAGTCCGCCGCCGACGCCGCACAGTCTCCCCTGCAGCAGATGGAGCACGCGCTGCACGGCGTCGTGGCCTTTTTCATCATGCCGATCTTTGCGCTCGCGAACGCCGGTGTCTCGCTCGGTACAGACCTCGGCGCGGCGGCTACCGATCCAATCGCGATTGGCGTGGCACTTGGTCTGTTGCTCGGTAAGCCGATCGGGATCACGCTGGCCAGTTTCCTTGCGGTGCGCGGCGGGGCAGCCGACTTACCGAGCGGCGCATCGTGGGGGCACGTCCACGGTGCGGCCTGGCTTGGCGGCATCGGCTTCACCATGTCGCTGTTCATCGCCGGACTGGCGTTCAAGTCGGCCGAGCAGCTCGACATCGCCAAGTTGGCAGTGCTTGGCGCATCGACGCTGGCGGGCGTCGTTGGCTACACGCTGCTGAGATTGGGGGTGGGCGTGCGTCCGACGCAGGCCGAACGATGATTACGACACGCAGCCGGCCGCTCATCGCGCTCGCACGGCAAGTGCTGTCGCTTCGCGAGGAAACCGACTACGAGTCAACCATCCAGCAGGTGCGTGAGGCCTCCGAGCTTCGGAGTGGGGGGGTGTGGGCCCTCGCGTTTGCGATTCTCATTGCGTCGGTCGGGCTCAACGTCAACTCCACGGCGGTGATCATCGGCGCGATGCTGATTTCGCCGTTGATGGGGCCGATCGTCGGCGCAGGGTTTGCGCTCGGAACAGACGATCTGCCGCTGCTGCGCCTCAGCACGCGAAACCTGTTGGTGTCGACGGGCATCGCGCTCGGAGCCTCCACGCTCTACTTCGCGATCTCGCCGTTGGCGGATGCGCAATCCGAGTTGCTCGCACGCACGCACCCCAACCTGTACGATGTGCTGATCGCCTTGTTCGGCGGTGGCGCTGGCATTGTCGCGACATCACGGAAGGCGAATAAGAGCACGGTGATTCCTGGCGTTGCCATCGCCACGGCGCTGATGCCGCCGTTGTGTACCGCCGGCTTTGGTCTCGCGCATCTCGATTGGTGGTTCTTCTTCGGCGCGATGAACCTCTTTGTGATCAACGCGCTCTTCATCTGTTTGGCGACGCTCGTATTCGTCAGAGTCATGCGGTTTGCACGTGCCACAGCCGATGACGAATCACGCACGGCTCGGGCTCACGTACTCGTCGTGCTCATGACTCTTGGCCTTTTGGTACCGAGCGCGTATACCGCGTGGACCGCGGTGCAGGAGACCCGATTCCGCAGCGCGGCACGACGTTTTGTCGCAGAGCAGCTCAACTTCGCGGATCAAACGGCATTGAACGTCGCCCTCACCTATCGGCGCGACAGCTCGTCGATCGAGGCGACACTGATCGGTGAACCGATGACATCGGCCGCGGTCGATTCGCTGAAGCAGCGGCTGCCTTCGTATGGTCTGTCCCGCACGAGGCTCGCGCTGCGTCAGCCCTTTTCGAAACAGCTTTCCCCAGGACAGATCGGCGAGCTCGTGCGAGAAGGACTGCAGCAGAGCAACGACTCGCGGCTGGAGCGAGGGCCCGAGCCGAACTCCGGCGCGAAGGACGCCCTTATTCGTACGCTGCAGGACGAGGCGTCCCGGCTTCGCGCGCGTGAACTCCCGACGGCAGCGGTCACGCAGGAACTCGCAGCTCTCTATCCTGCACTGAACGCACTCGGTGTCAGTCGTCTCGCTCCCGTGGTCGTCGACACGGGCACGAGAAAGCAACAGCTCCTTGGAGTGGTGGCACGTTGGCGGCGCCTTCCGTCTGCAGACGAGCGCAGGCGCGTTCAGTCCTGGCTCGTCGTGCGCCTGCAGGCTGATTCGGTTGAACTCACGAATGTGCTTGTCCGATAGGGATCGGCGAGCGTGTGCAGTCCGCCGAAAGTGACTGGCTCTGGCATGCGTGCTAGAGATCGTGCGGCGGTCTTAGATATCCGGCGCTACGGTGGCCAGCAGCTTAGCGAGCGGTCATGCCGAGCCGACCACGCGGGTGTGAGATCCTTTCCGACCAGCGCTGGCCCATCCGGTAGACGCGGCGTTCTCGCGCGCGGCGCTCTCACGCCGCGCGCGTTGATTCAACAACATGCTGGCAGACCGCGCCGCGGCCTATCTCGCGATCGCTTTCGCGTAAATCTGGAATACCCCTTGTGGCGGTCGGGGGGAGACCAGATTGCTGGCGCTGGACCCGAAGGCCACGTGCGTGCCACTGCGCGAGATGACCGCTCCCGTCGAGCTGCCATCGCTGGCTGCACCGCTTGCGCTGGCGCTCACCACGGTCTCGATGCCCGTGAGTCGGTCGCGCAGGAAGATGCGTGCGCTGAAGCCGCTGTAATTCCTCGAGAAGGCCACCAGACGCGCGTCACCGGAGAGGACGGCGGTGTTACCGCCATCGACGTCACGCAGCACCAGTGTCATCAAGCCCGACACCAGATCCTTGAGATAGAGTCCGCTTTCGCCAAGGTTGCTGGGCCCACCGGTGCCGAATGCCAATTGGGTGTTCGACACGAAGTTCGGCGACCAGTACTGGGAGACACCGACGGCCGGCACCCCGGCGCTGGTGCTCGATGCCAGCACGGTGGTGCCGTCGGTGAGATTGCGCACGAACACGTCCGGCCGGCCATTCGTGTCGCCGTTCACGAGATTGGCCGATGAGGAGACGAATGCGACACGCGTACCATCAGGAGAGATGGCAAACCTGCTGGTCAGTACCTCGCCCTGCGCGACGTTGTCGGTGGGCAGTGTGACGACGCTTCCGGTGGTGAGATCGCGCAGCATCAGTCGCGCCGGGATCACGTTCTCCCACGTGTATGCCCCCAGATAGACTTGTTGCGGCGTCGTGGAAAAGACCACCTTGGTCCCGTCGTCCGACAGGACTCCACCGAAAAAGCCGGTCACCTGCGGTACCGTGCCCGCCGCCGGCGACACCTGTTGCAGCTGGCCGGTCTGCGTGTTCTTCACGAAGACCATGTTGGCCAAATTGAATGCGACGAGGCGGCCATCCGGCGTCATTGTGGTGCCGGCGCAGTTCGGGAAGCCGGCAATCGGAACCCCGACGGTACCCGTTGTGACGCGCGTGGTCAGGCCGGTCGTGAGGTTCCGCAGGAACAGGTCATTGGTGCCATTGTTGTCACCTGCAACCAGATTCGGCGCGGTGCTCGCGAAAAGCACAAGATTTCCGTCTGCCGACAGGCCACACGTGGTGCTCCCGATGGTCGCGGCGGCACCAGTGGTCGTCGTCGTCACCAATCGTAGGGTGCCCGAGGCGACCGCCGGCTGAGCGGCAGCGACCTTTTGCAGGGAACTCGTGGCAAGCTCGGGGCCGGTGGATGCGGGCTGATCGCGGCCGCAGCCGACCATGACAGACAACAGGGCTGCACTCAGCGCGCCGTGCAATCGTGACGGGGTCGTGCTTCGATCCATGTGACGCTCCTTGAATTGGGTCAGTGATGCCGGCACACGCCGCGACATGTTCGCGGCGTGACCGGGCCAGTACGGGCATTTCGCACGCCCGTGCCGTTACGTCGGTGGTCCTGGCGCGAACAGCACGCCGATACGACCGCAGCATCCGCCTCCATAGGGCACCGGACGACTCCGGCCCAGTGTGGCGTCGGCGCTGACGGCACCGATGCTCGCACCTTCATCGCCCGATGGCATCGCGGTGCCAACACCTGCAACGAGGCTTCACCACCCCACCACTATCCATTACCCGGTTCCATGCGAAACAAGCTCATTCGCTTTGGCGAAGCTCGGCTCCGGCACTGCCGGGCGATCACGCGGCGTGCGGCGGGACGTTGGGTGTACTCGCATAGCAAGTGCAGGTATGGGAAGCAGCCGAAACGATCGGACACGTGCTGCAACGCTCCCACGTGCTTGCCGGCATCTTACAGGTCATGGTTTCATGATGAACCATGACTACAGAGGAATGGGCGGTGGAACGAGGGGGAGCACTGGGCTGATGCTCGTCGAGGCGCTCGTGCTCGTGCGCGCTCGTGCGCTCCGGGCACGACAAGCACACCGGGCACTCCGTCGCGATGTTCCGCGACAAGTTCTGGATTTCGCTGGTGCTCACGGTGCGGCCGCTGATCTGGGGACCCATGCTGCCGACGGCGTTTGGCTATACGGCCCCCGTGTTTCCACGCTCGAACTACGTCCCCGTGCGTTTCGGCACCGCCGTCTTTGTGTATGAGGAGTTTCGAGGGGTCAGAGTCGTTGAAAACTGTCTTGATCGCAAACCCATTAAACGCATCACGGTGGCGGGTGTCGACCAATGCGGGCAATCGCCCACGCCGCATGCTCCCGCACCACCGCATGCTCGTGCTCCCGCATCGCCTCGAGCACCGCCAGATCGTCGCCGGTGCCCACGTTGCCCAGTACCACACACGCGTTGCGCTGCTGCATCCACAGCTTGGCGCGCTTGATCGCGCTGCCCTTGAACGCTGCGGCGTAATCGGCGGCGTCCATCATGAGCATCTCACGCGCCAACGCCCGCGTGCCCTCACGTGAGCCCGCATCGAGCAACATGTCGCGCGAGGCGAATGCTGGCTCGGACAGCTCGCCTGCGAACTTCACGTTCCACGGACACACCTCCTGGGACATCTGTCGGCAAAACCGTTTTCTGGTCGAACTCCGGACAGGCTCTCTATCTATAAGAAAGACAACGGGTTAGCCGCGGCGGTATGCTGGATGTCGAGCATTCGCGAGGGCGATCGGCCCACGCAACGCGGTCCGCGGCACTCCTTTTTGAGCAACGTCCAGAGAGTGCAATCGTCATGCCGACGCGTGTCTTGCGCGTAGAGCCATCCGACGGACTGGCCGCTGGCTACGGCGCCTGCGCGCTGGCAACCCCTGGTCGCAACGCGGAAGCGGATTCACTGCTCAGTCGCTCGCTGCAGCTGAACCCGGAGAACCCGTTCGTCAACATGTTTCGTGGATTGATCTTTCTCAGGCAGAGGCGCACGGCGGAGGCTCGCCCCTTCTTCGTGAGGAGTGGGAATTTCGGACGGGCCTTGGTCGCGATGATAGATGCACATGTCGGCCAACGTGAAGCCGCCGTGCCGGTCGCGTAAGCCCTCGAAGGAGCGCGCGACCCGTTACGTGCCCGCCGACTTCATCGGAGCGATCTATGCGGAGCTTGGCGACACGAATACCGCGCTCGAATGGGTCGCGAAGGCCATCGAGGAGCGATCAGCCAACATGCCTGCAACCGACCTCCCATACTTGAACGCGCTGGCCGGGAACGCGCGCTTTCAAGCGCTTACGCGTACGCGAAAGGTGTTGCGATGACGAGTGAAGTCCACCGCGATCAAAGTGCAATGCGTAGGGTGGGGATGTTCAGTGCTCGCGCGACGCTCACGTCACCACCTGTTCACCAGCAGCTCGGCCAAGCGGCCAATGGTGAGTTCCAGCTGCCCGAAATCGCCTCGGTTCGCATTGGTGTACACGCTGATGAACAGCGGTCCCCCGGGGTACTCGATGACGCCGACGTCGCTCCCGGATGTCGGGGGAAAATCGCCGGTCTTGTGGGCGATCCGCACGTCGGAACGGTAGCGCAAGGTGGCCGGCAATCGGCTCGTGTAGAATTGTCCGAACAGGTGCCCCATCATGGATGCACTGCTGGCTTTGCTCGCGTACCGCGCCGTGTAGATACCCTCGAGCAGCGTCGTCATCTCGCGGGCGGTTGTGCGTCCGAGCCACCTCGTCGAATCGACGGCCGCTTCGAAGCGCTTGGCGGCGGCCACTGGCCCGCTCAACCCTGGCGCCCGAAAGATTTCTGCATCACTCAGCGATGCACGCTCCGGCGCGATGGCCACCGCAACATTGCGATAGAACTGCGACAGCGTGAGAACTAACCGTGTTTCACGAAACCCCAGCTCACGCAACATTCCATTGATGCGATCGAAGCCCAGTTTGACGATCAACGCTTCCGTCGCCGTGTTATCGCTCGTGATGATCATCTGATCGACGAGATCGCGATACGTGACCGTCATGCCGGGCGAGAAGCGCTTGAGCATCCCCGTTCCTCCCCGCCGATCTTCTTCGCGCAGGGTGATGCGCTCCTCGAGATTGAGTCGCCCGGCCTCCGCATCGCGATAGGCCAGCAGCATGATCGCAATCTTGATCGTGCTCATGGTGTTCATCGGAAGGTCGGCACGCACCTCCACCGTCCGCCCGGTCGCCGGATGCACCGCATACATGCTGCTGGTTGCCAGGAGCAGGTCGAGCATGCGCTGCACTTCGACAGTGGCGGCACTGTCAGCGCGGCGTGCCACGGGCTGCGCCGGCAGGACCTTCGCGCCCAACAACGCGAATGCGGCGACGACGAATGAACCGAGGAAATGCCCGCGGGCGCGTGCGGCAGTCATATGAAGATTCATAAATGTGGAAAGTGCGCACTGGCCCGTGCCATGCAGCCTACGGACAAGGCGGTGAATGTACGCTACGCCCTCGGTGGTCGCTTGGTGACGCGTCGTAGCGTGAAGAAGCACCACGTCCCATATTGGCTACGCCGGAATCAATGCGCCGGCCGCCCGGCGCTCGCTGGCTTCCAGTCGGAACCCGCACACTCGCCATGCGGACTTTCACCGACACCATGTGACAGACGCCCTACGCGAGCGCCTCCAGCAGGCGCTCGGCACCAGCCATACGATCGATCGTGAGCTGGGCGGCGGCGGCATGAGCCGTGTCTTTGTGGCCACCGAACACGCCTTTGGCCGCTCCGTCGTGGTGAAGGTGTTGCCGAGTGACGCTGCGGCTCAGGTCTCGCTCGAGCGCTTCACGCGCGAGATTCAGGTCGCCGCGCGCCTGCAGCATCCGCACATCGTGCCGCTCTTGTCCGCGGGCGACGCGGATGGGGTGCCGTACTTCACCATGCCCTTCGTGGAAGGCGAATCGCTGCGGGCGCGTCTCGATCAGCGCGGCGAGCTGCCGGTGAACGAAGCAGTGCGACTCCTGCGCGAGGTGGCGTCAGCGCTTGGCTACGCCCACGACCGCGGCATCGTGCATCGCGATATCAAGCCCGACAACGTGCTTGTGTCGGCGGGCAGCGCCATGGTCACAGACTTCGGCGTAGCGAAGGCGCTCAGCGCCTCCAGCGACACCGGCGCGGGCATGGTCACGTCGCTCGGCGTCGCCCTCGGCACGCCGGCGTACATGGCACCAGAGCAGGCGAGTGCTGATCCCAATGTAGACCATCGCGCCGACCTATATGCCTTCGGCGCCATGGCGTACGAACTGTTGTCGGGACAACCGCCGTTCACCGGTCGGTCGGCCCAAGGGCTGCTGGCTGCGCATGTCACGGAGGCGCCCGAATCACTTGGGCGGCGAAGGGCGGCGCTTCCGCCGGCGCTCGTGGCGCTGGTGATGCGCTGCCTCGAGAAGCGACCCGCTGACCGGCCGCAATCGGCGTTGGAGATTGTGCGGGCGCTGGACGACATCGCGTCGCCGAGTGGCGGAATCGCGCCGACGATGGCACATGGTCCCGCGCCGAGCGCGACGGCGACGGCGGCTCCGGTGGTCGCGCGCCGTCGGCTCCTGCCGGCGATCGTCGCCCTCACCGTACTCGTGCTCGCCGCGGCGGTCTGGCAGTTCCGTGGCGCGGGTGCGGCGGCCGTAGGTACGTCTACGAAAGGCGACGCCGCTCTTGCGAAGTCCGTGGCGGTGCTCACGCTCGTCAACGCTGCCGGCGACACCGCGAACGCGTACTTCGCGCAGGGGATGACGGACGAGGTGACAGTCGCACTCGCCCGCGTGCCGGGGCTGCGGGTGGCGTCGCGCAACTCGGCACTGTCGATCGATGTCACGAAGCCAGTCGATGTGCGCGATGTCGCCGAGCGACTCAACGTCGGGACCGTGCTCGAAGGGCAGATGCGTCGCAGCGGCACGCAGTTCCGTGTCACAATGCAGCTCACGAATGCGGCTGACGGTCTGTCGCTCTGGAGCGGCACATTTGACGGCGACATGAAGGACATGTTTGCCGTGCAGGAGCGCATCGCGCGCGCGATCGCCGAGGCACTGCGTGTGCAATTGACGGGGGATTTTCGCGTCGCCGGTGGCACGGCCAATGTGGACGCACACGATCTGGTGCTCCGCGCGCAGTTTCTTTCCGACGAATACACGCAAGCATCGCTCCGCGAAGCGATCGCGCTGTTTGAACGCGCCACGCAGCTGGACGAACAGTACGTCGATGCGTGGGCCGGGCTGGCGCAGGCGTGGTTCTACATGGGCGACGACTACATGCCCGCAAAGGATGCCGTGGTTCCCGGTCGTGTCGCGCTCGCGCGGGCACTGGCACTCGATTCGCTCAATCCTTCTGTGTTGGTCAGTCTTGGCACGGATCAGTACTACTACCGGCGGCAACGCCCGCAAGGCATCGCCACCCTTAGGCGTGCACTCGCGATCGACTCTCTCAATGAGAGCGCGATGATCTTTCTCGCACTTATGCTGCGGGAGTCAAAGCAGGGAAAGGAAGCGGCCGAACTGACGCTGCGGCTTGATCGGCGCAATCCATCGTCGAGACTTCGTTTTCGCTACATGACGCTGAATCGCGCGCTGGTGGAGGCCGGGTACGTTCACGCCGCGGAGGAGGTGTGCCGCCGTGCGCGCGACGTGGACCAGCAGCGCTACGGTCCGTGTAGCCACTGGTTGCTGCGATATCAGAACAAGCTCGCTGAGGCGTTGGTCGCCTGTCGTGCCTTTACGCCACCACCGTCCATCTGCGGTGCGCAGATCCTCGGCAAGCTCGGGCGGCAAGTCGAGGCCAGTGCTGAAGCGCTGCTGCTCGAGGCCCGATTGCTTCAGCGCGCAGCGAAAACCGGGTACACCGACCCGTGGCAGTTGGCGTTGACATGGGCCAATGTGGGCGACCGCGAGCGCGCGATGCGCTGGTTGTTGGTAACGGAGCACGACGTAAACGGCGCACTACGTCCTGAGATCATGTCCGAATTCGCGTTTATGAACGGCTATCCGCCGTTCGAGGCGCTGCGTCGGCGTGTGGGTGCGCTATGAGCGATGTGCTGAACCGTCTCACCACCGCCCTTGCCGACCGCTACCGCGTCGACCGCGAACTCGGCGCTGGCGGCATGGCCACCGTGTACCTCGCGCACGACCTCAAGCACGAGCGCGACGTGGCGATAAAGGTGCTGCATCCCGACCTGGGAGCGGCCTTGGGCGCCGAGCGGTTCCTGAGTGAGATCAAGACGACCGCCAAACTACAGCATCCGCACATTCTACCGCTGCTGGACTCCGGCGCGGCCGACGGCCTGCTGTACTACGTCATGCCGTACGTGCGTGGCGAAACGCTGCGCGCGCGCCTCGATCGAGAACGTCAACTGCCGCTCGATGACGCCCTGCTCATCGCGCGCGAAGTCGCCGATGCGCTCGGTGCCGCGCATGAGCTGGGCATTGTGCATCGCGACATCAAGCCGGAGAACATCCTGCTGCAGGGCGGGCACGCGCTGGTCGCCGATTTCGGTATCGCCCTCGCCGTCCAAAGCGCCGGCGGCGCCCGCATGACGCAAACGGGGCTCTCCCTCGGTACGCCGCAGTACATGAGCCCCGAGCAGGCCATGGGGGAGCGCGCCATTGATGCGCGCACCGACATCTATGCGTTGGGGGCCGTGACGTACGAAATGCTGACAGGCGACGCGCCGTTCACCGGGAGCAGCCTGCAGGCCATTGTCGCGAAGGTGCTCACCGAACGCCCCACCTCCATGCTGACGGTGCGCGATACCATCGCGCCCCATGTCGAACGTGCCGTCATGGATGCGCTGGCAAAGCTTCCGGCCGATCGTCCGCCTAGCGCGCGAGCGTTCGCGGACCGGCTGCGCACGGCCAGCGCCGACCCAACAGAAAGCGACACAACAACGAATCGCAGCGAGCAGACCGCCCACCCTCGCGATCGTCGCTTTGGCTTCGGAGCGCTCGCTGTCGCCGCCGGCGTCACGGCGCTCCTCACGCTCGCACCGTGGCCGTGGACGCGCCCCTCGACTGTGCCTCCTGTATCCCCGCTCGCCGCGCGCTTCACCATTCTCGGCCCGCCGGCGACCGCCGTGGTCGGTCAGCAGGATGCTGTGACACCCGATGGACGGGTTGTCGTGTTCGCCGCGAGAGGTGCCGATAGCGTGCGGCGTCTCTATGCACGAGAGCTTACGGATATCACGCCGCGACTTATTGAAGGCACCGAGCGAGCGCGGGATATGGCCATATCGCCGTCGGGAGAGTGGCTGGCGTTCTTGAGGGATAATGAACTCTACAAGACCCGACTAGCTGGTGGTTCGCCTGTCCTGCTGTCCCGGTTCGCCACCTCGCAAGGTTCTGGTCTGGCATGGGCCGACAGTCTGCGCATCGTCCTGTCTTTCGACGGACGAATCGCGGTCGTGTCAGCGAATGGGGGAACGCCGGAACTGGTCGCCGTGCCCGACACGGTTGCCAAGTGGAGTCTCATTCTTCCGCACGTTCTCGAAGACGGCAAGACGATGCTCGCGGTGCATTGGAACGGCACGGCCGCCATTTCATCGATTGTCTCGATGGACCTCACGAACGGTCAGACTACCGATCTCGGAGTCGCGGGTACGATGCCGCTCGGCGTCGTAGACCAGCATCTCGTCTACTGCGCACCGGATGGGTCCCTCGCCGTTGCACCGTACGCGCCAACCGGAGCGAGTGCAAGCACGCGACCGGTGCAACTGCTCGCCGATGTGCGTGTCTCGTCGAATCGCTGCACGGTGGCAATCTCGCGCACCGGTGTCATGGTGTCTCGCACGCGTACGGTCAGTAGCAATTTGATGCTCGGCGATGAAAGGGACGCCAAGGAGGTCTTGCGCGCAGACAAGAGTGCAATTGCCGCTGCTCGCTTTTCACCTGACCTCGGCCTGATCGCGTACCACGTCACCACAACGGACGGGTCCACCAGCATCCAGATCTACGACCGCTCCCTCAACACCTCACGACGGCTCAATACACCGGAGGGAGACGTCGTATTTCTCGGGTGGACACCCGACGGCAAGCGCGTGTTGTTCCGCCACTTGAGCGCGTCGACGCCCAATGGTGAAGTGTGGTGGCAATCGGTGGACGGCGGACCCGCCGAGACGCTGCTCACGGTGGCTGGCCAGAGAATCGTGGACGCGGCACTGACACCGGATGGCCGCCACTTGGTGTATCAGATGCGAAGTGCAGCGACGTCTCAGCTTTTGGTGCGGGAGTTTAAGAGCCGGGCATCTCCTCGCCCATTGGCGCACAGCGCGGCGCGCGACGAAGCGCCCTCTATCTCACCAAACGGTCAGTGGGTGGCGTTCGTCAGCGATGAATCTGGTGCTCGTGAGGTGTATGTCGTGCCGCTTGCCGGCGGCAGTCGCTCCCGCATCTCCCTGACTGGGGGTATCGAGCCCCTCTGGTCGCGCGATGGTCGCGTGCTCTACTATCGAAGCGGTAACGTATTGATCGCCGCGAGATTCGCGAATGACGCGGCGCTGGCGCTCTCGTCACGGGACACTGTCATGCGACGGAGCATCGTGAGTTATGGGAGCCGCGCCAACTACGACGTCGCGCCCGACGGTCGCATTCTGTTTGTCGAAAGCCGCAATCTGTATGAGGGGGAGCTTGTGGTGGAACTCGATTGGTTTGCCAGACTTCGAGGGCTCGTCGCTGGTGATGAGGGGAAGCGCGAGTGAGCCGATCCAACGAGCTGGGTGAGCATACGGGCCCGAGCTTCAACACGGCCCTGCAGTCTGCCGTCGGCACCAGCTACCGCCTCATCCGCGATCTTGGCGGCGGTGGAATGAGTCGAGTATTCCTGGCAGAAGAGGTCGCCCTCGGCCGCAAGGTCGTCATCAAGGTGCTCCCGCCGGACATGGCGGCGGCGGTGAGTGCCGAACGGTTCCGCCGTGAGATCCGATTGGCGGCACAGTTGCAGCACCCGACCATCGTGCCGGTGCTCACGGCCGATGCATCGAACGAACTGCTTTGGTACTCCATGCCCTTCGTGGAGGGCGATACGCTGCGGGTGCGGCTTGCACGCGACGGCGCGCTGCCGGTGGCTGATGCAGTGCGCATCTGGCGTGACGTGCTGGAGGCGCTTGAGGCGGCGCACGCACATTCAGTTGTGCACCGCGATGTGAAGCCGGAGAATATTCTGCTCAATGGCCGTCGCGCGCTGGTAATGGACTTCGGTGTGGCGAAAGCGGTGACGGCGTCGACGCGTGAGTCGGAACGCGGTGCCACCATGACATCGGCAGGGCTGGCCATTGGTACACCGGCGTACATGGCGCCAGAGCAAGCAGCGGCCGAAGACAGCGTGGATGGCCGTGCCGATCTGTATGCCGCAGGGCTCGTGTGCTATGAGATGCTCGCCGGGCGTGGACCATTCGACGCCACGTCATCGTCGGCGATGATTGCGGCGCATATTGCCACCCCTGCTCCCGAGTTGCGTACGTGGCGTCCCGATGTTCCCGCCGAGCTGGCGTGCTTGGTCATGCACTGTCTCGCCAAGGCGCCGGCCGACAGACCGGCGACCGCGACGGCGTTGTTGCGCGCACTCGATGGCTTGGAGCTGACGCAGTCGGGTAACGTGATGCCGCCGGCGGTTGGTGATACGAAGCGTTCGTCACTGCGCGCGATGCTGATGGCCGGTTCCGCGCTGCTCGTCTTTGCTACGGGCGTGGTCGCACTGATGAATCGGCGAGGACCGACGACGCCGAGCATTTCCACCTCCAAGGAGCTCGCCAATAGCGAGCGACTGGCAGTGTATTTCGTACCCGTAGTACACGACCCGGCCGACAGCGTGGTGGCAGGAAATCTGTCGGCAGCGCAGCTCACTGAACTGGCTACCGATGCTCGGCTGTGGACATTCGGCGACGAGCGCATTGCGTCGCTGGCGCGGGATATCGGATTTCGTGAATCGCCGCCACTGCGCGATTCGGTCATCGCGCTCGCACGTGATCTGGGTGCCCATCTGTATCTGCTGCGGTCGGTGGCTCGTGTTGGCGATGGGTATGTGCTGTCTACCGAAGCACGAACCACGCAGGGAGACAGCACCATTGCGCGCTTTGAGCAGAGCGCCGCGGGAGCAACCGAACTGTCGACCGCCACAGCTGCTGTTGCACAGCGCACCAAAGCGTTCATCACGGCCGCTATTGGTCGCGTAGAAGCACCACAACCCACGGGGCGCGTCCTGGGCACGAACGCAGAGGCGGCGCGACTGTGGTTGGAGGCGACCGATGACTTTCGCACGCGACGATATTTCGAGGCGATAAATCGGTTACGAACAGCCGTGCGTACTGACAGTCAGTTTGCCTTCGGCTGGGGCTGGCGTGGAGCGATGGCGTTCAACATTGATCAGAACGCAGAGCTTGATGTCTACTTGGACGAATCGCTGCGTAGCTTCGACGAAGCGAGTCGACTTCAATCGCGAATTCCGTCTGCCGAGGGGCGCGCAAGCGCCGTTGGCGTGGGGGCAATGCATGCGGGCGATTACGCGACGGCGACAAAGGCTCTGACGCAAGCACTGTCGCTGGCCAGCCCCATACGCGTGCACGTTGTACGCAATAGCCTTGCCCGTGCGTATGAGCTTCAGGGGGAACTGGCACTCTCAGACCGATTGTTCCGCGAGAATCTGGCCGACGAACTGCGGGCACGTTCGGTGTCCGGCTATTCGGTCATTGCGCCGCTGGAGCAAGGACAACTTGCATTAGCGCGGAGCAATCTCGCTCGCATAGAAAGCGTACTGGGGAAATCGCACCCCGTTTCAACCCGGGTTCGAATGGCTCTGTATATCGGAATCCGCCGCCCTGATTCCGTGCTGTTGGTTTCAGAGCAGATGCTCGCTAGTGCGGCAAACGACAACGATCGACTGACTGCCGCACGGTACAGGCGTTCTGCCTTCGCGATTTCCGGTAAGCTGGATAGTACCTTTGGCGTAGAGCAAATGCGCCGCACGATTACGCGCGCCACAGGCGCTCCAGCTGGCGTCGTGGGCAGCGCTGCCGATGAGGCGATTCTGCGAGTGGAGCTACTGGGTGATACAGTCACCGCGCGCGCATTGCTCGATGACGCGCTGGCGGAAGCTCGCTGGGAAAACTTGCCAGTGCTGAACCGGAACTATCCGAGCCTCATCGCCGCCCGTCTGTCGCTCGGGCAAGTGGCCGAGGCGAAACGGTTGGCAACAGACTGGAATACCGCTATTCCCGATCGCTATCGAAAGCGGTTTGGTCCGCAGGTCGCCACGGCCCGGGGCGAAATTGCCATCGCCGAGCGACGCGGAGCCGATGCTATTCGTGAGTTCACCGCGGGCGCAGATCCCTATTGCCGCGCCTGCACCACGGGAGATCTGGCTCGCGCCTATGATCTCGCGGGTCGCGCCGACTCGGCAGTCATGTACTACGAGCGCTACGTCATGTCGACGTCGCAACGCGCGAGTCGACATCACATGCGTCATCTGGCGCGCGCGTACCGGCGTCTTGGTGAACTGTACGAAGCCCGTGGAGACAGCAAGCGTGCGGTTCAGCGCTACGGGGACTTTGTAGAGCTGTGGAAGCACGCTGATCGGGCCTTACAGCCGGTCGTGCAGAATGCACGTGACCGAATTGCGAAACTATCAGAGAAGCGCGGTTAACGAATGACAGACTTTGAGCGCTTCTCGGCGGCTATTGCAGAGCGGTATGTGGTAGAGCGTGAGCTTGGCCGAGGCGGCATGGCCACCGTGTACCTCGCGCACGACCTCAAGCACGAGCGCGATGTCGCCATCAAAGTGCTGCACCCGGACCTCGGCGCGGCGTTGGGCGCCGAGCGGTTCCTGAGTGAAATCAAGACGACGGCCAAGCTGCAGCATCCGCACATTCTGCCGCTGCTGGATTCCGGCGCGGCGGATGGGTTGTTGTACTACGTGATGCCGTTTGTGCGAGGCGAAACGCTGCGTGCGCTGCTGGAGCGCGAGAAGCAGCTCCCAATTCCTGACGCGCTGCGCATCGCTCGTGAAGTCGCGAGCGCCCTCGAGCACGCGCACAAGCAGGGGATCATCCACCGCGACATCAAGCCGGAGAACATTCTCCTGCAAGACGGCGCGGCGGTGGTCGCCGACTTCGGCATCGCCCTCGCCGTGCAGCACGCGGGCGGTGCGCGCATGACGCAAACCGGCCTCTCGCTCGGCACGCCGCAGTACATGAGCCCCGAGCAGGCGATGGGCGAGCGCGCCATCGATGCGCGCACGGATGTGTTCGCGCTGGGCGCCGTCACGTACGAAATGCTCACCGGCGAGCCACCGTTTACCGGTGCCACGACACAGGCCATTGTGGCCCGGGTTCTCACGGAGCGCCCCGCCTCTCTGCGCACGGTGCGCGATACAGTCCCCGTCGTGGTCGAGCAGGGCGTGATGCAGGCGCTCGCCAAGCTGCCGGCCGATCGGTTTTCCAGCGCTGGCGCCTTCGCGCTCGCGCTGTCGCTGCCAAATGTTCGCGAGACAGTCGGCACTCCCGTCGCGTATGCAACGCGTACTCCGCGCGGCATGGTGACGGCAGGCATCATCGCATGTGCTGTGGTGAGCGCGGCAGCAGGATGGCTGGGCAGGGGAGCGACGTCCTCCGTGGCACCGACCCTGGAAACGCGGTTCACTCTCGACTTTCGGCGTGGGGAAGTCGTCCCGCAGTATATGGTGGGGCGCATTTACGCGTTTTCGCCAGACGGGGCAACGCTGGTGTATGTCGCGGCCGATTCGACTGGACAAACGCAGCTCTATCGTCGGCCGCTGAACGCCGTCAGTGCTTCGCCGATCGAGAATACCGCCGGAGCGCTCAATCCAGCGTTTTCTCCTGATGGTCGCACTATTGCCTTCACTGCCAACGGAGAACTGCGTCGCATTCCCGCTGAGGGTGGTAGCGCAACACGAGTCACGACGTACGCGACGAGTACCGTGCGTGGTATTACCTGGCTCTCCGACCGCGAGTTGGCTTTCGGAGTGTTGGGATCGCGTACGCTCTCAGTCGTGTCGTCTGATGGCGGAGCGGTGCGTCCCTTGGCTAGCGCACCGGAAGGCGTGGACCTGCGGTGGCCCATGGCCGCCGGTGACGGTGAACACGTGCTGTACACGGAGCAGTCGCCCAACGGCGCGACTCACGAACTGTACGTGGTGTCCGCCGCCACAGGTAAGTCAGCAAAAATCGAGGTCGACGCATTACTCGCGCTCGGCGTGTACCGTGGTGAGCTACTCTACGTCTCGTCAGAACAGGAGCTGTTCTCCGTGCCCATCGATCTCGCCACGGGAGCGCTCGGTGGAAAGCCCCGTCGGCTGGCCACGGGACTCGACACCTATCCGGCCGTCAGCATCGCCGACGCCGCACTATCATCGCGCGGTGATCTGGTGTACCGCGAGCGCGTGGATGCTTCTCAGCTCGTGGTCACCAATCGACGAGGAGAGGTCACGGAGCGGGTCACTGACTCAACGCGCCTTCTCTCGCCCCGATTCTCACCCGATGGACGACACGTGGTGATGATGTCGGCGGAGACTGGCACCGCCATCGCGATTCATACCCTCGATCGTTCTTCCGGAATACAGTCCAATCTGACGGCAGATCTGAGGCCCGGTAGACGAACCGCGCCATCGTGGAGCGCTGACGGTGCACGAGTGATGTATGCGGATCTCGGAAAGGGAGGGCGCGGCCCCGTGTGGCGTGCGGCCGATGGCCGAGACACGGAATCTGTACTTCCTTCACCCAAAGGCGTCGGCGTTATCGAGATGTCCCCGGATCGGCGCACCATGATCGGCAAGTTCACGCTTCGCCAAGACGACGACGGTCGTGATCTCTGGTGGTGGACCGTAGCGGATACCACCGCGCACCGCTTCACCACAGGCCCATCGAATGACTACGGACCTCGCTTCTCGCCGAACGGGAAGTGGGTCGCGTATACTGCCGACGTCAACGGCGTGCGTCAGGCATTTGTCGCGGCGTTCCCGGGACCCGGCGGACGCGTGCAGCTAACCCAAGACGGCGCGTTCAGCGTGGTGTGGGCGCCGGATGGGAATGCCGTGTACTACGGGCAGGGAAATCGGATCATGGCATGTGACGTGGCGCTTGGCGCGTCACCGTCGGTGATTCGCACCCGGTCTGTACTCTCTGGTGACTATCTCTTGAGTGAATTCACCTTTGCCTCGTTCGATGTAAGCCGCGACGGTGAGTTCGTGCTCGTGCGCGCACTACGACCACCACATACGGTCGTTGTACGCGGGGCGCTGCAATGACGGTGTACGAGCAGTTGAGGATGGCGCTGGCCGAGCGCTACACGGTCGACCGCGAACTCGGCGCCGGCGGCATGGCCACCGTGTACCTTGCGCACGACCTGAAACACGAGCGCGACGTCGCCATCAAAGTCCTGCATCCCGATCTCGGTGCAGCACTTGGCGCCGATCGGTTCCTCAGCGAGATCAAGACGACGGCGAAGCTGCAGCATCCGCACATCCTGCCGTTGCTCGATTCCGGCGCGGCGGATGGCTTGCTGTACTACGTCATGCCCTATGTGCGCGGAGAGACGCTGCGCGCGCGGCTCGATCGCGAGCGTCAGCTACCACTCGATGACGCGCTGCGCATTGCGCGCGAAGTGGCTGGCGCTCTCGAGCACGCGCATCGCCAAGGCATCATCCACCGCGACATCAAGCCCGAGAACATCCTGCTGCAGGATGGCGCGGCCGTGGTGGCCGATTTCGGCATCGCCCTCGCCGTACAACAGGCCGGCGGCCCGCGCCTCACGCAGACAGGCCTGAGCCTCGGCACGCCGCAGTATATGAGCCCTGAACAGGCCATGGGTGAGCGCACGATCGACGCGCGCAGCGACATCTACGCGCTCGGCGCGGTGACGTACGAAATGCTCGCCGGCGAGCCGCCCTTTACCGGCGCCAGCGTACAGGCAATTGTGGCGAAAGTGTTGAGCGAGCGCCCGGTGTCCCTCGGCACGTTGCGCGATACCGTGCCCCCGTCGCTGAACGATGCGGTCATGCGCGCATTGAGCCGTTCGCCAGCCGATCGCCCCGCGTCGGCCGGGCAGTTTGCGTCTTCCTTGGCAACAGCCACCGACACGCGCTCGGCGGAGCGTTCGGCGCTCCGCACGCCGATGAGGCCGAGCCGATGGCGCGTCGCCACGGGTGTCGTTGCGGCGCTGGCGCTCAGCGGCGCGGCCTATTGGCTCGGTGCGCGGCAGGGTACTGCACCAGTGACATTCAATCGCACGGTGCGACTCACCCTCGACGAAGGCATCGAGACCACCCCCGCGATCTCGCCCGACGGCAAAACGCTGGCGTACTCCTCCAAGCGCGGCGGCACATGGGATGTGTACGTGCAGCGCATTGGTGGACGCACACCCATTGTGATTGCGGGCGATTCCAGCTCCGACGAAGAGTTCCCCACCTTCTCGCCCGATGGTCAGCGCATCGCGTTCTCCCGCGCGAATGGGGTGTTTGTGGTTGAGGCGACCGGGGAGAATGTACGGCGCGTATCGCCACGCGGTTTTGCCTCCAGTTGGTCGCCGAAGGGTGATGCTATTGTGTACGAGACGGAATCGAGCCGCTATCCACTCGCGGTCACGGCCGTCGGGACTTTGGAAATCGTCGACGTGCGGTCAGGTGCGGTGCGCACCGTGGCGACCGGCCCTGATGCGGTGTATCAGCCCGTGTGGTCGCCGTCGGGGGAGCGCCTTGCCATGGTGGTGCTGCGTAATGGCCAACGGGATATCCAGACCGTGCCCGCTAGCGGCGGCACTCCCGTGCGGCTCACCAGTGATGCCGCGATCGATCTCGAGCCGGAGTGGAGCGCCGACGGCCGCTTTGTGTACTACGCGAGTAATCGCGGCGGAACCATGGGCATCTGGCGCATCGGCGTGAACCAACGCTCTGGCGAAGCCACGGGCTCGCCGCAGTTGGTGGCGGCGGGCGCCGAATCCGGCTTTGAGTTTCCGCGCGTGGCGCGTGATGCGGGCAGACTGGTGTTCAGGGCCCGCTCGCTCACGCAGAACCCGGCGGTCGCGGATCTCGACATACGTCAGCGCACGCTGTCGAACGCGCGCCCCCTCAGTAGCCGTGCGGTCACGCTCGCCGTGTCAGACGTCTCGGACGACGGGCGTACCTTGGCGCTGTTCTCCCAAGAGCCTCCCGCGGACCTGTGGATGGTGGACAGCGATGGGCGGAACCTTCGCCAGATCACCACCGATGGCACGAACAATCGATTGCCCCGGTTCACGGCCGATGGACGCCTCGTGTTTTACTCGAACAGAACAGGCACGTATCAGGCTTTTCGCATGAATGCGGATGGCAGTGCGTTGGAGCCGCTCACGGCGATCGCGTACGGGATGATCACGTATCCGCAGCTCACGGCAGATGGACGGACGTTGCTCTTCGCCGATAGTTCGCTCGCTGCAGTAGAGGCGGATGGTCCGTGGCCCGCAACGCGCGCGCAGGTTCGGCGGCTGACCGGAGCGGTCGTCGACGGTGTTCCGATTGCGCCCTCCTCCTATTCTCCAGATGGGCGGTATATCGTCGGGAATCGGAGAGATAGACCCCGGGGCGCTGCACTCGCGGTCTACGATCGTGCGCAACGGCGCGCCTGGGGGCTCGACAGCCTGGCCGTGTCATGGTACCCCGGGTGGCTCCCAGATAGCCGTACACTGTTGGCGGAGTTGCGCGACGGAACATTCGGGCTGCTCGACGTCGTCAGCAACAACGTTCAACGGGTGTCTGGCGCGTTGCCCGGCCATGCTGTGGGGCAACTGGTCGTCGTGTCCCGCGACGGCCGCAAGGTTTTTTACACCGTCCATCGCGAGGAAGCCAATATCTGGATGCTCGAGTCGGTAGACGAGCGGCGATGAGTTGGGCAATCTAGGCGCGCGCGAAGTGTGTTTCGTGGCGCGCCTCCGTGTGCCACGTGCACGGCTACGACGTATATACGTGTATCTCCAAAAACGGGGAGGCTATGACCGTTGCGCGCAGTCGAACCTTTCGTAGCGGGAACAGCGAGGCGCTCCGATGTCGTTCGCGCTGGATACCAACGTAGTGATCCATCTGCGCGACGCGATTCGACGATCACCGAACGCGTGGCAGGATTAGACGGGGCGGTGTTGATGTCGGTTGTTACCCGTGTCGAGCTTGAGGGCGGCGTGTACCGCGATTCGGTCGATGCGCCGATCGCGCGTGCGCGCCTCGATGTGGTCTTGAGCGCGATTCCGGCGCTCGCCTTTGACGATGCGGCGGCCGATGTATACCGCACGATTGTGGAGCGCGCCGGCTACTCCCGCCGCAAGGTGCTCGACCGTATGATCGCGACACGGGCCATCGTGCACCGGGCGACGGTCGTGACGATGAACCCCGACGACTTTGCGGATATAGACAGACTGAGCATGCTCGCGTGGTGCGGGTTAGGCACTGTCTCCGGTCTACGGCTGCAAGGACAACTGCTTCTCGGTCATGAACGAGGTCGCACGTTCCAGTCGTGCGGTGATCGTGTCGAAGTAGCGGCCCGAACTCAGTGAAGGCGTGGAGGACTGCCTGGCAGAGGTAACGCGAACAATCAAACGGCCTCGACGGCGCACCGCTCAGGTGGCAGATTGGTGCGGTGACCTCCACTCTCGAACGCCTCACCACCGCCCTGAGCCCTAGCTATCGCGTTTCGCGCGAACTCGGCGCCGGCGGCATGGCCACCGTGTACCTCGCGCACGATCTCAAGCACGAGCGCGATGTCGCCATAAAAGTGCTGCACCCGGACCTCGGTGCGGCCTTGGGCGCTGAGCGGTTCTTGAGTGAAATCAAAACCACTGCGAAGCTGCAGCATCCGCACATTTTGCCGCTGCTGGATTCCGGCGCGGCCGATGGGTTGTTGTACTACGTGATGCCGTTTGTGCGAGGCGAAACGCTGCGCGCTCGGCTTGATCGTGAACGACAGCTGCCCCTCGACGACGCGCTTCGCATCGCGCGAGAGGTCGCCGGCGCGCTGGACCACGCGCACAAGCAAGGCATCATCCACCGAGACATCAAGCCGGAGAATATCCTCCTGCAAGATGGCGCCGCGGTCGTCGCCGACTTCGGCATTGCCCTCGCCGTGCAAAGCGCCGGCGGCGCCCGCATGACGCAAACGGGGCTCTCCCTCGGCACGCCGCAGTACATGAGTCCCGAGCAGGCGATGGGCGAACGCACCATCGACGCGCGCAGTGACATCTATGCATTAGGTGCGGTGACGTACGAAATGCTGGCCGGTGAGCCGCCCTTTACCGGGGCCAGTGTGCAGGCGATCGTGGCCAAGGTGATGAGCGCCGAGCCGGAGCGGCTCACGCTCACCCGCAAGTCGGTTCCGGTGGGTACCGAGGTGGCGGTGCTGCGCGCCTTGGCCAAGTTGCCAGTCGATCGGTATGCCAGTGCGGCGGCATTCGCGGAGGCGCTTGCCGCTGACGAACATACGCACCCATTTGACCGTCCGTCGACAGCCGCGGCTCTAACGGCGTCACGGCGCTGGCTTCCGGTGTTGATCGGCGCCACCCTGAGTGCGGTCGTGACCATCACCGTCATCCAATGGCGTGCGGGTTTGACGGCAACCTCTTCCTCGCTCTCCTCGGCGCAGGTTACGTTCAGTGGACAGACCGCCGTACCCGCGCTGAGCGCCGATGGGGATGTCTTGGCTTACGTTCGCGGCGCGTGTGAACAACCCGGGCATTCCGCGTTTCCACTCGACTTCGACGTGGGCAACAGCGAGGTCCCGTGCCGCTCGTCGCTGGTCATTCAGGATAGCGGTACGACCACGCCGGTTGAGATACTCAAGAACGTCCTATCCATCACGGACGTGCGGTGGAGTGCCGACAACAGCGCGCTCTTTCTCGTCGCGCGATTGGACTCGGCGCGCGAAGGCCTGTATCAAATGCCCCGGCTTGGCGGCGTGGCTCGCCAGATCGGCCCTCGTGCTCGTTTCGATGTGCATCCAGTGGGTGATACGCTGATTGCCGTGCCGCTCGTCGATGAACTAGCTACCTCAGCTTTTGCCCACATCGTCGAGGTGAAAGGTGGATCGATTATCGACAGTATTCGCATGCCCGATCGGCAGATTCGATCGATCGCGTGGTCTCCCGATGGCAAAAGCTTCGCGGTAGCCAAGCCGAGCGGCATCTACCTGCTGCGCCGTGATGGCACCGTGCTCGATTCGACGGCACGGTCCGTGAGGCGCACGATGCGCTGGAATGTGGACGGCACCGCGCTGCTCATTTTTCGTCCTGCCCCTGCGCGCGACGATGAGCTCGTCGCGATTCCTGTGCTCGACGGCGCGCGATTCGGTGGCGAGCCGAGGGTCCTGCTGCCGCGCATGCAGACGCTGTATCGCGGTGACTTCGACGTGGCGCGTAAGAGCGGACGGGTTGCGCTTGTTTCTGGTGATGCCGTGCAGGATTTGTGGAGCTTCCCCATTCAGAACGGAGCCGCCGCCGTCGGCCGCCAGCAAACGCGCGGCACGAGCTGGTATGGGACGCCCGCGCCGTCGCCCGATGGGCAGCGCATCTACTATTCGCGTGGGGATGCACTCGGTGACAACATGTATGAGCTCTCTTTGGCGTCTCCGGGCTTGGAAGAGCAGCCGCTGAGCGCAAGCCTCGGGATCGGCTTCGGTGCGGCGCCTTCGCTGTCGGTCAGCGGAGCCCGTTTGATCTTCTTGAAGCAACCAGAAGAGGGTACATACATCCGAGAAGTGAATGAGCTCGACGTACCGCGACGAGTCGTTCGAAAGCTCACCACATATCAACCAAACGTCCCGTTTCCGATCGCGCAGACCGGTATGGTGGATCTGCGACGCAACGGTGATTCGTTGGTCGTCTTCTCCGCGCGTGACGCCGCCCCGCTGTATATTGTCGCGCCGGACAGCATGCGTATCGTGTCCATGTCAATCGGCCCGGATGAGCGTGAAGCAGCGGTGGTGGCGTCGTCGGGAGGAACGAGCGTGCTCGGGGTGCTGTCACTCTCAAGCGGTTGGAAGTTCCGCGTGCTCGTGCGGTTTGATCAGGCGGCGCCGTCGACATACCTGAGCTGGACCACCTCCGGCCTTATATACTTCGCGCGTTGGTCTATTGCCGCCGGCGCGCCGGTGTTGTATCGCGTCCTCAGCACCGGTGGAGCGGTGACTCCGGTCATGGCTGTCCCGCCTCGTTGCTGGGTGCAAACGGTTTCCGTCGCTCGCGCCGCTCCAGTGGGCACCTGTCAAACCCACGACTTTCGCAGCGACGTCTATCTGCTGAGCGTGCCCGGAGTGACGCGATAGTGCCGACTCGACACACCGCCATGCTGTTCGCGCTCACCGTCCTCGCAGCCTGCGCGCGCGCCAGTTCAGGAGTCGACACAGCCCAACGGCACGCGCGCGCCGAACAGATGCCCCCGCGCGTCGTGATTGACGGACAGTTCGACGACTGGCGTGGCGTCCTCGTGTGGGCGCAATTCGACACGCCCTCAGCCCTCACCACGGTTTCGCCCTCGTGCGCCGCCGCGTCGGGAATAAGGCGCACCTCCGGTCGGACGACATCGGCGAAGCGCGCCAGAATGTCGGCGTCAATGCGATCCGTTTTCGCCAGCTGCCCCGTTGCCTTCGCAAAGTCCCGCACTTGGCGTGGATTCACCACCACCACGGGCAGTGTCGCGGCCGCGAGCGCGGCGACCGTCAGCAGTTCGTACCCACCGGTCGCCTCGAGCACGACCAGCTGCGGCGCCACCACACGAAGGCGCTCGACGAGCGTGCGGACCCCGACTTCATCATTCGTGACCGCGAAGCGCTGTGCGCTGGGCAGCACGCTCACGACCAGCTCCGCCTTCGCGACATCGATTCCGACGAACATCATGCCTCCAGTGCCTCGGGGGTCGTCGTCCGCGCCCGTCCTTGTGATAATTCGGGCTCGACACCTGGTCGGCCCACGCAACTGTTCGGGCTCTCACGACTGTCAATCAGGCACGCCGCTCCGGCTAACGCACGGTGTATATCACCCAGGCAACAACGAGCTGGCGCCCTGATCAGAACTACTGCAGAATCATGAAAACGGTAGATACAAGGCAGCCAACCAGCCTCCTCTCCTTTCAGCATCCTTTCCCGAATCCTGATGGCACGCGTCGGTTGTCGTTCCCTCGTCATGTGTGCCCTGCTGAGCGTTGGCGTTCGCACGCGCCTCGCGGCACAGGGCGAGCCCTTCGCGGCACCGCAGCTGTCGGAGGTTCGGCGCCTGGCCGGCACCGTCCCCGGCGCCGCGCCGACCGCGATCCGACTGGAGCTGCAGACGCCGTTCTCGATCCCGCGTGCGGATTGGGTCGAAGGCGCGGGTCCGGACACCATGCGCGCGGCGGTACCGGTCTTTCAGATCCGATTCCCACGTGGATGGATCATCGTGGACGCCGCGATGGATCGCTCGTTCGTGCCGACCAGCAAGACCTTTAACGACACGACGCACCAGCGGATTCATGCGGCGATGCGCGACGCGCGCTTGGTGCTGGTCACGCATGAACACTACGACCATATCGCGGGTGTGCTGCAGTCGCCCTTCCTCGCAACCATCCAATCCCACACCCTGCTTTTGCGCGCGCAGGTTCGCACGCTTGTTGATCACCCCAGCCGCCCCGACATCCACATCGACTCAGTGACGAGCGCCAAGTATCTGCAGTTCGACTATGACCGCTTGATGCCATTGGCACCCGGCGTGGTCGTGATCAAAGCCCCCGGGCACACGCCGGGCGCGCAGATGGTGTTTGTGAAGCTCGAGACCGGCGAGGAGCTGTTGCTGGCGGGGGACGTCGCGTGGACGATGGACGGCATCACGAATCAACGGCACAAGCCCGAGGCGACGACGCGACGGTTTGGCGGCGAGGATCGGCTGGCGGTCGACGCGGAGCTCCGCTGGCTGCGCGACCTGCAGCGGGCGGGCGTCCACGTGGTGCTCGCCCACGATCTGGCGAATCTTGAACGCCTGATGGCGCTGCGCCTGCTGACGGTGGGCTTCGACATGCAGTCGCCGTGAGCGACCGCAGTGGCCGCGCAGTGGCTGCCTAACCTCACGTTGGTGCAGACGGCCGCTCAGCGGTGCGCCGTGTAACTGCGGCGCTGGCGCGCCTCCGTTCACGGCTTCCTATTTTGAGCGACCGCTGCACAACGTAAGCGTTATGCCGCAGCAGCAGACATAGTCACCGTCAATCGTCACCCGACTTCGATGGAGTTCATGATGGCCCCGTTCCCGCGGTCGTGGCGAGTCACCGCACTTATCGCGTCAGTTGGATTCGCGCTGGCCCCTGCCGCTGCGCCCGCGCAGCTCGTTGATACGAGCTTCGTGAGCAAGGGCGTGCGCATTCATTATGTGGAACAGGGGCGTGGTGTCCCTGTCGTCCTGATTCACGGCATCGAGGGTTCGCTCGCCGGCTGGCGCCGAGTGCCAATTTTCGGCGACCTCGCCCGCGACTATCGCGTCATAGCCATCGATCAGCGGGGACACGGCCGGAGCGACAAGCCGCACGAGGCAGCGTCATACGGCCGCGAGATGGCGCTGGACGTTGTTCGCCTGCTGGACCATCTCGGCCTCGCTAAGGCACACGTGGTCGGCTATTCGCTCGGCGCCATGGTGACCTCGCAGCTTCTGACGCTGCATCCTGAGCGGTTTCGTTCGGCCGTCCTGATCGCAGGCGCGGGGCGCCTCGTGTGGAATGCATCGCTTGCAGAGGTCGCCGACGTCGAGGCGCGCGAGCGGGATGCGCAGTGCATCAGCCCCACGCTTATGGCGCGCCTACGCCCCCCAACGGAACCTGCCCCGACAGCCGAGCGTCTGCGTGCGCTCTCTGCGGCTTGCATTGCCGATACAACGCAGGACCGCTTCGCTCTTGCAGCACTCACACGCTCGCGAGCCGACCAGGTAATTACGCCTGCAGCCGGCGCCGCCGTGACTGTACCAACGCTCGCGATCGTAGGATCACTCGATCCGCTAAAGGCAGACCTCGATGCGCTGAAGGTACTTCGTCCTTCCATTGAGTACGTCGTAGTCGATAGCGCAACACATAGCGGCGTGCGCGGGATTCTCACACGCTCCGAGACGCTCACTGCGTTGCGGGCATTCCTCGGACGACCGTTGCCCTAGATCGAGGCGGGCCCGACGACCAATGTGGAGGCGGGTTTCGAGATCCTGATCCGAGTGCCTGGCGGATAGCCTGCTGGCGTCGCTGAACCTCATACGGGATATGTCGCGACGGACCTCCGATCATCTCATCGTGGTCACCGATTTGCGACGGCACCGAAGTTGATGCCCCAAGTGGTCCCTCTTCCCATACTCTATGTCTCGCATCGCCGTAACTACTGTCGCTCTGGCCGCATTGGCTGCGGGCCGTTCCGCATCTGCGCAGGCGCCGTCCACTCCGCTTCGGCCGGTCGCTGAGGCCCGCGCCTCGTTCGCCGAACCAGGTATCTCGCCGGACGCCCGTGAGATCGCGTTCGTATCGGCCGGTGACATCTGGACCGTTCCAACCGCTGGCGGTGAAGCGCGATTGCTCGTCGCACACGCAGCCAACGAGTCGCACCCGCTCTATTCGCCTGATGGCGCACGGCTGGCCTTTGTGTCGAATCGCGCTGGCGGCAACGATATCTGGATTCTGACGCTCTCCACGGGAGCCGTTCGGCGTCTGACCTTCGACGACGGCAACGAGTCGCTCGATGGATGGTCACGCGATGGACGCTGGATCTACTTCTCGAGCACCGCACACGACATCTCGAGCATGAATGATGTCTATCGCGTGCGCGCTGAGGGCGGGACGCCGATGCCGGTGGCGGCCGACCGGTTCGCTAGCGAGTTCATGTCCGCACCGAACGCCGACGGCTCGATCACGGCCATCGTCGCGCGAGGCTTCGGGTTGTCGCAATGGTGGCGGAAAGGGCGGAGTCATCTCGACGAGAGCGAGCTCTGGCTCGTGCGCGGAGATGGCTCGAAGCCCCCGGCATACGAGCAGGTGATGCCGAGAGGGGCGCGACAGCTGTGGCCCATGTGGAGCGCCGACGGTACGTCGCTGTACTTCGTCTCCGACCGAAATGGCAGCCAGAACCTCTGGCAAAAGCCATTGGCCGGTGACGCACGCGCCCTGACGCGCTTCACCACTGGTCGCGTGCTCTGGCCATCCATGTCTGGCGACGGCAACACCATCGCCTTTGAACGGGACTTCGCCATCTGGACGTTCGACGTGCGTAGCGGCGCAGCGCGCCCGGTTCCCATCGCGCGTCGTGGTGCGGTATCAGGCGACGCCGTGCAGCATCTCAATCTGCAAACGGGCTTCAGCGAGTTGACCGTCTCACCCGATGGTCGGAAGGTGGCATTCCTTGCACACGGTGACGTGTTCGTCGCTGGTTCGAGCGATGGAGGCGATGCGCTTCGCGTGACGGCGAGCACTGCGGCCGAGACGCATCTGGATTGGGCTCCCGATTCGCGCCGGCTGGTCTACGCCGCCAATCGAGGTGGACGCTGGCGCCTGTACACGTACGACCTCACGCTCTCGCGCGAAGCGGCGCTGACGGATGGTGGGGAGAGCGATCTCGCGCCGCGCTTTTCACCGGATGGCAAGCAGGTGGCGTACATCCATGGAAATGAGTTGCGAGTGGTGAGTGTCGAGTCCAAGACGACTCGCACGATGGCCAAGGGGATCTTCGGTCGTGCCCCGATGGTGTCGAACGGCGCCATCGCCTGGTCCCCTGACGGACGTTGGATCGCCTTTCTCACCGCCGGCACGAAGATGTTTGTAAATGCGTGGGTTGTCTCCAGCAGCGGCGGCGAGGCGAAGCAAGTGAGCTGGTTGTCGAACACTCGCGCGAACTCCATTTCGTGGAGTGCCGATGGTGGCTATCTCTTGCTCGATACCGGCATGCGCGTGGAGGCGGGCCAAGTGGCGCGCGTCGATCTGCTGCCGTACACACCACGCTTCCGTGAGGAGCAACTCGAAGCGCTTTTTCGTGACGAGACACCGGGTCGAATCGCGACTCCGGTCGCACCAGCTCCGGTCGCGGTGCGCGCCGACAGTGCGATGCGCGGCGACAGTGTCAGCTATCGCCCGGACCCGCGCAACGTGCGCATTGTGTTCGAAGGGATCCGCGGTCGCCTCAGCTTCCTGCCCCTTGGCGTGGATGTCGGCGTGCAAACGATGTCACGCGACGGCAAGCAGCTGGCTGTGACCGCGGTCGTCGCGAACCAGCCGACTATTTACACGTACTCGCTTGATGATCTGTCCAGTGAACCCGCCGTGGCGCGGCCTCTGGTGAGTTCGGGAAGTGCGAAGGGGTCGGTACAGTTTTCACCCGACGGGAAGTCGTTGTGGTATCTCGACGGTGGACGCGTCACGTCGGTGGCGCTGGACACGCGCGCCAGCAAACCGTTGACCGTTCGGGCCGAGCTCGATGTGGATTTCCATCGCGAAAAGTGGGACGTGTTCCACCAGGCATGGGAATTCCTCGCCGACAATTTCTACGATCCCAACTTCCATGGCTTCGACTGGAATGGGGTACAGACGAGCTATGCGCCGCTCATCGCGGGTGCGGGAACGGCGGACGAGCTCCGGCGCCTGCTGTCGCTCATGGTCGGTGAACTCGACGCGTCGCACATGGGGATCTCGGCGCCTCCGACAGCACAGTCGACACCGACCGGACGAATCGGACTTGAATTCGACCGGTACGCGTACGAGCAGCGTGGGGAATTCCGTATCAGCGCCGTGATTCCGGGCGCGGCGGCCGATCTCGCCGGCAACGTTCGCGTGGGTGATCGGCTGGTCGAACTGGACGCCGCACCACTTGGCGCCGGTGTGAATCTCGACTCGCTGCTTGCCTTCAAGGTGGGGCGGCGAGTGACCCTCACGCTCGCCAGCGGCGAGAGTGCAGCGAGCCGTCGGCGCACGGTAGCGGTGAGCGCTCGCAACGGCGCGCTCGAGAAGGTGGCGCTCTACCGCTCCTGGATCGAAGAGCGGCGTGCCATTGTCGCTAAAGCCAGCAACGGGACGTTAGGGTACGCGCACATCTTCGACATGGGCGCCAACGCGCTGGCGAATCTCAATACCGATCTCGATGACGACAACCAGCTGCGTGGTGGGCTCGTGGTCGACGTGCGCAACAACAACGGCGGGTTCATGAACGGTCATGTGCTCGACGTGCTGCAGCGCACGTCGTACGTCACGATGCAGCGTCGCGACGCGCCGCCGGTGCCCGGACGGCCTGTGCTCGGACAGCGTTCGCTCGACATGCCCACCATCGCCCTCACCAGCCAGCAGACATTGTCCGACGGCGAAAACTTCACCGAAGGGTACCGTACGCTCGGCCTCGGCAAGGTGGTTGGGGAGCCCACGGCTGGCTGGGATGTGTATACCAGTGCCGGCACGATGGTGGACGGGACCACAGTGCGCCTGCCGTTCATGACCAATGCGCAGCGGGATCTGGTGCCCCTCGAGCGGCACTCACGCCCCGTGGATATCGCCGTCGACCGGCCGATGGGCGAGAGCTATACCGGTCGCGATACGCAGCTCGAGCGGGCGGTGGCAGAGTTGCTCAAAACACTGGCCAACAGCCGGCGGTGACAGTCGCGTGCCCTCGCCGCACGTTGCCGAACCACCCGCGACCAGGTTTTAGGTGCCGCACCGGGCAGAGCTGTTGATCGCCCGGCGCGGAATCGCCGCATGCCGAATAGGGCAGGCCCTACTTCAGTTTCTCCGCGACGAAGCGTGGGAAGTTTGTGATCACGTTGATGCGCGTCGTGCGCACCAGCGGCGGCCCCTGCAGCATCATCATGCGGCCTTGCTCGTCGAGGCCCCAGCTGGTGGCATTTGCTTGATTGAAAAATCGGGTAAAGAGCAGCTTCGGTGGCGACAGTGGGCTTCCGGATGCGCTCATGGGCACCTCGTACCAGCGATCGCCATCGCGGAACAACACGCTTCTGCTGTCGCCGGTCCAGTGAGGCTCGTCCCCGAAAGCGGAGATGCGAACCACCGTTTCTGGAACGAGCTTCGCGACGGGTGCGACGAACAGTCCGTCGTCGGCCTTCATGACAATCGATCGCACATCGTACGAGAATCGACATTGCGTTGGCGACAGTATCAGGCGCACGCTGTCCTGTAACCGCGCGGCCGGCCAGACCAGCCCTCCGCGACAACGCCATTTGCCGTCTATTGACTCGTGGAACATGGGCGGCGCGCTGATTTGATCGACACGTCGTCCGGCTAGACGTACCGCGCTGGTATTGCCGCTGTACGACGTGATCAGTGAGTCCCCGCCGCGATGAAGCCACAACACCGGCATGATCGGCCGGTCGCTTACGTACGTTTCCGTGACGCGACGGCCAATATCGTATACCATGAGCTCCTTCCTCCAGCGCGCCGGCGTGGACCACGCCACCTTCATGCCGTCCGGACTCAGCGCGAAGCTCTTGACAGCGCCTTCGGGGATCGGCAGCGTATCAATGGTGGTGCCGTTGCGTCGCACCCGAACGAATTGCGCGCGCGACGCGTCACGGCCGCTCACCCATACCAGCGTGCCCTCCCCACTCAACGCCATATGCGCCTGCACGGGGAAATGCTCGGTGTGAACGCCACTGAGCAACACCCGAGGCGCGCCGGTCAGCCGCGCGCTGCTGATGTCGATTGGCGCAGCGAACATGGTGCTATCACGCACAAACACCAGAAAGCGGTTGTCCACCAATAGCGGATGCGATCCTTGCACAACGTCGGAATCGCCCGGCGCTGCTGCGAGTGCACGAATTGGTATCGCTGCACCACCAGTGGCCGGTATCAGATGCAAACGAGAGTCGACCACGAGTGGCGTGGCTTGGGCAAGTGGTTGGTGTGTTGGAGTAATGACTACCGGGCAGCCCGGCGCCGAGTCGATGCGAACGGCACCACCAGTTTCCGGCACCGACTGAAGGCAGCTTGCATACCCGGCACCATACACCCGCCCATCACGGCCCCACGCCAGCGACTCCAACGTTCTGAACACGGCGAGTGTAGTACCGCCGTCGCCGTTCGCGTTGATGCGACGGAGAAGCGTGTCCTGCATGAACGCGATGGCGCGATCATCGGGAGCGAACGTCGGCATACTCGCGCGGGGCGTGTTCGAGACCAGCGCCACCGTGCCGTCATCGAGGTCCGCGATAGCGAGTTCTGTGGAATCTCCACGCCCTGCGGTATACACCAACCTACGCCCGTCGCCACTGATATCCAGTGACCGAAGCGCCGCGCCGAATCGATCACGACCGGGCACGAGTGGCAGACTGTCAGGCAGCGCAATACTGAAGAATCGCGGTGCGCTGCCATGGTCGGACAACGTGGCACTCGACGAACGCGGCACCATCCACGACGCGCCAGCTGCGACCACGCCGATCGCGGCAATCACCAGTGCCCGTCGCTTCCATGGCCCAGCGGCGGCGACGGCTTTCGACGCGCGATATCCCGACGAGCCGTCTACCGCGAGCGCGTCAGCGAAGTGCGCCACGCTTTCATAGCGGTCTGCCGGGACCTTCTCGAGCGCACGCGACAGTGCGTCGGAAACCGACTCCGGCACTGCCGGCCGAAGCGCATGCACTGGACGTGGCACTTCCGTCATGACGCGACTCATGACTGCCGCCGCGCTGGCGCCGGTAAACGGTGGCCCACCCGCCAACAGCTCGTACAGCACACTGGCCAACGAGTACTGGTCGCTGCGTCCATCAAGCTGTCGTTCCGCGGCCGCCTGCTCGGGACTCATGTAGGCCGGTGTCCCGACGCTCAGGCCCGTCTGCGTAATGCGCGTGCCCCCCGCATTGCTCACCGCCAGCGCGATGCCGAAGTCGGCCACCAGCGGCTGCCCGTCCTGCAGCAGGATGTTCTCCGGCTTGATATCGCGGTGGATCACACCCTGTCGATGGGCATAGTTGAGTGCCGATGCAATTCCACGGGTAATGCGCACCGCGTCGTTCACCGACAGCTGCCCTTCGCGCGCCAGTTTGTCGCGCAGCGTCTCGCCCGTCACGTACGGCATGACATAAAACACGAGCCCCGCCGCCGATCCGGAATCAAAGAGCGGCAGAATATTCGGGTGCTGCAGATTGGCGGTGGTGCGAATCTCCGACAAAAAGCGCTCGGCGCCCAGCACGGCCCCGAGTTCCGGATGCAGCAGCTTGAGCGCCACCATGCGGTCGTGGCGGATGTCGCGTGCCAGATACACGGTTGCCATGCCACCGCGGCCGAGCTCACGATCGAGGGTGTAGCGATCCGCGATCGCGGCCGCCAGCGCGGTGGTGTCAGTCATGGGGAAGAACATAGCACGTACGGATGTCGGTCGTGCCCTCCGTGCCTCCTCCATCGCCGCATAGCGCATTTGAAGAGGCGCCCTAAATTCCGAATGCAAGAAATGGCTCTTCGCCACCTCTTTTACCATGAGCACCAGATCATGAAACCCGTCCAAGAACAGGTCGACGCCTACAACGCCCGCGATCTCGAGCGCTTTCTCGCCTGCTACGCAACCGATGTAGTCATCGAGAACGCTGCCGGCGACAGACTAGTCGCCGGAGAAGCCGCGATGCGCGAGATGTACGGGGCGCTCTTCGCCAACAGCCCGTCACTCTCGGCGGAGGTACGATCACAATTCACGACCGGTGAGTTCACCGTGCTCGAAGAGTACTGCAGCGGCATGAACCTGCCGGGCTACCCCACAGAGTTGCACATCGGCGTCGTGTATCGCGTGCGCGCTGGAAAGATCGACCACGTCCGGTTTCTAATGTAGCGCGGCGCACGGCGCCTCGGTTACGGCGCCTCGGTTACGGCGCCTCGGTTACGGCGCCTCGGTTACGGCGCCTCGGTTACGGCGCCTCGGTTACGGTGCAGCGTGCCCGAGTACGCGCCGCTGCACCGCCTGAAAGCGTGGTTCGTTGCGCAGCACGTCAAAGCCAGGTTCGACCCCAATGAACAGCATCCACCCCACGCGCTCGTCGCACGCCTCTTCGAGGTAATCCAGCGCGCGCGACGTCTCCCCGAGATGCGCATAGCTGAGCGCAAAACCCATCGGCCAGATGTACTCGGTCGCTTCGCGAGTGCGCAGGGCGTCGAGGATTTCGCGCGCCTGGCGCTCCTCCTTTGCCATCGCGAGCGAGAAAGCGAGGCAGAGTGCACCGAATGAACTGGGCGCCAGCTGATGCGCGTTCCGAAACGGTGCCACGGCGAGGTCTGCGCGACCGCCATACAGATAGCCGATGGCGAGCACCTGCTCGCCGATCACGGTGTCCGGATACATCGCGTGCAACACCGTTCCGTGCGAGATGGCCTCGGCAGGTCGTCCGCCCATGCCAGCGAGCATCGCAGCGTTCAGGCGGAGCATCGGCGAGCTCGGATCGAGTTCGATCGACCGATCCAACGCCGTCTTTGCCGCGTCGAATCGACCGCTCAGCGTGAGCAGATGCCCACGAACACTGTGCGTCCACCCGTCATTCGGATTACACTTCAACGCTGCTTCGAGTGCGGCACGCGATGTCTCAAAATCCCAGCGGTACCAGGCAGCGGCGGTTCCGAGCAGGCACTGTGCCTCACCATCATCCGGATCGAGCGCGAGTGCCAAACGCGCGAGTCGTTCGCCTTCTGGATACGCGTCGTCAGGCCGTACGCCCCAATAGCCGGTGCCCAGGTAGATCTGTGCGCTGCCGAGCGCTGAATACGCTGGGGCAAACTTCGGGTCGCGCGCGATCGCCTGCCGATAGTAGTCGCACGCCAGCGCGAAGGATTCCGGCCCGACCTGATTGTAGTGGTGTCGCCCGAGCAGGTAGAGATTGTAGGTCTCCACGTCGGTGGTGGGTCGGCTCACCAGCCGATGTCGCTCCGTGTCGGTCAAGGTGGTGCGCAGCGCGGCGGCAATGTGTTGCGCGAGTTCGCTCTGCACTTCGAAGACGTCGGTCAGCTTTCGGTCAAGCGTCTCCGCCCACACCTGTCGATCGTCCCGTCCGTCGATCAGCTGCGCCACGACTCGTAGACGATCGCCGTGGCGGCGCACACTGCCTTCGAGTAGGTGAGTCACCGACAGTTCACCGGCAATCTCCGCGGCGCTCTTGGTCGTGCCGCGATACCGCATCACGGTTGTCCGCGAGATGACTTTCAGCGATCGCACACCGGACAGCTGGGCGATCACGTCTTCCGTCATACCGTCGCTGAAATACTGATCGTCTGCGCTGGCACTAAGATTCGTGAACGGCAGGACCGCGATGCTCACGGCTCGCTCGGTCGCGCCCGTCGTCGGCACGGCGGCGGCGCGAGCCGGCGTCGATGGCAGTTGCGCCGTCGGCAACACAAGCGCGTCGAGACGCGTGAGCAGCTCGCGCGCGTCGGCTGGCCGTCGCGATGGCTCCTTCGCCAGACAGTGGGCGATAAGCTCGTTGAGCTCCGCTGATACATCCGAGCGCTTCGACGACAACGCCGCCGGCGTCTCCATGAGATGTGCGGCCAGCAGCCCTTGGGCCGACCTCCCGGCAAATGGCGGCAATCCCGTCAACAGTTCGTACGCCACGCACCCCAACGCATACACATCGGCGCCTGGGCCGATCGACTCTCCCACGGCTTGCTCTGGCGCGACATAAGCTGGGGTACCGAGTACGAACCCCAGCGGCGTCAGATCAGTGGGCGCCGTGGGGAGCTGCGCCTTCGCGATCCCAAAGTCGGCCACGATCGCGCCGCCCTCACCGAGCAGGATATTCTCCGGCTTGATATCGCGATGCACCACACCGCGTTCGTGCGCGTAAGCCAGCGCTGATGTCACCTCGCGGAGCAATCGCAGCGCGTCAGTGAGGGGCAGGGCACCGTCTCGCGTGATCCGCGCCCGTAGCGACTCACCCTCGATCAACGGCGCCACGTAGTACAGACGATCACCCGCTCGCCCTGAATCGAACAGCGGCAGGATATGAGGGTGACGCAACGCCGCCGTCGTGCGGATCTCGCGGAAGAAGCGCTCTTCGCCAACGGCTTCACCGACGTCATTGCGAAGAAACTTGATCGCTACGACACGCTGATGTTTCGGGTCGTGGGCGAGCCACACCGTTGCCATACCGCCAGCACCGATCTCGCGATCGAGCTGATACGCGGTGCCAATTGCCGTCTGGAGCTGCTCGCGGTGGGGATCGGTCATGCGCCAAAGCTACCGCGCTTTAGTCACAAAGTGGATGGCGCCTCCGCAACCCCGCTAATCGGGCGAAGTCGAGATCCGTCGTGACTCATTCAGCGCCGGCCTCTGTCACGAGCGCAAAATGAGTCGCATCGGTTCCTACGTTTCCGCGCACCGCGCCAGGATGACACAGGTTGGTAAACAGTTCCCAATGCCGTACTCCGGGTCGGAGCGCCACCAAGCGCGGATGCCCACGGATCGAGTCGACCGAGGCACAGTGTCGCGATGTTTCCTGCTGTCGATTGCGCACCTTACCAACGACCGTGCGCGCCCAATTCGTGAACACCACCGGCCGCGCGTCTTCGACACCATCCCGCACGTATACGAACTGCCGGCCATCGGGATGCACATCGAACGTGCCGCTGCTCGACGGAAGCGCCAGCAGGGAATCCTGTGCGGACACCGCTGGCAGCGCGCCCGTCAGGTTGAGCGTCACTTTGCGCACGCGGCTATCGGCGCGATAGTACAGCGTGTTCGCTTGCCGTCCCCACGTGGGCGCCGTGCCATTCTCCGTCGACAGCTGCACTCGTCCCCCGCCTGGCGACATCGACCGGACGAAGACGTTCTTCTGGCCGTCTTGCTCCGTTACGTAGGCGAGCCACTTGCCGTCGGGGGAGACTCTACGGGACCCGTGATTTCCGCCGTCGTTGAGCTGCTGCTCGCGTGGACGCGGTAAGACGTGCAGTCGCAGACGCGGCATACTTCGCTGTCTCACGTGATGACGTGCTGAGTCAGTTGCACGCGGTCATCGATGAGAGTCGAAACATCGGCGATCTGTGGGAATCGTCTTCGCTGGAGCAACGTTCGATGATTCTTGACTACTGGGTGCTAGACGTGCTCATCGTGGTACGCCCCGTCGCCAACATGCCACGCGCAAACCATAAGGCCGCGTTGGTGACGCTACGTACGGCACCCAAGGCGCCCTACTTGCTCTCACTGGGCGAAGATCTCACTGAGATCGAGTCCGCTGCCGCGGATAGTTCCGCCCGGACATCGGAGTCGGCTTCCGATAACAGCGCCATGTGGATCGCCGCCAATGCGGCCGATGTGGCGATCCGTCCTAGGGCCCAGGCAGCGTGCCCTCGCACCAACGGCTCTTCGTCGGAGAGCGCGGAAATCAGCGACGGTACATCCTGTGCTGATCCCACGTTGCCGAGCACCACCGCTGCATTGCGCTTCAGTCCCCGCAGCTTCGCCCGCTTCATCGGAGATCCCTTGAATGCGGCGGAGTACTCGGAGCGTGAAAGTGACAGCATCCACAGCGCCATCGACCGGGCGTCCTTTCCCTCGAGCGATTTGCGTGACGCGAATGCGAGTTCTGTGACGGGCTTCGAGAATTTACCGTTGTACGGGCACACGTCCTGGGAGATGTGTCGGCAGAACCGTTTTCGGATTGACCTGTCGACTGGGCGGATAACGCTTGGTCAGCAACAGCTTACGTGCTCGGATGCATCGTGATGGCGTGATGTCGTCCGGCGACTGAAGCGTGGACCCGAGGGTGCAGGGTCGAGGTTCACGTCGATCACCGCACATCCATGCGGTCCTCGCGTCCTTAGCCGTCCACGTTCCGACGGTCACTCGCTAGCCCCCTCCTCACGCCGGCTGTTCAGGTTTCGCCCGCTTGAGATGCGAGACAAGAAGTCGGCCCCGTGATACGCCGCGTAGAAACGGCGCCGCGTACATCTCAGCCGGGGCGGACGTCGACAAGGCAAGGTGTCGTGCCTCCTGCGAGTACGTCGCGATCTGTGTACCGCGGTCGCTTCGGGGCGGATCCGGAGGAACGGGATGGAGACGTTGAAAAGGGGTGTTGACAGCCGACCGGTCGGTCGGTAGGATGCCGTGGCGATCCTGCCGACCGACCGGTAGGTCGGCACGTGCCGCCCACCGACCCGAACCACCCACACGCTCATGAGCAACGCAGTGCTTCCGCCGCGCCGGCCATTCAGTCAGCGATTCCGACGACTCGCCTCTGCCGTCGTCGCAGTGATCGTGTGCACGCCGCACGTGGGGCTCGCGCAGGTCACGAGTCCCCGCGCTGAACAGATCAGTGCCTCCGATACGATCACGTCGGTTGTCACCGTGCTCCGCCACGCCAGGGATGTCTCCCCGGCGGCGAGGATTAGCCAGTCGTCGTCCCGCATCGCGTCACGCACCGCCGACCTCGCCGCGGTACCGCTCTCCCCGTTTGTGTCGCTGGACGCAACGGCGCTTCGACAGACGCTCAACCTCGCGACGTTCGGTTTCCCCGGAGCGAGTGCTGCCTCCGATCCCTTTAGCGTGTACAACGTCGGAGTCCGCGCACAGCAGACATTGCTCGATGCATCGGCCTGGCGTCGTATGCGCGCGCAGCGCGACTCCGCACGAGCAGCGCTCGGCGATGATGTCGAGACGCGTGATGCGATTGGTACGGGTGCCGCCGTGCGTTACTTCCAGTTGCTCGCTGCCGATGCGAACCGCACTGGTCGTGAGGCGGACAGCACGCTGGCGGCAGCCGTACTCGCTGACGTCGCCGCGCGCCGCCAAGTCGGCGAAACCACCGACATCGATGTCACCCGTGCGCGCCTCGGTGTGACGGTTGCGGCGGCACGGCTGGTCGATGCTCGTGCCACAACCGAGCAGGCTCGTCTCGACCTCGCACTGTCCATGGGGCTCGCGCCCGTCATGTTGCCGATGATCCGCGACACGTTGCGCGCACCGATCGCCTCCGATTCGACGGTGATGGCCATGGAGGGCGCCATTGCGCTCGAGGTGGTCATTGCGCGACGCGGCGATGTGCAGGCAAGCCGCGCCCGCGCGCAGTCCGCATCGAACCTTATCAGCGCACGGCGCCTCGAACTCCTGCCACGCGTCACGGCCTTTGGCGACTTTAGCGCCACCGGCGTACAGACGTCGACGTTGCCTGCTGTCTACCGAGCCGGCATTCAAGCTTCGGTTCCGCTCGTGGATGGATTCTCTCGCCGCCGGCGTGCAGGTATCGACGCAGAGCGTGAGCGGATTGCGGCGAATGCAGCCGAGATGACGCGCCTGCGAGCCGCACGGGAAGTCCATGGGGCGATTGTCGATGTGAAACGTGCCATGGCCTCGCTCGCGAGCGCTGATGCGCAGCTCGCACTGTCACTCGAGGAGCTCCAGCAGGCGCGTACCCGCGTCCGCGCCGGTGTTGGTAATTCGTTGGAGACCACGCAGGCTATCGCCGCCGTTGCGACTGCCCGCGAACAGGTCGTCGCAGGCCGACTCCGCTACCACCTCGCCCGGGTCGAATGGCATCGCGCCTCCGCGACACTCGACGCGCTCCGATGAATTCACACACCACAACCATCACTGCCATTCTCATGCGCCACAAAGCGAATCCTCTGCCGCACCTGCGACGCCGCCTGCGTCACTCTGTGCTGCTGCCAATGTGTACCCTTGTGTTCGCTGCCTGCGGCGACCAGCGAACTGCAGACCCTCAACCGCGTCCGGTTCGAACAATGCGTATTGCATCCGGCGACGATGATCTCGGCGCAGGGCCGACGTATTCGGGGATCATTGTCCCCCGCGTCGAGGCGCTTGTCGGCTTTCAGGTCCCCGGACGCGTCGTCGCGCGCATGGTCGACGTCGGAGCTCGCGTCGCGGCGGGAACGCCACTCGCGCGCCTCGATGCACGTGACCTTGCGTTGGGTGTCGAGAGTGCGCGTGCCGCGCTGCGCGCCGCAGACGCCGAGTCGCAGACCGCGGCGGCGGACCTTGCACGGGCACGCGAGCTGCACGCGCAACGTGTGATCGCCGATGCGGCGCTCGAGCGCGCCGTCGCCGCCGCCGCGTCTACTGCCGCGCGCCGAGACGATGCGCGCGCCCGTGTTGCAACGGCCGAAAACGGCGCGCAGTACGCGATACTCGTGGCGCCGACGAACGGAATCGTGACCGCGACGCTCGCTGAGGTCGGGCAGGTGGTTGCCGCGGGGCAGCCGGCCGTCGGAATCGCCCGTGAAGGAGAAGTGGAGGTCGCCGCAGACCTTCCCGAACGTCAAATCCAAACGGTACGGGCGGGCGCTATCGCACGCGTTTCACTCGTTGTGGAGGAGAGCGATGGCGCGGCGGTCATCAGCTGGCAGGCCCGTGTACGCGAGGTGGCGCCCGCTGCCGACCCCATGACCGGCACGTACCGTGTTCGACTGTCGCTCATGAAGGGCGGCGCGCCGCTCCCGACACTCGGTCGCAGCGCGTCGGTTCGATTTACGGCACCACGCCGCGGTGGGACCTACTCGATCCCAGCAACCGCCGTCGTGCGCACCCGTTCGATTCCCTCGGTCTGGGTACTCGGCGACAAGCGCGACCATGTCCAGCTCCGGACCATCGAGATCGCATCGATGGGAGACGGGCAGGTGATCGTTCGTCGTGGCTTGGCAGCCGGGGATGAAATCGTCGTGTCGGGAGCGAACCGGCTTGACTCGGCACTCGTCGTGACGCCGTGGACTGGACGGCTGCCATGACCGGCGGTGTCACTCCATCGGTGGAGCGCGATGAGGCGAAGACGACCGAGGACGTCACCCATCAGGCGGACGCTGACGCCAGTGAAAGCACAGGGACTCGGCGCAAGGCTGACAGCTTCAACCTCTCCGAGTGGGGCCTCCGGCATCAGTCACTCGTCGTCTTCCTGCTGCTCCTGACCATGGTCGCGGGTACGGTTTCGTTCTTCCGGCTGGGACGCAGCGAGGACCCGAAGTACACGCTCAAGACGATGATCGTCGCGGCTGCCTGGCCCGGCGCAACAACACGCGAGATGGAGCAGGGGGTGGTAGACCGGATCGAGCGGTCGCTGCAGGAGATCCCCTACTTCGACAATGTCACGAGCAAGGTCATGGCAGGCGAGGCCGTCCTGTACGTGAATCTGCGAGATGAGACGCCGCCTGCCGCGGTGAAGGACATCTGGTATCAGGTACGCAAGCGCGTAGGGGATCTGCGCGGCACGCTGCCAGCTGGCGTCGTTGGCCCGTTCTTCAACGATGACTTCGCTGACACGTACGGCTCTATCTACGCCGTCCACACCGATGGGTTCACCGATGCGGAGCTCAAGCCGGTGCTGCTTGCAATCAGGCAACGGTTACTTCGGCTTCCGAGTGTGAGTCGCGTCGAACTGATTGGCGTGCAAGACGAGAAGATCTACGTGGAGGCCTCCACCACGAAACTCGCGCGATTGGGGATACCGGCAGGCGCCATCTTTGATGCGGTCAGACGGCAGAACCTCGTATTGCCGAGCGGCGTGGCGGAGACTCGCAGTGACCGTATCGCGGTGCGGCTTGATGCGGCGCCGTCGTCAGAGGAAGCACTGCGCAACGTCATCGTCGCCGCCCCGGGCGGCCGCACGATCCGGCTTGGCGACATCGCGACTGTTGCGCGACGCCCCGTCGATCCGGCCGAGTACACGATGCACCACGAGGGCGAGCGGGTGGTCGGATTCGGGGTGTCGATGGTCGAGGGTGGCGACATCCTCGCGCTTGGCGAGGCATTGCGCCGCGAGATCGACACGATCCAGTCGACGCTTCCGGTCGGCATCAGCATCGTGCAAGTGTCGGATCAGCCGGCAGCGGTGAAGGAATCGGTGGATGACTTCCTGTTGCGGCTTGGTGAGGCGCTGCTCGTGGTCCTGCTCGTGAGCTTCCTAAGCTTGGGTCTCCGCACCGGGGTCATCGTGGCTATGAGCGTGCCGATCTGCTTAGCCGCGACCTTCGTGGTGATGGCGCTCATCGACATCGGTCTGCACCGGATTTCACTCGGCGCACTCATCATCGCGCTCGGGCTGTTGGTAGACGATGCGATGATCGCGGTCGAAATGGTCACGGTGAAGCTCGAGGCCGGGTGGGACCGCTGGCGCGCGGCGTCGTACGCGTGGACCTCGACGGCGTTCCCAATGTTGTCCGGCACCCTGGTGACCGCGGCCGGCTTCATGCCCGTTGGACTCGCCGCCTCGTCAACTGGAGAATACACAGGGGCGATCTTCTGGGTCGTCGTCGGGGCGTTGCTCGCATCATGGGTGGTTGCGGTGCTCTTCACGCCCTATCTGGCGTTCCGTTTCCTGAAGGTGCCTGCTCAGCACGTGGCGCACGACAGCTACGACACGCCGCGCTACCGGCGCTTTCGCCGTGCGGTCGACTGGTGCGTCGCACACCGTGGCGCGGTCATCGGCGCGACGGTGGCGGCCTTCGTGCTCGCCGGCGCGGGCTTCAGTCTTGTTCCTCAGCAATTCTTCCCGTCGTCGTCACGGCGTGAGGTGCTCGTCGAGCTCGAACTTCCCGCCGGTGCCAGCTATACCGCAACCCGCGCCTATGCCGATACGGTCTCGCGAATGATTGCGGCCGACTCCAGCGTCACGCAGTTCACCAGCTACGTCGGTGGAGGATCGCCGCGCTTCTTCCTTGCACTGAATCCGGAGCCGCGAAACCTCGCATACGCACAGTTCATCATCCAGACGCGCTCCCTCGCGGCCTCCGATTCTCTCTTCAATCGCTTGCAGCGCCGTCTCGACCTCGACGTCGCCGACATCCGCACCCGTGTCTCTCGTCTCGAGAATGGCCCACCCGTCGGCTATCCAGTGCAGTTTCGTGTGCTGGGGCCGGATCCTGACTCTGTGCGGGCCATCGCGGAGACCGTTCGCGGTGTTATGCGTGCCAACCCGCACGTGCGGGATGTCCATCTGCAGTGGACGGAGAGAACGCCCGTGGCACACCTTCGCCTCAACGCGGCACGTCTCCGCGCTGTCGGTGCGGATCAGACCGAGGTCGCTGGTGCCGTTCAGAGCACGTTGAGCGGATACCCCGTGACGCAGCTGCGCGAAGGGATCGAACTGGTTGACGTGATCGCGCGTGCGCCGGTGAGTGAGCGACGTGGGGCGAATGCCCTCGAGACAATTCCTGTGCAAACCGCATTTGGAAGGACCGTCCCCCTCGGTCAGGTGGCGACTGTGCAGTTCGGACTTGGAGAAGGACTGCTCATGCGTCGGAGTCGCGACGTCGTCCTTCCCGTCCGCGGGGACATTCAGGATGGGACGCAGGGGCCGGAGGTCAGCGCCCAGGTGGAGACGGCGCTGGCGTCGGTGCGGGATGCGCTGCCGAGCGGATATCGCGTCGAGACCGGTGGCGTCGTGGAAGAGAGCCTCAAAGGACAGCAATCCATCGTGAAGGTGCTACCGCTGATGTTGCTCGTGATGGTCACGGTACTGATGATCCAGCTGCAGAGCTTCGCGCGCGTGGCGTTGGTGATATTGACGGCACCGCTCGGACTGATCGGTGTCGTGCTTGCGCTCCTGATTTTTCAGGCGCCCTTTGGCTTTGTCGCACAGTTGGGTGTCATCGCGCTGGCCGGGATGATCATGCGGAATTCGGTGATCCTCGTAGATCAGATCGAGCAGGATGTACGGGTGGGGACTCCGACCTGGACCGCCATCGTGGACGCAACGGTTCGCCGCGCGCGGCCCATCGTGCTGACCGCAGCCGCGGCGATCTTCGCGATGATTCCGCTAACGCGAAGCGCATTCTGGGGGCCCATGGCCATCGCGATCATGGGTGGGCTGTGTGTGGCGACGTTTCTGACGCTGTTCTCGCTGCCGGCCATGTACGCCGCGTGGTTCCGGGTCCGTCGGGCGGGAGACTACTAGATTGAGGAGGACCGACCGGTCGGTCTCCGGCTTCCTCGCTCCCTGTGATCTTATGGTCCCGTTCGAAATCGAAGGCGACGGTCCATCCCGACGTCGCCTGATCCTCGCGGAGGCGACGCGCATCTTCCTCGAGAAAGGCTTCTCCGCGACCGCAATGAGCGAAGTTGCGAAGGCGTCCGGCATTCAGAAGGCGTCACTCTACCATCATTTTCCGAGTAAGGAGGCGCTGTTCGTCGCGTGTGCGACCAACGGCTTCGCCGATGCCCTGGCGGATCTCGAAGCGATCCGAAACGACCCCGATCTTGGGGACGACGACCGATTGCGTCGCGCCGTTGATGCGGTCTACCGTATCAATCTTGACTCCGCCTGCGGCCAAATGGCGCCGCTGATCGCTGAGGTGTCACGCACGATTCCGACGGTTGCTCGCGCCTTCTACGAGGGCTTCATCTACAAGCAGCACATCGTGATGGGCGGTATCATCGATGACGGCCTCGCACGAGGTTCCTTCGTGACGCGTGAGCGACTGGGTCTCGAACAGATGATCTTCGGCCCAATCGTGTCGCTCGCACTCGAGCGCGAAATGTTCGCCGCGTTCGACGACGTGGACGCTGTGCGTCCGGTGGATCAGATCCGTGAGGAACATGCCACGCTCCTCCTGCGACTGATGAAGGGCGACACGGAAACGACGAGGGCAACGCGCGTGCCGAAGGGTGCGCCGTGAGCAGGGTGCCGTGAGCGAGGACACGACGATGTTCCGTGCTGAGTGACGGCATCGCGGCCACGCACGATTCGTTCAGTTTCCTGCGTGCCGATCTAGCCAATACGGCGCTCGCTGCCTTGCACTGAACGCCATTCGAGGTGAAGAAGAATCACCATGCCGACACGTTCCAAGGCAGTCGCACCCCGTCCGGATGCACCCACACCGCTCCCGCCGCGCAGCGTCCCGCTGGACGTTGCCGAGCTTTCTTTCGCCGGCTTCACATCGGCTGGCCTGCAGATGATTCACGAAGTCGCCACACGACAGGACAAGGCCTGGGTCGCGGAGCACAAGTCAGAGTATGAGACGCAGGTGCGCGTCCCATTGGCGGCGCTGGTCGTGGCGACGATGGAGTACTGCGCCGCCGCCGGACTGCCTCTGCAGGGTGACCCAAAGCGGTCGCTCTTCCGGATTCATCGTGACGTGCGATTCAGCGCCGATAAACGACCCTTCCATTCGCACGCATCGGCCGTCCTGACGCGGACAGCCGAGAAGCAGTCTCCCGGTGTGCTGTATCTGCAGATCGCGCCGAAGAGTTCCTTTGCTGCCGTCGGATTTTATCTGCCCGACAAGGTGCAACTCTCCGCGTTGCGTGAGGGTATCGCGTCTGACCCGCTCGGATGGTCGCGCATGGTGCGCGCGCTCAAGAGTGCGGAGCTCGTGCTCGATGAGTCGGATGCTCTCGTGCGTGGTCCGCGCGGCTACGAACACGCACCCGAGGTGGTGCGTGATGCGCTCCGACTGCGGTCGTTGATCATCATCCGCCCCCTGCGAGCGGCCGAGTTGCGCTCTAGGAAGCTCCCGGAGCGATTGTCGGCATTCGCTCTCGCGGCGGCGCCGCTCCTGCAATTCGGATGGCATGCCCTCCAACGTGATCGGCCATATGCAGCGCTGTTGGCGCGAGCTGCACGCGGACCGGAGCGTTGACGATGGTCGACTCGGATCGATACGAACAAGTTGAAGTACGCTCACGCGAAGCGCTGCGTTCATGGCTCGATGCGAATCAGGATCGCACCGATGCTGTGTGGCTGGTCACGTGGAAGAAGCACACTGGTGCCTCGTACGTCTCACGCGATACGGTGCTGGACGAGTTGCTCTGCTACGGCTGGATCGATGGTGTAGCCCGTAAAGTGGATGAAGACCGCACGATGCAGTTGGTGACACCACGTCGGACGCATGCGTGGACGGCGAGCTACCGCACGCGTGCCCTCCGACTCGAATCGGAGGGCCGACTCGCCGGGCCGGGGCTCAGGGCGATGGCGCTCGCGAAGGCGTCGGGCGGATGGGATGCGCATCCCGATGTCGATGCGTTGGTGGTGCCCCTAGATCTCGTGCGCGCGCTTGACGCGACCACAACGGCGCGAAGGTGGTTCGACGCATCGGCGCCCTCGTACCGTCGCAATGTGCTGAGATGGATCGCGAAGGCGCAGCGACCGGAGACTCGGGCCAAGCGGATCGCGACGGTGGTGGAGACGGCGGGGCGGCGGGAGAAGATCAGGAATCTGTGACTGAGTGCATGTGAAGACTGCTGGTGCCGTCGACACCGTGGATGCGCGCACGCTCAGGAACAGCAGTAGGTGCGGACACCGCGTCGTTCCACGGAGAGACGTGGCTATCACCGCGCACGGGCCTGACGGTCCCAGGGCGGCGGCTCCTTGCCCAACAACACCGCCTCGACTTTCACCACGCGTGCGGTTCGCGTCTCTACGCGCTTGGCTGACGCGACCATGTAGGCGAGGCCACGTTGCTTACCGGGGCTCAGACGCTCCCATGCGTTGCGCACCCGGACCTTGGCGGCCAGCAGCGCAGCGAGTTCGTCAGGAATTTCGACGTCGTCCTGCGACGACACACGGAAGGACACCTCGACACTGCTGCCGATCCGCAGGCCCGCCGCCTTCAGCCCATCCTTCGGCAACATCAGGTACCACTGACCTCGCGCTGGCTGCCATGCACCCTTGATGGGGACTCCGCTGACATCCGCCTCGATGCGAAGCCGAGCATGTCGGTCCAGCGGGAGTGCGGCATGCAGAGACGGATCGAGATAGACCACCGTGTAGTGGTAGGTCCCGACGGCGTGTCGTGCGATGCGCGTCTCGAAGACGTGTTCGAAATAGGACATCGGTGTCTCCATCGAGCGGAAGGAGTAAAGGAGCGAAATCGACGCCCCTCGATGCGCTGCATTGGCGCGTGCATGTAGCGGTCGGACGTCCGGTCACGCCGCGCGCACCGACTTCGCCACTGAATGCCGCGGTGGACCTCCCGCGCACTCCCGGCGCGACACGGGCACACGTCGTCAGCCGGTAGAGCGATGCGTCATGTCGCGTCCTGCGCTATGTGTGCGACGCCCGCACGGCATCCGGCCGCGAACAGCGTAAGGCCTCGTGTCGTCGCGTCAATCTCGACTTCGTTTAAATGCCTGAACGCCTCCGTGAGCGATCGCGCGATGGCCCCATAGAGGCGTCCGACCTGTGCAAACGCGGCAGGAGGAAGTTCGACATGTACTGCACGCCGGTCGCGGACGCCGTGCACGCGACGTGCATATCCGGCCGATTCGAGCCGGTCGATGAGTGCGGTGACAGCCCCGCTGGTCATGCGCAGCGCCGATCCGATCTCGGATGGACGCCGCGGCCCGTGCTCGAGCAGGTTCAGGCAACGCAAGTCGCCCCGATGCACCCCAAGGCGAGCGGCGATCAGCGTATCCACTTCGTCGATCGCGGCGTAGACGTCGCGGCTGGCGGCGACAACCTGAGGGATCGTGTCAGGCATCATGCCGCTGCGGCTCTCGGCTGGCACGCTCTCCGCCTCCGCTGATGCCGTCAGAACGGGTGCTGCGCTGCTGCGACGCCGTTTCGCGCTCGGTTTGTCAGGCATGCAGGAAACCTCTTGATGTAAAAGATACTTGGTGGTAAAGTAACGTGATCACAGCTCGTACGCTTGAATGCGTGCGGACTATCCGTAGGGCAGGGTTGCCGGCACCCGGTCGGAATCGGCCCATTTATGCTACCATCACCACATGGGAGTCTGAGTGTCCATCAAGAGTAGTGAGTCTGCCGCGGCGCCCGCCGCCACCACCTTCGTCACAGACATCCTCGACACCGGCGCGGCACCATCCGGCATGCCGGACCCGGCGCAGCTGCGACACTTGCACGCGGCGTCCGCTGTGGCCTATCCGTTCACGGAATTGTGCAAGGCCGGCAAGCTGACCGAGGCGTCGGCGACGTTCTGGGCGGACGATATTATGAGTGTCGAGCCGTTCCCTGGGCCATACGCCCTGCTCACCGGCCGAGACGCGGTCAACGGAAAGGTCGAGTACTGGTCACGTGAGAACACCATTCACGCGGTTGCGGTGGAGGGACCGTTCGTCAACGGTGATCAATTTGCGCTTCGTTTCTCACTGGACTGCACGATGAACGCGAGCGGCGTGCGCTCGGTGCAGCACGAGACGGCGCTGTACACCGTCAAGAATGGCCGTATCGTCGAAGAGCGATTCTTCGGGATGTTCTGACGCGTTGCGCCGCATGGGTCTTGACTCTGCGCGTCTTGAACGTACTGTCGCGGTGGGTTGCGTTGCTCTCGCAGAAACCTGCCGCGACAGTGCATCATCCAATCTCCTTCAGCGTCGAGAAATCGCAATTGTGGGAAGCTCGGTTCTCAACGGCGTCTTCGCGCGGAAAGTGCGGGGGCCTCAGGGAAAACCGTGCATTCCGCCGATCATCGTCGCCAGCACCGGTGTCTGCATCGACTCGTTGCCGCCGCGGCACTACGCGTAAGCCAATGCGACTGCCGAGACGCCTGCGACGATCGCACTGAGTTTCTGCGCGACGCGAAAGTTGGGAGTGCGGCTCCGCTCATCGCGCGGCGCGAGTCGCTGTTGGGAATGGTCCCACGGCACGCGCGCTCGCGACTCGGCGCCGTTATGAGCCGGAAAGCGAATGTGCCAAGTCATGCTGTTTTTTGCCGCTCGTGACCATCGTGATGTCGCGGCAAGGTGGCGACTCCGGAAGCCACTGAATCGCCCCCACCTCCGCGATGAAATGGCGGAAGTCGTCATCGACCATGAGGAATTCTTCTTTGATGACGACGTCTATGCCGGTCATTTCGCTCGCGCTCCGCACCCGGACGGCGTTGTCGCGCCCGGCCGTTGCCCGCAGCCGCTAGTTCTCGCGGAGAGCTTTCCACTCGTCAGGTGATACCGTCCACCGTGCCAACGGCCGTTGGCAGCGAAGCAGACGCCGTCGGCGCGGGTAGGTGACAGGGTACCCGATCGTGCCGACAAGTCCGAAGAGCGTTACGAAGCACGCGACGACGACACTGCCGAACATCGCGCTGTCACGTGGGTTGACGGTGGTGAGGAACACCGTGACGAGGACATGTGTGACGCCGACCGCCAGAGCAGCCACGCCGACGTTGCGGCCCCCACGTGGATGTCGCAAAGCGAGGATGCTTCCGCTTTCGGCAGGCGCGCGCGAGAGGCGCTAGATGGACAATCGATCCCGGATCTGCTCGAGTACCCACGCTGCATGCTCGCGCACGAGCGGCTCGTCGTGCTGCAACGCCGCCTCCAACAACGGCACATCATCGCGCGTGCCGACATTGCCGAGCACCACCGCCGCGTTCCGCGCGAGCCCACGCCGCTTCGCACGCTTCATCGCGCTGCCCTTGAAGCGCGCGCTGAACTCGGCCTGACCCATCGTGAGAAACTCGCGAGCGAGCGCGCGTGCGTCACGCGAGTCGAGTCCCTCGCGCGATGCGAACGAGGGTTCGGCAACCTCGCCCGCAAACTTATGGTTCCACGGACACACCTCCTGGCAGATGTCGCACCCGTACAACAACCCACCGATCGCCTCGCGCAGGCCTTCCGGAATCGCCCCGCGCAGCTCGATCGTGAGGTAGCTGATGCACTTCGTGGCATCGAGCACGCGCGGGCCAGCAAATGCCTGGGTTGGACACGCATCGAGGCACCGCGTACAACTCCCGCACCGATCCGCCTCGAACGGATCGTCCACCTCAAGGCGGACATCGGGCCCCAGCTCGACGAACAGCGACGACAGAAAGAAGAACGACCCCGCCTTCGGATTGATCAGCATGGTGTTCTTGCCGAACCACCCCAGTCCCGCGCGCTGCGCCAGGTCGCGCTCCAGCACCGGTCCGCTGTCCACGTAGGGCCGCGCGTTCACCGATCGTCCAAGCTCGGCTTCCAGCCAGTCGTGCAAGGACCGCGTGCGTTCGCGCAGCAGCTCGTGGTAGTCGTCGCCGCGTGCATAGCGTGCCACGGGTCCGCTCGGCTCGCGGCCGCCGTACTGCGTGGCCAGCACAATCGCGTGCGTGGCCCCGGCGTGCGGCCGGCGGCTGTCGCGACGTAACTCGCCCCCGTCGCCGTCGAGATACCCCATCTCGCCGTGATACCCGGCGTCCAGCCACGCATCGAAACGCTCCCGCGTAGCCGGCGGGCCAAGGGTGGTGATCCCCACCAGGTCGAAGCCCAATCCAAAGGCCTGCGCCTTCAGGCGCCGCGTAAGGTCCGCTGCGCCATCGGTGTCCATTACGGCTGGCGGCCGACCCAGCGGGCGAAGGCGATCACGTCATCGGCCGGCGGAATCGCCTCTTCCTCACCGTAGGCCGTGTACATGCGCCACTTCACATAGCTGGTGGCCGGGAGCGGAAGAAACGGAAATCGCCGGAACCAATGCCGGTGCCGAAACCGCCAGGCGACACGAAGTAAGTCAATGGCCAGCAACGGGTTGACGATCGCGCGCAGCGATAAGGCCAGAGAGAGGCGGAGCCAAGGCATAAGAGGAATATAGACGGGTTCGATCCCCATTGGATGGCGGTAGGCCCTCAGCCGCTCAGGTGAATGCCGCGCAAGTTGTGCAGCCGAACGTCCCATCGGTCGACACTTGTTGCGGGCGCCGACGCTGGTGCCACGCTCACTGAGATTCCTTCCCTTCGCACCGCATCGGCATGTCGCACCACCCCGCGAGCACGTCCACCGCCGATCAGCCGCCACGACAACGCCCGTGGTGGGCCGACACCTTGTTCCTGCTCGGATGCATCGTGGTCGCTGAAATTCTGCTCCACTTCGTGATCGAAGAGGCGGATCTTGCGGTGGCGCACTGGTTCCACGGTATCATCAATGCCCTCTGTCTCGCGTTGCTGATTGGACCGCTGTTCGCGTGGATCATGTATCGGCGGAATGTCGATGCCCGTATCGCGCAGGCTCGATTCAGTCCCTCCGGTCGCGCACCGAACAGTCCGCACAAGCGCGTCCGGATCGCGGTCCTCGGATCGCTGGGCGTGATTTCGGCATTGATGGCAGCGTCGATCTGGGGGCACGTCGTCGCCACGGACCGCATGGCGCACAGTGCCGAGATCATGAACCTCGCGGGACGCCAGCGCATGCTCACGCAGCGGATCGCACGTTTTGCAAATGGGGCCATCGACAGTCCGGTGAAAGCCGATTCCTTGCGCGTCATGACGCGCCGGCTGCAGGCCGAAGCCGACCAACTCGATACGCTGACCACCGCGTTCGAGGTGGCAGCCTTCGCCGCGGCGAGTGACGCCCGCACCGCCGTCGTGAATTCGCAGACGCTTCGCGACTCACTCGTCACCGCGGCCGAGCAGATGACGCCGTTCGCGCCGGGGAGCGAGGGGCGGAGGCTGAAAGCGGCCGACGTGGAACGCGTCGCCGATGGCCTGTTGGTCGCCGCCGAGTCGACGGTCGCAGCCCTGCAGCGCTACTCCGAGGAGCGGGTGCGTCGCAGCATCCAGTCGTCGTGGGTCATCGCCCTGCTGTTGCAGATCGTGATCGCGATCATCGGGCTGTTCGTGATCGAGCCCGTGGTTCGCCTGCTGCGAAAGCAGCACGAGATCGCGTCGGCGCGTAGCGTGGAGTTTCAGCGGTTGGCCATGGTGGCTGAACGCACGAGCAACGCCGTGGTGATCACCGATGCCGACCGCCTCATAACGTGGGTAAACGAAGGGTTTGTGCGGCTCACGGGCTATTCGGTCGAGGAATCGCTCGGGCGGAGTCCAGGCGAACTGTTACAGTGTGAGGGCACCAACAGCGCGACCGTGCACGCGTTGCATACAGCGCTTGACGCGGGCACCTCCACGCGCTGCGAAATCCTGAACCGGCACAAGGACGGCACCGAGTACTGGCTCGATCTCTCGATCGAACCGCTGCATGAGGGCGATCGGCTCACCGGGTTTATCGCGATCGAAGCCGAAATCACCGAGCAGGTCCGCACGCGTGAGGCGCTGGAGGCACAACGCTTCCTCGCCGAAACCTCGTACGGCGAGCTGCAGCGCACGTCGGGCATGCTGGAAGACGCCCAGTCGGTGGCCAGGATGGGAAGCTGGTCGTTTGACTTCGCCTCTGGTCAGATCGAATGGTCACGTGAGATCTTCCGGCTGTTCGGGCGGAATCCGCAGGATGGCGTGCCGGGATACGAGCACGTGATGGCCGATTATTTCCCGGCCGACGCTCTGCGGCTTCATGAGGCGGTCCAACGGACATCGGCCGAGGGTACCCCGTACTCACTGGTCCTGCGCACGGCGCGCGGCGCCAACGATGTGCGCTACGTCCGGGCTGACGGCCGCACGCGCCGCGACGAGCATGGGCACGTGTCGGGAGTCTTCGGCACCGTCATGGATGTGACGGCCGCCGTCGAGCGCGAGGAAGCGTTACAGCTGGCGCAGGAACGCGCCGAGGCCGCCAGCCGGAGCAAGAGCGAATTCCTCGCTAACATGAGCCACGAAATCCGAACGCCGCTCACTGCCATTCTCGGCTACACCGATCTCCTGCGTGATGAGGCCATTCGTCAGGGAGCGCCCGACGAGCAGCTCCAATCGATGGGGACGATTCGTCGCGCCGGTGAGCACCTGCTTTCCGTCATCAACGACATTCTCGACCTCTCCAAGATCGAGGCTGGTCGAATGGCCATCGAGCAGGTCGAAATGGATTTGCCGCGGGTGCTGTACGATGTCGATAGTCTGATGCGATCGCGCGCGGCGCAGAAAGGCGTGCAACTGCAGACGCGTCTGCTGACGCCGATGCCCGAGCGCGTGCTGTCGGATCCAACGCGTGTGCGCCAGATCCTCATGAATCTGATCGGCAATGCGGCCAAGTTCACGTCGCACGGATACGTCGACATTCAAGTCGACCAAACGACGCTTGACGGGGCGCCGGCCGTGCGTATCGCCATCGTTGATACCGGTCCGGGTATGACACCGGAGCAGGCGGCGATGCTGTTTCAGCCGTTCGTACAGGCCGACACCTCCGTCACGCGGAGGCATGGCGGAACGGGCCTGGGGCTGACCATCAGTCGTCGCCTCGCGAGCCTGATGGGAGGTGACGTGCAGCTGGTGCAGTCGACGCCTGGCGAAGGTTCTACGTTCGCCGTCGTGCTGCCGCTGCTGGCCGTGGAAGGCACGCGGCAGGTCGAAGATCTGCGCGCATGCATCAGCACGTCCCCCGCGCCGACAGACACAGCGGCGCATGCGGTTGCGCTGCAAGGGAGAATTCTGCTCGCCGAAGACGGTGAAGACAACCAGTTGCTGATCTCGCACCATCTCCGCAAGGCCGGTGCCGAGGTCGTGGTAGCCGAGCACGGACAACGGGCGCTCGACTTGATCATCGAGGCCGATGCCGCCGGAGCTCCCTTCAGGTTGCTCGTCAGCGACATGCAAATGCCGGAGATGGACGGGTATACGTTGGCGCGAACGCTTCGCGCGCAGCACAACACCATCCCCATTATTGCGCTCACGGCGCACGCAATGGCCGAGGATCGCCAGAAGTGTCTTGATGCCGGCTGCGACGACTACGCGAGCAAGCCGATCGACCGTGGGGCCTTGATCGCGACCTGCGCGCACTGGATGCAGAGGACGGTCGGCAATCCCGTCACCGCGGCCACCATCGAGATCTTCCCGCCACCCACGCTGTACAGCGAGATGCGTGACGATCCGGACTTCACCGAGCTCGTCGACGCGTTCATCGCCGGATTGCCAGCGAAAATCGCGCGCCTCGAGCAGGCCTATCGCGATGGGGCGCTGCTCGATCTCGCCAGGTTCGCGCATCAGCTGAAGGGGGCGGCGGGTGGCTATGGCTACCCGTCCATCAGCCTCGCGGCCCGCGACGTCGAAGAGCACTCGAAGGCGCGGGTGACGGTGGAGGGGACCTTCGACCCGGGGGTCGATCTCGCCGAGGCCGTGTCGCTGCTGCTCGCGCAGTGTCACTTGGCGGTACGCACCATGGAGCAGGTATCATGACCAGCCTGGAAACGGATCGTGCCCTCGCTCCGGAGCGCGAGTTCATCGCTGATGCGAGGATCCTCGTGATCGATGACGACCCGGATATCCATGCGCTGATGGTGGCTATGCTGCGGCCGCTACAGGCCGACATCGTCGGGGCAGCGACTGGTGCCGATGGCCTCGCGGCGGCGCGCACGGCACTTCCCGACGTGATCTTGCTCGACCACGAGCTGCCTGATGCCACCGGTCTCGACATCTTGCACCAGCTCCGGGGCGAACCCGCGTTAGCGGGTATCCCGGTCATCGTCGTCACCGGTAGCGAGAGCCGGCAGGTGCTCACGGCCTGCTTCGCGGCGGGGGCTGCCGACTACATTCGCAAGCCCTTCTTCGGCGCTGAGCTCCGCGCGCGTGTCTGCTCCGTCATCGAACGACAGCGTATGCTCGCACAACTTGGGCGCGCCGCGCATCTCGACAAACTGACCGGTCTGCCAAACCGCGCATTGCTGAACGCCCGGCTGCAATCCGCGCTCGAGCGGACGGCGTTGGAGCCCAGCTATTCGTTCGCGGTGATGTTCATCGATTTCGATCGCTTCAAGCTGATTAACGACAGCCTCGGGCACGATGTCGGTGATCTATTGCTCACCGAGATTGCCGAGCGCCTCCGCTCGAATCTCCGCGTGAATGACTGTATTACGCGCGACACGATCGGGTCCACCGTGGCGCGGCTGGGCGGTGACGAGTTCGTGATCGTGCTCGACGACGTCGCGTCGGCGGAGGTGGCCGCTGCTGTCGCTGCACGTATGCTGGCCGTCCTCGAGCAACCGTATCTCTTGAAGTCGCATGTCGTCCGATCCAGCGCCAGTGTCGGCATCGTGCACAGCAGCGAGGGCTACACGCAGGCTGATGACATGCTCCGCGACGCGGACATCGCCATGTATGAGGCGAAGCGGCGCGGCAAGGCGTGCTACGCCCTGTTCACCACGACGATGCGTGATGCCGTGCTCCACCGGATCGATATCGAGAACTCCCTGCGCGATGCGATCGATCGCCATGAGCTCTTCGTGGTGTATCAGCCTATCATCTCTCTCGAAGACCGATCGATCGAGAGCGTGGAGGCGCTGGTGCGATGGCGCCATCCCGTGCACGGGATGATTGCCCCGTCCGAGTTCATCCCGGTGGCCGAAGAGACCCGGCTGATTCTTCCACTGTCCGATCAAGTGCTGCGCGAGTCGTGCCGGCAATTCATGGTCTGGCAACGCGAAGCGCCGGATTTCGCGCCGTCCTATATCAGCGTGAATCTATCGCGCATCCAGTTGGCTGATCCGGATCTGGTACCCCGCACCATGGAGATTCTGCGGGAGACCGGTATCGCACCGCATCAGGTGCAACTCGAGGTCACCGAGTCGCAGCTCATGCAGCATCGTGTGATGGCGGGTGAACTGCTCGCGGCGTTCAAGGCGGAGGGCATCCGGCTCGCGATGGATGATTTCGGCTCGGGCTACTCGTCGCTCTCCTGTCTGCAGGAGTATCCGTTCGACGTGCTCAAGGTGGACCGCGCGCTCACGGAGAACGTGAGCCGCGGTCGCGGCTACTCCGCGCTGCTGCACGCGGTGATATCGCTGGCGGAGAACCTCGGGTTGCATGTCGTGGCGGAAGGCATCGAGACCATCGAGCAGCTGGCATTGTTGCAGGCCCTTGGCTGTCCGGCCGGGCAAGGTTTCTTACTCGCCAGACCCATGGAGCCGTCGAAGCTCGAGGCGTGGTGGTCAACATTTGTAGGCGAAGCATTCGAGGCCGCATGACCACGATGAACATCAACGAGCAATTCGTACGCACCGCGCTGAAGCGGGTGACCACCGTCGCGACGCTCCCGACGAGTGCCATGCGTATCATGCAGATCGCCGAAGATCCGACGTCGACCGAAAACGAGCTGCTCGAGGTGCTCGAGGGCGATCCGCCGCTCGCCGCGCGCGTGCTGAAGGTGGTGAATTCGGCGTTCTACGGACGCCCGCGTCAGGTTGGGTCGACGGCGGCCGCGATGCGTCTGCTTGGGGTCAACGCCGTCCGCAACGTCGCGTTGGCGGCCAGCCTCAACCGGCTGTTTCGCGGTGGTATGGTCCCGGGGTTCGACGCCAGCGCGTTGTGGACGCATTCCGTGGCCGTTGGGACGGCTGCGCGCCGGATCGCCGAACGCTGTCGCGGCATTCCGCCCGAAGAAGCGATGCTCGCCGGGCTGCTCCACGACATTGGCCTGCTGGTGGCGATTCAGGCCTCGTACATCGAATTCACCGGGCTGATTGCGGCCACGCTGAAAGATGCATCCATTTCATTCGCCGACGCGGAGACCCACTGGTTGGGCGCGACTCACGAGGTGTTTGGAAAGGCGTTGTGCGAGCAGTGGCGCTTCCCGCATGCGCTCACGATGGCCTGCGGACATCACCACGATCCGATGGCGCTGGCGGAGCACGATCGGCGTCTGCCGGCCGTCATTCACGTGGCCGATGTCCTGGCCGGACGGGTGGGCGGCGGGTTCACCCGTATGGTCGGGCGTGAGGCGCCGGCGGACGGGGTCTGTGAACTGCTCGGGCTCCATGCGAGCGATCTCGCCGCGATCGAAGCTCAACTGAGCAGTGATATTGAACAATCGTTGGGACTACTCGCGGCATAATCGCAAATTCCGCTTGACAGTTCGGAGGACGGGTCGCACCGTCGCAGGGCTTGTTCATCCCTCGTGATAAGGAGCGCACCAGTATGAAGTTCCGTTCATTTACGCCGAAGTTCTCGTTGGCCGTTGCCGCGATGGTAGTCGCCGCTTGTTCGCCGGAGCAGACCTCGCTCACGTCGCCGGCTGACGCGTCGTTGGCGGCGGCACCGCAGGCCTCAGTAGCTCGCGCGCCGGAGTTCGTGCCCGGTGAAGTCATTGTGCGATTCCGCGCGGGTGCGTCGAATGCGTCTCGTGGCGAGATCATGCGATCGGCGAATGCGCAGGTCGGCGAGAAGATCGTCACGGCGGCGATGCGTGGCCGTGGCGACAACGAGGGGATCTCGGTGCTGCGTACATCGATGAACGTGCCGGATGCGATCGCGGCGCTGAAAGCGCGCGCCGATGTGGAGTACGCGGAACCGAATTGGATTTACACGACGGATGCGACCGTTTCGGATACGTATTACTCCAACGGGTCGCTCTGGGGCATGTACGGTTCCCTGACTGATCCCGCCAATCAATACGGCATCGGCGGCAACTCAGGGTGGGCTGCGGGTGCCAATTGCGGCGACGTGGTGATCGGCATCATCGACGAAGGCTACATGTACACGCATCCGGAGCTCGCCGGCAACGCGTTCACGAATCCGGGGGAGACCGCTGGCAACGGAGTAGACGATGACGGCAACGGTTACGTGGATGACGTCTACGGCTGGGACTTTGCCGGCAATAACAACTCCGTGTTCGACGGCGCCGGAGACGATCACGGCACGCACGTCGCGGGGACGATCGGCGCGGCCGGGAACGGCACCGGCGTCGTCGGGGTGTGCAGCAAAGTGAAGTTGATGAGCGGCAAGTTCCTCGGCAGCCAGGGCGGGACCACGGCGAACGCGGTCAAGGCGGTGGATTATTTCACGGCGTTGAAGAACAAGGGCGTGAACATCGTGGCCACCAGCAATTCATGGGGCGGTGGTGGCGCGTCCACGGCTTTGGAGGCGGCGATCGAGCGTGCCAATGCTGCGGGAGTGTTGTTCATCGCCGCCGCTGGCAACAGTACGTACAATTGCGAAACGACCGCATGCTTTCCGGCCAACTACGCAAACGCCAACGTAATTTCCGTGGCGTCGATCACGAGCGCTGGGGCACTGAGCTCCTTCTCCAATTACGGTGCAACCAAGATCGATATCGGCGCACCGGGCAGCGGGATCTGGTCCACGGTGCCGGTTGCCTCGCGCGGCAAGAACGTCGTCGCCGGCTACGCGAGCTACAGCGGAACGTCAATGGCCACGCCGCACGTGAGTGGCGCCGCGGCGTATTATGCGTTTCGTCATCCCGGTTCATCTGCCAGTGACATTAAAGCCGCCATCATCGGATCGGCTATTCCCACCGCTTCACTGAGTGGTAAGGTCGTCAGCAACGGTCGCCTGAACGTCGCCGGCTTCTAGCCCCTTCCGGCGGGATCGTCGAGGGTCATTAGCTTTCGCGGGTCCTCAACCCACGATCGCGATGACCCTCGACGAGTATCAGGAACTCGCCGCCCGCACGCTCGGGCGCGACCGCACGCACGAACAGCAGCTGGCCAATGCCGCGCTCGGACTCACCGGTGAAGCCGGCGAAGTCGCTGAAGTGATCAAGAAGCATCTGTTTCACGCCACGCCGCTCGATCAGGATGCGCTGGCCAAAGAGCTCGGCGATTGCCTGTGGTATATCGGCGCCTTCGCGACGGTGCTCGGCCTCAGCATGGGCGACATTGCGCAGCGCAACATCGACAAGCTGCGAAAGCGCTACCCCGAAGGTTTCGACACCGAACGCAGTCGCAACCGCACCGAGTAGACGCGAAGCCGCACGGCCGGTCATCGCAGGAACGACCGCCCGTCGAAGGGAATGTCCGACGTTACGCCGAGCAGGTCCAACGCGCTCGGCACCACGTCGGTGGTGCGCTGAGGCAGTCGCGTCACGGGCCCATCGAGGATGAGCGGCACCAGCATCTGCTCGCGCAGCAGCGCGCCATGTGTGGACACGTGCGGTGTCGGTTCGTAGCGCGACCGCAGGTCCCAGCCATGGGCCGCTGAGACCACGATGTCGCCGGCGCGTGGAGACGGCACCAGCGTGGAGAGTTGCACCAGTGCATCGGCGTACGGTGACGCCGCACCAGCCAGCCACGCGTCGTTCGCATCGAGATCGGGCAGGGAGCCACCAAGCTGCAACGGGTCACCGTCGATCGGCGCGTAGCTCCAACGCGCGTCGTGCCCTGCATGCGAGCGAACGATGTCGGCGACGCCGTCGCGCTGGTGAAACACGCGCACGGTGTCCGCACCCATCGCTACAGCGAGTAAGCCAGTGGACGGCCGCTGCAGCATCGCCTCGAGCGTCGATTGCCAACGCGTCGTCAGCGAAGGCCACCAGGCGCGTGATCGGCGCGCCGGCTCGAGATACACGTGTCCCATCGCGTTGCCGCCGACCATGAGCGCGACATCCGCCCCCCGCGTGCCGAGCTTGGGGTGGGCGAGCACTTGATGCCCACGCCCGGAGAGCCATCCGTGCAGGTCGTCATGCTCGGACACCGGGGCGTGGCCATGATCGCCCACCACCCAGATCCGCAGCCCCTCGGCCCATCCGTCGGCCGTTGCGACGGCCTGCGCCCGTGCGATTGCCGCATCGACGTCACCGATGGCCGTGCGGACCACCGCGGAGTCACTGCCGAACGCGTGCGACAGCTTGTCCGGACTCAGGATGCCGAGCATGGACAAGATCGGGCGCGTACGCGTGAATCGACGGAAGAATTCGCGCACCGCGGCCTGCTCCACGTGACGCCACGCGCGTGCATCACCGCGAAAGTGCGCCCAGCCGGCGCGGAGGGACCAGCCGATGCCGCGCCCCACGCGGCCGTGCGTCGCCCCGCGCGCGATCATCATCAGTCCGGCGAGCGAGGGCTGAACCAGATCGTACAGCGTGGGACTCCGCGGATCGAGATCGCCGTCCACGTGCCAGATGTCGATGCCAGAATAGCTGCGCGCCTGGGCGTACGACCAGGGCAACGAGCGCGCGCGATCGAACCATCGGAGCCCAGGCATGCCGACCGAGGCCGGATGCCGGCCCATCACGAACGGGGCATACGCCGGTCCCGTGACGGAGGGAAACGACGTGCTGATGGTGTGCAGCCCTCCCCGCTCGCGAAGACGCGCCATCGCCGGGAGATTGCCGCGGTCCAATTCCTCGGTGAGCACGTCGGGGCGCACACCATCGGCGACGACCAACAGCAGTCGCGTGGTCACCGTGGTATCATCCGACATCAGTCCTGCCAACTTCCACGTGCTCCTCATGGCAAAAAAGCAACCGTCACAACCTCGTACCGCAACCGGCAAGAAGGCCTCAGCCGTCACCCGCGCGCAAGCCGAACAGGAATCGCGCGACGGACTGGTGGAACGTACCGAGGAAGGGCATCGAAAGGCGGGTCGCGAGCCGAGTGCTGAAGCACCGCTCGTGTCGAGCGGCGCGCGCGCGGTGCGCCGCCCCGAGCCGCGCCTGATCGATCAGGACATCCGTGACCGACCAATGCTCACGGAAGACGAGAAGTTGCTGCAGAGTCCCAAGGGCGACATGGGGGCATTTACGCGCTCGGATCCGTGGCGCGTCATGCGGATTACGTCCGAGTTCGTGGAAGGGTTCGACGCCCTCTCCGAGATCCACAAAGGGGTGACGATCTTCGGGTCGGCACGCACTGGCCCGGATGATCCGCAGTACGTCGCGGCGCAGGAAACGGCACGTCTGCTCGCCCTGAAGGGCTTCTCGATTATTACGGGGGCGGGCCCCGGCATCATGGAGGCCGCCAATAAGGGCGCCAAAGAAGGCGGCGGTCACTCCGTCGGGTGCAATATCGAGTTGCCCTTCGAACAAGGGGCCAATCCCTACGTCGATACGTTGGTCAACTTCCGCTACTTCTTCGTGCGGAAGACCATGTTCATCAAATACTCGAATGCGTTCATCATTTTCCCCGGTGGCTTCGGCACGCTCGACGAATTGTTCGAAGCGCTGACGCTGATTCAGACTGGCAAGATCTATCAGTTCCCGGTCATCCTCTTCGGCCGGCACTACTGGGCCGGACTGGTCCGGTGGATCACCTCGCGCTTGGTGGGCGAAGGGAAGATCTCCCCGGGTGACCTCGACCTGTTGCTGCTCACCGACGATCCCGCCGAAGCGGCGCAGGCCGTCATCGACGCCCATGAGGCGCAAACGGCTGCCCAAAACGCCGAAAATTAAAGCCGATTGACTTTATCGGGATTGACGTATTAGTCTGAGTTGACGCTTCATGAGAAACGTTCTCAACTAATATATCATGCCCATCGCTCTCCTGCTAGCCGCGGTCGTCGCCACCGCACCCCTCGTTCAGGATTCGACCCGCACGCCGCGCACCGCGGCGGACTCGGCCGCCGCCCAATCCCTGTCGGCCGTGCGCGTGTCGGCCGAGCGGGCCTCGCGCACCGCGTACCGGGTCACCCGAACGCGTTCCTCCACCCGCACCCTCACCCCGCTCCGTGAGGTGCCGCAGGCCATCACCGTGCTCGGTCCCCAGGTGCTGCGAGACCTCGGCCTGCAAACGATGGCCCGCGCCATGGAATACGTGCCGGGCGTAACGATGGGGCAGGGCGAAGGGCATCGTGATGCCCCGACGATCCGCGGCCAAAGCACGACCGCCGATTTCTTCGTCGACGGCGTCCGCGATGACGCGCAGTACTTCCGCGACAGCTACAACGTGTCGCAGATCGAAGCGCTCAAGGGCGCCAACGCGCTCGCCTTCGGTCGTGGCGGTGGTGGCGGCGTGATCAACCGTGTCATGAAGCAGGCCGAGTGGACACCCACGCGGGGTGGTCGCCTGCAGTCCGGTTCGTACGACGAGCGTCGGTTCACGCTCGATGTCGGGCAAGGCCTCACGTCGCAAGTCGCGGCGCGCGTGAATGCCTTGCACGAGAAAAGTGGCTCCTATCGCGACTTCGTCTCGAATGAGAAGAGCGGTGTCAGTCCAACGGTCGCGCTGCTCGCCGGCAAGACCATGCTACGCGCGGGCGTGGAGCACTTCGTCGATTCGCGCACCGTCGACCGCGGCATCCCATCGGCCAACGGTCGCCCGTCTGCACTTGACTGGCGCACCTTCGTCGGCGATCCGGATCGCAGTCGCTCGTCCATGACCGTAGACGGCGCGCATGTGGTCGCCGAATACGACAACACTCGTGGTTTCACCCTGCGCACGCATACCCGTGCCATGCGGTACGACAAGTTCTATCAGAACGTGTTCGCGTCGAGCGCGGTGAATGCCGCCGGTACGCAGGTCAACCTTGGCGCCTACAGTACCGCCACGGACCGTCGCAGCCTGTTCAATCAGAGCGATCTCGTCTACACGTCGCGCCATGGCGGTATTCGGCAGACTCTCATGACCGGCACCGAGTTCAGTCGCCAAGCCACCGAGAACGTGCGACTCACCGGCTACTTCGACAACACGTCGACCTCACGCACGGTGCCGTTGAACGCGACGACGGTGGCGTCGCCGGTGACCTTCCGAGCCAGCGCGACCGACGCCGACAACGACGCCGTGGCCAACGTGGCGGCCGTGTTCGCGCAGGAGCAGTTGCACGTGGGCGATCATGTGCAGGTCGTGCTCGGCGCGCGATACGATCGATTCGCCGTGCGCGTGCGTGACCATCGCACCGATGCGGTCACGCAGCGCACGGACTATCTGCTCTCACCACGTGGTGGGGTTGTCTTCACGCCAAGTCGCACGGTATCGCTGTACGGCTCGGTTGGAATTTCGTCTCTGCCGAGTGCGGGCGATCAGTTCTCGTCACTCTCGGCGAGCGCGTCCACGCTCAAGCCCGAGCAGTTCCGCAACCGCGAAGTGGGCGTGAAGTGGACGCCGACTGAGGCGCTGGAGCTCAACACCGCTTTGTATCGCGTCGACCGAACCAACAGCGCGGCGCCGGACCCGAGCAATGCGGCATTGCTGGTGCAGACCGGTGCGCAGCGCACCAACGGCGTCGAGGTCGGCGTCACGGGTGCGGTGACGTCGCGATGGAACGTGGTGGGTGGATTGGCCGTGCAGGACGCGCGGATCCTGAATCGCACCTCGGCGGCGCGCGCCGGTGCCTCGGTGCCGCTGGTGCCCCGCACGACTGTCTCACTCTGGAATAAGGTGAGAGTGTCGTCCCGCGCGTCGCTGGGCGCTGGCGTGGTGCACCAGGGTGACCGGTATGCCGCCGTCGACAATAGCGTGCGCCTGCCGGCCTTTACGCGCGTCGATGGCGGACTCTTCGTGTCGCTCCCGCTCTCACTCACCATGCAGGCCAACGTCGAAAACGTGCTCGGCACGCGCTACTCGGCGACGTCCCATGGCAACAACAACATCATGCCGGGAGCACCGCGCACCGTTCGGCTGTCACTGTTCGTGATGCCGTGAGGTGAGGGAACGACCGTGCCGCCAAGGGTGTGATTCCTTGCGCACGTCTTGAACCCTCACCAAACCGTGCCATATTTCCAGATTGCACACGCGCCCGGCCGGAAACGGCCGGGCGCGCGCCTTTTCTGTCCCGCTTCAGTGGACCCGCGCATGTTTCAGGAACTCATCGCCAAGATGGCGCGTGAAGTCGAAAAGCTCTCCTACGAGCTCAACGTCACGCTTCCCTTTGAAATCCGGAAGGCCGTCGAACTCGGCGACCTGAAGGAGAACAGCGAGTACAAGGCGGCACTGGAGCGTCAGCAGTTCGTGCAGGCGCGGCTTGGACAGCTCACGCAGCGCGTGACCAAGCTTGCGAACATCGATATTGCGCAGATCTCGGCCGATCGCGTGGGCCTCGGAAGCCAGGTCATCGTCGAAGACGAAGAGACGAAGGCACGCGAGTCGTACGAGTTGGTGTTCGGCGACGCGGGCGAGCTGCAGGACGGACATGTCACGATGGCGTCGCCGATCGGGCTGGCGCTGCAGGGCAAGGCCGTCGGCGAGCAGACCATCTTCAAGCTGCCCAAGAAAATCCGTCGGCTGGTGATCGTGGAGCTCAAGACGATTCACGAACGCAGCGCTGACGAACTCGCCTGATTCGCCTGAACCCGATTTCCCCCGTCGCTGGAGCCCTGTGATGCAGCGTGCCGAATACACCGCTCGCGGCCCCGTGCCGCAGGACGTCATCGAGTGCGTCGACCGTGAAACGCCGACGCCCAAGGCGGGTGAAGTCCTGATCGAGATGCTGGCGGCACCGATCAATCCGTCGGACGTGCTCACGCTGACGGGCCAATACGGGCTGCTGCCGCCGCTGCCCGCCATCGGCGGCAACGAAGGGATCGGCCGCGTAGCGGCGCTCGGCGATGGGGTCACGTCTGTGAGCGTGGGCCAACGCGTCTTGTTGCCGGTCGGTGCCGGCACGTGGGCATCGCATCTCGTCGCGCAAGCCGCGGGACTCATTCCGTTGCCGCCGGTCGGCGACCCGCTGCAGCTGGCGATGATGACGGTGAATCCGCCCACCGCTTCGCTGCTGCTCTCTGAGTTCATCGCGCTGGCGCCAGGCGACTGGGTCATTCAGAACGCGGCGAACAGCGGCGTGGGCGAGTATGTCATTCAGCTCGCCAAACGTCGTGGCTTTCGCACGGTGAACGTGGTGCGGCGCCAGGATGCGATCGCCCCGTTGCAAGCCTTGGGTGGCGACGTGGTGTTGGTAGACGGTCCCGATCTCGCGACGCGTGTGGCGGAAGCCACCGGTAATGCGAAGATCCGCCTCGGCTTCGATTGCGTGGGCGGCAGCGCCACCGATCGCATCGCTCGCAGTCTGGCCATCGGTGGCACCGTGGTGAACTACGGTGCGCTCAGCGGCGAGGCGTGCAAGATCGCGCCGGGCTCCTTCGTGTTTCGCGACGTCACGCTGCGCGGGTTCTGGCTGGCGTTCTGGTTCCGGAATGCCACGGTCGAGCAGCAACGCACGCTGTTCACTGACATTGCGACGTTGGTTGCCACAGGCGCCTTGGCCGCGAGTGTTCAGGAAACGTTTCCGCTGTCGCGCATCAAGGACGCTGTGGCGGCTGCTGCGAGCGGCGGTCGGCGCGGCAAAATTCTGCTGGTCCCGTAGGCGCCTGGCGATCGGCACTGGTTTCGTTGGCACCGCAAACCAACGGCCTTACCGCGAATTGACACGAATCGTCGCTGATGAACGGCAACTACATCGGCTGGCGGCGTCGCGGGGCATAGAATCCGTGTGTTGTTCGCGGAGATTCGCGGTGACGCGGCTTGTTTAAATAGAAAACAAACTGCCTGACCGCGAAGTGACACGAATCGTCACTGATGAACAGCAATCACATCGGCTGGCGGCGTCGCGGCGAATAGAATCCGTGTATTGTTCACGGAGATCCGCGGTAAAGCGGTTTGTTTTAATCGAAAACAAACTACCTTACCGCGAATTGACACGAATCGTCGCTGATGAACAGCAACGACATCGGCTGGCGGCGTCGCGGCGAATAGAATCCGTGTGTTGTTCGCGGAGATCCGCGGTAAAGCGGTTTGTTCGAATCGCCGACCAACGGCCGTACCGCGGTACTGTCTCTCGCACCTGAGCTACCCCGCCGACAATCCGCCGTCGACCGCCAACGCGTGTCCGACCATGAACGAGCTGGCTGAGCTGCACAGGTAGAGCACGGTGTCCGCCATCTCTTCGGCGGTGCCGAGCCGGCCGAGTGGCACGCGCGCCGTAAGCTCACTTTCGGGGAGCCCGGCATCGAGCATGCCTTGCACCATCGGCGTGAGCGTGAAGCCGGGGCAGAGTGCGTTGATCCGGATACCTTTGCGCCCGTATTCCAAGGCGGCGGTGCGCGTGAGCCCCACGACACCGTGCTTGCTGGCGGCGTAGGCGGAGTGCCGAGGAAATCCGCCAAGCCCGGCCACCGACGACACGTTCACGATCGTCCCGCGGCCGGCGGCGAGCATCACGGGAATCTGATGTCGCATGCACCGCCAGACGCCGGTGAGATTGATATCGATCACGGCGTCCCAGACGTCGGTGGGATACTCGGCCGTGCGCACCTCGGCGCCGCCGACACCAGCGGCGTTGATGGCAATGTCGAGCGCACCGAACTTCGCGACGGTACGCGCGATGGCGGCCGCGATCATCGCGTCGTCGCGTACGTCGCAGGGTACCGCAAGTCCACCGACCTCGCGTGCGACCTGCTCGGCGCGTTCGAGCTGCACGTCGCCCACCACGACATGCGCGCCCTGCGCGGCGAAGGCACGCGCCGAGGATGCCCCGATACCAGAGGCTCCGCCGGTGATGAATACGACGCGATCGGTGAATTCAGACATCGGTTGCACGGGAAAGGGTGAAGGCACCGTTCACACGTCGTCGATCGTGAACAACCGCGCGACGTCGCGATCGTACGCCTCGAGATGCTGCGCCGTATCCTGTTCCGACCACTGCAGCAACGTGGCCATCAGCGGCGCGATGCGCCGGGCCGCCGCCCGGCCGTTGTCGCGAGTTTCGAAGGCGACATGTGTGCGCCGCACCAGCACGTCGGACAACGTACTCGCCATTTCGCGCTCGACCGCGTGCGCGACTTCGGCCAACAGGTAGGGCAGGTCGTCGGAGAGTCGATGCCCGAGCGAGGCATCGCGCTGCACATAGCTCCACACATTCCGCCAGCGACTGCCGTACGCCAGCGCCAATCGCTCGCCCACCGCCGCGTCGTGCACCGTGTTGCGCGCGTCGGCCATGGTCGCCTCTCGTGACACGATATCGCCACCGGGCAACGGTGTGGACTCACTCGGCTGCGGCGCGTGCGCGAGCACCGGTGCGGCACCCGATTTCGGCAGTTCGTTGCGCGCGTGCGCCAACACATCGGCGGCCATGGCGCGATAGGTGGTGAGCTTGCCGCCGGTGATGCTCACGAGGCCGTCCGCGCGATGGGTGATGGCGTGTTCGCGCGACGCGGCATTGGCGCTGTGTTCACCGGCGCGCACAGCGGCCAGCGGGCGGATGCCGCACCACGCCGAGACCACGTCGTCCAACGTGAGCTGTGCGAACGGGAAACAGCGATTCACCGATTGCAGCAGGTACGTGACCTCGGCGCGCGTGGCGCGAATGTCGTCGGGCCCGGCGTGCGCCGGACGCTCGGTCGTGCCGATGATGGTGTGCACGCCAGCGGGCAGCACGAACATCACGCGGCCGTCGAGCGGCGACACGATGGTGACCGCGTCGTTGTTGCCCACCCGGTTGCGAGGCACCGCGATGTGCGCGCCGGCCGACCCGAAGACCTGCGAACCCTGCGGCGAGCCAGTGAGCGCGGCGGTGGCATCGCTCCATGGGCCGGTGGCATTCACGACCACCCGCGCCTGAACGGGAAACGCCGTGCCGGTGAGTCGATCCTCGACCACCACGCCCGTGAGCCTTCGCGCGCTGTCGTCGGCATGAAGCCCGGACACCACGGCCACATGGTTGGCGACCGCCGCCCCGACCTCACGGGCCGCCAGGGCACTGGCCAGGGTCAGTCGGGAATCGTCGGTCGCGGCATCCCAGTAGCGCGCGCCACCCACCATGCCATCGGGCGCCAGCGCCGGTTCGGCCGCCAGCACGGTACCGCGGTTCAGGGCGTGGTGTCGTGCGTTGCGAAACAGCGACAGCGCGTCGTACAGCGTGAGCCCGGCGCGCACCTTCCACAGTGGCACACGGGCGCCCCGATACACCGGCCACGTGAAGGCGAGCGGGCGCACGAGATGCGGGGCGAGTCCCAGCAGCAGCCGACGCTCGCGGCTCGACTCGAACACGAGCCCGATGTGCCCATGCTCGAGATAGCGAACACCGCCGTGCACAAGGCGGGACGACCGGCTGGATGTGCCACTCGCGAAGTCGTCGCGCTCCAGGAGCGCCGTGCGAAAGCCCGCCAGCGCTGCCTCGCGCGCCACCCCCGCTCCTGTGATGCCCCCGCCTACGATCAGCATGTCGAAAGGTTCAGCGGCCAGAGCCGCCAGCGCCGCCTGTCGCGTTGCCAGTGCGGCTGAGCTCATGGCCGGGCTTACGGAATGGGGAGTTCCCGTCGGTTCATGCATTCCTCGAGAGATGCCGCGAGAACCCTCGCCGCGCTAGGGGATCGACCGTTACCTTCGGCGTATGCCCACCTCTGGAACTGGCCGTCGTGTGGCCATTGTCGCCGGCGTTCGCACGCCGTTCGCGCGCTCGGGAACACTCCTCAAGGACTACACGGCAATCGACCTCGGCAAGCTGGCCGTCGCCGAACTCGTGCAACGCACCGCTCTCGACGGCGCGCTGGTCGACCTGCTCGTGTTCGGCACGGTGGTGCAGGCGGTCACCGCGCCGAATATCGCCCGCGAAGTCTCGCTGCTGCCGCACTTTCCGAAAACGCTGCAGGCCTACACCGTGTCGCGCGCCTGCGCGTCGGCGAATCAGGCGATCACCGATGCCGCCGATCAGATCACGTTGGGACACGCCCACGTCGCCATCGCCGGCGGTGCCGAGTCGCTCACGCAGGTGCCGATCCTGCACTCGCGTGGGATGAGCGATGTGCTGGTTGCTGCATCAAAAGCGAAATCATTGCCGCAACGCCTCGGTATCCTGGCGCAATTGCGTCCTAAAGATTTCATCCCGATCACGCCGGCCATCGCCGAGCCGAGTACGGGCGAGTCGATGGGACAGTCGGCCGACAAGATGGCGAAGCTGAACGGCATCACGCGTGAATCGCAGGACCGTTTCGCGTTGCGTTCACACATGAGCGCGGCGCTCGGCACCGATGACGGTCGCTTGACGGCCGAGATCGTGCCGGTTCCGGCGCCGCCGAAGTTCGACAGTATGATCGCCACCGACAACGGGGTGCGACGCGATTCCACCTATGAACAATTGGCGGCGCTCAAGCCGGTGTTCGATCGCCTGTACGGTACGGTGACGGCAGGCAATGCGTCACCGCTCACCGACGGTGGCGCCGCGGTATTGCTCATGTCGGAGGAGCGGGCGAAGGAATTGGGGTACACGCCACTGGCCTACATCAGGTCGTACGCGTACGCGGCGGTGGACCCTGCCGGGCAGTTGTTGCAGGCACCCGTGCTGGCGGCGCCGATCGCGTTGGCGCGCGCCGGACTTACGCTGGGCGACATCGACCTGATCGAGATGCACGAGGCGTTCGCCGCGCAGGTGCTGAGCAACATTCAGGGACTGGCGTCGACGACATGGGCGGCACGCGCCGGACTCAGTACACCGGTCGGTGAGGTCGACTTCGACAAGCTGAACGTGATGGGCGGCTCGCTCTCGATCGGCCATCCGTTCGGGGCTACGGGAGCGCGCGTACTCACTACGCTGTGCAACGAACTGGCGCGTCGTGGCCAGCAGTTCGGGATGCTCACCGTATGCGCCGCGGGCGGGATGGGTCACGCCATGATCGTGGAGCGCGCATGAGCACGGTTACGAGCACGCTCACGGGCACGGTGCTGATGGAAGACGCCACCACCGGCATCTCGCTCTCGGTACACGACGGCGTGGCGACGGTGCGCTACGATCAGCCGAATTCGCCGGTCAACACGCTGAACACGCGCGTCGGGCCGGTATTCGAGCAGATCTTCGCGCGTATCGAGCAGGATGCGTCGATTGTCGGCGCGATGTTGGTGAGTGGCAAAGCCGATACCTGGATTGCCGGCGCTGACATCGACGAACTGCGGCGTGTGACCACACCGATGGAAGGCGAGGCGCTGTCGCGCGGTGGACAGCAGTTGTTGAATCGACTCGCGGCGATGAGCAAGCCGTTCATTGCGGCGATTCACGGCGCGGCGTTGGGCGGTGGTCTCGAGATCGCGTTGGCCTGTCGTTATCGCATCGCGACCGATCATCCGAAAACGATACTGGCGCTGCCCGAAGTGCAGCTCGGATTGCTTCCCGGGGCCGGTGGAACGCAGCGCTTGCCGCGCACGGTCGGGCTGCAAGCGGCACTCGACATGATTCTGACCGGCAAGAACATCCGTGCGAAGAAGGCGTGGCAGATGGGAATCGTGCACGAATTGGTGCATCCGTCCATTCTGCTCGAGGTCGTCGCGAAGCGCGTGCATGCGTTGGCGCGCGGTGAATCCACGCCGGTGCGTGCGCGGGCGCATGGCGCGAGCGCAGTGCTGCTGGAAGACAACGCGATCGGTCGGAAAATCGTGTTCCGGCAGGCACGGGAAACGGTGCTCAAGAAGACGCGCGGACAGTATCCCGCGCCGCTAGCGGCGATCGAGGCGATCCAGGCTGGCTATCTCCACGGGCAGGAGGCGGGATTGCTCGAGGAAGCGCGCAGCTTCGGCGACCTGGCGGTGAGCGAGGTGAGCCGGGAGTTGGTGTCGATCTTCTTTGCCACGACCGCGCTCAAGAAGGACAACGGGCTGCCTGAGGGCGAGCACGCGGATCCCGTGCGCGTGCGAAAGATCGGGGTGCTTGGTGCGGGCTTCATGGGCGCCGGCATCGCCACGGTGGCCGTGCAGGCAGGCACGATCGTTCGTATGAAGGATGCCTCGCTCGAGCGCGTGGCGGCCGGATCGTGCGCGGTGCGCGATGTGCTGCGGGAACGCGTGAAGCGTCGTCAGCTCACACGGCTGCAGATGGATGACACGCTGGCGCTGGTGGGCAGCACCATCGACTACAGCGGCTTTGCGAATGTCGATCTGGTGATCGAAGCCGTGTTCGAGGATCTCGCGGTGAAGCACGAGGTCCTCCGCGAGGTAGAGGCCGTCGCGCCGAGAGCCATCTTTGCGTCGAACACGAGTACGATCCCGATTCGCGACATCGCGACGGCGGCGGGGCGTCCGGATCAGGTGGTGGGCATGCACTTCTTCTCGCCGGTCCACAAGATGCCGCTGCTCGAAGTCATCGTGACGCCCGAGACGAGCGCGCAGACCACCGCCACGGTGGTCGCCTACGGCAAGCAGATCGGCAAGACGGTGATCGTGGTGCGCGATGGACCGGGGTTCTACGTGAACCGCATTCTTGCGCCGTACATCAACGAAAGCGGCAAGCTGCTCGACGAAGGCGCGTCCATCGATGCCGTCGACGAGGCCTTGGTCGCCTTCGGCTTTCCGGTGGGCCCGATCACTCTGCTCGATGAAGTCGGCCTTGATATCGCCGGCAAGTCCGGACCCATCATGGCGGCGGCGTTCGGCGAGCGCATGCGCCCGTCGGCCACGCTGCAGCGCGTGATCGAGAGCGGCCGACTCGGGCGGAAGGCGAAGCGCGGCTTCTATCGCTACGACGAGCAGGGCAAACGACAGGGCGTGGACCAGGGTGTCTATGCCCTGACGCCGGCGTCCGGATCACGCATTACGGTGGCGGTCGAAGAGATGCAGCGCCGCACGGTACTGCCGATGCTGAATGAGGCGGTGCGGTGCCTGGAGGACGGCATTATCCGTTCACCGCGCGATGGCGATATCGGCGCGGTGTTCGGCATTGGCTTCCCGCCCTTCCGTGGCGGTCCGTTCCGATTCCTCGACGCGCTCGGTGCGGCGACGGTCGTGGCTCAGCTCGACGCGCTCAACGCCCGCTACCCGGGACGGTACGAGCCCGCCGCGCTGCTGCGAGCCATGGCGGCCTCCGGAGCGCGATTCCATCCCTGACCGGTCTGGACCGCGCGTCTTACTCACCACCCACCACCCACCACCCCAAACCCCAAGCCAACAGCCCAGAGCTGTGGGTCGCTACGGGCTGCTGTGGGCTATTGGCTTGAAGCCGTGGGTTTTGGGTAATGGGTTCTGGGTTCAACCACTTGGAGCGGTGGGTCGCCGGGTATATTCCACTCGCCATTCCGCGCCGTCCCGTTAGTTGTACCGGTGACGCGCGATTCCCCCCCTCCGCTGAACTCCGCGTCTCCGCGCCGCAATGCTTCGTTCGTCCCTGCTGTACCTCTCGCGCCAACAGCGCATTTTTGATTTCGTCAAGAACGTCGGCTTCGCGCGCAAGATGGCGTCGCGGTTCGTCGCGGGCGAAACGATCGCGACGGCCCTCGCGGCCGTCGAACAGCTCAATGCCAAAGGCATCACGGCCTCGCTCGATCTGCTTGGTGAATCCGTCTCCAGTGAAGCGGAAGCTCGCGACACCGGTCGACAGTATCTCGAGATCCTCGATCGCATCGAGCAGAAGAAGCTGCAGGCGAACGTGTCGGTGAAGCTCACCGCGCTGGGCCAGGACATCTCCGACGAACTGGGCCTGGAAGTCGTTCGCCAGGTCCTCGATCGCGCGAAGCAGTACAACAGCTTCGCACGGCTCGATATGGAGTCGAGTGCCTACACCGATCGCACGCTCGACACCTTCGAGCACAAGCTCTACCCTGACTATCCCGCGAATGTCGGCGTGGTGCTGCAAAGTTCGTTGCGTCGCACGCTCGACGACGTGGAACGCGCTAACCGACTCAAGTGCCGCGTGCGTATCTGCAAGGGCGCCTACCTCGAGCCGGCCACCGTCGCGTTTCCCGACAAGGCCGACGTCGATCGCAATTATGTCGAAGCGATGCATCGGCTGATGGAGCACGGCAACTATCCCGGGATCGCAACGCACGACGAACTGATCATCAACGAAGCCAAGCGCTTCGCCAAGGAACGCGGCATCGCCTCCGATCGCTTCGAGTTCCAGATGCTCTACGGTGTACGACGCGACTTGCAGGAGCAGATCGTGAAGGAAGGCTACCGCATGCGCGTGTACGTGCCGTTCGGCAGCCAGTGGTACCCGTATCTCATGCGGCGTCTGGCCGAGCGTCCGGCCAACATCGCGTTCATGGCGGGCAACATCGTGAAAGAGTCATTCTCCCGCTGACCGAACATCACGGACACCACCTTCCCGCCGATCATGACGCGGGAGATGAGCGCACGCTGGGCGGCTACATGGCCGTCCACAAGCGTCCTGCTGCCTTCGAAGGCGTGGATGGGCACGCGTACTCCGCGGACATCCTTACCGATACCACCGGCGACCGCTCGGCGCCTTGGGGTGCGTACCTGATGTTCGTCAAATGGGGGTTCGGTGAACCGGAAGTGCAGGGACATCTCGAGACCGGCTTTCTGCTCACCGGCGCGAGCGAGGCGGTCGTCCGCCATCAGCTGGGCGGCATGGCGCTCGGCACGGTGAAGGCGACGCTCGATGGACTGATCCGAGGGCAGACACCGTGACCGACGCAACCTTCGACGGCACCTTCGACGGCACGTTCGACGGCGTGGTCATGCAGGGCACCGGCGGCATCTGGCAAGTGCGCACCGACGACGCGGCCTTGTTCGACGTGTCCCTGCGCGGACGGCTCAAGCACGAAGCACACGGTTCCCTCAAGCTCGCCGTCGGGGATCGCGTCACGATCGGCCGCGTCGCCGACAGTGATTCGTGGGCCATCGACCGCATCCATCCGCGGCGCAGCAAGCTCGCGCGGCGCGCCCCCGCCGGCGCACGCGGCGAACGCATCATCGTGGCGAATCTCGATCAGGTGCTCGTGGTGTTCGCCGCCGCGCGCCCCGAGCCGCACCCGCGCATGCTCGATCGCTTTCTGGTGATCGCCGAAGCGAACGGGCTGGCCGCGCGGATCATCATCAACAAGGTCGACCTGGTCGATGCGAGTACGATCCGCGAGCGGTTCGACGAGTTCGTCAAGGCGGGATATCCGCTGCACCTCGTCAGCGTCGTCACGGGCGAAGGGCTCGAGGAACTGCACGACGAGGTCGCAGGAAAGGACTCGGCGCTGACCGGTCCGTCGGGCGTCGGCAAGTCGTCCTTGATGAACCGGCTGTTCCCGGGGCTCGATCTGCGAACGGCGGAGATCAGTGATAGCGTGAACAAGGGGCGACACACCACCGTCGGGGCGGTGTTACATCCGCTGCCAGGCGGCGGATTCGTGGCGGATACGCCGGGACTGCGCGAGGTGGGCCTCTGGGGCATCGACGCCCGAGAGATCGCCCAGTGCTTCCCGGAGTTCCGTCCCCTGATCCATGACTGCCGGTTCGCCGACTGCACCCACACCGTCGAGCCGGAGTGCGCCATCAAGGCCGCCATTCGCAGCGGAACGGTGGGCAAGGGACGCTACGAGAGTTACGTCAAACTGCGGGAAGAGCTGGCCGAACAGAGTTAGCCGCCAGATTCGATCAGGCGCAGCAATCCGGCGGCAGGTGAGGCGCGTAGTACTCGTGACATGACATACGCCGTCCCGAGAACGCTCGCCTTTCCGACCTACACACCCGGTCTATCCAGCAACCTGGATACCGAATACGTTGCTCGTGGGTTTGTTGCCCGCGGTCACCACCGTGCGGAACAACACGGGCGCTCGTTTTACACCAGTTCCTCTCTTTCTTACGTGCCTCTCGCTGACGCTGCCGAGCCGCTGGACGTCCAACTGATCGCCGAAATGGCGGCGGGGGATGAACGCGCGGCGTCGATGCTGTACGATCGCCACGGGGCCGTCATGTACGGTCTGGCGTTACGCGTCGTTGGCGAACCGGCCGATGCGGAAGAAGTGGTGCTCGACGCGTTTGCCCAGGCGTGGCGCGATGCCGCCCGCTACGACACGTCGCGCGGTTCCGTGGCCGGATGGCTCACCACGATCACGCGGACGCGGGCGCTCGATCTGATTCGGGCGCGCGGACGTCGGTCCAAAATGACCGACACGGCCACGGCCACGCTCGACGAGCCGGCGGCGATGGGCAGCGGCTTCGCGGCGCCCGACGTTCAGGTGCAGGAAACCGAGCGCGCGGTGGCCGTGAAGTCGGCACTCGACCAACTGCCCCTGCCGCAACGACAGGCGATCGAACTGGCCTTTTTCGAAGGACTGACGCACCACGAGGTGGCGGACCGACTCCGCGAACCACTGGGCACGGTAAAAACGCGAATTCGACTCGGGATGCAGAAGCTGCGCGATACGTTGGTCGGCCTGGCGCCGGAGAGCGTATCATGAACCCCATGACGCCACTCACCCTCGAGCAGTTGCGCGACCTCGCGCCGTTGTACGCGCTCGGCATGCTGGATGCCGATGAACGTGCGGTGTTTGATCGTGGGCTGCAGACCCCGGAGTTCCGGGATGCACTCGAGCGCGAGCTCGTCACGCATCGCGCGGCTGCTGAATTGATGGCAACCGCGCAGCCGGTCGCGCCACCGCCGGGACTCAAGGGTCGCCTGATGGAGCGCATCGCCGCCGAGAAGCGGGCGACGGTGGTCGCACCCGTCGAGGTCGAACTCGTGATCGCTCCGGTGGTTGCCCCTATCGAGACGCCGCGTGAGCCGGTTACGGACAACGTCCGTGAGTTGGCGATGGCGCGACGTGCCGAGGCGGCTGACGTGGCGCCCAAGCGGGCCGACGCCGTTCGGCAGACGCCCGAGAGCCGGGCCACGCGTGCCGTGACGCCACCCACGCCAACGGCGATCATCGAACTCTCTGCGCGACGTACAGCACGCACCGCGTGGTGGACGGCGGGAGCACTGGGCACGGCACTCGCCGCGTCGATCGTGATCGCCGTCGATTTCCGGAATCAGGCGGCGGCGCTCGAGGATCGCGCGACACAGGACGATGCACGGATCGCCCGTACTGAAGCGAAGCTGGCCGAACGCGAAAAGACACTGCAAACGTTGCTGGAAGGTCGCGGCAACGTAGTGCTGGTGAATCTCAATCCCGCGCAGCCGGCCGGTCCCGGCATGCAGGTGTTCTGGAACGTGCGTGAAGGAAAGGCCGTGGTGAACGCCTATGGTCTTGCGCCCGTGGCAAGCAATCGCGCCTACATGCTGTGGATGATTCGCGACGGTAAGCCGGTGCCGCTCAAGCTCTTTACGCCTGGGGACGACGGACGGGCCATCGTCGCGTCGGTCGAGCTGCCGACCACGACCAGCGGTATCACGCTGCTCGCGGTCACCGAGGAATCGTCGGCGGGTGCGGAGGCGCCCACCATGACGCCATTCCTTGTGGGATCCGTGCCCACCAAGGGCGCCACGCAGTAAGCGCGTGGCGCCCCTGCGCCCTGTTACTTCGAGCGCACCGTACCGAGTCCACCGTCAACGCCGTACAGCTGACCCGTCACCCAGGTCGCGTCGGGGCCGAGGAGCCACGCCATCAGGCTGGCCACATCGTCGGGCTGGCCAATACGACCGAGCGCGTGCATCGCTTGTGAAGCCTGGACGGCCGGTGCCGAGGCGGTAATGCGCGCGGTAAGGGGTGTTTCCACCAGCCCGGGGGCGACGGCGTTGACCCTGAGGCCGCGCGACGCGTAGGTGGCGGCGGCGGAGAGTACCAATCCGTTCACGCCGCCTTTCGCCGCCGCAATGGCCTCGTGATTCGAGAGCCCGATGCGGGACGCCGCGGTGCTGCAGAGCACGACGGCACCCCCCTCGGGCATCACGCGGGCCGCGGCGCGCACGACGCCGAACGCACTCGTGAGATTCTGCGCGATCGTCTGCTGAAACTCTTCGAACTTGGTGAGATGCGCCGGCTTGAGGATCAGCGAACCCACGCAGTTCGCCATGCCGCCGATGGTGCCGAAGCGTTCACGCGCGAGGTCGGTCACCCGATCGATGTCGCTCCAGTCGGTCGCGTCGCTGGTGGCGTAGGCCGCACCCAGTTCTGCCGCGAGCGCGGCGAGGGGCTCCTCACGACGCGACGTGAGAAACAGGGGTGTGCCGGAATGGGCAAGACGACGGGCGAGGGCGGCGCCAATGCCGCCGGTTGCCCCGAAAATGAGAACCGCGTGCGATGTCTGTGACATGCACGCGGAACCCGTAATTCAGCCTAACAGTTCCCGCGGCCATCGCCGGCGGCGGGATGTCACCACGAGGAGAGATCGTCCGTACCCTTCCACCCCATCGTGCCATTCCTGAAGTAGGGTAGCAGTTTGACGATCTCGGGCATGCGTGCGGTCAGCGCGGCGCGCTCCTCGTCGGTGAATACGCCTTGCTTGCCGGCCTTGATGGACGGGTCGGCGCTGAGCATCGCGAACAGTGCGATGCGTTCGCGCAGCAACGCGAATTGATACTTGGTGAAGGTGGCGCGCGCGTCGGCGGGAACCGACGACTGTCCGACAGGCAGGTCGCCTGACATGCCGTACGTTCCGTATTCCCGTTCCATCACCGCGGGCGGCGTGATCGCGAAGTCGCACTTGAAACCCAGTTCGAGCATGGTGCTCTGCATCTGCATCGAGCTGGCACTGTCCTGAGCAAAGGCCCACGCGCGCCTATTTCCATCGGTCAGCGCCGCGCTGGCCACTTGTTGCAGCCGTTCGGCATCCTTGCTCAGCTGCTTCGCCCGTGCCTTGCCGGCAGCGGTCGGGGTCGGCATGCGGCCAGCGCTCATGGCCACCTGGCCGTCCTGCATGCACTTCTCGGCGACTTTGCGTTTTGCGATGTGCTCCGACTTCATCCGATTCGCCTGCGTGGCCTTCTCCGCGTCGGCGGCCATCGGCGCCAGTGCCGCCAGCATCAGATCAAGCTGCGACGCGTTGATGGTCATGTTCACCGGCTTCGAATCCGCCGACGTGGACTTGCCTGCCTCCGCGGAGACACCGTCTTTGCTCGTCGCTGCCTCCTTGCCGCCGATCTTCTCCTTCGCTTTGTCCTTGATCGCGTCGGCGCCGATCTTCTTCAACTTGCCGAACTGCGCCTGCGCAGTCGACGTCGGTGTCGCGAGCAACACGGCAATCGCAGGCACGAGCGCGAAGCGCGACCACGTGAAACGCCACGACACGGCACGATGTCCGACCGGAGAGGCATGCATGACAGGCTCCTGATGTTCAATGAGAAATTGGCCTTACCCAGTTAATCAATCGGTGCGCGCGGTTGGCGCAAGTTCTTCTCGTGGCTGGGTCTGCCACGTCGTGTCTGGTGCAGTCCGGCGCGCGTGAACCCGCGTTATGGAATGCGGTGTCCCACCAGCGCGAGCGGAACGCTCCGCAACCCATCCCACCGCTGCGTGATCGTACCGTGACGAAGGAGGAGCTGGGCAGAGAGTCCGCCGTCCAGCATGAGCGCGTCGACGGCGCCAAGGCGACGCATGATCGCCGACATTTCCATCGTCGTTGGGCCGATCGGTAGGCGCTCGGCGAAGCGGCCCGCGCCATCATAACGCGAAAGCGCGATCAACAGATGGCCATCGGCCCGAACTCCGAGCGCCAGGCGGATATCGCGATGTTCGCGATCAAGGGTCGCGGTGGGGTCGCACAAGACGCGTGAAGGGCGTCCCTGTTCGAGCAGCAGCGGGAACGACTGTAATGCCTCACGAACGCGGCCCGCCGCCTGCACACTGTCGATGGCGCGCGCAGCCACGATCCGCACGCCGCCCGCGCTGTCCACCACGAATGCACCGGACAGCGGACCGACGCCCGGTTGTTGCCACTCCCGTCCTCGGTGTACCACCCATCCCCACGGCCCCTCATCGGTAAACTGGCCGGCGTTCATCGCCAGCAGCACCGTGTCCGGCGCGGCGTTCAGCGTCCACGGCATGAGCACACCGCCGTTGCGTGCGAGATCGAGGCTGAGCGCGACGCGCGCCGGGTCGACGTCGACCACCACGATTCGCGCTGACACGCGTCGTGGGCCAAGCGCGACCTTCCACGTGGCCGACTTGAGCGATGCATCACCCTGCCACCGTAGCGCGGGAACGTCGGCCACGGCACCCGCAGCGCACGTCATGGCCGACACTGCCGTCGCCGGCGTACCCTGAGCCATCGCCGCACGCGCCCCTGTGGCGCTTGGGAGTGTCACGGCCGCGAACAGCACCGCGCACAGCGGGAGATGCATGTGTGGCTCGCGTCGCTACGGCGACAGTCGCCGTTTCACCCACGCCCCCGCCTCACGACGAAACTGAATACGGTCGTGCAGACGACTCTCGCGACCCTGCCAGAACTCGAGCTCTTCGGGAATGATCCGGAGTCCGCCCCAGTGCTCGGGTAAGGGCACCTGACCGCTCGCGAATCGCGTTTCGTTGGCCGCGAGTTGCTGCTCGAGCACCGACCGATCGGTGAGCACCATGCTCTGGTGAGACGTCCACGCGCCCACGCGGCTGGGCAACGGACGCGATTGGAAGTACGCGTCCGACTCGGCGCGGCTCACCCGCTGCACCGCGCCGTTGATGCGCACTTGCCGTTCGAGCTCGGCCCAGAAAAAACAGAGAGACGCATGCGGGTTGTCGGCCAGCTCCTGTCCTTTCCGACTGCGATAGTCGGTGTAGAACACGAAGCCCCGCGCGTCGAACCCCTTCAGCAGAACCATGCGCGCCGACGGATACGCATCCGGCGTCGCCGTCGCGAGACACATCGCGTTCGGCTCGAGCACGGCCGCGTTGACGGCCTCCTCGAACCACCGCGTGAACTGCGCGATGGGATCGGCGGCCACGTCCTGCTCGGAGAGCGACTGGCGACGGTAGTCGGTGCGGATGTCGGCGATGCTCATGAGATCAGACTTCCACCATCGGCAGCGCCGCCCGCGGATACGAGTCCGGCACACCGGCAAACGGATCGCCCACCAGCGGCTCACCATCGGGTGTCTCCAGCACGAAGCCGGCGTCTTCGATCATGCGCAGGTCGTCGCGCGCCGTCTGGCCCTGCGTGGTGAGATAGTCACCCACGAAGATCGAGTTGGCGGGATAGAGGCCCATCACCTGCATGCTGCGGAGGTGTACTTCGCGTCCGCCCGACACGCGAATCTCCTGCGTGGGCAGCAGGAAGCGGTACAACGACAGGATACGCAGGCAGCGACGCGGATCGAGTTCGCGAATGCCGGCGAACGACGTGCCGGGCACCGGGATCAGGAAGTTCACGGGGACACTCTTCACGTCGAGTTCGCGCAACGACAGCGCGAGATCGATGACATCGTCGTCGCTCTCGCCCATGCCGAGAATGCCGCCACTGCACGTCTTCATACCGGCGGCCTTCACCGCTTCCACGGTGTTGACGCGGTCTTCGAAGGTGTGCGTGCCGACCACTTCCGGCGTGAAGTTCGCCGACGTGTTGAGATTGTGATTCACCGTCTCGACCCCGGCTTCCTTCAGGCGGAGCACCTGTTCCTCGTTGAGCAGACCGAGGCAGGCGCACACCTTGAGATCGTGCTTCGCGCGCACGGCGCGCACGGCGTCGAGCACCTTGTTGAAGACGGTCTCGCCGGGCGCGCGGCCGGAGATCACCATGCACAGCGTGCCGGCCTTGAGCTGCGCGGCACGATCGGCCGCTTCCATAATCTTCTCCTGCGCCATCATCGGATACTTCTCGATTTCGGCGGTCGAGATCTTCGACTGCGAGCAATAGCCGCAGTCTTCCGGGCAGAGGCCGCTCTGCGCGTTCAGCAGGAAGTGCAACCGTACGCGATTGCCCCACGTGGCGCGTCGCACGCGATATGCCGCGGCCAGCTGGTCGAGCAGCTGATCATCAGGAGCCGACAGCACGGCATGGGCCTGCTCACGCGTGATGACCTCACCGGCCAACGCACGGTCGGCGAGGAGTTGCCAGTCAGAGAATCCGGACGACATGGTGATCATGGAGAAAGAGGGGCAAGCAGCACGTCGAGACCACCGCCTTCGGCAGCCGCCGCGAGTGCATCGAGATCATCGGGTCGATCAACCCACGGAAAACGCAGAATCGTGTAATGCGGGAGCAGCGCCACGAGTGCATCGAAATTCGTGGCTTCCGCCACGGAGGCATCACGGTCGGACAACGCCGTCAGCACAATGGCGCGAATCGGAACGCCCGCCGCTTCTGCCGCGCGCACCGTGAGGAGAACATGGTTCAACACGCCTAATCTATTCCCCGCCACGATCAGCAGCGGCGTCTGCCAGCGTGCGAACAGATCGAGATACGACACGCGGAGGTCGATCGGCACCAGCAACCCCCCGGCGCCCTCCACCAGGACCAGCTCGACCTCCCGCTCGACCTGCGCCAGCGCCCGGTCGAGCACACCGAAGTCGATCTCGACGTTGGCGCGCGCCGCGGCAATCATGGGCGCGAGCGGTTCTTCGAGGACGTACGGCCGCACCACCGATAGCGGCAGCATCGACCCGCACGCGGCACGCAGACGCTCGGCGTCCGACGCGAGCCCGCCGTCGGACACCGGGCGTTCCACGACGCCGCTTTCGATCGGCTTCATTGCCGCCACGCGCAAACCGAGCACGCGCGCGCGCGCGGCGAGAGCGCACGACACGACGGTCTTGCCGATGCCGGTGTCGGTACCGGTCACGCCGAAGCGCATTGGACTCGACGCGAGCCTAGTCATCGACCGGTCCGCCTGAACTGAGCGCATCGGCGCGCGCGCCGCCAAGAAAGCGGTGCATCACCCCGTACACGAGGTCGAGCTCGGCGTCCGTGATGCAATACGGCGGCAGGCAATAGGCCACGTTACCGAGTGGACGCAGCAGGACGCCTTCCTGCAGCGCATAGGCCGCGAGCTCCCGGCCGATGTCGCTGAGATAGCCGCTGGGCGCCTCCAGCTCCACGGCGGCAATGGTGCCGATCTGACGCACCGCGCGCACGCCCTTCACGCCGCGCAGCGCCTCGAGATGACGCGCGTGTGCGACTTCGACACGCACCCGGTCATCTTCGCTCTCCTCGTCGAACAGTTCGAGCGACGCCAGGGCGGCTGTGCAGGCAATCGGGTTCGCCGTGTACGAGTGGCCGTGGAAGAACGTCTTGGCCCGGTCGGCACTGCGAAACGCGTCGAAGATGTCCTCCGTCGCAGCGGTCGCACCCAGCGGCAGCACACCACCGGTGAGCCCCTTCGACATGCACAGCAGATCGGGACGCACGTCGGCGCGCTCGCAGGCGAACAGCGGGCCGGTGCGCCCGAAGCCGGTAAGCACTTCGTCGGCGATCAGATGCACACCGGCGGCCGCCGTGCGCTCGCGAATGTCCTGCAGCACCTGCTCATCCCACACCCGCATGCCACTCGCGCCAAGCACGAGCGGCTCCACGATCACTGCCGCCAACTCCGTGCCGCGTTCGGCGATCAGTGCATCGAGCGCGGCGATCGTATCGCCCACCGACGGGTCGGGAAGTCGCGCCACTTCGAACAGCAGCGGCTCGTACATCTGCGTGAATACCCCGCGCCCACTCGCCGCCATCGCTCCGAACGTGTCGCCGTGATACGCGTTGTCCAGCGCGGCGATCAGTCGGCGGGGCGCGCCGCGATTGGCGAACGATTGCAACGACATCTTGATGGCGACTTCCACTGCCGTGGAGCCGTCGTCTGAGAAGAAGATCTTCGATAATCCGCGCGGCAACCGCTGCACGAGTTCCGCCGCGAGGGCCGCGGCCGGTTCGTGCGTGAATCCCGCGAAGATGACCTGATCGAGTCGCTTCGCCTGCTCGGTGACCGCGCTGATGATGTGGTCGTGACAATGCCCGTGCGTGGTCACCCACCACGACGAAATCGCGTCCAGAATCGGCCGCTCGTTGGCGTCGTACAACCAGGCCCCCTTCGCGCGCACGATCGGCACCGGCAGCGGCGCCTGATGATGCTGCGTGTACGGGTGCCACACGTGCGCGGCGTCGTGCAACAACACGAGGTCGGCGACCGGATGCACGGACGCATCGTCGTCATCACGATCGATACCGTCGCTGAAGCCTTCGAGATCGTCGACGGAATTCTCGTCGAGATCGAAATCGTCTTCGTCATACTGCGAACTCATACGGGCATCCCGCGCATGGCGTCGATCAGGTTGGCGGCGAGGTTGTCCACGAGTTCCATCGGGTGCACGGCCGATACGGAGATTCGCAGCCGTGAGGTACCGGCCGGCACCGTCGGCGGACGTACGCCACCCACCAGGAATCCCCGACGCCTCAGGTCGGCCACGAAACGCATCGTGAGCATCGGGTCGCCGATCATAATTGGCACGATGTGGCCGTCCGGCATGCCCGGCGCTTCCCGGCCGGCAGCGCGCAGGCGATCGCGCAGGCGTGTGGCCCGCGCGCGCACGGCGTCCCGACGCCACGACTCCACCTGTACGATGCGCAGCGACTCGAGCGTCGCGGCGGCGATCGCCGCGGGAGCGCCCGTGGTGAAGATGAACGAACGGGCGCGGCTCGTGAGGTAATCCACCAGGACTTGCGACCCGGCCACGTAGGCGCCCGACGTGCCCAGCGCCTTACCCAGCGTGCCCACCACGACGTCGATCTGTCCGGTCATGCCAAAGTGTTCGACGGACCCCGCACCCGTCGCGCCAAGCACGCCGGTGCCATGGGCATCGTCCACGTAGGTCCACGCATCGTATCGACGGGCCAACGGCACGAGCTGGTCGAGCGGGAAGAGATCGCCGTCCATCGAGAAGATCCCTTCCACCACGATCAGCGCGCGACGGAACGTGTGACGATCGGCTGCCAGCATGGCGGCCAGTGTGTCGATGTCGGCGTGCGGAAACACGCGGATGGTCGCCTTCGACAGTCGGCAGCCGTCGATCAGCGAGGCGTGACTCAGCGCGTCGGAATAAATCACATCGCCCGCGCCGACGAGCGCCGGGATGGCGCCGATATTCGCCATGTACCCTGATGGAAACAGCAGCGCGTGCTCGGAGCCCTTGAAGCGGGCGAGCGAACGCTCGAGCACCTCGTGAATCGGATGATTGCCCGAGATCAGCCGCGCGGCGCCTGCGCCCATGCCCTCGGCTTGCAACACGGCGGTCGCCGCGCGCGCGAGGCGCGGATCGGCCGCCAGTCCGAGATAGTCATTCGATGCAAAGTCGGCGACGCGCTCGCCATTGAGCAGCACCGTGCCGGCACGTCGCTGGTGCACCTGACGCAGCGTGCGACGCAAGCCGGCGCGCTGCAGTGCCTGGAGTTCCTCGTCGAGCGCGGCATCCATCCCGCGCGTTTCGGCGGCGTCGGGAAACGCCGTGGGGTCGACCATGAGGCTGCTCACCGGATAACGAACGTGAGGTGCTTATTGGTGGGATGCGCCGTGCAGGCGCCACCAAACGTACCGGGTGGCACGGTGTATTCGGTCTGCTCGCCGGCCGGGATGTTGAACATCGCCAGCTGATGCTTGACCGTGTCCTCGTTGACTACCCGAATCGTACGGCGCGCGCCACCACCGCGCACGTAGACCGTGTCGCCCAGCGGTGCCGTCCGGCCATAGGCATCGGTGACCATCGCCACGCCGCCGCGCGTCACCCGGATCAGCGTATCCGGCCGCGGCCAGCTGAACCAGGCCAGCGCCACGCTCAGCGCAACGACGGCCAGCAGCACCGCGAGACGCGGCGGGGTGACGGCGCCGGTCATGGCGCCCTCACCGGCACGGGCACCACCACGCTGGTGCTGTCGCTGAAGCGCAGGGTGATCCGCAGGCTGTCGCCCACCGCGAGCGTACGGCGTACGTCGACCAGCATCACGTGCAGTCCGCCGGGGGCCAGCGTTACGACATCGCCGGCCGGAATACGCAGTTCGGTGCGCGGCATCATGTGCGCCATACCGTCCTGCTGCATCGTTTCATGCACCTCGGCAGCCCCGGCGTCCGGCGATGACGCGCCGACGAGCGTGATCGGCACGGTGTCGTTGTTGTCGATCTCCATGTACGCGCCGCTCGTCGCGCCGGAATCGGCAATTCGCGCCCAGCTGTGCCGGATCGCCACCCGCGGCACGGGCGGCACGGAGCGGGTCGTGCAGGCGCCCAGCAGGGAGGCCGCAACGATGGTGACGGCAACGAGAATGGAGCGCCGCGCGGGAACTGCTGACGACATCATTGCAACCGCTCGAGGTCGGCCGCCAAAGCGTCCCACCCCGTTCCGAAAGGGTACAGCGCCACCAGCTTGCCGTGCGAATCCACGAGAAAGACCTGTGACGAATGACTGACCAGATAACCGGTCGCGTCGGTGCCGGCCTCGCGGGCAGCGGCGACACCGAACGCGTCCATCATGCGAGAGGTGGTGATCGCATCGCCGGAGACACCTTCGAACGCCGCGTCATACATCCGCGCATACCGTTCAGCGAGCGCCGGCGTGTCGCGCTCAGGATCGACCGTGACAAACACGAAGCGCACTGCCTTTGCCTTGTCGCCCAGCGAGGCGCGCACGCGTTTCCAGTCGGCGAGCGTCGTGGGGCAGACATCGGGACAATGCGTATACCCGAAGAACAGCACCATCGGCCGGCCGGGTTCCGGCGACGTGCTGAAGCGGGAGCCGTCGGCGCGCGTGAAGACGAACGTCGGCATCTCGCGGGGCGGATCGACGGCCATGCCCTTGAAGCTGCCGCCCAGCTCGCACGACGCCAGCAACACGCAACCAAGCAGCAATGCGATGGGGCGCACGAAAGAACGGCGCGCTACGAAACGGCGCATCGCGCACACTGTCCGTACAACGTGACGTCGTGCGATTCCAGCCGGAATCCCGCCGGCGTAAGCTCGCGCAGATCGCCAGGGCAGCCATGAATCTCGAAGACGCGCGCGCAACTGCGGCAGCGGAAGTGGTGATGATGCTCGATGCCGGCGCGCTCGTAGCGGGGCGCCTCGCCAGGGAGTTCCACCGGTACCAGCCAGCCAGTTTCCACCAGCGCATTGATCGTGCGGTACACGGTAGCGATACCGAGGGTCGCCATCTGCTCCCGACCGGCTTCGAGCACCTCGGTGGGCCCCAGCGGTCGGGGTGTCACCTCGAAAACCTGCCGGATCGCATCGCGCTGTTTCGTGTTGCGTTCCATCCGTCAAATATGCCTGGGGACCGAGTGGCGTGCAGGGCTGGCGCGGCGTTGATTTCGCGCTCATGACCTCCGCCACGTCCGAGCGATCCCGATGGATTCGGCTCCTGATCCTCACTGTTGTCGCCATCGTCGTGGCCCACGCGCTCGATGCCACGGCGTGGCGTTCCGCTCGATTGCTCACGGTCAATGACAAGGACTGGGGACGCTTGCTGCGGTCGATGGGATACCTGCCGACATGGGGCGTCATCGCGCTGGGATTCTGGTTGCAGCAACGTGACCACCCGCGTCGTGCTGCCTACGCGTGGGCACTGGTTCTCGGCCCAGCCCTCGGTGGTGGCATGGCCGAAGTCCTGAAGCTTTCGATCCGTCGGCTCCGTCCGAATCCTGACGTGTTCGAGTACCTGTTTCGCCCGTTCGCCGACGGGCCGCTGTCCAATCGCGGCATGGGTATGCCGAGCAGTCACGTGCTGGTCGCGTTCACCGGGGCGGCCGTACTCGCTCATCTCTTTCCGCGGGCCCGTTGGCTGTGGTACACGCTGGCTACGGGATGTGCCGTGACCCGAGTGCTGGCGATGGGGCATTTTCTGAGCGACACCGTGGTCGCCGCGATCCTGGGGATCGGGGTTGGCGGCTGGGTGTGGGACAGGGCGAATCGCGCGCTCCCTCAGGCATCCATCCCTTCCACTTGATAGTGACTTCGCAATAAGACTATCATTCGGGATGTCGCTTTTACGGTCGATGGTCGGGTCACACGGCCGCTACGCGCACTCGGGCTACGCGCTCTCGTCATGAACCACGCCTTGCTGTTCGCCAGCATGGCGGGACTGGGCACCGGGCCTCTCGTCGCCCGGGCAGCCAAGGCCCGCCCCCAGATGCTGGCCTTCATCGACGGCTTCGTGCTGGTCACCATCGGTGGCTTGGTGCTGCTCGATGTGATCCCGCATGCGCTCGAGCACCGCGATCTGTGGGCCGGGCTGTTCATGCTGGTCGGCTTCACGCTGCCGAATCTGGCCGAGCGGTTGTTCCGCTTCGGTGTGCAGCAAACGCACACCGCCGTGCTGCTGCTCGCGCTGGTCGGCGTCGCCATTCACTCGGCACTCGACGGCAGCGCGCTGGCCCAGTCGGACGCCAATCCGTCCAGCCTGATCGGCTATGGCGTCGTGCTGCACCAGCTCCCCGTGAGTCTCATGGTGTGGTGGGTGCTCAGCGATCGCCCGCGTTCGGTCACCTGGTTCGTGCTCTCGTTGATGGCGCTGACGACGGTGGTGGGCTATTTCGCCGAGCCGACGATCTTCGCGGTGCTGCCCGATCGCGCCGGCGTCTGGTTTGAAGCGGTGGTCGGTGGTTCGTTGCTGCATGTGATCGCGCACCCCGCGCATTCGCACGCGCACGATGACGAGCACGGCCACGGCCACGCTCACGACCACGAGCACGGGCACGCTCACGCTCACGATCACGACCATGCGCACGGCGCCCCGGACCCGGTGGATGCGGAGCACGACGAAATTCGTCTCGACGCCCACACGCGTGTCCCGAACGGCATCGGCGCGCTGCTCGGCATCTCCCTGCTGGTCGTACTGCACATCAGCCAGAGCGGTCACGGCGATGCCTCGCTGCGCGCGATGTGGACGACGTTTGAGGGGTTGGCCATGGAAAGCGCGCCGGCCCTGCTGGTGGCGTACCTGATGGCGGGATTGGTACACGCCTTCGTGGCGCCGGGAAAACTCGCGTGGTTGAATCGCGGCTCGACGCTACGCCAGGGGCTGTCCGGCATGGCCCTTGGGCTCCCGCTGCCGATCTGCTCCTGCGGCGTCGTACCGCTGTATGAGGGGCTGGTGAAGCAAGGGGTTTCCACGGCCGCCGCCGTGGCGTTTCTCATTGCCACGCCGGAACTCGGCATTGATGCGGTGCTGATGTCGGTGCCGTTGTTGGGGGCGCCGTTCACAATCGTCCGTGTGGCGGCTGCGGCGACCGTCGCGTTGGTCGTCGCGCTCGTCATGGCTCGACTCGCGGCTCCTCGTACGGCGACACGCTCGCTGCCGATGGCGGAGGCGGTGGTGTCGCTCTCTCTGCGCACCCGCCTGCAGACCGCGATGCGCACGGGTTTCGCCGACATGGTCGATCACACGGCGCCGTGGATTCTCGTGGGTCTCATCATCGCCGCGTTGCTCGGGCCGTTGATGCAGGGCTCGTGGATGACGCGACTGCCCGGCGGTGTCGATGTGTTGCTCTTCGCGGCGATCGGCCTGCCGTTGTATGTGTGCGCATCGGCCTCGACGCCGCTGGTGGCGGTGCTCGTCGCGGCTGGCGTGTCGCCCGGTGCCGGACTCGCGCTGTTGATCACCGGACCGGCCACCAACATGGCGACGATCGGGATTCTCTCGCGTTTGCATGGCCAGCGGTTTGCCTACGCGTTTGCCGCCGCCATGATTGTCGCCGCCGTCGCGATCGGTCTGCTGGTGAACGTGGTGCTGCCCGCCGCTTCGCTGCCAACGCTGTCTCAGGCCTCGCTGGACACCACCACGTCACTCGAGCTGTTCTCGGTGCTCGCCTTGGCGGCACTGTACGCCGCTTCGGTGCTGCGACGCGGCGCCCGTGGGTTCCTGGGCGAGCTCCGGATGTCGCACGCATGATTCCGCTCGTGCTGATGGCCGGCTTCCTCGGCGCCGGCAAGACGCGCTTTCTCACCACGCTCATTCCGCAGCTGCTCGAGCGGGGCGTGCGTGTACGCATCGTGCTGAATGATTTCGAGAACGCGAAGATCGACGCCGCGCGACTCGGCGAGCTTGATGCGCTGGTCACGCCGCTGAATGGCGAGTGCGTGTGCTGCGGTTCACTGCGTGAGCTGCTCGATACGCTGCAGGCGGTGCCGAATGATCCGGGCAGTGTGATGCTGATCGAAGCCAACGGGGCTACGGAAACGGACGAGCTGCTGGGCTATCTCACCACCGACACCACGCTCACGCATTTCACGCTGCCGTTGCAACTCACCGTGATCGACGCGGCGCGCTGGCAGAAGCGCTGGTGGAATAACGGCCTTGAAGCGGCACAGACCACCACCGCAACGCACGTGCATCTCAATTGGACCGACAAGCTTACGCCCACGCGACGCGATGCGGTCCAGCAGGGTGTCGCCGCCGTGAACGCCCGCGCGGCGTTCACCACGCCGGGGGAATTCGCCGCCACACTGCAGTCACTGGCAGATTCGGTACGTGAGACGCCGCGACGCGATCCGCAGGGCGTTGCCACGGCGCACCGGCATCGCCACGGGCACACGCATCCCTTTGGCAGCGTCGCCCTGCCGCTCCCTCGCGTCGTCGAGCGGGCGCGTTTCCTGGCCTTCGTGCAGGCCCTGCCGGCGGCCGTCGTGCGCGCCAAGGGGCTCGTACGCTTCGTCGATCAGCCGGCCGACATGTTCGTCTGGAATCGGGTGCCGGGGCGGAAGAAGGTACAGCTCGACGAGTCGTCGCCGCACGCCGACGCCGAGGCGACGGCGCTGTTCATCGGGGTAGGGATGTCACTCGACGACCTCGAATTGCGGATCGCGGCGCTGACCTAGTCGGGGCAAAAGCCAGAGGTGATGGCATTTCTTCGCGAGCTGTGGTGTAGCAGATTTATCGGTCCCGTCCTTCCTGCTTCCGGAGCTCCCGTCGTGATGTCTCGCTCACTCGTTCGATCGACCGTCCTCGTCGCCGTCATTGCGTTCAGCGCTCCCGTTCTCGCATCGGGTGCGGTGATGCGACATCTCAAACTCGTCCGCTCGTTCCCGGCCGCCGATACGGTGCTGGTGGCGTCGCCCGAGAAGATCACGATCGAGCTGAGTGAGGCCGTCGAACTCACCGGCGCCAAGCTCACGCTGTCGAAAGAGGGCGGGGCACCCGTCGCACTTGGCTCGCTGCGTCGTGAGCCGAGCGCGCCGAAAGTGATGCGCGCCGATGTCCCGACCACGCTCGCCGGCGGCAGCTACAGCGTGTCGTGGCGCACGATGTCGAAGGACGGGCATGTGGTGAAGGGGACGTTCGGCTTTCGTGTAGGCGCCGCGAAGTAAGCGGTACACGCGTGGAGTTCGCCGCACCGCTCGTCCGCTTGCTGCTGTACGGTGGCGCCACCGTGGCGATCGGGCGCGCCTCGCTCACGTTTGTCGAAAGCGACACCGGGCAGGAGCGGCGCGCGGTGCGTTTGTCGCTGTGGGTGAGCGCGATTGCCCTCGTCATCGCGCCACTCGCGTTGTTGCTGCTGCAGCAACAGGCCCTCGAATTGACGTTCACCGAGCTGCCAGGCCTGTTGCGCGATACCACTTGGGGGCGGGGGTGGATGCAGCTGGCGATTCCCTGTGTGCTCTCGGCGATTCTCCTGCCCCTGCGGAGCACACGTACGACGTCGTTGTTCCTGCTGCTCGCTGTGCTCGGCGTGGCGGCCGCCATGGGCGGGCTTGGGCATGCCGCCGCCGATGAACAGTGGCCGTTGACCTCGCGCCTGTTCGATGCCATGCACGTGGCGGGTGTGGGCGCGTGGATTGGCGGCCTCGCGCTGCTGATGCTGGCAGGGGCGGGGAGTGTGGGAGGCGCGGCGCCAACCGCGAGTGAGTGGCGCACCTTCAGCCGGACGGCCACCGTGATGGCGCCGGTGGTCCTGTTGTCGGGCGTCGGCAGCGGGTGGCGGCGCGTTGGTGCGAGCACGATCACCGCCGTACTGGCGAGTGCCTACGGGCGCGTGTTGTTCCTCAAGGTCGCGCTCGTCCTGGTCGTGCTGGCGTTGGGGTACGCACAGCGGCGACGGATCGCGGCGGGACAGGTGCCGGCGAGAAAGGCGGTGCGGTCGGAGCTGCTCGTCGCCGCGGTGGTCTTCTGCGCGACGGCCTGGATGACCGGCATGGAGCCGCCTGGCGAGTGAGCCAGCGGCCATGCCGTCGGTGACATACGAAAAAAGCCCGCAAGCAGTGCTCGCGGGCTTCTCCGTACCACATCGCAGGACTTAGCGGTTGTAGCGCTTCTTGAACTTGTCGACGCGACCCTGCGTGTCGATGAGGCGCTGCGTGCCGGTGTAGAACGGGTGCGAATCGGCGGTGATTTCGAGCAGGATGAGGGGATACTCGTTCCCGTCTTCCATCTTGATCTTCTGCTCGCTGGTCATCGTCGAGCGCGTGATGATCGTCGCGCCCGTGGACGAATCCTTGAACACCACCGAATGGTACGGCGGATGAATGCCTTCCTTCATGGTAACTCCAGCATGCGCCACCATTTCCGGCGGGAGCGCGTTTCTAAATGGGGGTCCGATCGACAGGGCAAAGCCCATGCGATGCGGTCGCCTGTTTCGGCGAGCCTGAATGAATCGCCGTTTCGGGCGGCAAGGTCAAGCGGTCCGGCCCGTTTAGGACGGGTTTTCGGTCTAATGATACCCCGATATCGATAACAAAGGCCTACTTCGACCGTCCGATCACGTCACCGTAGCCGAACAGGATGCCGTTGGCCGCGTCCCGGACCAGCGACACGATCGGACTGGTCAGCTGCCCCATCATGAAGCCCGAGGGCTGCCCACCGAATCGGTTGTTGGTGACCGATCGGATGAACGAGGCCGCCGTATCGAGCGGCAGGCCGGACACGTTGGCGTAGAAGCGGCTCCACTCGTCGCCCTGCTGAAACAGGTATTGCTCGACGTTGCTCGTGTAGAAGGTGTTCACTCGCGCGTCGCGCTCGCGAAGCCAGCCGCCCACGTTGGCCAGCGCACGGGGGCCGGCGAAGTTGCCCACCAGCGGCACGATCAGGTTCCGTCGCTGCATGTCGCGGACGATCTGATACGACGCGTCTGTGCCCAGAAATCCAAGGTTCGCGCCACCGGGATCGGTGGCCGTCGCAATCATGGCGAAGGTGGGCATGCCGCGGAAGCCGCGCCCCCCGCCGAAGCCGCCGGTACTTCCGCTCGAGTAGTTCAGCGACGGGCCCGTACTGTAGAACACGCTGTCCACGTAGCGCAGTGTCGCAAGATCGGACGAGTCGAGCGTAAAGCCGTGCGTGCGGACGAGGTGATCGCGCACCTCGGCGAACGTGCGACGAAAGAACGCCGAGTCGGCCGCACGCCGATCGAGTCGGGCAATGAGCGTGTCGGCGCTTTCCGCGACATCGGACAACGTCGTACCCGCGATCGGCCGCGCGAACAGGCGCGCCAGAAACGTCGACCGGGTCGGTGAGAGTTCGAACACCGCCTTGTACCACAAATGCTGCAGCAGATTCTGACGGCGGATGTCCACGATAAACGCCACGCGCGGTTGCAGGGCCGCGATGTACGTGAAGTTCTGCTCGGGTCCGACGCCCACGTACACGCCGCCTGGCGGACTGGTCACGCGCAAGCGGGCGATGACATGCTGCAGCCCCATCTCATTCGACACGAAGTTCTCGGAGCGGAAGTAGCCTCCGGGCTCGGACATGTCGCGCACCATGCGCCACCACGTGCTGTCGGCGAGGCGCTCGGGAAGCATCGCCGATTGCGAGGCTGGGAGCGCACGAAACGGCTCGACATTCGCGCCGCCGGTCGGCGCCATCGGGGATGTGCCGTGGCGGCAGGCGACGAGGCCGACGAGGGTAGCTCCGGCAACGGCAGCGAGCTTCAGAAGGGGCGCGTGGCGACTCATCCCTTGACCTTACGCACGGTGCGGGGAGAGGCAAGGTTGCAGGTTGCTGAAACCGGAGCGCAATCGCGTCGTACGACCGACGGGGAGTCAGATCCCATGTGGAACGTTCCGCACGCACCTCAATCGCCGATCTCATGCAGGAAATTCCCGCCGTACCCGCGCCGCCCACGGTTCCCACGCCGCCGCCCGTGCCGTTCGTGGTGCAGACGGGAACGGGTCAGATCACGGGGGCGCCGACTGAGGTGTACCAGGCGGCGCAGGCCCAGCGTCGTGAGCTGCGAAATCAGCTGGAGCGACTAGAGTCGCAGCGTCAGGACCTCCGCAACGAACTCCGCAGCGATGGGAACGTGGACAACGCGGTGGATCGAGCCGGCGTCGAATCGCGCATCAAGGAACTGGACGGGCGCATCTCGGCAGTTGACCAGCAGTTGGCGAAGGCCGACGCGGCGGTGGCGCAGGCGGCCGCGATTCCCGGGGCCACGACGGAGCCGCCTCGGCCTGCGCGGAGTGGGCCACCCGACGAGATCATCGCAATACCCATCGTCTTTACGCTGGCCGTGCTGATGCCGCTCGCGATCGCATATTCCCGCCGCATCTGGAAGAAGGGGGCCACGGTGGTCGCCCCGATTCCGAAGGACGTGACCGATCGCCTCGACGCGATGGGCCAAGCGGTGGAGTCGATCGCCATCGAAGTCGAGCGTATCGGTGAGGGGCAGCGCTTCCTCACTCGCGTGATGTCCGACAAGGGCAAGAGCCTAGGTGTCGGGGCCGCCGAGCCGATCCCGGTGCCGCAGGTGCATGGAGAGCAGGTCGCCGTCCCGCGCTACGAGCGGTAACTGCAAGAACTGCCAACGGCTTAGGGGGCAGGGAGGAGGATATCAGGGTGGAGAAAGCAGGAAACACGCGCGGTTCACCTGCCTCCTCCACCCTGAAACCCTCCTTCCTGCCCCCTAAGCCGTTGGCCGTTCCATTCCAATGCAACCCTTTCGGCAATCCCTCTGTCTTTCACGCGCACATGCATGCGCATCGAAACGACGACAGTGAGCGACGGCAGTGTCCATGACTGACACGGAACTGCTTGATCGGCTCAGGACGGGGGACCACGCGGCGGAACGGGATTTCTACGACCGCCACGTGGACCGCGTGTACCGACTCATTCTCCGAATGAGCGGACGTCCTGAACTGGCCCAGGAGTGGACGCAGGACACCTTCATCCGGGCCTTCAGCCGGATCGAACAGTTCCGTGGCGACTCCGCCTTGTCGAGCTGGCTGCACACGATCGCCGTTTCGATCACGTTGAACGGTCTGCGTACCCAGAAGCGCCGCGATGCCTTCGCGGCGCCCCTCGAGGAAGCGACGACCGTGGCGCATGCGTCGGTGGAGAGCGAACCGGATCTCAAGGTTCGCCTGAAGGCCGCGATCGAGGCCCTTCCCGCCGGCACACGCGCCGTGTTCGTGATGCACGACGTGGAAGGGTTCACGCACGAGGAGATCGGTGAAGCGCTTGGTGTCGCGATCGGCACCAGCAAATCACAGCTCTTCCGTGCCAGAGAAAAGCTGCGGGTGGCGTTGGCCGCCTTCGCTCCCCGGCAGCTCGGCAAGGAGTTGGCATGACCGATCGACCTTCGAAGCACGAACCACACCACATCCCAAGCGACGACGAGCACGATGTGCCGCTCGAGCCCTGGATGCTCGAACTGGCACGCGAGGCGGCCGACGAACTCGACGCCGACGTGGTCGTACCGCGCGAGATGATGTGGGCGCGAATCAATCGTGAACGTCGCGCTGCGGCAGGTGGGGCGACGACACCGCCGGTGAGGCGCGCGCTTCCCTCGCCACGCCTGTGGACGCGGGTGGCCGCCGTCGCGGCGGTGCTGGTCGGCGGCGTGGCGATCGGTCGGTATGTCGTACCGGCAGCGCCAACAATCGTGGCCGTGTCCGACAGCGCCCGAGTGCCGAACGATCGGGCCCGCAGCGGCGCGGGTCTCGGGCCGGACGCACTCGCCGAGCTGCCGCAGTCGAGCGACCCAGTGCGCGTGGCCATGGGCGAGCATCTCGCCCGGACGGTCGCGTTGCTCACCACGGTGCGCGATCAGGACCCGTCAATGGGACCGGGTGCCGATGTCACCGCGTGGGCACGTGATCTGCTCAGCACCACGCGACTGCTGATCGACGAACCACAACTGCGCGACGAACGGACGCGCCGCTTGCTGCAGGACCTTGAGTTGGTGCTCGTGCAGATCATCCAGGCGCGTGGATCCGCGCCGGAGACGCAGCGCGCACCGAAGGAAACCATTCGCGAAACGAATCTCCTCCCGCGGGTGCGCGCCATTGTCACAGCGTCGCGTCCGATCGAGGAAACGATCAACAGCCTGACCTACGGAGGAGACTGATGTCTCGCATTGTCCGCTTTACCGCCGCGCTCTCGATCTGTGCCGGCACGCTGACGGCGCAGGAACCGCCCCGCGCGCCGCGCCCGGCCCGCACGCCCGTTGCACCGGCACCCGCGCCGACGCCGCGAACGGCACCGACACCCGCCACGGCGCCGACACCGTCGGTGTGGTCGATGGATGGCGCCTTCATGGATCCCATGTGGCGTGCTGACATCGAACGCGAAGCCTCGCGTGCGGCCCGGGCTGGCGCGGAAGCGGCACGCGCCGGCATGGACGCGGCGCGCATGTCAATGAATATCGATCGCGACGCGATTCGCGCTGACGTCCGCTCCAGCATGGCGGCGATCGCACCGATGGTCGAGATGAGTGCGCTCGCCGCGGTGGACGGCGTGGTAAATCTGACTGGGCTCGCTGGTCTGTCCGCATCACGGTCGCGCAGCTATCGCACCGAGGCCCCAGAAGCATGGGCGCAGGCCGATCCCGCCGACTCGCTCTATCGTGAAGCGCGCAAGGCGCTCTCGAGCGATGCGTATCGCAAAGCGGCCGACATGTTCAATCAGATCTGGCGCCGGTATCCGAATAGCGCCTACACGCCGGACGCCTACTACTGGCAGGCGTTCGCGCTGCAGCGCCTCGGCGGCGACCAGAACATCGCGGAGGCACTTTCTACACTTGACACGCAGGCGCAGAAGTTCCCGAAGGCCGCTACTCGCGGCGATGCCGCCGCTCTCCGCGCGCGCATGCAAGGCGTGCTGGCGCGTCGTGGTGATCAGGCGATGGCCTCCACGCTGATGGGCCGCGCTGACAGTGCCACGCGGGATGGCTGCCCGCGCGCCAACGACGACGAACGCATCGATGCGCTGAATGCGGTGACACAGATGGACGCCGACAAGGCGATGCCGATCCTCAAGAAGGTGCTGGCGCGTCGTGAAGCGTGCACGCAGCAGCTGCGTCGCACGGCGGTGTGGCTGGTTGCCTCGCGCAAGCAGCCGGAAGCCGCCGAGATCCTGATGAACGTGGCGAAGTCGGATCCGGACAAGGAAGTGCGCGAACAGGCGGTGTTCTGGATGGCCAACGTGCCCACTGACGAAGCTACCGGCATGCTGATCGACCTCGCGCGCCGCGGCGACGATCTCGACCTGCGCAAGCGTGCGGTGTATGCGCTGTCGAGGTCGAAGCAGCCGCGGGCCGCGACGACGTTGCGTGAGATCGCGCTCGATGGCAGCTCGCCCATGGAACTGCGTGGCGATGCGATGCAGTGGTACATGTCCGGCGCCGGTCGTAGCGCCGATGAGAACATGTCGTTCCTGAAGGACATGTACGGCAAATCCGACGAGCAGCAACTCAAGATGCGCGTGTTGTCGCAGATCGCGTCGCGCCGCACCGAAGAGTCGCGGGATTTCCTGGTGGCGCTGGCGACGAATCAGCGCGAGTCGTTGGACGCGCGTCGGACCGCGGTGTCGATGCTCAGCAGCGTGGGCTTCAGCTCGGTGCGGTACACCACGAGCGCGCAGGGCACGCCCAACGTCGTCAGCAGCAACACCGGTGCCTCGGCCGCCAACATCGTGGCGCAGCTCACCACGATCTACGACAAGAGCCCCGATCTCGAGATTCGTCGCCAGGTATTGAGCTCACTCGGCTCCATGCGCGACAACGCCGGCATCGACAAGCTGATCGACGTGGCGCGTAACGAAAAGAATCTCGAGCTGCGCAAGGCCGCCGTCAGCATGCTCACGCGCACCAAGGATCCGCGCGCGCTGGCGTTGCTGCAGGAGATCATCGACCGATGAACGCCACGACGAAGGGCATCGCGCTCGCGATCACGCTCGTGCTCTCGTCGTCGCTCGCCGGTTCACCCGCACGGTCTCAGTCACTCGGCTCGCGCATCGACGCGGTGCGCGATGGCCGGGTGCGCCTGACCTTCGCGGCACGGAGCGGGGTGTGCGGCAACGGCAACAGCTGGTATCGCTCACGCGACGGCGGACGGTCGGGGCAGTTCAACGGCATGTGGAACGGCGGCAACGACGTCGAGAACAACTGTGAGCAGGGGCCGGTGCGCGTGGTCGTCGTGCGCGAGGCGGGCGACACGAAGGAGATCCGCACGTACGTCGGTGGCCGCTGGCGCGCCGACACCGGGATCACCGACCTCGGGGCCGTATCGGCGGTCGCCGCCGGCACCTGGCTTCTGAGGCAAGCCGAGCGCGGTGCTGACCGGCCGTCGCGTGGCGCACTCACCGCTGCCACGCTCGCCGATTCGGTGGATGCAGCCGCCACCCTGCTGCGTATCGCCAAGGATGACTCACGCAGTCAGGATGTGAAGTCGAGCGCCGTGAACTGGCTCGGCGAAGTGGTCGGCGAGCGCGTGTCGAGCACGCTCGATTCGATTGCGTACGAACCCGGTGATCGCGAACTGCGTCGCACCGCGATCAACACGATCAGCCGGCGCCCCGCCGACGAAGCGGTACCGGCGTTGATCAAGATGGCCGAGTCGCTGCCCGACAAGGAACTGCGCCGCACGGCGGTGCAGGCGCTGGCCAGGAACAAGGATCCACGGGCGATGGCGTGGATCGCGGGGAAGGTGGGGAGCCGGTAGGCGGTAAACTGCCAACTGCCGAGGAAGCAGGAGGGAGGGTATCAGGGTGGAGAAAGCAGGACCCACGCGCGGTGATCCTGCACCCTCCTTCCTGACACCCTCCCTCCTGCTTCCTAAGCAGTTGGCAGTTTCCAAATCCGGCGGCATACTACCGCACCCCAACCCGCCCCCATGTCCCGTTGCCGCCTCATCGCCGCGGCGCTGTTCCTCAGCGCCTCCGCCGCTTCCGCCCAAGCCCCGGCCGAGCCGGCGCGTGTGCGCTGGGAACGCCAGTGTCAGATCCGCAAAGACAAGTTCGACAAGATCCTGCCGCGGGCGATGCGCGAGAATGGCGTCGACATGTGGATCGTGATGCAGAAGGAGAATCAGTTCGATCCCATGTACGAGGATCTCGGTCGCGGATACGTGGGCAGTGTGGGCTACTACATCTTCACCGATCGCGGCGGCGATCGCATCGAGCGCGCGGCGATCGGTGTGAGCGGCTATCTGCTGGAGCAGTGCAAGGTGTACGACATCGTGCGCGGCTTCGCTCCGCTCAAGGCGTTCATCGCCGAGCGGAATCCGAAGAAAATTGCGCTCAACATGTCGGAAGAAGTCGGGGCGGCCGACGGGCTCTCCAAGACATCGTACGATCGACTCGTGAAGGAGATCGGTCCCGAGTTCGCGTCGCGGGTGGTGTCGGCCGAGAAGGTGGTGAGTGACTATCGCTCTGGCTTTACCGCATCGCAGATGGTGGCGCTTGGCGAAGCGGGGGAGATCTCGCGTCGCATCGCCGAACGGGCGTTGAGCAACGAGGTGATCACGCCGGGTGTAACGACGCTGGAAGATGTGGCGTGGTGGATGATGGATCAGCTGCAGCAGCGCGCACTGGGTTCATCGTTCGATATGCCGTCCGTGTACATCACCGGCCCGAAAGGCATCGAGGCGACGAGCACCGATCGCATCATTCAGCGCGGCGATCTGCTCATCATCGACTGGGGTGTGGGCTATCTGAACGTGTGGACCGACGTGAAGCGTATGGCCTACGTGCTGAAACCCGGCGAGACGGCGGTGCCCAAGGGTATTCAGACGGCGTTCGATAACGCGCTCAAGGTGCGCGATGTCATTCGACGCACGATCCGCCCGGGACCGACGGCTGGTGACATGGTCGAGCAGCTGAAAACGGAGATCGTGAAGTCCGGCTTTCGCATGCAGGGCGCGTTCAACGAAGTGACCAACGACAACCAGGTCGAGGTCATGTTCGGTTGCCACTCCGTGGGCGATCGCGGCCACGGCGCCGGCCCGTCGATCGCGTGGTTCAATCCGCGGCAGATGACGTTCGCGATCAAACCGTACAACCCGTTCTCCATCGAGCTGTTCGCGTGGACGCCGAACCCCGACTGGGGAGGCGCGAAGGTGCGCATCCCGCTCGAAGACGATGCCATCGTGACCGAGCGCGGTGTGGAGTGGCTATATCCGGTGAATCAGAGAGTGTGGCTCATTAAGTAGATCGTTAACGGCCAACGGCTTAGGGGGCAGGAGGGAGGGTGTCAGGGGGGAGAACGCAGGAAACGACGCGCGTGCGCCGTCCTGCGTCCTCCTTCTTGATTCCCTCCTCACTGCCCCCTAAGCCGATGGCCGTTTCGGTCCAGCGTTTTCGCACTACTCGCTGTACGACCCGTTCAACTCCAGCGCCCACGTAATCGGCATGTTCGGGTCGAGCGAGTCACGCACCGAGCAGTACTTGGTGACCGCCAGCTCGATGGCCCGTTCGGCGTGCACGCGCTCCACGCCCGCGCCGATGATACGGTAGACCAGATGGATCTTCGTGATGCGGCTCGGCGTGCCGGCGAAGCGCTCACCGACGACCTCGACCGACAGCGCGCTCATGGGCGTGCGGCGCTTGGTCAGAATGTCGACCACGTCGACGCCGGTGCAGCCGGCCAGCGCACAGAGCAGCGTATCGACCGGTGACGGGCCCTGTTTGCCACTCGAATCCATCGTGATGGCGGGACCACCCGATGAGCGGACGCCTTCGAACACGTGATCGCCCGACCAGGTGACCTGTACTGTGGCCGGTGGCTTGCCGGCGACCGGCATCGCGGTGGTGTCCTTCAGCTGCTCTTCGCTCATTATGGCTTCTCCCCTTGGCGAATAGGTGCGCGCACGGCGTTGCCCCACTCCGTCCACGACCCGTCATAGTTGCGAACCTTCTCGAAGCCCAGCAGGTACGTCAGCACGAACCAGGTGTGCGAGGAACGCTCGCCGATCCGACAGTACGTGACCACGTCATCGCCCGGAGCGAGTCCGAGTTCGCCCTCGTAGATGGCCCGCAGTTCGGCGGCCGTTTTGAAGGATCCGTCGGCCGCCGCGGCGCGCGCCCACGGCATGCTGCGGGCGCCGGGAATGTGGCCGCCGCGCAATGTGCCTTCCTGCGGATAATCGGGCATGTGCAGCTTCTCGCCCGTGTACTCCTGCGGAGAACGCACGTCCACCATCGGCTTGCCGGACTGCATGTGCACCCGCGTCTCGTCGATGAACGCGCGGATGGAACCATCGTTGCGTTCGCGCGCCGCGTACGCGGTGGCCGGAAATGACGGTACATCGGTGGTGGTCGGACGGTCTTCCGCCAGCCATTTGGCGCGACCGCCATCCAGCACCACCGCGTTGTCGAACCCGAACAGCTGGAAGACCCAGAACGCGTACGTGGCCCACCAGTTGTTCTTGTCGCCATAGAAGACAACGGTCGTCGTCTCGTCGATGCCCTTGGCGCGCAGCAACGATTGGAAGGCGTCTCGAGCGAGATAATCGCGCTCGACCTGATCGTTCAGGTCGATGTGCCAGTCCAGCTTCTGCGCGCCGGGGATGTGCTCCACGCTGTACAGCAGTACGTCTTCGTTGCACTCGAGCAGGCGCAGCGACGGGTGGTCGAGGTGCGCCGCCAGCCAGTCGGTGCTGACAAGGCGCTCCGGGTGCGCGTAGCCTTTGGCGGCGATGCGCGGATCCGGCGTATCGGGCAGTGCGGAAATTGGGGACATGTATGGACGCTAGCGACTTGCGCGTTGGGTGGCGAGGGGCGGTGCCCGCCAGTCGCGACGCGCTAGATTGCAGAATGCTCACCGTACTCGGATCCGCCATCGCGTATCGATTGTTCGATGTGGGATACGCCATTGATCTTGAGGGCGCGCTCGCCCTGCTGGCGGCCAGCGCGCCCGATCGTGTCCGTCCCGTTCGTGGCGAGGGGCAGGCGCTCCAGATCAGCAATCCGCCCGTCACGGTATCGCTCGGCAGCGACGTGCTCGTGGTCGACGAGACGGCCCATGACGTAGAGCTCTCGGCGCGAGTCTTCGACTTCGGTGTCGTCTCGCTGCGCGTGCGGATCCGCCCGCCGGCGGCCTGTTCCTGGGAGCAGTTCACGGCGTTCGGACAGCGGCTCGAGCACCACCCCGGGATCAACACCCTGGTGCAGACTCAGCTGCAGCTGATCTGTGAGCGCATGCGGCCGGCCATCGAGCGGCCGGCGGTGGCCGCCGTGCACGAGGATTACACGGTCTTCCGCATTACGCACATCACCGACGACCAGGGCACGCCGCTGTCGGCGGCGGCGCTGGCCTCACTGGACGTCGTGCCGCTGCTGCTCAATGAAACGCGCCCGCTCAGCGCCGAGGCCCGACGCGAGTTGCTGCCGCACCGGTTCACGTACTACGGTGACGACCTCGCCTTGCTGACCTGGGAGAACGCCCTCGTCGTTGAGCCGCGCGAGGAGGATACCGACCTCCAGTACATCCTCGAGTTCGCGAATGCGCAGCTGCTCGAACTGCGCTACTACGACGCGCAGCTCGATGCCGAGCTCCCCAGACTCTATGACGCCATCGAAGCGGCACGCGCGCGCCGATCGGTCTTTCCCGGCCGGCGGTTCGCCGCCCTGCTGTCACGCCTGCAGGCGCAGGTGGCGGATTCCACCGAGCTGGTGGAACGGGTAGAGAACGCCCTCAAGGTCACCGACGATGTGTATCTGGCCCGCGTGTATTCCGCCGCACTCGAACTGTTCCGTGGCCGCGCGTGGCGGGCTGGGATCGATCGCAAACTGGCCATTCTGCGGGAGACTTACGCGATGTTGAACAGCGAGGCGCAGGCGCACCGGAGCGAAACGCTGGAAATCGCCATCGTGGTGCTGATCGTCGGCGAGCTGGTCATGGCGGTCCTGCGAGGCTGAAGCGCAGCGCGATAGTTTAGTTCGATGCAAAGCAGCCGATTACCCGAGATGGAGCGGTACACCCGGCACGTGCTGGTCTGTACTGGGAACTTTTGCGGCGAGAATCGCGCCGGCCGCGCGATCTACGCGCGACTGGCATCGCTGCTGCAACGCGAAGGACTGCTGTTCGGCGCCACGCGCGTGAAGCGCAGTGAAGCGCCCTGCCTTGGCGTCTGCACCGGCGGTCCCATTGTCGCGGTGTACCCGGAGGGCGTCTGGTATGCCGGTGTCACGTTCGAGCTGCTCGAGCGCATCGTACTCGAGCATTTGAAAGACGGACGCGTTATCGAGGAAGCCGTATTTCATCGAATGACGGCCGAGTAAGGCGTATGAAGTACGGGGTAGGGAGTACTCCTGACCCCGTACTCCCTACTTCGTACTTAGCATTTGTAACGCCGCGACGCGCTCTTCCGTCGGCGGGTGCGTGCTGAACAGCTTGCTCGCGCCTCGCATGCTGAACGCCGCCAACGGGTTCACGATCGCCAGCGGCGCCGCGCTCGGCGACACCTGCATCGGAATACGACGCGCACCGTTCTCCAGCTTTACCAACGCACTGGCCAGCGACAGCGGACGGCCGCTGATCTCGGCGCCCACCGCGTCGGCCTTGAACTCGCGCTGACGACTGATCGCGAACTGGATCAGCATCGCCGCGATCGGCGCCACGATCAACATCGCGATGCCAGCGATCGGATTGCTGTCCTCGTCGTCGCTGCGTCCACCGAAGAAGAAGGCGAACTGCGCGAGGTTGCTAATGGCGCCGGCCATGGTGGCCGCGATCGTCTGCAGCAGCATGTCGCGATTCTTGATGTGTGCGAGCTCGTGCGCGAGCACCCCTTCGAGTTCGTCCTTCGACAGCGTGCGCACGATGCCTTGGGTCACGCACACGACGGCATTCTCCGGATTGCGGCCGGTCGCGAACGCGTTGGCCTGTTCCTGGGGCGCAATGGCGACGGTCGGCATGGGCAGCCCGGCGCGCTGACGCAGCCGATCCACCATCTCGTACAGCTCCGGCGCCTCGGTGGCCGTGACGACCTGCGCGCCATAGGAGCGCAGGACCATCGTCGACGAGCCCCAGTACATGAAGAGGTTCATCGCGGCCGACATCAGCAAGGCGATGATCGCACCCGTGCCGCCGCCGAGCGATTGCCCGATAGCGACCACCAGCGCGGTCAGTCCAGCCATAAGCACGAACACCTTGACGTTATTCATCTATCGTTCTCTTGGGTCGGTTCTGAAATTGTGGTACAACAAAAAGGCGAGTCCTCGCGCACGACGCGCACCAGATGCGCCGATGAGGGCGAAGTGATGTGTTCCGTGTACGACGGTCTCGCCTGACGACTGCATCCGGCGTGGCTACTCCCCTTCGGTGTCCTGCGCTCCGTCCGTTCTTGGCTGGCACGGAGGGTCCTGCTGCTGTAAAAGTTCAGCGATGGCCTCGGAGCTGCGCAGCCCCCGGATCCCCTCCACGAGCTCCGTTGAGGCAACCACCACGCCCCGGCGCTCAAGCTCCTCGGCCACCGCTTTCAAGTGTCTCGCATGTACATACCGCGCGAACTTGAAGAAGTTCCGTCGGGCCTCCGGCGACTCCGCAAGGAAACGGGGGAGGGAATGGCTTCCCTTGCGCGTGTTGCAGCCCCTACAGGCGGTCACTACGTTGCCGTATGACCCGTCGCCGCCGCGCATCCGCGGCTGGACGTGGTCTACGCTGAGAGCGTCCGGTTCGTGCACGAGCCCGCAGTACACACAGCGGAACTCGTCTCGCGCGAAAATCTCGAAGCGGTTCACCCGGTTCTGCCTGTCATCACCACTCCTGTGAATCTCCCGGATCGCGGTCGTCGCATGATCTTTGATCAGCTGACCAGGTTCCTCGACACCGAGGAAGCCACGGCGACCCCCGATGACGTCCCGCCCCGCCTTACCCACAAAGCCCTCGAGGGCCTGCGTATGTCGCGTTCCCGTGAACGGATCCTGAACAATCTCGAAGAGATGTACCGCGAAGCGTTCGATCGTGCCAAGGAAACGGCCGATCCCGCCGCGATGGCGTCGCTCGATTTCGCCTATCGTCGTGAACAGTTGTACTTCGAGATTCTGCTCGACGTACGGGATGCGATCGAGAAGAAATAGCGTGTTGCTCGCACTGGCGGGGGCGCTGCTCCCGCTGGTGACGTTCGCGCAGGGCGCCCCCACGCGAACGGTAGTTCCGCCCGTCCCCCGGCCGTTCGCCATCGTACGCGTGCAGGGGGCCGTGGTCCGCGCTCCCGACGCGAAGCGGGCCGCGCATATCCCCACAGGATATCGCGAGCAGTTCACCTGGAGCCTGCGTGTTGATTCGGCGGCGGGGGGCGTACTTCACTCATCGGCAGCGCTCTACGAACCGTTGGGCGCCAACGCGGTGGCTGCGGTTCGTATTCCCGTGGAGCGGGGAGTACTCGGTTTACCCAGCGTCAGTACTCGCCCGCGACCCACGCGGGCCATGTCCAACGGGGGGAGATACGGCGCCGAACTGCCGCGCGCGCAGGCTGAGCAAGTCGCCGTGCACGCGTATCTGCGCACGCTGATCGAGAGCGGTGCGCTGTTCGAGGCAGGGCCCTCAATGGGAGCCGGGGTGCGGCGCACGCACTTCGCCGACGGCACCGGTGATGTCGCGCTCACGATCGACGCGGTGCGCTCCAGCCGAGTCATGCGTGACACGAGCGTCTCGGGGCGACGGGCGCGTGTCGTGCGCGACAGTACGGCCATCACGATTGTGCACGCGCTCCTGCGCCCCTCTCGTTTTCACAAAACGGTCGAACGTGTGCGCGAGTCGGTACGCGGCACCATTGTCGGCATCAGGCTGGTGGATGCGGAAACCCATCGGGCGTTCCTGATGCGGGACACGCTAACGATGAAGGGGACGATCGTGTTGGACGATGGCTTGGGCGGTGCCTTCCGCAGCCCACTGTTCATTTCGTCGGCGCGCACGTCCACCCTACACGATGCGTTCTGGCAGTCGGCCACCCCGCGCGAGCCGTTCGATATCGTGCGTTATGATGCCGTGCGGCCGCAACCGCTCACGCGTGCCGGCCGCGATTCGCTATTTTCACGGCTCGAGAGCGCACGCACGCTCGGCGCTCGGGACTCGATCCGGGGAGCGCTGCTCGCCCGCACATCAGACGATGCCACGCCTGACACCACCACCTGGAGCCGTGTTCGCGCGCGCGCGCTGGCCATTGGCGATACGGCGTCGATCCTCGCTCGCCTAACCGAAGGCATACAGTATCGCGATCTGTCGATCTCTGTGGCGGACTATCACATGCTTCGTCCGTCGCTCGCCGATGCGGCGACCGCATTCCGAAACGGTGTGGATCGCGAGCTGCTCGCTCTCAACCTGCTGGATGCGTTGATGCGAAAGCCTCCCGTGCTGGCGCCCGATGGGGAGCCACCAGTGTGCCGGCCAGACGCGTGCGCAGCCATGCGTGCCGATGTGCAAACCGGCCAGCCCGGACTGCAGGCCGTTGGCCTCGTCGCGGCCATGGTGTCCGATCCACGTGTCTGGACGGATTCCGTGATCGCGTACGCGGCCACGAACCCCTTCCTGGCCACGCGGGCACTGTGGTTTGCGCAAGGCGTTGCCTCGAGTGCCGTGGCGGGTGCGAAGGCACCGATGCCCGAGCCCAATGCGCCGTACGACGCGTGGCGGCACTGGCTGGTAGGTCGTGACAGTAGCTACGAGCGTTCGCTGCGCGCCGACACGGCGATGCTGCGCATCAGCCGTAGTATCAACCGGCGCGGTTCGCTGCACGTATCGCCGGAGGCGGTTTCGGCGATTCGCTTCGCGGCAGTGCGCACCGGTCATGACTACGCCGCCGCGTTCCGACGATATCGCGACAGCACGACCTCGGATTCGGCGCGGGCGCTATTCAACACGCTGCTGATCGCGATCGGCGACCGTGTGTTCACGGACGCGGAGATGGCGCGAATTCTGGCAAATCCACAAGGAGCGGATCGACTGGCGGCGAAAGCGCAGCTGAGTGGACCGGGCCTCGGCGGCATGGGCGCCGCTGGATTGGGTCGCATGCCTCCCGCCAGCGATTCAATCGCGGCCATCATCGGGCGTCACATCGTCAACATGGTGTTCGCCGACAGTGTGCTGGCGCGCAGTGATTCTCCGGCGGGCGGGGACAGGTGGTACCGGGTGCCGGCCAGGGAGGACAGCCTGCCGCGCTATGTGCTCATGCACGAGTACCCAGACGCGGTGCGCGCCCGCGCGACCGAGCTCGGTTTTGCGCCCGTGGAGCGCGGTTGGACGTTGCGGCCGGGCGACAGCGCCTACCTGATCGAGTTCGGTCCCGTGCTACAACGTGGACCATTCGTGCAGGTCGCGGTGACGCACTCCACCCTCTTCTCTCGCGGGACGACACGGTCAGGCGGCTACGCGAGCGGGTTCACGCTCACTCTCGTTGAAGGGCCCGCCGGTTGGGTCGTGGTCGACGCGACGGCGTGGGTGACCTGAGCGAAGAGCACACGGTCCGGAAGAAGTAGCGGTGCGTTCCCCTGCGTCGCACGACGTATGGCTGGCTCATACCGGTAATCGGTACCCTCGGGATGACCCTCACCGAGGTGCGCCCATGGTTCATGTCGTGCTTGTGCTTGTCATCGTGCTGAAAGTCGTGGCCGTCGTGCTCGTGACCGATTTCGTGTCTGGCCTCTTCCACTGGTGGGAGGACACGTACGGCCATCCGTTCTGGCCCATCGTGGGCACGCATGTGACGCGCCCCAACATTCTGCATCACTATGCGCCGCGCGCGATTCTGGCGAAATCGTGGATCATGAGCTCGCGGACGCTGCTCGCAATCGGTGTCGTCATCGCGCTGGCGGCCTGGCTGGCAGGAATGCTCACCTGGATGCTGGTGCTCGGGTTGTGTCTCGCGGTGAACATGAACCAGATACACAAGTGGAGTCACCAGCGGCCGCGAGATAACCCACCGCTCGTGCGTCGACTGCAGCAGCTGGGCGTACTGCAATCACCAGCACATCACCGCGCGCATCACATTCACGAGCGCAACACGAACTACTGTATCCTCACCAACTTCGTGAATCCACTGCTCGAACGCATACATTGCTGGGCCGCGGCGGAGTGGATCATCGCCCGCGTCTTCGGCGTGCATCGCCGGGGCGATGCGCAGCGGGCCGCCCTTGTGTTGGCGCGAGAGCCGGAGTTCTTCGGCGAACATCTCCCCTTCGTGCAGCGCCGGGTCGCCATGGAATTGGCGCGGGAAGCGGCACCTAACGGAGCGTGACCCTTGCACGGGTGCGTGGGTTCGGCGCGCGCGAACCGACATACGCCGCCAGTGCGACCATGTCGCCCACCGTCAGCTTCTCCACCACGGGTGTCATGGTAATGCTTGCGGAGTCATGTCGGGCCCCGGTGCGGAAGTTGATGAGCTGTCGCAGAATATTCGACGGTGCGCGCCCGGCAATCGGCGGCACCGCGTCTTTCCCCAGCAGGTCCACCCCGTGGCACGTCACGCACGACGTCGCCGGACCGGCGGGGCCGCGAGTGGCGATCCGCCGTCCGCGGGTGATGCTGCCGACGGGCACATACGTGATGTACTGGACGCCTGGATCGCGCAGCTCATGACGTGCGAACGTTTCGGGCACTTCGATCAGGCGACCGTCGATCGGTTCGGTGCCCGTGTCGCCGTACGCGTACAGCATGATCTCGATGCGCGTCTTCGGTACGCGGGCGACTTCGACGACGCGGTTGCGACGGGTCAGGGTGAGCTTCTCGAAGTAGCGCGCCGCCGAAACGACGTCGGAGTCGGCGACCCACTTCGCCAGCGTGTGCATGCTGTTCGTGCTCAGCACCGGGTTGGCCGAGAGTCGTGTGCCGTTCTTGAACGCCGCCACCTGTCGGATGATGTAGTCGGCCGGCAATCCGGCCAGCGTGCCATTCTCCGGGCGACCCTGTCCATCGGGCAGATGGCAGTATCCACAGGCACGGGCGTTCGGGGCGACACCGTACTGCACCGATGACGGCATCGGCGGATGCGATGCCGGAAACCAGTCCGGGATGTCGAATCCGTTCCCGACCTGCCGCATGGTGTAGCTCCGCGACGAGTTCGGTACGCGATGCGGGACCACGCTGTCGGGCTTTGGCGCCGGATTCGGCGCCGGTGACGTCGGAAAGGCCCACGCGGGCACGTCGAACGATGCGCGAGCGCTTTGCGCCCCGACGGACACGCTGGCGAAAAGCGCCGTCACGCTCGCGACGATCGTCGCACGACTCGTCATCGAGCCAGCAACCGTTCTGCAATCCGATCAGCTGCCGCCTTCGCGTCGAAACGATCATCGTTGGTGAGAATGATGATCGTCGTCTTGCGTCCGGGATATCGCACCCACGCCAAGCGCCGTCCTTCGCCGCTGCCGTACACGACCTGCGTGACGTCGCCACGCTGCGTATCGAGCCCGAAGCCCTTCGGCTCCGTGCTTTGTGCCAACCGCGCCTGATCGAAGCGATACAGATCGTCGACTGTGCCGCTCCACAGCTTCGTGGTGCTGTCGTAGGCCAGTCGTTGCGTGCCGCCCATACCCGTGACGCGACGTACCGACGCGGCGGATATGCGACCCGTGCTATCGGGTGCGAGAACCGCGTTCAACACGGCAGACAGTCCCTGGAGCGCAAAGTTTGGCGCGCCCGTTTCCGGCGTGAAACGACGCTGCACGGCGATGCCATAGGCGCGGCTCACCAACACCTTGCCGCCCTGTGCCACGAGTACCGTGGCACCACCGCTGGCCGCGTCCCCAAACGAGGCGAACACGTTGTCCACGAACTTCTGCGTGAGCGGCGTGGCATCGATCGCCCGTGAGACGACCCGTCGCGTGGCGAGGTTGTAGCGGTCACCGGGACGCAGCGTGAGAAACGGCCTGCCGGCGTCGTTGGCATCGCGACCGTTGTACACGAACGCCTTGTTGCGCCCGATGATCTCGGCGCTGTCGCCGCGCACCACCCACACCGTGCCTTCGTCTTCGGAAATCCCGAGCAGGTCAGGTCGCCGCGAGGTGAGCGAGTCGTGCATGTCGGGCAGTCGTTCGCGCGCAACCACATGCTGGTCGATCGCCACGCCGCGCAGATACGCGAAGCCTTTCAGATACTGCGGATGGTTGAACAGGCGATTGTCGTTCGACGGCGCGCCGCGTACGAGATAGTCGCCGAGAATCGACGCGCCGGCCGACGATCCGCCCATCACCCCGCCGCGATCGAGCACCGCCTGAAAGGCACGCTCCGACTTCGTGCCGGCGTAGGAATTCACGAGGCGATAGTGACGACCGCCGCCGAACCACACGCCGCGCGCATTCGCGATCTTCGCGACGAAGCTGTCGGCGTCGGCCACCGTGCGACTCGTCGTGTGATACACCACGACGTTGCGCGCGCCGGCGTTCTTCAGACCACGTCCGCCATCGGAGGTGTCGATGGAATCGCCACCGGCGGTCGGCACGTCGACGATGAGGGCATCGGGTCCGCCGGCGAGTTCAATGAACTTGGCGAAGACCTCGGGCCCCTGTTGTCCGCCGCCCACCACCATCACGGAACCGGTTCGTGGACCGACCGAGGGCGTGCCTCGCGAGCTCGCGGTGGGGGCGCTGCCGCCGGTCGCGCCGCTCGTGCCAGCGCAGCCGAAGGCGATCGACGAGACCAGCAGCGTCGCCATTACTTCACGACCACGCACGGCGAACGATGGAGTGGACATAGGTGGCGTCCTGAAAAGGGCAAACGGGAAAGCGTGCGGAGCAACCTCAGCTTACGCTCCGAACACCAAACCCGCTGGCCCGCACGGGCGCGATCGCGACCGGCTCAGTCGCGATGGGCTCAGTCGCGACGGACGGTAAAGTGAAACGACTGCTGCACCAGCTGCGCGACGCGGGCGCCGCGCGCCTCGGCTGGGAGATAGCGGATCCGTGACAGCGCGCTGCGCACCGCTGCGACAAAGAGCGGATGTTGGCTGTCGAGCACCTTGAAACTGGCCAGCTCCACGCGCCCGGCCGAATCGACCACGAACTGGGCGAGGACCTGCCCCTCGATGCCCGCCGCGCGCAACGTCTCGGGATAGACCGGCCCTGCGGTCCCTGGAAGCACCGCTACGGGCCTTTCGACCTCACTTTCAAGGAAGACGTCGTTGAGTGCCCGTGCGACGCCTGTGGCGCCTTCCACGCCATCGGCGCGGCCGCCGGGCTTTCCGATGCCCGTGAAGTTGTCGAGGTTCGTGGGAGGTGCGCTCAAGTCGATCGGCGGCAACGACGTGGGGATATCGATCGGCGTCTGCAGCACGGTGAACCCCTTCGCTACCGGAGTCGCGGTAAAGACCTCGCGCGTGGCGGCGGGCGGGGGCGGGGGCGGTGGTGTGGTGTTGGTGAACTTGATCTTTGTCTCGCGTTCGTCCGCCACGTGCGCGACCGTGGCCTGCGCTGTGGCGACCACTAGCGCCCCCACGATACCCGCGTGCACCACGACCGAGACCATCGAACCACCGACCGACCGGGTACGCGTGGCCCGCGATTCAATCAATGTCTGAAACATGCCTGCCTCCTTGAGGTGGACTGGGACAGCCGCTCTGCCCGATTCCACAGTGGGATGCCCGCATGAGGCCATCATGACGGCGACATGATGGATTGCTAATGCGATCATGACGTGTCGATGTCCCTCGCATGACTTGACGGTTACGCCGTGGGCCCCGATTGTCACGGCAAGGTGTGCACGTGAGTGCGGCCGCCGCGACGTCCGGACTTCCTGACCAATCCAATTCCGATATGCGATCTTCTTTCGTTTCGAATGCCCGCTGGACGGCGACGATGGCCGTTCTGATGCTCGCTGCCTGCGGCGACGCCACCACCGCTCGTGTCACGGCGCCGTCCGAGCCCGATGCGTTGCAGTTTGCCCGCTCCGAACAGGCGCAGGCCCGCTTGGCCTCGCTGTACGACGGCGCGTCAGCCGAGGTGCTGGCGGTCGACGGCAGCGTGTTTGCCGATCACGACGAGCGCCTGGGGAAGCTGGTTTTCGGTGTGGAGCGGCTGTCGGCCGCCGCCGCGGTGCAAGCGGCGGCGGCACGCGCGGGCGTGGCCGCGTCGGATTTCGTGATCGTGCTCTCGGCGCCGATCAAGCTCCTCGGCGGACACGTGGCCGCGGGCGCGCCGGTCCACTCGACGTCGAGCACCTCGGCGCCGGTGGTGGCCGGTGTGGCGATCGGCACGGCAAAGTATCACTGCACGCTTGGTTTCAACGTGGCGCACGCGGCCGGGCGATCGTTCATTACCAACTCGCATTGCACCGATCGCCAAGGCGTCCCGGACAAGACGCAGTTCTGGCAGCCGCAGGTCGGCGCGGGGAGGTTGATCGGCGTCGAGGACGATGACCCCACGTACACGGCGAACAAGGCGTGTCCGAAAGACCGTCGATGCCGGTACAGCGATGCCGCCCGCATCGCCTATCTGCCGGACGTGCCCTCGCGGCAGGGCGAGGTGGCAACCTCGGCGACCGTCACCGAATTGTTCACGCGACAAGATGACTTGAACAACCTGTTCCTGTCCGGCAATCTGATCTACAAGACCGGCATGACCACCGGCACCACGACTGGCAGCGTTTCCAACTCCTGTGCGAACGCGAATGTCGAGGGCACGAATCTCACGCTCATCTGCCAGACGTTCGTGACCGGTGCAGCCGGCGTCGTAGGGTTCGGCGACTCTGGAGCGCCCGCGTATCGCAAAGCGATCGAGGGCAACGTGCTGCTCGGCATTGTCTGGGGGGGCGTCGGCTCAAACACCTTCGTCTTTAGCCCACTCGAAGGGATCGTGCGCGATCTTGGACGCATGAGCGCGGTCGTCGGTGGCACGGTCAGCACCACCAACGGCAACGGGAAGTAGCTACCGCGCCTTCGACTCGGCGTCGCGAATCGCTTTCTGTGTCATCCGCGCGAAGAGCAGACCCAACACCACGGTGGCCACGACGCCGAGCACCAGCACGGGCATCGGCAGCGCGCCTTTGCCATTGGCTGCTTTCGCGCCCGCCGCACCGAATGCCGCGTACGAGGCGATGATGGGCAACATACCCAGCATCGCCAGCACGAAATCTCGTGTGCGCACGCGCGTCACGCCAAGCGCATAGTTTGACAGCACGAACGGAATCGCCGGCGACAAGCGCAGCAGGAACATGAGGCGCAGTCCGTCATCGCCGATCACGCGATCGATCGCCGAGAGCGTGGGATGCGTCGCCACGCGCCGCGCCACGCTGGCGCGAAGCACCGTGCGCCCCAGCAGGAACGCCAGCGTGCCGCCGATCGTGGCACCGGCCAGCACCAGCGCGCTCCCCTTCACGACGCCGAACACGGCGCCACCTGCCATCGTGAGCAGAAACGCCGGCAGCATGAAGAGCACCACGCCGATGTAGGCCGCGACGAACGCCAGCGGCGCCCAGACGCCGAGGGTTTGCACCCACTCCGAAAAGCCGGGCAGGTAGGGCGTGGCGAGTTGTCCAAGCGCGATGCCGGCGACCAGCGGCACGGCGATTCCGGCGGCACGCATCAGACCGGTCGCGGCGCTCTTGAGGTCGAGGGGCATCCGGAAATATACCCCGTAAGAGCACAACGGCCCCGGCGAGACGCCGGGGCCGTTGTGCTACATCACGCTACCAAAGACGAGCTTACTGCAACGGCTTCGTGGGACGCTGGAATCCGCCGTCGAGCGCGTTGAGGAACAGCTTGTAGGTGCCGTGCGGCTGCGAACGGAACAGGATTTCCGGTCCGAAGAGCCAAATCGTGCCCTGACCCATCTTGGCTTCTGCCATCGCCACGCCGCCCTTCAGCAGTTCCTGTCCCCACGCCCAGCCGCTGGTGAGCGGCTTGTCGGTGTCGAACGTCGCCAGCACGCGCACACCCTTCGCCGCCGCATCGGGGCCGAGCTTCATGACGGGGCTGTTGTCGAACATCACGCTGGGGCGCGGATTCATGCCCGTGGCGATGGTAGCCGACGTGTCGATGGCGACCTCGAGCAGCGAGCCGGGGATGTAGTACTTCTCGCCCGCGTACGGACGGCCGTTGGCTTCGGCCATGTAGTTGTCGATGGGCAATCCCATCGCCTTGCCGAGTCCGATCGACGAACCGATCGCGACGATGCGACCACCCGCTTCGACGAACGTCTTCAGCGCCGGCACCGACTTCTCGGGGCTGATGCGGCCGATCGTCCGACGGAACTCTGCCGGAATCAGCGTGGTGTCGGGCGAGCCGCCGAAGCCGCGGCCTGCGCCCGCCTCCGAGAACATGCCGTCGGTTACGACGATTACGTCGTACTTGGCCTTGAGGTTACCCGCGTCGACATCCTGCGGATAAATCGTGGTGAACGGGAACTCGAACTTCTCCAGGATCAAACGCGTCCAACCACTAGGCATGCTGCCGCCGTAGCGATCGATGAGCGCAATACGCAGCGGCTGCACCGGCTGCGACGAGCCCGGCTTGCTGTTGGCTGCGGCGAAGTTCACGCCGAGATCCTTCGCGGCCTGCATCACGACCTTGTCGGACGCACCGCCAGCGGGAACGAACCACGTACCGGCGGGCCACGTCGTGCCACCGTCGGTGAATGCCGTGGGAATGCGCGACGCCTTCACCTTCACCGCCGCGAGACGATTGGCGACCGTGGACGCGTCGTTCACTTCCGGACGGATGAAGTATCCAGCCTTGCCCTTCGCGACTACGCCCATCGGCATCGTCGTGACGCCGTTCACCTTTTCGAACGGGCCCGTGAGACCGTCGAGCACGCGCTCGAACTGAATGCCCATCTGGAATGCGAGCGTCCAGCCGGCGTTGTCGTACGGCGGGATCGGGGGGCCACCCGGGTAGCGGAAGTCGTTCGGGTGATCCTGCGGCTCGAACATGTCGAGCACGTGCGAGCGGAACGCCTGGTTGGTCATCACGACCCACGAGCCGGCCGGGAACGACTTGCCGTTGGCGCTGAACGAACCAGTCGCGCGATGCACCTGAATGCCCGAGTACTGCAGCGCCTTGATGAACTTGGTCGCCGTCGGGAAATCGTTCTGCGCGCTGCTCAACACGTACGCGCGAGGATCGCGATTTTCCGGCTTCTTGAGTTCCGCCATGTAGCGATCGTTCGTGACCGCGCTGCCGATGTTCGGCGCCGTGCCAGTGCCACGCGGGCCGCCAGCGCGATTCGCTTCCGGGCTCGCCGTGGCGCGGTCCTTCGTGATCTGCGCGATCATCGCGTCGACACGCTTGGGCGAGATCGTCCAGTTGTCCTTCGATCCGTTCTTGATCTGGTCGTTGCCCATGACCCAGCGATTGAACAGGAACGTTTCGCGATAGCGCGAGGCAAGATCGAGGAACGCGTAGTTCGCCGAGACCGAGTAGTCGATCGACTGGCGGAAGTGCCATTCCTGCGGCGCGACCGGCATCGGCAATCCGGCCGACCGCAACTGACGGTCGGGCACCAGCGACACGCGAATCGGCGTCGGGTTGCCGATCGTTTCGGTGAGGATACCGATCTGGTTGTGGAAGTAGCCCACGGTACGCAGGCCGCCGTTCCACCAGGTGCTGTAGTTCGAGCCGGCGCGGAAGGTGAGTCCCGGCTTGTGCTCGAGCACGAAGCGATGGTTCAACGCCGCGCCCACGAGATCGAGACCCGTGATCATGGCGGGGTGAAACCAGTAGTTGGCGGGATCACGGTACGGCGGCGCCGCCATGATCGTACCCGTCGGGCCGGTCTGGTGGTGGTTGTACATGATCTGCGGATTCCACTCCACGAACATCTGCTGCGACATGTTGCGCGTCTCGGCCAGCGCATTCATGTACGCGTCACGGTTGTTGTCGTGGCCGGCGTACTTCTCGTACAGGCGCGGAATGTTCGAATTGCGGCGCAGCTTGTCGGGTTCCTGCATGTACCAGTTGGCCACCAGCTCCATGCCGTCCGGATTCGCGTGCGTCATGAGAATGATGCAGTCGTTCAGGATCCGCATCGTCTCGTCGTCGGTACGGCTGGCGAGCTGGTAGAACGATTCGATGAGCTGCTGGGCGCCGAGCACTTCGGTCGCGTGCAGGCCGCCGTCGATCCAGAAGACCACTTTGCCTTCCTTCGCCAGCTGGGATGCTGCCGCCGAATCGAGGCCGTCGGCCATGGCCAGTCGGTTCGAGATCTCCTTGTAGCGCGCCAGGTTCTTCAGATTGGCCGGCGAGGAGACGATCGCCATGATCTGCGGCCGCCCTTCCTCGGTGAGACCGATCGTGTCGAGAATCACGCGATCGCTCTGCTTCGCGATGGTGGCGAAGAAGGCGTGCAGCTTGGTGTAGTTGGGGAGCTCGTAGTCGGCGCCAATGTCATGCCCGAAGAATTCCTTGGGTGACGTGAGGCGCTGCTGAGCCGGGAGCGTGGCCGGCAGGGCCGCCGCGAACAGAATCGCGGTGGAAAGCCGGGTGGCACGACGCAGGCTGATCATGCGAGGGACGGGTGGCGAGGATACTGGGACAGCCGGACCCGGCTGCCGGATTCTCCCGTGAGGGGAGCCATCAGGCATACGATGGGGTGGCAGAGGGCGTTGGGCAAATGATTGTCGGAAATGGTCCGAATGACGAACTTTGTGGTATCAAGGGAGTCCGATGTCCCATCGTCCTTCGTTTCGACCCTTATCCCGCCCCGACATGACCATGAATCCGGCCCGTTTGGCCGCGCTGCTGGTGACGAGCGCCGCCCTGTTCGCCGCTCCGCTGTCCGCCCAGGAAAAGCCGCCCGCCAAGCCGCCCGCCGCGGCGATGGACCATTCCAAGATGGACCATAGCAAGATGGACCACGGCGCAGCCAAGGCCGAAGGCTGGAAGGAGCTCGACGCCTACCACATGCTGATGATGGCCACCTGGCATCCGGCCAAGGACAAGAATGATCTTGCGCCGATCCGCGCCAAGGCCAGCGAGATGGTCGCGTCGGCCAAGCTCGTGGCCGCGTCGAAGTCGCCGATGGCGTGCCAGAAGCCGGAGCTGCTGAAGGCACAGGCGGACCTTCCGACGGCTACGGAGAAGGTGGCGGCCATGGTCGCGGCCAAGGCCGCTGACGCCGAACTCAAGGCAGGCCTCAAGGGGCTGCACGACAGCTTCGACGTGCTCGAGGGATGTGCGGCGGGGATGAAGCACTAGGCTGGCTCGCTGAACGAAAAGCAAACACCCTAGGAACCAGGAAGGAGGGTGTCAGGGAAGAGGAGGCAGGAACCACGCGCGGTTCACCTGCTTCCTCCCTCCTGACACCCTCCTTCCTGCTTCCTAGGGTGTTTTGTCTGCTCAGGCGAGCAACACTGTCCTTAAATGATCTCGCACGCCCCACCCGCACACGCCACCGTATCACCCAGCGTCGTCATGTCCACGCCTTCGAGCAGCATGGTGTAGTCGACCTCGCGATACGACAACGAATTCCAGCGAATCATGTCCGACTCGGTCGTGACTTCTTCGCGCGGTGCCTGTGCGTAAATCTTGTCGCCCGTCTCGCGCAGCAGCGAAATGCCGGCGAAGTATTCCTTGTTGTCCCAGATGAACTGCTGCACGGCTTCCCATTCGTCGTCCTTCACGGTGACCGTGTTGGACACGTTGTGATGCAGCCCCGGGTTGTACTGCTCGTGACGGCGGCCGGCGCGCACCCAGTGTTCCTGCACCAGTCGCACATACTCCAGGAACTGCACGGCGCCGACGTCTTCGCGCAGGATCGCGTCGGGGGCCGCACTGACCGGGAACGTGATCACATCAGTCGTCTCGGGATCCCACACCGACGTTTCCGTCATGTGCGGATTGTGCAGCTTGAACCACTGGTACAACGGCTCCGTGCGCGCGGCCTGCACGCGACGGAAGTAATGACGCGCGTGGTGCGGGTGAATGCCCGAGCCCGCGCCCAGCACGAGGCTGGCGGTGCCTTCCGGCTTAACGCAGGTGATGCGCGCGGCCGGTTCGATGCCGAGGTGTTCGGCGATCGCCGCGTTGGTGTCGAGGCATTCCTTGGCGCCGCGTTCCAGCACCGACGGATCGAGAAGCAGCGACGGACGGTCGAGGATACCGCAGATCGACACGCCCAACAGCGACTCGCGCTCGTTGATCACGCGCGTGGCGGCACCGAGGTAAGGAATATCGGTGTACGCCGCCTGCAACGTGCCCAGCAGCGAGGCCGCGCGGCAGCATGCCAGGAACGACTCTTCACTGTCGCAGGCGCCGGCGTTGATCGTGGTGAGGTTGCACATCTGCCAGCCCGACACGCGCGAGCCGATCTCGACATCCGGACGGCCGTACTTGGCAAGCTTCGCCTGCGCCGCTTCGTCCACGATCATGTACGGGGCGAGGCCGATTTCCACACACGGATTCGCGCCGTACTCGGCGTCATCCACAAAGTAGAAGCCGGGCTCACCGAACTCCTTCTGGAACTCGAACAGCTTCGCGAAGTCCGACGTCTGCACCGACTCGCGCACGAGCACCGCGGAGTTGTTCGACTTGCCGCGCTGCGGGTTGGTCTCGAACCAGTTGCCCGTCTTGGCCGACGCCATTTCGTCGTCGTCCGACGAGAAGAGGCAGATGGTGGCCGAGCGACGGATACCGCCGGACAGCACGGCGACGGCCACGTGCATCATGATGTCGTACACTTCGATCGGACGGAGCGCGCGGCCCGGCACCTGATCGAGCATACGTTCGGCCGCCAGCAGCGCCTTCTTGAGCGGCAAGTGTCCTGGCGCGCGACCACCCGAGGTCCGCAGCGACTGCCCACGAGAACGGATGGCGCTGTAATTGAACTCGACCTTCGTGCCGTCGAGGTACGAGCGGACCAGTGCGTCGAGCGCGTCCGCCCAGCCCTCAAGCGTATCCGGCACCATATAGTGCACCACCGGCAGTTCATTCTCCGCCGCGCGGAGCGGGAACGTGGGGAGCTGCGACACATGCTGCTTCTGGACACTGAAGCCGACGCCCGTGCCCGACATGAGCAGGAAGAAGGACTCCTTGAACGCGTCGAGCCGGTCCATGTGCGTGAACGCGCAATTGAACATGCGCGCGTTGTTCGCTTCGATGGCGCGGCCGCCGAACTGCAGCGAGCGCATGGAGGGCAGGATCGCGCGACGCTGCAACGCGGACTCCGTTTCCGCCATGAGCGAGTGCAGCGTGCGCCCACCGAATCCCGCCACCGGCGAATCGACGCGATCGGCGAAGTGGTCGCGATGCATGTCCATCACGCGCGTGAACGCTTCGGCCGGCGTCTCGCGGCGACCCAGATCTTCCCGGTAGCGCGAGTAGCGCGACAGAAAGATGTAATCCTGCAAGCCGTTCTCGCCGTGCACGTTGAGACGATGCTGGGCGCGGGCGGCACGGTACAGCACGTAGCGCTTGGCGATATCCCAATGACCGCGCGCGGCGATCATCATTTCGACGATGTCCTGGATCTCTTCGACCGTGGGGACATGATCCTGCGCGCGACGCTCGACGGTATTCACCACGAGCTGCGTGATTGCGCACACGTCAGCGAAGTCGGTAAAGCCGAGGCCGAAGCGATGCGCGGCGTCGTCGTGGAGCGGGTTCGGCGCATCGTCGTGACGCGACGCGTAGAACGCCAGCGCGATCGCACGGGTGATGCGCTCGGGGTCCCACGAGGCCGAACGGCCGTCGCGCTTGACGACCTGCGTGACCGCCTTGATACCGACGGCGTCGTAGCTGGCTCGGAACTCGGAACTGCGGGGGGCGACGGAAACGGCCAAGTGTGCCTCCTTCGGGTGAACCAGCGGTTGAATGCACACCCCCGAGGACCTGCGCTTCCCACCCCCCGGCTGACACGCCGGGCGACGAAAAAGGCTCCTTGCGATGCGCAGCAAGGAGCCCAGCGGAGCCGGCGCCCTTCAAGTGAAGGGCACGCAGCGATCCCCGGCGTGCCCTCCCTCGAGGGTGCGCGCGGACTCCGGCATCTGGTAGGTCTTCTGGCTCGGGACTCGTCCTCCGGAGCGGCCTTCCCGCGCACCCAAACCTGAGTGCGCAGTGGCGTGCTGCTCCTTCGTCCTCCCTTACAGCGGCGGGGCCGCCCCGGAATCGCACCGGGTTCCCTCTTAGCGCCGACCCCAGCGTCGGGATCGGTGACCAAATGCCTATGTCTTGAAACAGTTGCCTGCTGTCACGAACAACAGCGGGAGGCCCAAGTTCCAGCCAAAGACCGATTAAGTCAATACTTGTTTGCAGACACATGGCGCCAACCGCCGCATTTTCTCCGCATGATTCGAGGCGCGGCAGGACAGCGGCGTTACGCTGTCTCGAAGGTGCCGCGTCGCTCGGTCATTCCGCCCTGAATGTGCCACACCCCGCGCGCCATCACGTCGCGCACGCGATGTCCGGCGTCGAGCACGACCAGGTCGGCGTCGGCCCCGACCCGGAGGGAGCCCTTCGCCGACAGGCGGAGCAGCGCCGCCACGTTGCTGGTGAAGGCCGGCAGAATCCGATCGAGACCGTGTCCGCGGGCCACGAGCTCCCGAACCGTTTCCAGCAGACTGCCGGCGTGACCGACGCCCATCTGCACGACCCGGCCATCGGTATCGAACACGGGCAGACACCCGCCCCCGTCGCTGCTGACGGTCACGTTGCTGCCCGGCGCGCCGCTGTCCCAGAAGCGCTCGAGGGCGTCGGCGGCGTTCCAGGCATCTTCCTCCGGCGACACGTCGAACGACGTGATATCCACCACGCAGCCGCGGCGGGCCAGCGCGATCGCCTCCTCGAAGAGCGCCCGCTTCCGATTCACATGGGTCGGGTTGAACACCCGCGCCGGGATCTCGCTGGTGTCGAGCGCCTGTCGCACCAGATCGAGTCCGCGCACGCCGTCTCCCATGTGAAGATGCACCACGCCCGCCTTGCCGGTCATGATGCCGCCCACGTGCGCCTCGGCCGCCACCTTCAACAGATCGTCGAGTGTGGGTTGGCTCGAGCGATGATCACTCAGCGCGAGCTCGCCCACGCCGATCACCCGATCGAGATGCACGATGTCACCGCGCACGCTTCCAGTGAGCGTCACCGGCGGCAGGTGATACCCGCCCGTGTGACACCACGCCGACAGCCCCTCGGCCACCAGCCCGCGAGCCGTGACCACCAGCTCGGCGGTGCTCCGCGTGACGTCGTCGGTGCCGAGTACGCCGATGGCCGTGGTGACACCGGCGTGCGTGTATTGCGAGAGCGGCGGGGCAGGCACGCGCGTGTTCGGGCCGGCTTCACCGCCGCCGCCGGTGAGATGTGCATGGCCGTCCACCAACCCGGGAATGACCACGCGCCCCTCCAAGTCGATCTCAGGCACGCCAAGCACCGGGGGGAGCGCACCGAGCGACGCGCCCATCCACAGGATCTGCTCTCCGCCGATGAGCAGGTCCATCTGCCCCCGCGATTCAGGAGCGAAAACAGTCGCATTGCGTAGCAGCAGCATGCGGGAACGTTACCCAGCGGCCACGGCCAGCGTTAGCTTTGAACATGCTCGACACGTACGGCGATGTACGCGACGCACCGTACGGCCCACGCAAATCCAGGACCTATGCGCGGTTGGATCATCCCGATTGGCGGCAAGCTGCTCGCCCCGTCCATTCTCGACCGCTTTGTCGCGTTGAGCGGTGGCGCGGCGGCACGCATTGCGATCATTCCGACCGCATCGTCCGAGCCGGACATGGGCGCGTTCTATGAGCGCGTGTTCCAACGGCACGGCGTGACCCAGGCCAAAGCGCTCAACTTCGAGCGGCGCAGTGACTGCGACGACCGTGACTGGCTCGAGTGGCTGGGCGGCGCGACCGGTGTCTTCATCACGGGCGGCAATCAGCTCAAGCTCTCCACGACGCTCGGGGGAACCCCGGTCGGGCATGTGCTACGCGAGCGGCATGCGGCGGGGATGCACATTGCCGGCACCAGCGCCGGTGCCGCGTATCTCAGCGAACATATGATCGCGTACGGCGCTGAGGGCAGTTCGCCCCGCGCCGGCATGGTCACGATGTGCGCGGGGCTCGGGCTCACCAATCGCGTCATCATCGATCAGCACTTCCGTCAGCGTGATCGACTGGGGCGTCTGCTCACCGCACTGGCCTACAATCCGTTCGCCTTCGGGCTTGGCGTCGATGAAGACACGGCCGCGTTCATCGGGCCGGATGATACGATCGACGTGATGGGCACTGGCTCGATCACGATCATCGATCCGACGAACGTGTCGTTCTCGTCGATTGCCGAAGCCGAACCCGGCGAAGCCATTACACTGCTTGGCGCCACGCTGCATCTGCTGGCGGCCGGTGCGAGCTTCAATCTCCGCACCCGGCTGGCTGTGGCCACCGCGTCGACCACCTCTCCGCACGACGCGCTCAATGCCGCGCTGGGCGACTCTCTCGTCACGGCCGAATAGCAGATCATGAAGATTCTCGAACGCTCCACGTACGTGGGGCCGAGCCACTACGCGCATTTTCCCGTCATCCGGCTCGTCCTCGACCTTGGAGCGCTCGAAGAGTGGCCCACCAAGCGGCTCGGTGACGAGTTCGTTCAGGCGCTGCTAGCGGCGCTGCCGGGCTTGCACGAGCACGGCTGCTCGTACGGCGAGGCGGGTGGATTCGTACGTCGCATGACAGAAGACGACGGCACGTGGCTGGGGCATGTGCTCGAGCACGTGGCGATCGAGCTGCAGAACATTGCCGGCGTCAAAGTCACCTTCGGCAAGACGCGTGAGACCGCGCAGCCTGGTGTGTACGACGTGGTGTTCGAGTACGAGCAGGCCGATGTCGGACACGAAGCCGCCGAAGTGGCGCTCGATCTGTTGCATCATCTGCTGCCCGAAGCACTGCGTCCACGCGGCACCGATCCGAGCTTCGACCTCGCGGCGCGTCGTGACGCCTTCATTCGATACGCGCAGCGACGGGCCTTGGGACCGAGCACCGCGAGTATCGTGCACGCCGCTGAGGCGCGAGACATCCCGTGGATCCGACTGAACGAGCAGAGTCTCATTCAGCTGGGCTACGGCTGCTATCAGCAGCGGATTCAGGCGACGATCACTGGCAAGACCTCGCACATCGCCGTTGAACTGGCCAGCGACAAGGAAGAGACGAACCGCATTCTGGCCAACCTCGGACTGCCGGTTCCGAAACAGCGCCTCGTGCAGACGGCCGAAAAGGCGATCAGTGCGGCCAAGACCATCGGGTATCCGGTGGTCACGAAGCCGTACAACGGCAATCACGGACGCGGGGTATCGATTGCCTTGGCCACGCCCGAACAGGTGGTGGCCGGCTTCCAGCGCGCGCAGGAGATTTCGCGCAGCGTCATCGTGGAGAGTTACATCACCGGACACGATCACCGCATGCTCGTGGTCAACGGTGAGCTCGTGGCCGTCAGCAAACGGGAGCCCGGAAAGGTGACCGGCGACGGCGTGCACAGCATCGAACAGCTGATTGCCATCGTGAACAGTGATCCGCGTCGCGGGATCGGTCACGAGAAGGTGCTCACGCAGCTCGACCTCGACGAGCAGGCAATGGGGTTGCTCGCCAAGCTGGGGTACAGCGCCGGTACGGTGCCGCCCGCGGGTGAAGACGTCTACCTGCGCCTCACCGCGAACTTGTCGACCGGCGGCACCGCCACCGACATGACCGACGTGGTGCATCCCGACAACGCGGAAATGGCGGTGCGCGCGATTCAGGCCATCGGACTCGACGTCGGCGGCGTGGACTTCCTCACGCCCGACATTACCGAGTCGTACAAGGACATCGGTGGGGCCGTGTGCGAAGTGAATGCCGCGCCCGGCTTCCGCATGCACATGGCGCCGAGTGAGGGCCGCCCGCGCGATGTGGCGGGCAAGGTCATCGACATGCTGTTTCCCGATCGCGCGCCGAGCACGATTCCCATAGCGGCGATCACGGGCACCAACGGCAAGACGACCACGTCGCGCCTGCTGGCGCACATTCACAAGCTGGCGGGCAAGCGCGTCGGACTCACCACCACCGATGGTGTCTACATCGATGGACAGCGCACTGTCGAAGGCGACATGACCGGCCCGACGTCGGCGCGCATCGTGCTCAGCGATCCGGCGGTGCAGGTGGCGGTGTTGGAAACGGCCCGCGGTGGTCTACTCCGCGCCGGTATGGCCATGCGGCATGTAGACGTCGGTGCGGTGCTTAACATTCAGCCCGATCACCTGGGACAGAAGGGTATCGAGACGCTGGAGCAGTTGGCCGAGGTGAAGCGCACGGTGGTGGAGATCGCGACGGATACCGCCGTGCTGAATGCTGACGATCCGAATACGCTGCGGATGGCAGCGTACACGAAGGCCAAGCACGTATGCTACGTGACGATGGACCCGGCCCATGATCTGGTGCGTGAGCACATCCGCGCCGGTGGCCGGGCGATCGCGCTCGAAGCGGGCGTGAACGGACAGATGATCACGATCTACGATCGTGGCGCGCACATCCCGTTGCTCTGGACGCATCTCATTCCGGCCACGCTCGAAGGGCGCGCCACCTTCAACGTGCAGAACGCCATGTTCGCCGCGGCGATGGCGTTTGCCATGGGCGTACGTCTCGAGGATATCCGGCACGGACTGCGCACCTTCGACACGACGTTCTTCCAGGCGCCGGGCCGACTGAACGTGTACGACGAACACCCGTTCAAGGTGCTCTTCGACTACGGCCACAATGCGCACGCCATCGCGGCGCTGTGCGACCTGGTGAATCGCATGAAGCCGGTGGGCCGGCGCATCTGCGTGTTGTCGGCGCCCGGTGACCGGCGAGACGAAGACATTGTGGCGATCGGCGCCGTGTCGGCGGCCGGACACTTCGATCACTACATCGTGCGCCGCGACGATTCGCCGCGCGGGCGCGGTGTCGACGAGGTGCCGCGCATGTTGCGCGACGCGCTGATCTCGCATGGCGTCGCGGCGGACGCGGTCACGATGATCATCGATGAGCAGGAAGCGATCGAAGGCGCGCTCCGCATGGCGCGGGCCGGCGACCTCGTGCTCGTGTTCGCCGACGTGCTCGCGCGCGGCTGGAAGCAGATCACCAACTTCCGGCCGGATGACGAACAGCTCGTGATTCCACCGCCCCGGGCCGCGCGTGCGGTCCCGCGCGCCGCCGTGTCGGAAGAGGCGCCGGCCGACGATACCGCGCCCGCACGTTCGACCGCGGCGCCAGCGACCACCGTTGAACCGCCAGCCAAGTGGAACAGCGTAACCGACGACGTCGTGCTCATGCGTGACGAGCGTGGTGTGATTCTCGTGCCCGAGGCCAGCGATTGACCGACGTGTCGGGCGACGAACCGGAGTATCCGTCGCCGAGCATCAGTGACTGTCGGCGGCTGCAGGGACCGAATCGCTACGGTCCGACGCCCGGTGCCGTGATCACGGTCGTCGTAGCCGATGACGCAGCCCGTCGTGCGGTCGATCATTGGCCGTACGCGGCGCGTCGCCTCACCCAAGCGCTCGGCTGGGAGCGCACCGAGTTCGTGGCGCGTCACAGCATCGGCGACGCGACCTGCTACCTCTCGGCGCCGATGGACGGACTGATGACCGCTACCGCCGTGGCCGAAATGGCGTGGGTGGAGTCGGAAGCCTATGTCGACCAGCGAGAAGTGCCCGACGCCGCGCCATCGCTGCGCGTGCAGTACGCCGAAGAATGCGCGCGACATCCGCACGTGCGTGAGCTGGCCGCGGGAGCGCTCTCGCGAGGCCTTGCCTTCAGTATCGACGATGAAGCCGTGAGTGTCGGCAGCGGACGCGGCGTGCGCACATGGCCACATGGCGACGCGCCGCCGTCAGCGTCGGTAGCGTGGAACGACGTGAGCGATGTTCCGCTCATCATGGTCACGGGCAGCAACGGCAAGACCACCACCACGCGACTCGTCGCCGCAATGTGGCGCGCGGCTGGCGCGACGACCGGTTGGAGCTGCAGCGATGGTGTGTTCGTGGAGTCAGATGTCGAGAAGCGTACGCTCGGCGTGGGTGATTACACGGGGCCCGGTGGTGCGCGACTGGTGATGCGCGACGCCGCCGTCCAGGCGGGCGTGCTGGAGACGGCACGTGGCGGCATGCTGCGCCGCGGGCTTGGCACCACGACCGCCCAGGTGGCGGTGATCACGAACATCTCGGCCGACCACTTCGGTGAGTACGGCGTGCATACGCTGGAGGATCTGGCCGAGGTCAAGGCCATCGTCACGCGAGCGCTCGGGGCTCATGCGCGGCTGGTGCTGAATGCCGATGATCCCTCGCTCGTCGCCCTCGGCGAGCGACTCTCGGCAGTACATGCCGTGCCGATCGTGTGGTTCAGCATGAATGCCGACACGGAGCTCGTGGCTGACGGCATCGATGTGCATGGCGATGGCGCAGTGCTGCACGACGGACATCTCATGCTCTGTCGTGAGGGCGTGTGGGGCGATTCCGGGCGCGTGAACGACATGCCCGTCACGGCCGATGGAGCGGCGCGCCACAACGTGGAGAACGCACTCGCCGCTGCGCTCACGGCCAGTTGCGCCGGCGTGCCACTGTCGGCGGTGCACGTGACCCTTCGCCGATTCGGCTCGGCCGTGCATCACAACGCGGGACGTCTGGAGCGCTACGCCTTCGGCGGCATCACGGTGTTCGTGGACTACGCACACAATCCCGAAGGCATCCGCGCACTCTGCGCGACCGCGGCCTCGGTTGCGGCCACGAGACGCGGGCTGGTGCTCGGCAACGCCGGTGATCGCGACGACGAGCAGCTGCGTGCGCTCGCTCGCGCGGCGTGGAGCGTGGCGACGTTCGATCGCGTGATCGTGAAGGAGATGGTGTCGCTGCTGCGCGGGCGTCCAGAGGGGGAGTTGCCGGCGCTGCTGGTCGACGAGCTCCGACGCTGCGGCGCGCCCAACGATCGTGTGACGATATCGCCCAGCGAATTCGACGCGGTGTGCGAGTTGCTCGCGTGGGCACGCGGCGGCGATGTGTTGGTGCTGCCCACCCACGCCGAGCGCGGGCGGGTCACGGGGTATCTCGAACAGCTGCGAGCCAGCGGGTGGCGAGCCGGCGAGTCGCTGCCGGAGACGTAGCCGGCAGCGAATAGGGCAGCGTATCGCGGCCGCGTATCGGGCCGTGCTATTTCACGGTGATCATCTTGACCATGCCCTTCTCCGTATGCGCGCGACCATCGCGGGCCGGGATCATGCAGGCGAGGATGTACCGCCCCGGCTTCATGCGGACGGTCAGAAATGCTTCCTGATTGGGCGCGATCGGCCCGGTCTGACCCAGCGTCGGCATCCAGGGCGGGATGATGCCTTTGCTGTGGTACATATCGAGGAACTCCCGCAGCGTATGGTTCGCCGGGAGCTCGAGCAGAGCAAGGGCGTGCAGATCGGCGCCGGCGTTCGTGAGGTTGAAGGCAACGACTCCGGCTGGCACCTGATCGGGCGCCGTGAAGTTGTAGTCGACGCCGCTCACCGCCACGTAGGTCACGCGATTCGCGTTGAGTGCGGGCTTGGCGGCTGCTGCCGCTACCGCGGGTTTGGCGGGCGCGGCCGCTTGGGAGCGGGCGGCGTGTGCAGGCGACAACGACAGCAGGACGGCGGCGAGCGGGCAGAGCGACTGAGCGAAACGCATCAGGACCTCCGGGGCCTTGGGATACTTCGAGCATCACATTGCGAGCATCCCTGATGCTGCAGCGCAACGGGCCGGACGTCAATGACGTCCGGCCCGTATTCCTAGCGGCTGCCGGCGGATGGCTGACGATTCGTCTCTTCGAAACCGTACATGAGTCGCGTTTCGGAGACCGGATAGCTCACGCCCCACGCCCCTTCGGTGAGCAACGTTTCGCCGGTCTCTTTGCTCACGTACCACACGTCCGGTTTGCGGCCCGTCTCGAGGATCACCCGCCACGTGGCGTAGCGACCACTCAGCGTCTGGATGTCACGGGAGCCGTCGACGCGGAGATTCAGATACTCTGATTCACCCATGGCGAAGCTGCGATCGTCACCGGATAGCGCGCCAACGCTGGCGCGCCAGCGCTCGTGCAGCGGGGCGGCGCGCAGCAGGAGTCGCATGGTTTCCTCAGTCGGTACGAACGGGATGTGCGTGTCGAGCTTTCTGAACGCGCCGTTTCGAAACGGCATGAGCGTCATGCCATTCCGCAGTCGCTTTCCGCGCGGTGCGATCAGCGAGTCGGTCTCTACGAGCGTGCTGTCGGTGAACGTCTGCCGCATGCGCATGAAGCCGGCGTAGCGTGACCGCCGGACGGGTCGCAAGTCGTTTCGCCGCAGCCAGACGGTGTCATACTGCGCGTTGCGCTCACTGTTCTCAGCGAGACCTGTGGATGTTTGTGTCACGGTCACCAGACACCACGTACGCTGCTTCTCGAGCACCGCCGAGTCGAGCTCGACTGTGTATGTCGTGAAGGGCAGTAACGCGTGTAGCGCGTTGCCGACACTACGCAGATAGGTGCGGCGTCCCGGCTTGAGGCGGGACACATCAAGGGCGGCGAGCCCGGGATACGGTGCGTTGCGGTCGGCGGCACCAGGCGACTGCGCAAAGGCTACGCGCGGCCATGGAGAGAGTGCTTCCATGCGCGATTCGCGACTGGACATCGCCGCGCTGGTCGTCGAGTCGGCAAGGGCGACGGCAGCCGGCGGCGCCTGCCTGGGGACCGCCTGCGCCGTTGCCGGCAACGCGTCGTTCTCCGATCGGTGCGACCACAGCGACGTCACCGCCGCGACCAGCGTTGCCGCGACCGCGATGACGATCATCCACACCCGCCCCGCGAGCTGCTCCACGGAGAGCGTATCGATCGCGGACGGCGTTACGGTGGGTGACACCGGCACGGCGGCGGCCTCGCCGCTGGGCAGCATCACGCGCAGGCCATCGGCCCGACTCGCATGGACGCGATCCAGCAGTGCGCTGGACGGCGCGACGAAGGTGGCCTCACGAACGAGCGCCGCCAAGTCCCGATCGTCCGTGAAAAGCGCGCGGCGGTTCATACCACAGCCTCCAGCAAGCGGCGCAGCTGTTGCACCGCGCGATGCAGCCGAACTTCAGACGTATTGGTGGAGATCTCGAGTAGTCCCGCGATCTCCGCGTGCGAATAGCCCTCGATCACCCGCAAGACGAACACATGCCGCAGCGGCGGCGTGAGTGTGGCGAGCGCCTGTAGCACCTTTTCCTGCAGCAGCGGATCGCCCTCGGGTGTACTCGTGGCTGGTTCTGCGATGCCGGCCAGGGAGACATCCCCGCGCTGCCGAACCTGCCGCTGACGCATGAGCGCCACGCGCGTGGTCACGCGACCGATCCACGCTCCGAACTGCCCGCGTTCGTCGTAGCGCGCCAGCGCCTCAGGGAGCCCCACGAACACGTCGTGGACGATGTCCTCGGCGTCCTGCCGCGACGCCGTGAGCCGCAGCGCCAGCGCCATCAGCGTCGGTGCGTGGGCCCGGTAACACGCCGCCAGCGCGTCGGGATCGCCCGCCCGGATGGCCGGCAGCGAGATCAGCGTCGCTGACCGTTGTCCGTTCGGATCTGGGAGCGAGGAGGAGACGGAATGGCTCATGAGTATTGGATCAATGCCCGGCGGGCGGGGAAGCTTACATTCGCGCGCCAACCAATAGAACGCGACCTGGTGAAGTACGTAGAAGCGCCGAGAGTCTCCCAAAGCCGTCTCTGCGCGTAGCGCAGCAACGGCGACGGGGAGACCCTCGGTGCTTCATCGCCTATCCGCAGGCCGCGACCATCACATCGCGATCTTCTTCCCCTCGAGTTTCTTCTTCTGCTCGCGCAAATGCTCCTCGAGCTTCAAGCGCGGAATGCCCTTGGCCAGCCACTCCGGCGCCTTCTCACCCTTGAGGTAGCTGTCCCAGTACTCCATCAGTCGCAGGTCGTAGTCCTTGCGGTTCTTGAGCTGCGCCAAGCCGTGATTCTCGCCGACGTACTCCAGCAGGATCACGTCCTTGTCGAGCTGACGCAGCGTATTGTAGAACGTGATGCCTTGATTGAAATCGACGGCGCCGTCTTTGTCATCGTGCAAGATGATGAGCGGCGTCTTCACTTTGTCGGCGAAGCGGTTCGGCGAATTGCGCTCGTAGGCGTCCTTGTTGTCCAGGAAGTTGCCCTTGAAGCGGCCCTGTGAACTCTGGAAGATGCCCTGGTTCGTGCTGCCGGAGTTCCAGTACACCGAGCTGTACATGCTCACCATGTCGGTGAGCGGCGCGCCCGCCACGGCGCTCTTGAAGATGTTGGTCTGACCAATCAGGAAAGCCGTCTGGTAACCGCCCCACGAGTGGCCGTGGAGGCCCACGTTGGCCGAATCCACGATGCCCGTCTTGATTGCCGCCTTCACCGCTGGCACCACGCTCCACACCGCACTCATGCCAGGATCATTGATCTTGTACACGATGTCCGGCAGGAACACTGCGTAGCCGCGCGAATTGTGCACGCCAATCAACGCGTTCGGTGAACTCGAGAAGTTCGGCGAGTAGAAGCTGTTCAGTGCATCCGACTGCAGTTCGTAGATGAACACCAGCGTCGGATACTTCTTGCCTGCTTCGTACCCAGCGGGGAGATACAACGCACCCTGCAGCGAGTCGCCCTTCTCCGTCACGTAGCTCACGAGGCGCGATCCCGCCGACCACGCGACGCCGTTCAGATTCGGATTCGCCTCCGACAAGCGCGTGGAATCGGCGATGGCACCGTTACCGAAGCTCACGCGCCAGTAATCTGGGAACCGCGTGGATGTCTGAATCGACGACACCCACAATTCGGCGTCGCGCGCCTTCATCGGCGCATGACGCGCATCGCGCCAGCCCGTGATCGCCACCGCGCCGGCCTTGGCCGGATCGATGCGCACGATGGCTTCCTTCTTGGTGAGCGCCTGCATGGCGGCCATGTACACCGGCTTCGCGAGGTCGATGTTGCGCTCGCGCGGATCGGTGTTGATCACGCGCGCGTAACGCGTGCGCGTGGCCCGTCCGTTCACCGTGAGGTTCGTCCAGCTCTTCCCCGCCATACCGATGCGCCACACATCGTAGTTGTCGCTGATGAGCGCGAAGCGTCCGTCCTTGCTCCAGCCCACGATGTTCGTACTCGGCCGGTCCACGTTGTGATCGTCTTCGGTGTCGATGAATGACACCGGCGCGCCCGCCGTCACGTTGGCGATCGCCTTGGTGGCCACGTCGTACGCGTGGAAGTTGCCGTCGTCCCAGAAGAGCACCGCCTTGCCGTCGGGCGACAGCGAGGAGGTACCACGCAGCTCCTTCTTCACCAGCACGCGCGTGCCGGTGCGGGCGTCGATCAGATACAAGTCGCGGCGCTGCACGCCATCGTAGCTGCTCTGCCGCTCGTACGCCTGATTGTCAGTGCCGAGCACATAGCGATCGCGCGCGCCGAGGGTGCCGGTGCGGACCACATCATCGGTGAGCTGCACGACCTTCTGCGTCGCGGGAAGGTACGTGGCGAGGAACGAGAAGCTCTTGTCGGCGTTCTCCTGCACGATCTGCATCGACTGCAGGCGCGCGTCCTTGCTGTGCCACAAAATCAGCGACGGACGATCGTCGTCTTCGAGCTGCTCGCTCTTCGGTACGGGCGGCGTGGCCACGCGGAGGCCGATCGCGATGCCGTCCATCTGCTCGAGCCAGCGCGGCGTGCGCTCGGGGCTCACTTCCATGCCGTTGGGCAGGGCAGCGCTGCCGCTTGAGCCCACGGAGATCATCTGCTGCGTGGGCGTACCCACGCGAGAGACGGCCGCGGCGGACCACGTCGTGTCGGTGGCGGCGCTGTCGATCGTACCCTTGAGATACGCGAAGGCGGGGAAGCTGTCGGTCCACGCCAGACGACGATACAAGGCCTTGCCGGCGTCGATCGACTTCACGGTGCCGCTGGCGAGATCGCGCAACTGCACGCCGTTGCCGAGCTGATCGCGCGCGTCGATGGTGTAGCTGAGCCAGCGACCTTTGTCGTCGAACGCGAAGTCGCCCACGTTGCCCACGTTGAAGCTGGCGTTGGTGCCCAGCTCATGCAGCAATAGGTCGGTGCCTTCCACACGACCGGCGCCACCGCCGATGGGATTGCCGCCCATGCCCGGTGCACCGGGGCCCGGCAATCCACCGCCGCCGCCGGCACCACCACCACCACCACCACCGCCGGCTTCGGGAGCATACGCCTGCATCGCCACCCACTTCGGCGAGTCACCGCTGAATGAGAAGCGACGGATCTTGTCGAACTCGCGCGCTTCACCCGTGGCCAGATTCACCAGGCGGAGCTTCGACTGCACGGCGCGCCGTTCGCGGCGCATGCGCTTCTGATCGGCCGCCTTGGGATACACCAGCATGGCGGCCCACTTACCGTCGCCCGAGAGCTGCAACGGGGCGTTGCCGCCACCGCCGCCCGGCGGACCGCCCGCCGCCGCCGGCGCTTCGCCGATCGGGACGCGGTGTTCCTTGCCACCTGAGGCCGTCTGCCGAATCACGACCTCGGCGTCGCCTTCGTTGGGCGCGACCGTGTAGGCGAACCAGGCACCATCGTTGGAGAGCGTGGCGCCGCGGATGGACTTCCAGGCCGAAATGTCGGCCGGGGTGATCGCACGGGCAGGCCCGCCTCGGGCGCCGGCATTGGCGACGGTGGACTGAGCGAGCACCACGGCGGGAGCGGCGAGTAAGAGCGCACCGATCGCGAGGGGTCGCCCCGGGAAAACGAACATGGGAACTCCGAATGTGAGAGGACTGAGGAGAAGCTACGGCGTCTCTTGACTTTTAGCTGTACTAGTACAACTAGTACACCATGCTGCCGTTTCCCATTTCTCTCGTCCCCGGCGAGTCGCCGTATCGGCAGGTGGTCTATGCCGCGACCAAGGCGGTGGTGTCGGGCGTGCTACCGGCAGGATCGCCCTTTCCGTCGGTTCGCGAGCTCAGTCAGGCGCTGAAGATCAATCCGAATACGGCGCATAAAGTGGTGGCCGAGCTGGTACGGAATGGCGTGCTGGAGGTGCTGCCGGGCGTCGGCACCGTGGTGGCCGTGGGTGCCGAATCCAGCGCGGCGGAGAAGCGGGCGCTGCTGGCCAAGCCGGTCGAGCAACTGGTGGTCGAGGCGATGCGCCTTGGCCTGGAGGAGCAGGACGTCGTGCAGGCGCTCGCCTCGCGATGGCGCGAACTCAGCCGAATTTCCCAGAATCCCGCCGCTCAAAGCGCGGCGTTGCCGGAGCCATTGAAATGACGACACCGAACGCGGTGGCGGTGCAGGGACTGTCGCATCGCTATGGTCGAAAGCAGGCACTGCGCGATCTCGATCTCACGATTCCCGAAGGAGCTACGTATGCGCTCCTCGGCGCGAACGGCGCGGGCAAGACGACGCTGTTGCGATTGCTGGCTGGCATTGAGCGCGTGCAGTCCGGCGCGGTCTCGCTGTTCGGCGACAGCGTGCGCAGCATGTCACTCGCGCAGCGGCAGCGGTTCTCGTACGTGGCCGAAGGACAGGAGCTGCCCACGTGGATGCGGCTCGAGCAGATGGAGGCGTACTGTGCGCCGCTCTACCCCACATGGGACGCGCAACTCGCGGCCCAGTTGCGCACGCGATTCGACCTGGATTCGAAACAGAAGATCGGCACGATGTCCCGAGGGCAGTGCATGAAGGCGGCGTTGTTGTGTGCGTTGGCATCGCGACCGCGGTTGTTGCTGATGGATGAACCGTTTACCGGCATGGACGTGAGTGTGCGCGATGAACTCGTGCGCGGATTACTCGACACGTCCGGTGAGCACGGCTGGACCGTCGTGGTGAGTACTCATGACATTGCGGAGATCGAAATGATGGTGGACTGGGTGGGATTCCTGCGCGATGGTCGCATTGATGTATCGGCGCCGTTGGAGAAGCTGCGCGAGACGTATCGGCGGGTGGAGTTCACGCTGGCACCGGGGGCGACGCTTCCGGTGGCGCGACCGGCATCGTGGCTTCGCGTGGAGCAGTCGGGGCAGCGGGTGTCGGTGCTGGGCAGTGGCGTCAGCGGCGCGGCCATTACGCAGGCGCTACACGTTTCGACCAGCGCGCTTGACGAGCACGACGTGACGCTGCGAGAGCTGTATCTCGCGCTGGCCACTCCGAATGCTGCACGCTCGGAGGCGGTCGCATGAGCATCGCACGTCAAGCGTTACATCTGCTTCGCTTCGATGTGCTCCGCATGCGTTGGTGGATCGCGCTGTACATGGTCGCCCTGCTGTCATCAGTGCTGACTGGTCTTCAGTACAAGATCAATTCGGGTGCAGCCGGCATGCTGCCATACCTCGTCGTCGTGATCGCTATGCTGGCCACGATCATGCTCGTGAACGCCGATAGTCCGTTACGCATGGAGGCGTTCTCGAGAGGGCATGCGGTGAGCCCAATGGCGATCTTGATGGCCAAGCTGGTATCGGTGATCGGACTCTTTGTGCTGATGCCTCTCGCCGTCGTAATGATCGCGTTGTTGTCGAACGGGATAGCCGTTGGCGTTGTCGCACAGTTCGTGAAGAGCTCATTCGAAGCGTGGTCGATCTGGATAGCCATTGTTGCGCTGATTGCTGTGGTCACGCGTGATTTGAAGGGCGCGGCACTCCTGTTTGTGGGGGGCATGCTTACGACCGCGCTGTTCGCCGGATACCTCAATCTGCCATTCGACGAAAACGTGTGGGTTCGATCGAATCTGAAGTCGGCCTTCACGGTTTTCAGCGTCGTACTGGTGCTGGCAGTCTTCTACCGACGCATCTCTGGAAAACGCGTAGTCGTGCTTGCGGGACTACTCGCCTTCATGGCGATGTACGCGGCGATGAGGGGTGCCGTGAGGCATGGATCTACGGGTCAGCTTCCGGCGCCTGTCGGGCAGGTGCCCCTCGAAGTCACGAAGGTCGACCTGTTGGGGGCTGAGCGGCAGGATTCGATTCCTGCGTTCAACGCCAAGCTCGAGCGGAGTGCATTGACACGGTACTCTCTGCGTTCCGTATCGCTTTCCGCATTCTTCGTGAATGGTGACAGTATGAATGTCTCTCTTCAGGGCGAGATTGCCGTTGCCGGATCACGGCCGATAAAGACGCCGGCGAGTCACGTTATGATGTCATCGGATGGAACGGAGATCAGCAACGTTCGCTCAGGCAACCTTGCCGTGAATGTGGAGCATCAGGTGATGCAAAGCTTCGTTACTGTCGATGCGCGCGGCGCACGGACGATTCGTTGGCGACCTCAGGATCCTAGCGTTCGAATCCATCGCCTGCAGTCGGAACCGATTCAGAGCATTCGGATCGACGCGGAGCTCATTCGTCATCGGTCAGTCACGCTCGCGTCTGCTCCGTTCAGAGACGGTGTTGTTTTCAACGATGGCGTTCGCCGACTTTCGATCAAACGGCGCCTCCCTGCCGCGAGCGATTCCTATGACGCGACATGGACATCGCTCACACTGTCCGACACACTGTCCGGCGAGGACGTGTACTGGAACGCTCAATCGCTTTCGTCGGATGATCTCTTCAGCTTCATGCTCGAGGACGCGTCAAACAAGACATCCACGGTGTTCCAGCTACGGTCGCAGGGGCGCTCGACCCAGAGCGTCATGTTGCCGGGCATTGAGCTCGCTGAGTTCAAGTTCTCACTCGACGGGCCGCCGCCGACCGCAGGCATACCGGCCACGATTCGAATGGTCAAGTGGACTCCTGATGGATTCGCCAACGCCTCTGGCACGAAGCGGATTCGGTAGAGACGATACACTTGACCAAATTGGTCAAGATCAGTATGCTCCTAGTTGATCAGTTCAATAGCGAGGTTGTATGCCCAAAAAAGTCGTCCGTGAATCCGTCGCACTCTACGACGCCAAGACCCAGCTCTCGGCGTTGGTCGACCGCGCCGCCGCCGGCGAAGAGATCGTGATCATGAAGTCCGGGCATCCCATGGCGCGTCTCGTTCCCATGGAGGACACGCGCCATCGTCGAGTGCCAGGCCAAGGGAAAGGCATGTGGAAGGTGGCGCGTGGATTTGACGCGCCGTTGCCGGATGACGTGTTGGATTCCTTCGAGGCGGAGTAACCTCGCGTGCGCGTGCTCCTGGATACGCATGTGCTGATCTGGTGGGATTCTGGCGCGCGTCTCTCGGCGGCCGCGATGAAGGCCATCAGGAGTGCCGACGACGTGTTCGTCAGCAGTGCGTCGGCGTGGGAACTCGCGATCAAGTCGTCGCTCGGCAAAATCAGCGGTACCCGCACCGTGGCCGCCGCCGCTGCGGCGTCGGCATTTACCGAGTTGCCCGTCCTGTTCCGGCACGCCGAGGCCGCCGCACGTCTGCCGTGGCATCATCGGGATCCCTTCGACCGGATGCTGATCGCGCAGGCGCAGGTCGAAGGGCTGGTCGTCATCTCACGGGACCAATTCTTCACGCCGTACGACCTCAAGCTCATCCGTGCGTAGCGTTACCCCCGTCTTGCTTGCCCGCCGCTGGTCGAACAATACCTTTCCCCACGTGAGGCGCCCTTCATCCACGCGCCGACCCCCAATTCTCGATCACGAGGGATTCATGCGCGTTGTGCTCTCCCGCTCCACCAAGCGCCTGGTCATCGGCGCGGCCTCCGCCACCATGGCCGTCGGCGTACTCACCGCAGCGCGCCCCATCGCCCGCGCCACCGGCATCTCCTTCTCCTACCGCATCTCGTCGAGCAGTGCGGACAAAAAGCAGAAGGAAGCGCGGAGCACGCTCGCCAACGTCCGCATGCAGGATGGCAACATCCGCATGGACTACCTCGAAGGCACGAACCCCATGGGCCAGAAGAACCGCTACATGATCGTGCAGGGCGACGCCGGCAAATTCGTGATCGTCGATCCCAAGGACAAGAAGGCGATCGTCATGACGGCCGACGCGATGGGGAGCGGCATGGGCGCGATGCTCAACAATCCGCTCGTGAAGCTCACCGTCAGCAACACCAGCTTCCGCTACAAGGACCTGGGCGCCGGTGAAACGATCCTCGGCTACAAGACGAGGAAGGTCCGCACCTGGTACTCCAGCACCGTCGAGATGAAGGTGATGATGATGAACCAGAAGACGGTCAGCAACGACTCCAGTGACCAGTGGATCGCCAACGTGGACTTCGATCCGCGCACCATGGAAGCATGGGCCAAGTCGTTCGCATCGGGCGTAAAGTCTACGAACCCCGAGCTCGCCAAAGATCTCGCCAGCTACACCCGCGAGTATGGCCGCTCGGGCATCGCGCTCAAGACGGTCACCTGGTCCACCCAGACGGACAAGAAGGGCAAAGTCACGGCGGACACGCTGGTGATGGAAGTCACCGACCTCAAGACGGGCGCGCTCGACAAGTCGCTCTTCGAAATTCCGGCCGGCTACGAAGTCGCCGACATGACGAAGATGATGGCCGAAGCGGGCGCCGCGATGGACAGCGCCAAGGCCGAATCGGCCAAGGGCGACAAGGACGCCAAGAAGGAAGAGAAGCCGAGTGCCAAGGACGCCATCAAGGCCGGCCTGGGCGGCATGTTCAAGAAGAAGCCGCCCATGTAATCGTGGGCACGGACCGTCACGGTTCGGCAACACACTGTTACAGCCCCGGAAGGTCGTTCGTCATTCCCCTGACGAACGACCTTTCTCTCTATCAGAATCTTTGAAGATGTCCCGTTCACGAGTGCTTCTGGTGCTCGCGGCGAGCATCATGGCCGGCGCCGATGTCGAGCCTGTGCATGCGCAGTCGCTGCCAGCAAACATCCCGACCCCGGCCCAAGCACAGGATCTGGTGCAGAACCGCCCCGAATTGGTGGCGCAACTGCGGCAACGGATCCAAGCCTCCGGTCTTTCCGCCGACCAACTCCGAGCGCGCCTGCGCGCTGCGGGGTACCCCGAGTCGTTGCTGGAACAGGTCATGGGTGGAGCGACACCCGGCGCCAGCTCGCCTCCATCCGATTCGCTGATCAACGCGGTGCGCGCACTCGGCATCGTCGACTCGACCGATGCGGCCGCCCTTCGTAGAATTCTCCTCGGCGGCACCCGTACCGGCGCCGCTGTAGCGGCGGGCACCGTTGCCCCGATCCCGTCGAGCAGCGAACGCCCCAATGGTGATGCCGCGCGACTCGGCACCAGCTACGCGCCCGACGGCACCACACTCTTCGGCTACGCGCTCTTCTCGCAGCCAACGACGGTGTTCGACGCGAACGCCGGCGGGCCGGTGGACGCCTCCTACAAGCTCGGCGCCGGCGATCAACTGGTGCTCATCCTGAGCGGCGATGTCGAAGCCGCGTATACGCTGGATGTCACCCGCGAAGGCTTCATCGTGATCCCCGTCGTCGGCACGGTGCCGGTGGCCAATCTCACGCTCGGTGATCTCGATGTCTTGCTGCGCTCGCGGCTGCAGCGCGTGTACTCGGGCATCGGCAGCAGCACGCGCTTCTCGGTCAGTGTGGCGCGGTTACGCAGCAACCAGGTGTTCGTGGTGGGCGACGTGCAGCAGCCGGGTAGCTATCGCATTTCCAGCGCTGGCACCGCGCTCACGGCGCTGTATGCGGCCGGCGGCCCGAGTGAACGCGGATCACTGCGGCAGGTGGAGATTCGTCGCCGCGGCAAACCGTCACAGCGTTTCGATGTGTACGAGTATCTGCTGCGCGGTGACGCCAGCGGTGACGTCCGTCTCGAGAACGGCGATGTGCTGTTCGTACCCACGCACGGCGCGCGCGTCCGCGTGAGCGGTGGCGTGCTGCGGCCGGCCACCTACGAACTGCGCGCGAACGAATCGCTCGACGACCTGGTGGCGACCGCCGGCGGCTTCACCGACGACGCCTCGCGCCGTCGCATTCGCATCCAACGTATCGTGCCTCCCACGCAACGCACGGCCGAGGGTAGCGATCGCATCGTGCTCGATGTGAGCCTGCCGGACGCCGCCAAGGGCGCGAGCGCCGTGCGCATTCCGATCGAGGCCGGCGATGTGGTGGAAGTGCCGCGCGTCTCGAACCGTGTGCGGGGTCGTATCACCATTACTGGCAACGTGTGGCAGCCCGGCTCACAAGGCATCGACAAGGCCAGCACGCTGAATGACGCCATCCGCCAAGCGGGTGGTCTCAAGTCCGACACCTATCTCGGTCGCGTCATCATCTCGCGACTGCGCGCCGATTCGACGCGCGAGCAGATCCGCGCTACGCTGCGTACCGACGGCACCACGACCACGCCGATGTCGCTGCAAGAAGACGACGAAATCTCGGTGTTCTCGCTGACCGAGTTCCGTGCGCCGCGGTACGTCGCCCTCAGTGGCGCCGTGCGCAATCCGGGTCAGTATCCGTATCGCGACGGGATGACGATGCGCGATCTGCTCCTGCAGGCCGGTGGCTTGTTGCCGAGTGCCTCGCTCAAGGACGCCGAGATCGCGCGACTGCCAGAAACGCGCTTGCAGGGGCAACTGGCGATCACCTTCCGCGTGCCACTCGACTCGTCGTACGTCCTCGATTCGCCGGCCGCCGCCACGCCCAATGGCGAAACCCGCCTTGCGCCATACGACAACGTGCTGGTGCTTCGTCAGCCGGACTGGCAGATGCAGTCCACGGTGACGCTCACGGGCGAAGTCCAATTCCCTGGTAGATACGCCCTGACGTCCAAAACCGAGCGCCTGTCCGATGTCATTGCCCGCGCCGGTGGGCTGACCGCTTCGGCCTACTCGGCCGGTGTGGCGTTCTTTCGTGGAGAGAATGCGGTGGGACGGGTCGGTGTGGACCTCCCCAGTGTGCTGCAGAATCCGAAGGATCGCGACAATCTGCTGCTGATCGACGGCGACTCCGTGCATGTGCCGCGATACAACGCACTGGTATTGATATCGGGCGCGGTGAATTCGGCGGTGGCGCTGCCGTACGAGCCCGGCGCGCCGTTGTCGTCGTACATCCGCGCGGCGGGTGGCACGACGCGGAACGCGGACGTCAAGCGCGCGTACGTGGTTCAGGCCAACGGTAAGGTAGAAACCAATCATCGATACTTCGTCGTTATTGCCACGCATCCGAAGCCCCGGCCGGGCAGCCGGATCATCGTGCCGTCCCGTGATCCGTCCGACAAGCGCGATGTGATGCAGTTCCTCGGCACCATGACGCAGGTCATCGGCAGTTTGGTGACACTGGCCGTCGTGCTGAGCCGAACGAACTAGGGGTGGGACACGCCGTCGTCGAACCGTTACGAACCGTCGGTTAAAGGCTTGGGCGTCTCTTCCGATACTCGATGAGGTAGGCCTTAGGGCGTATGACGCAGGACGGCTTGGGCGGGGGGATGCCTGGGCGGGGGCCGTTTTAGCTCCTGGAGAAGTCGCGACGCAGCGACGAAGTTTTCGCCGCAGACCGTACACGTTATGACGTCCAGCTCCGCTTCTCCGACAACGGCTCAATTGCCGCTGGCCGGGTCACCCGCCGAGGGCCGCAAGGCTCCGTGGCTGACGCATAATCAGTTATTCGTGCTCGATGTCGTGATGCTGACGGCCGTCTGGGGTATTGCCTGGTCGCTCCGCTTCGAAGGACTGGAGTGGCTCAGCTCGAGCTGGCGCGAGGCGGCGAGCTATCACCTGATGCTCGCCGTGCCCATGTGGCTTGGGATCATGGCCGCGTTTCGGTTGTATCGACGCGCGTGGGGGATGGCGTCGGTCGAGGAGCTCAAGGCGATGATGGCGGCCGTGTTCGTGGCGGCGATTGCCAACGTCACGCTCGGTGTATTTCTGCTGCCCGTTCTCGGCCTCTCGCCCACGCGATTGCCGCTCTCGGTGATTTCGTCGCATACGATGTGGAGCATCGTCGCCCTTACGCTGCCGCGCTTTCTGGCGCGTGTCTGGATTTCGCACCGCCGTCAGCGTCGTGACCGGACCATTCAGGCGCCTGTCCTCATTCTCGGCGCGGGTCCATCTGGACGGCTCACGGCGCGAGAGATGCTCGAGCATCCGGCGATGGGACTTCGTCCGATCGGCTATCTCGACGACGACGCGACCAAGCACAACATGCAGGTGGGTGGTCTCGCCGTACTTGGCCCGGTGAGCGAACTCGAGGAGCGGATTCGCGCCTACGGTGTGCGTCATGTCATCATCACGATGTCGAGCGCGCCTGGGGCGAAGATCCGCGAGATCGTGCGCGTATGCACCGCCGCTGGCGTCGAGATTCGCACGATGCCGCAGATCGGCGAGATCATCTCCGGACGCATCGGCGTGAATCAGCTGCGACCGGTGGAGATCCAAGACCTGCTTCGGCGCGCGCCCGTGCAAACGGATCTCGGCTCCGTGCGACGTATCGTGGAAGGACAGACGGTGCTCGTGACGGGTGCCGGCGGATCGATCGGCAGCGAGTTGTGCCGGCAGATCGCGCGGAATGCGCCAGCACACCTGTTGCTGCTAGGCCACGGCGAGAACTCGATCTTCGATATTCAGCAGGAGCTGCGCTCGAGCTACCCGTCGGTGCCACTCACTTGCCTCATCACCGATATCCGTGATGAGACGCGGCTCGACGCGATCTTCAGCCAGTTCCGTCCGAATACCGTCTTCCACGCGGCGGCGCACAAGCATGTGCCCCTCATGGAAGACAATCTGGCCGAGGCGATTACCAACAACGTGAAGGGTACCCGCACCTTGATCGACGCGGCCGTGCGTCATGATACGCCGCAGTTCGTGCTTATCTCGAGCGACAAGGCGGTCAATCCCTCCAGCATCATGGGAGCGACCAAGCGGATTGCCGAATTGCTCGTGCAACGCGCCGCGGTATCGACCGGCCGGAACTATGTGAGCGTTCGTTTCGGAAATGTGCTGGGGAGCCGCGGTAGTGTGGTGCCGACGTTCTTGCGGCAAATCCGCGCCGGTGGGCCGATCACGATCACGCACCCGGATATGCAGCGCTATTTCATGACCATCCCCGAAGCGGTGCAGTTGGTGCTGCAGGCGGCGGTGCTGGGTAAGGGCGGCGAAGTGTTCGTGCTCGACATGGGTGAGCCGATCAAGATTGTCGATCTGGCGTCCGACCTGATTCGTCTCTCGGGACTGCGAGTGGGGGATGACGTCGAGATTCACTTCACGGGACTGCGGCCGGGCGAGAAGTTGTTCGAGGAGCTCTCGCGCGACGACGAAAGTCTGCAGCCGACATCGCATCATACCATTCTGTGCTCGCGCCTCGGCATTCCGCCGGCCGGCGTGCATGCCCATGTCGACGCGCTGGTCCAGTCGGCGATGCGCCGTGACGATGACACCGTGCTGCGGCAGCGCATTGCGGAGCTGGTGCCGGAGTACATCGCGCTCGGTACCACGCACCCGGTGGCTCGCGAGCTCACGTTGGTCGCCTGAATGCACAATGCCCCACGACGCAGATGCGTCGTGGGGCATTGATGCAACATGGTGCGCGACGATTAGAACGCGACGATGTCGAGGTACGCCTTCCGGAACGTCTCGACCTGCGGGAGCGTCGCATCTTCGAGCGAAGGCGCGTATCCCACGAAGGCGTCGGCGCTGGCAATCCGCTTCACCGGCGCATCGAGCCACGCAAAGCACTCGTCGGCGATCTTGGCGGCGATTTCCGCGCCGTAGCCCCATGAGAGTGAATCCTCGGTGGCCACGATCACGCGACTGGTCTTCTTGACGCTGTTGAACACCGTTTCCTGATCCCACGGCGAGAGCGTGCGCAGGTCGATGACCTCTACGCTCGGTCCGCCTTCCTCGGCAATCTGGTTGGCGGCCACCAGGGCACGCTGCACCGTGGCGCCGTACGTGACCAGCGTGACGTCGGTGCCTTCGCGCAGCACGTTCGCCTTGCCGAACGGAATCATGAAATTCGGGCCCGGGTAGCGGCCCTTGTTGTACGTCTGGCGGTACAGGTGCTTGTGCTCGAGAAACAGCACGGGGTCTTCGCTGCGGATGGCGGTGCGGAGCAGGCCGTTCGCATCGAGCGCATTGCTGGGGCACACCACGCGCAAGCCGGGGTTGTGCGTGAACAGCGACGCCCCCGTTTGCGAGTGATAGATGCCGCCGCGGATGTAGCCGCCGTACGTGGTACGAATGACCACCGGCGCGCTGAACGCGTTATTCGAGCGCCAGCGCATGGTGGCGAGTTCGTCGCGGATCTGCATGAACGCCGGCCAGATGTAGTCGAAGAACTGGATTTCGACGACCGGCTTGTAGCCGCGATGCGCCAGACCGATGGCGCGACCGATGATATTCGCTTCGGCCAGCGGCGAGTTGTACACGCGACCACCACCGAACTTGGTCTGCAGGCCGTGCGTCACCTTGAACACGCCGCCCTTGCCCTTGACCTTGCCCAGGTGCTGCTCTCGCGACACGTCGGCCACATCTTCGCCGAACACCAAGATGCGTTCGTCGCGCGCCATTTCGTCGCGCATGCAGGCGTTGAGCAAGTCCACCATGGTGGTCGGCTCGCCCGTGAACTGCGGATCGTCTTCGGTATCGAACTGTTCGGCCGTGGGGTCGACATCCGGCGAGTACACGCCGAAGGTGACCGTGTCGGCGCCGGGCTGCGGCTGCTCGAGCGCGTCGTCGGTGGCCGCGAGAATCTCGGCGTCGACGGTATCGCGCATCGCCTTCAGTTCTTCTTCGGTGGCGAGTCCTTCGGCCAGCAGGAACAGCGGGAACGTGGTGAGCGGATCACGCGCGGCGTCGGCATCACGCTCGTCCTGCGGACGATAGAACACCTCGTCGTCGGAGAGCGAGTGCGAGTACGGGCGGATCACCTTGGCGTGCACAAACGCCGGTCCCTTGCGTTCGCGCGCATACGTCACGGCGCGCTCGAGCGCGGCGTACGACGCGAGGAAATCGCAGCCGTCGACTTCTTCGATGTACATGTTCGGGAACGACGCCACGAGCTTCGAGATCGAGCCGCCGGCGGTGTTCACTTCCACCGGCACCGAGATGGCGTAGCCGTTGTCTTCCACCAGATACACCACGGGCAGCTTGAGATTGCACGCGGTGTTGAGCGACTCCCAGAACTCGCCTTCGCTGGTGGTGCCGTCACCGGTGGTCACGAGCGTCACGTCATCGCCGGGGAACCCGTCGGTGAGCTGGCCCTGCGAGGCGCGCAGCGTGGACTCGGCGTTGCCGACCGCCTGCAGGAACTGCGTACCGGTTGGCGACGACACGGACACGATGTTGAGATCCTTCTGCCCCCAATGGCTCGGCATCTGCCGCCCACCCGAGTTCGGATCGATCGCGGCGCCGACGGCGCTATACAACATTTCGGCGGGCGTCATGCCGAGCTGCAGACAGAGCGCCCGATCACGGTAGTACAGATAGAACCAGTCGTACGACGGACGCAGCACCATGCCCGCCGCGGTGAGCACGGCCTCATGACCAGCGCCGGAGATCTGGAAGAAGATCTTGTTCTGGCGCTTCAGCTGAATCTCTTTGTCGTCCAACCGGCGCGACGTGTACATCACGCGGTAGGCGTTCACCATCTGCTCACGCGTGAGCGCGGGCTCGGCGGCGGCTCCCTTGCGGGGGCGGCTCGGGCGGGTCGAAGTGGCCATCGAAGTGATCTGAAGGGCTGGGGACAGACAACCCCTAAACTTAGCGCCGGTCGCGAGCGGAAGGGGCTTTCTGCGGCCGGGATCATGCAGTGCTTGCCGTGCGTACAATTCGGGGACAGCTTGGCAGGACGGTCCTTCCTCTCTGGTGAAATCTTATGCACGCACCCACTGCTCCTATGACGCCGTCCAGCGGCCACTGCATTTTCTGCGACCTGATTCGGGGCGCGGCCGAAGTGTCGATCTGTTACGAAGATTCGGTGGCGATCGCCTTCCTTGATATTCAACCGGTCAACCCCGGGCACGTGCTGGTCGTCCCTCGTGAGCACTACGAAGTGCTGCAGGATATCCCGAAGGATGTCGGCGCCCATCTGTATCAGGTCGCGGCCAAGCTGATCCCGCGTGTGCAGACGGCGTCGGGGGCGACGGACATGAACATCGTCGTGAACTCGGGTGCCGCCGCCGGTCAGAACGTGATGCACTACCACATCCACCTGATCCCGCGTCGCGAAGGCGATGGGTTCGATGTGCCGCTGCCGTTCCCTGGCTCGCAGATGCCGAACCGGCAGCAACTCGACGGCATGGCCGCCCGAATCGGGAGCATGCTTCGTGACCCACTCACGAACAGCGGCATGAAGCGCTAGGCGGGAAATGCTGTAACGGTCCTGCTCTTGTCTTGACGGGAGCAGGAACGTGATCGTATAGTCGCGGTGTCAAACGGATCGTAGCAGCGATCGCTTCAGCTTTGGTGTGCGTGTCCACCCGGTTTTCCAGGAGGATGATGCGTTCCACTCGCGGTAGTTCCTGCCCGTGCCCCTCGGCCCACCCGTCGGCACGCTCCCGGCCCTCATCGCGCCGGCTCGTTCGCACCAACCGTACTCCACGCCCCGTCGTGAGGCTCACCGCCTCCGCCGGGGCGTCGTCACTTCGGCCACAGGTGGCGGCGCAGGTCGCGGCGAAACAGGCCATGCGCCGCGCCGCCCTGCGCGACTGTGGGCAACGCTGCGTGTATTGTGCGGCGCGGCTCGATCATCGCACGGCTACGCTCGATCACGTCGTGCCGTTGGCGCGCGGCGGGGCGCACGACCCGGGCAACCTGGTCACGGCCTGCGGTCCGTGTAATCGGCTCAAGTGCGACATGCTCCCGTTCGATTTCTTCGCACGTCACCCGTGGGCAGGATCGAATTTCGTGCGCTACGCCCGCTCGGTGCATCGCGCGCTCAAGCGTGGCGCACGACGTGCCGTAAGCCTGGCGTTCGCGCGCGCGGATCTGATGGCGGCATAGGACGCTCGCGTAGGTCACTCGCGCCAGCGGCGCAGGCATGCGACCATTCCGTATGCTTCGTTCTCTGGCGCTGAGCGCCCTGCTGTGTGCCGGTGCGCGTGCCTCGTGGGCGCAGGGCGCCACGCCCGCGTCGCCGCTGCCGTTGGTGCCGTCGGATTCGGTACTGCGGCTGGCCGTCGACCCGGCGCGCGCGGTAGGGCAGCCCTTCGTGGTGCTGCTGCAGGAATCCAGTTTTCGCGTGGAGGCCGACGGGCGCTGGCAACAGCGCAATCGGCGGGCGGTGCAGGTGGTCGATGAGAACGCCGCGCGCGGCCTGGCCGAGCAGGCGTTCGCCTTCGCGTCGTCGCATCAGACGTTGACCATCGAGTGGGTGCGCGTGCTGCGCACCACGGGCGTGGTCGTGGCCGACAAGCCGGCTCAGATGCAGGATGCCGATGTGCCGGCGGCGATGGCGAATCCAATCTATCAGGATCAGCGCGTGCGCCGTCTGTCGCTTTCAGGTGTGACGGCGGGCACCGTGGTCGACATCGCCTGGTCGGTGAGGGAATCCGCGCCGCAGCGGCCGGGCGATTTTCTGTTTCGCGCGGGATTGAACGGACCGACCTCCATCCGGCGCTCGATCATCGAGCTCGACGTGCCCGAGGGGTACGCGCCGAATATCGTGGAGCGCAACCTCACGGTGCAGCGCCGCGATGACATCGCCAACGGTCGCCGGCGATACTTGTGGACAGCAAGCGATCAGCCCGGTATTCGGGGCGAACCGTTCGCCGCCGACTCGAATGGTGTGGTGCAGACCATCACCGTGGGACCACGCGGCACGTGGACCGAGATCGCGAGTTGGTACCACGCCTTGTCGAAGGATCGCTACGCGCTCAGCGTGAGCGCGGCGGCTCGCATCGATTCCCTCGTACGCGCCAGCGGGGCCCGCACGAAGCTCGACACCATTCGCGCGGTGCATCGCTTCGTGGCGCAGGACATCCGGTATCTGTCCGTCGCGCTCGGCATGGGCAGCTATCAACCGCGCACGCCCGACGAGGTGCTCTCCACGGCGCTCGGCGATTGCAAGGACAAGGCGACGCTGTTCGTGGCGGCGTTGCGTCGGTATCGCCTCGCCGCGAGTCCGGTGTTGTTATCACTCTCGCAACGCCCCGATCCGAACGTGCCAACGGTGTTCCAGTTCAATCACGCCATCGCCGCCGTGCGTGATGGGGCGCATTGGGTGTATACCGACCTCACCGCCGAATCGATTCCCTACGGCGAGTTGCCCGATGCCTATCAGGGAAGTTTTGCGATCATCATCGGTGACGACGGCGCGGCGCAGCGTGTGACGCTGCCAGTGCGACCCACCGAGCGAAACGTGTCGTCCCTGCAGCTCACGATGCAGCTCGGGCCCGACGGACGCGCCGTGGGACGCGCGGTGGAGCGGGCTGACGGATCGCCGACGTACGGGCTCCGCCTGGGCCTGAGCACACCGCTCGATTCCACCCGGCGCGCGGTGTTCTCCCGATCACTGACCCAGCGCATCTTTGGTGCGGAAGTGACCGGGAATCCGCGGGTGGACTCGCTGGTGGTCTTCAATGGCCGCGATCTCTCGGCGCCGGCGCAGATCTCGTATTCCGTGTCGGCCGACGAGCTCGTCCGCACGATCGGCACGTCGAAAGTGCTGGCCGTGCCGTCGGTGGTGCGCGGACCGGCGCGGAGCTTCCGCACGGCGCTCCGGGAACTCGAAAGTCGCGGCCCGCGGCAGCTGCCGATCGACGCGAGCCGGATTCTTGCACCGATCGCCAATGTCACCGAGTGGATCGTGACGTTGCCGCCGGGCTGGACCGTGGAGCTGCCGGCGAACGTGTCGGCCACGAGCTTCTTCGGCAGTTACAGTTCGACGTGGACGCAGACCGGGCGTGAGTTGCGGCAGGTGCGCCGGTTGCAGGGACAGCGGGGTATTTTCGGCCCCGAGCGCATTGCCGAAGTGTTGGTCTGGCTGCGCACGGTCGGGGCGGATGATCAGGACTTTCTCACGGTGAAGCCGGCAACGGCGCCGTAATAGCGGAGACTAACAGATGCGTTGGAGCCCAGGTGGACGGAGCGACAATCTCGAAGATCGTCGTGGCGCGAGTGGTGGTGGAGGATTTCGTGGCGGCGGTGGCGGCGGGATGAAGCTGGGGCTCGGCGGCACCGTCGTGCTGCTCGTGCTCAGCCTGATCTTCAAACGCGATCTGCTCACCGAGTTCAGTGGTGGAGCGCCCGGCGTGCAGACCGCGCCTGCGTCGCAATCGGCCCCGGTAACCGACGCCGGCGAAGAGAAGATGGTGGATTTTGTGTCGTTCGTCCTCGATACGGCGCAGGTGACGTGGCGCACGCTGGTGCCGGGTTACACCGACGCGCGGCTCGTGCTGTTCCGAGAAGGCGTACGATCGGCGTGCGGCGACGCTAGCGCGGCCTCGGGGCCGTTCTACTGCCCGGGCGATCAGCGCGTGTACGTCGATCTCTCGTTCTTCGATCAGCTCGATCGTCAGTTCGGCGCGCCCGGTGATTTCGCGCAGGCGTATGTACTGGCGCATGAGATAGGGCACCACGTGCAGAATCTCACGGGTACCGAGAAGGCGATGCGCAACGCCGTGCAGCGCAATCCGGCGGCGGGCAATCAGCTGTCGGTGGCGATGGAGCTCCAGGCCGACTGCTACGCCGGCGTGTGGGCGCACTCGGCGGCCCGAAGCGGCATCATCGAAGCTGGTGATCTCGACGAAGGCCTCGGCGCGGCGGCCGCAGTGGGTGATGACCGACTGCAGAAGATGTCGACGGGGCGGGTGAACCCGGAGTCGTTCACGCACGGCTCGAGTACCGACCGGAAGGCCTGGTTCCGCAAAGGCTTCGACTCGGGCGATCCACGTTCGTGTGACACATTCGGACAGGGACGCTGATTCGTGAGTAGTCCCGAGGGATACGCGCCGCGAGATGGTGTGCTGGAAGAGCAGACGTGGCCGGCCATGCGCGACGGTGATTGGCCGGTGGCGCTGGTGCCCTTCGGCGCCACGGAACCGCACAACACGCATTTGCCGTACGGCACTGACACCATCATGGGGCGTGAAGTCGCCGCACGAGTAGCGGCCGCGTGCGCCGCGCAGGGCGTGCGCGTTGTGGCGTTGCCCGCGGTGCCGTTCGGCGTGAACACCACGCAGCTCGACCTGCGCTTCACGATCAACATTATGCCGAGCACGCAGCTGGCCCTGTTACGCGATGTGGTGAAGAGTCTCGAGCCGCACGGCGTGCGCGCGCTGGTGCTGTTGAATGCTCACGGTGGTAACGAGCTCCGCGCGCTGGTGCGGGAGCTGCAGCCGAGCACCCCGATCGTGCTGTCGATCGTGAACTGGTGGCAGGCCGGTGACCACGGGGTGTTCGAGAGCGCGGGCGACCATGCCGGTGAACTCGAAACGGCGGCGATCATGCATGTGGCGCCGCACTTGGTCGTGCCCGACCGCAACACGTGGGGCGATGGCCATGCGAAGGCCAGCGTGTTCGACGGCGTGCGCAGCGGATGGGCGTGGATGCCGCGCCGCTGGACGCAGGTGACGGCCGATACCGGCGTGGGCAATCCGCGAGAAGCCACGGCGGAGAAGGGTGCCGCGTTCGTGGCGCAGGCGGTGGAGCGGATTGCGGCGTTCTGCGTGCAGCTGGCAGGAGCGGATCCGAACGCGATGTGGGCGGATCCCTAAACGCGTCTCCGCCGGAGAGCCGGGCCTAGCGGCGCAGTTCTACCGTCTGCGCCGCGTTGTCGCCGTCGCCGAAGTACAGTGAATGTCGCTTCTCGCCCGGCATCGATAACAGCACCACGATGTTGGCCTGACTCGGAAAGAGCTCGGCCAGTAGCGCGTTGCGAATGACGAGCGTGCCCGGTGCGCGCGCCGCGTCGAACTGTAGCAGGTACCAGTGCACGGTACCGCCCACCGGGTCCTTGTCCACGCCCTGCTGCACCAGCTGCGCTTTGAGCGCGCGACCATCGGCCGACACGCTCACCTTGGCATTGAAGTACGCCGTGAAGAGTGAGTCGGCCTTGGGGTCGCGATCGAGTGCGAAGGCGGGGCGACGCGCATACGCGCGCAGCCCCTTCTCCAGATCGTCGCTGAACAGCCGCACCTTCCACATCACCGTACCGTTCTCGATGACAGCGCGCGTGTGCGTGCTGTGCACATCGTGCATCACACGGACACCCGCGTCGCGGCCACCGAACAACAAGGCGGCCAAGGCCAGTGTGGTGAGCTTCACGTGCGACTCCTTCTGTTCATCCGATCGGGCGCGTGCTCACGCCCTTCGTGAACGTGTTGTTCGTGCGGTCCACGTCGGCGTAGCCCGAATCGGGATCGGCCGTAACCTTGGCAATCTCCTTGTCGGAGAAGAATCCGTACTCGTGTGACTTCTCGCTGCCGCGCCATACCTCGGCCGGCATCTTCACGCGCTCCTTGGTGCCGTCGGTGAACTCGATCTCGAGCTCCAGCGGCAACACCAGCCCGCCCTTGTTCTCGGCGGTGATGCGGTGATAAAACTTCCCGCGCTTGGTCGTGCCGGCAAATGCCTGCGCGTCCTGCGACTCGACCTTGGTAATCGCCTGATCATTGTTGTAGGTGCTGTAGAACCACCCTCGCCAGAAGTAGTCGAGGCGCTCACCGGCGCCGCTGGCCAGCGTGCGGAAGAAGTCGGCCGGCTGCGGATGTTTGAACATCCACTTCTTCGAATACTCCTGAAACGCCAGATCGAAGCGCTCCGGGCCCAGCACCTTTTCACGCAGCATCACCAAGCCGGCGGCCGGCTTGCTGTAGCCGTTGTTGCCGAACTGACGATGGATGAAGTCCGACTCGGTCATGAGGGGTACCTGATCGGCGTCCTTCATGTAGTTCACGATGTTCGGCGCCGGACCACGCAGGCGCGCCGCCGGCCAGTTCTTGTCGTAGTCGAGTGAGCTGTAGTACTCGAGGAACGAGTTGATCCCTTCGTCCATCCACGTCCACTTGCGCTCGTCGGTGGCCACGATCATCGGGAACCAGTTGTGCCCGACTTCGTGAATGGTGACCGCGGCGAGCGCGTACTCCTGATTCTTGGTATACGTGCCGTTGGCACCGGGGCGTCCGCCACAAAAGGCGATCATGGGATACTCCATGCCGCCCACTTGGCCGTTCACATTCGACGCCTGCGGATACGGATACTCGAACGCCATGCGGCCGTAGCTGCGCATGGTCTGTGCGATGGCCTTGGTAGAGATGTCGCTCCACAACGGCATGGCGTCACGCGGATACACCGAGTGCAGTTCGATGGTGCGGCCGGCCGGCGAATAGCGGAAACCCGCGGCATCCCACACGAACGTCTTGCTACTAGCCCACGCGAAGTCTCGCACATTCTCGGCCGTGAAGCGCCACGTGATCGGGGCCGTGCCGGCCGGACGCGCGCCGGGTGTGGCCACTTCGTTCGGACGCACGATGAACACCGACGTGTCGCCCGCGATCGCCGTGGCCAGGCGCGTGCGCTGCGTGGGCGTGAGCACCTGCAGCGGGTTTCGCAGCGTGCCGGTGGAGCGCACGATGTGGTCATGCGGCACCGTGATGCTCACGTCGTAGTTGCCGAAGTTGAGATAGAACTCGCCCTGGCCCAGGAACGGGTCGTTCTGCCAACCGGTCACGTCGTCGTAGACAGCGGCGCGCGGAAACCACTGCGCCACTTCGTAAATCCATCCGTCCTTCACCTGCTCACGCACGCCGCGGCTGTTGTTGCCGCCCTCGGGTACCACGAACGACCAGTCGATGTCCACCACGGCCTTGCCGCCGGTGGGGATCGGCGCGTCGAGGTTTACGCGCATCTGCGTGCCGTTCACGATGTAACGGGCCGGCTTGGCCGTCTGCCCGTTCACCGAGACCAGCGCGACACGCGTGATGTCGTAGCCGCCCACCGGCTCTTCCTCGGGCAGCAGGAAGCGACGGGCCTGCGGCGATAGCGTGGCCGGCAATGCCGACTTCGTCATGTTGGCGCGGCTCGTCTTCGCTTCGATGTTCTGATCGAGCTGGAACCAGAGGTAGCCGAGCGGCTGTGGCGAGTTGTTGTGGTACGTGATGCGCTCCGAGCCCTTCACCGAGTGTGTGTTGGTGTCGAGCGTGGTGCGGATCACGTAGTCCACGCGCTGCTGCCAGTAGCGCGTGCCCGGTGAGCCGGACGCATCACGGAAGTCATTCGGCGACGGCCATTCGTCGAGCGCGCGGAACGACGACTTGTTGACCTTGCTATTCGGTTCGGCGTTGAGCCACTGCTGCGCCGGCAGGGCCGTTGGCAACGAAGCCGGAAGCAGGAGTAGCACAACGGAGAGCGAGCGGAGAGACAATCGCATACGGCACGAGGAGGAAATGGATGGTCATGACCAGGCGCGAAGGCGCTGGACCAGCAGCATGAGCGCGAGACCACCGGTCACGCCCACCAACAGTTGTACCCACCGGCGTCGCTGAAGGATCGCCGGTACCAAAAGGGCACCCACAGCAAGCACGAGAGCCAGAATCAGGAGCTGCCCGAGTTCGAGTCCCACGTTGAAGGCCAGCAACGGCAGGCCAATGCGCTCTTCGTCACCCAACAACGCGCGCAGGTAGCTCGAGAAGCCGAGACCGTGAATGAGGCCGAACAGCAGCGCGATGAGATACCGCTTCACCGTGACCGGATTCTCCGGGCGCTGCGGGGTGGCCGCCGTGTAGGCGTCGAGCGCCGTAAAAAGGATCGTGGCCGGAATCAGTGTCTCCACCACATTCGACGACACCGACACCAGGCGCAACGTGGCGAGGGCCAAGGTGATACTGTGGCCCACGGTGAACGCGGTGACCAGCACCGCGAGTCGGCGCCAGTCACGAATGCTGAACGGGATCGCCAGTGCGACCACGAACAAGATGTGATCGTACCCGGCGAGATCCGCGATATGCCGAAAGCCGAGTTCGAGATAGACGCGAAACTCGTCGAACATGCCTTACGCCTGCACGAGCAATAGAGCGAGCAACAGTCCGATCAATAGTCCACCGGACGCAGATACGATTCACCGATGCCGGACTGGCTCACCAAGGCGGTGGCCGGCGGCCGCCGCTTCCAATGCGTGCCGTTCAGTCGCTTCGACACCAGCGTGAGTTCATCACGCTGGAAGCCGCGCGAGCGCAGCGCCTCGTGTGAGAAGCCGTGCAGCATGCCGTTCAGGATCTCGTCGGCGCGCGCGTAGCTGATCCCGAGATCGCCCTCGTCGGTCTGACCAGCAATGAGATCGGCGGTGGCTGGCTTGGTGATGATGATGTCGGGCACGCCCAAGTGACGGGCGAGAGCCCACACCTGCGTCTTGTAGAGGTCACCGATCGGATTGATCGGCGGGGAGTCGTCGGCGTGCCAGGTGAAGTATCCGAACAGCCGCTCTGTCTTGTTGCCAGTGCCCAGCGGAAGTGCACGATAGCGGGCCGACAGGTCGAACAGCGCAATCATGCGGGTGCGCGCCATGATGTTGCCGCGTCGTGAGGCGTCGGCGTCGGGTTCGGCGGTCAAGTAGCCGTCGACCGCCGGGCTGATGTCGACGGTGCGCGACTCGATCCCGAGCGCGTCGATCACCAACTGTGCGTGCTCGAGCGATTCCGCGCTCGACGTGCGGTACGGCAAGCGAATGCCGATCACGTTCTCGCGACCGAGCGCGCGCGCGGCAAGGAAGGCCGTGACAGCGGAGTCGACACCACCGGAGATGCCGATCACGGCCTTTCCGAAGCCACGGCGCGTGAGCTCTTCGCGCAGGAATCCGGTGAGCCATTCTTCCGTCATGCCGGCGTCGATGGCGAGCGGTGGCGGGCCACCGTGGTCGCGCATTTCGTGCCGGATCACGGGCAACGACTCGGGGATCGCGCGCACGATCGAATTGGCGCGCTGCAGTGCTTCGGTGGGGACGGCGAATTCCCCGGTGGTGAAGCCACGGGCCCCGCGTAGCAGATCGGCGGCGGCGGGCTCGGGTCCGTCGTACGACAACGACAGCGGCGCGCCGTCTTGAATCCGACGGATGTTGTCGAGCACGTGCGGTAGCGCCACACGCAGGTCACTCAGCAGCGGCCCGTCGGCGCGGGCGCGCACGAGATCATCGAGATCGACCGTCAGCGAGACGAACGACTCATCCCACACCGGGGCGCGGCCACGCACGTCGCCACCGGGACCAACCAAGTGCGACGTGCCGAAGAAGCGCTTGCCGCCTTCGGAGCCCACGAGGTTCACGAAGCTGGTGTAGACGCCCTGTTCCTCGGCGATGTCGCGAATGAGCCGCTCCCAGCGGGCGGCGCTGTACGGACCGGCAATGCCGTCCTCACGCGGCCAGATACCGCGGGCGGGGGCGGCCGACGACACGAACACCACCTGGGCGCCGTCGAGGGCGGCAATGGTGCCACTGATGGAGTGCCAGGCGTCTTCGCACACCAGAATGGCCGCACGGCCCCACGGCGTTTCGAAGGCGCGGATATCGGTGCCGCGTTCCACGAAGCGCTCTTCGTCGAACAGCCCGTAGGTGGGCAGGTAGTTCTTGCGGTGCACGTGCCGGATCACCGGCGGTCCGTCGTCGAGCCCGATGGTGAGGTAGGCCGCGCTGTTGTGCAGCGTATCGCGCCACCTCTCGTAGAAGCCGATCACGAGGTCCATGGCTACGCAGTCGATGCCGGCCGCCGCGCAGGCGGTGCGGTAGGCGTCATCGAGGTCGTACGCCAGCGCACCGGCGGTGCAGGCGACCTCACGGACGCCCCCTTCCACGAAGTAGCCCGACAGGGCCGTCTCGGGGAAATGCACGACCTGCGGGCGCGGGTCGAGGGTGGAGGCTTGCGCGCACAGCCGCCCGATACGGGCGAGGTTGGCGGCTACGTCGCCCTTGCGGGGCGCAAACTGGCACAGGGCCAGCGTTAGCGGACGAATCGGATCACCAGGCATGTATGCAAAGTAGGAGGAGGAGCACGGATCGCCTACGGTCACGGTACGGTTCCGGGTGGAGCGTGGCGCGACGCAGGCCGTGAACCGGCTCGACGCCGAGCGTGTACAATTCCCCCATGCGCTCTCTGAAATTCCGACACGGTCGTTCTCGCATGGCCGCGCTGTCCGTTATCTGCCTGTCCCTCGCGCTGGCTCTCGTTCCGGCTGGACTGGCGGCGCAGGGTGCGTCGGCCTCCACCGGCGAGGCGTGGCAGATCATCACCCCGCCGCAGGCTACGCTGGTGCTCGGTCGCGACGGCTCGCTGATCGGAGAGCTGGGCCGGGAGCGTCGTATCAACGTCGCGCTGCGCTCGCTCCCCAAGTACGTCGGGAATGCGTTTGTCGCGGTGGAAGACAAACGCTTCTATCAGCACGACGGCGTGGATCTGGTCGGTGTGGCGGGCGCCATCAAGGACGCCGTCACCAAGGGCAATCTCCGCGGCGCGAGCACCATCACGCAGCTGCTGGTGGGCAACATGCACCCCGACCTCATCGACCGTCGGGATGTGTCGGCGGGACGCAAGTTGCGGGAGCAGCAGGCCGCGCGAGAAATGGAGCGGCATTACAACAAAGAGCAGATCCTCGAGGCGTTCCTCAATCAGATCTCGTTCGGACGTGGCGCGTACGGCATCGAGATGGCGGCGCGTCAGTTCTTCGGTAAAGGCGCGGCTGATCTCACGTTGGCGGAAGCCGCGTCGCTGGCGTCGATGCCCAAGAGCCCCGTGCAGTACGATCCGGCCCGCTATCCCGATCGCAACCGCACGCGCCGTAACACGGTGCTCGCGCTGATGGCAGAGCAAGGATACATCACCGCCGCGCAATCGGCCGCGGCACAACGCGAACCAGTACGCACAGTGACGACCACGCGTTCGCCGGCGCCGTGGGTGGTCGACGTGGTCCGCGTGCAGGCCGAGCGGGCAGGCATTGCCGTCATGCAGGGCGGGTATCGCATTCACACCACGATCGACGCCGCGCTGCAGCGATCCACGCAGCAGGCGCTGAGTAGTGGCCTCGATGAAATCGAGACGCGCCCCGGTTTTCGAGGACAGCGATGCGCTCGCGTGGCCGCTGACACATCCGCGGCGGCGACCAAGAAGGCGAAAGTCGAGGCGTGCCTGGAAGGTGCGGCGGTGGTGCTCGACCCCACCACGGGCGATGTGCGCGCGCTGGTGGGCGGGCGTGATTACGCGCGGAGCTCGTTCAATCGCGCGGTCGATGGCAACCGGCAGCCCGGCTCGAGCTTCAAGGCGTTCGTGTACGCGCAATCCATCGCGCAGGGGCTCGCTGCCAACGCCATGGTGGCGGACACCGCACTGCGCATTCGTCTCGACAACGGGCAGATCTACAGCCCCGACAACGCCGACAACGCGTTTCTGGGAGCCCTCACGCTGCGTGAAGCGCTGACGCGGTCGCGGAATCCGGTCGCGGTGCAGCTCGCGCTGGCGGTGGGCATGGACTCGGTCATCGCGCTGGCGCGCCGCGCTGGGTTGCGCTCGCCGATCTCGCCATATCCCTCGAGCGCGCTCGGCGCGAGTGTGGTGCAGCCGCTCGATTTCGTGGCCGCCTACGCCACATTCGACAACGGCGGCGTAGCGGTGGAACCGCGCTTCGTGCAGCATATCGAAGATCGCAACGGGCGTACGGTATTCACGCCGCAGGTTGCACCGCCGCGATCGGCGATGGACCCGCGGGTGGCCTTTATTATGCGCGACATGCTGCAAGACGTGGTCACGCGCGGCACCGCGACGGCGCTACGAAAGATCGTGCCGTCACGCATCCCAGTGGCGGGGAAAACGGGGACCACCAACGACAATACCGATGTCTGGTTCGTCGGGATGACGCCGGAGTTGGTCACCGGCGTGTGGCTGGGCTTCGATAAGCCGGCCATGATCTCACCGGGCGCGGTCGGCGGCACGTTGGCGGCACCGATTGCGGGGCAGATCATTGCCGCGGCCTACGGCAATCGCGCCAGTGGCGCGTGGACGCCACCGCCGGGCGTGGTGCCGGTAGAGCTCGATCGGGCGACAGGTCAGCCGTCGGATGGGACGACGCCGAACGAGCGACGCTATGTGGAGTGGTTCATGGCGGGGACGGAACCGGGAGCGCCGGTGTGGCCGTGGAGCCTCTTCCGTTTGGGGCCGATCGGGTACTGAACTCTGGCGCAGTAGTCAGTGTTCAGTGGCCGGAGTTCAGGGATCAGACTGCATATAGTGGTCAGCGTTCAGCAGCTACAGTCCACAGTGTCGAGCGGGTTTGGGGAGGCTCCGTAATCGTACGGGGGGGTGAATTGCGTATTCGCCCCAATGGAATGCGGTGGTGCAGGGGTCGACTATTCGCTGCATGACGCCCTCTGATGTTCTGCCGTTCCGTCGCCCGTCGAGTGTACACGGGCATGCGCAACCGTCGCCCCGTTCCGGCGAGGGTGCTGGTACCGGGATCGTGATGATGAACCTCGGCGGGCCGGCGACGCTCGACGAAGTGGAGCCGTTCCTGCTCCGGCTGTTTGCCGACAAGGAGATCATTCAGCTCCCATGGCAGGATGTGCTGGGCAAGTTCATCGCCACTCGTCGTGCGCCAAAAGTGCGCAAGCTGTATGACGCGATCGGGGGCGGGTCGCCGATTCTCACGTGGACCAAGGCGCAGGGCGACGCCATGTGTGCGCGCCTCGATGAAATGTCTCCCGACACCGCGCCGCACAAGTTCTACGTATCGTTTCGCTACACCGCGCCGTTCGCCGACGATGCCCTGAAGGCAATGAAGGCCGACGGCATCACGCGCGCCGTGGCGTTCACGCAGTATCCGCAGTGGTCATGCTCCACCACGGGTTCGAGCCTCAACGACCTGTGGCGCGCGCTCGATCGCACCGGCCTGCAAGACGCGTTTACGTGGAGCATCATCGATCGGTGGGGCGAGCACGAGGGCTTCGTGCGCTCGATGGCCAGCGCGATCGACGACGGCCTCGATCAGTATGCCGATCACGAGCGAGACGACGTGCTGGTGCTCTTCAGCGCCCATTCGCTGCCGCTCAAGGTCATCGACCGTGGCGATGCGTATCCGGCCGAGATCGCGGCGTCGGTGAGCCGCGTGGTGCAGGCGGCCGAGCTGCGTAATCCATACATGTTGAGCTTTCAGTCGGAAGTGGGGCCGGTACGCTGGCTGGGCCCGAGCACCGAGACGATGATCAAGCAGCTGGCGGCGCGCGGGCAGAAGAACGTGCTGGTGGTGCCGATCGCGTTCACGAGCGATCACATCGAAACGCTGTCGGAAATCGACATCGAATACGGCGAGCTGGCACATTCGCTCGGTATGACGGGATTCAAGCGGGCGCCGTCGCTGAATGCGCGCACGGAGTTCCTCGATGCGCTGGCCGATATCGTGAACGGGCACCTGGAGTCTGGGCAGCCGCACAGCACGCAGTACAAGCAGAACTGTCCGGGGTGCACCAACGCCGCCTGTCGCGGATTGCCGTCGAAGATGACGACACAGGGCACACGCGATGTCTCTGTGGAGTCCGCGGCGAGTCGCTGACGTGTTCCTCCTGCCGTTCCATCTGATTGGCTGCAGTCACGAACAGAGTGACGTGGATGCCGTCGGGCGTCTGCGCATTCTGCCCGCAGAGCTGCCGGTGCAGCTCGAAGCGTTGCGCGCGGTCGGGATTCCGGCGGTGGTGGTGAGCACCTGCCATCGTACGGAGTTGTACTGGTGGGGCGATCACGATCCGTCGGCCTGGTTCGACGCGCTGCTGGTGGAGCGCGGCGTGTCGGACGTGCAACTCGATCGCAAGCACGCCGATCTCGCCGTGCGGCATCTGTTCGCCGTATCGGCGGGCATGTGTTCCGCGCGTTTCGGCGAACCGGAAATTCTGGGTCAGGTACGGCGCGCCTGGAGCACGTCGCGCGACCTGGGCGCGACCAACGCCCTCCTCGACAGCGTATTCCGTCATGCGGTCGACGCCGCGCGCCACATTCGCGCGGCGATCGGTAGCCAGGCGAATGCGTCGCTTGGCGTGCGTGTACACGAGGCCCTGCTGGAACTCGTGGCCACCCAGCGTGCGGAATCATCCTCCCCGGACGACGCCGAGGCGCCGTGCCGCGTGCTGGTGATCGGCGCCGGTGACGCCGCACGCACCGTTGTCGCCGCGCTCACGCACGCCCCGGGCGAGACAGAGTTGGTGGTGCGCGTTACCAGTCGTACGGACAGCCGCGCGGCGGTGCTGGCGTATGCCCACGGCCTCTCGCACGTGGCGTGGAGCGCACGCGATCATGCGATCGCCGCGTCCGATGTCGTGATCTTTGCGGCGCACTCCACCACGCCGATCGTGACGTCGGTGCAGGCGCGCGCGCTGCTGCGCGACGGGAACACGACACCGATCTGGATCGACCTCGGCGTGCCGCCAAACGTGGGCAACGCCGCCGACCTGCCCGACGCGGTGCAGTACGTGGATCTCGACTGGCTGGCCCTGTTCTCGGGAGATGTGCACGGCACCAGCGACGTGACCGCGCGCGCGCAGATCGCCCTGCAGCGCGAACTCGCCCGCTTTGCCGGCGTGATGCACCGCCGACAGGTCGGTGCACGACTCGCCCTGCTCGAACAACGTGCCGTCGACGCCGCCCGCGCCGCGTTCGATTCGCACGCACTCGCCGCCGGAGATTCGCCGAACGTCGAGCACGCTGCTGACGCCATGGCGCGACGGGTCACGCGGTTGCTGCTTCGCGAACTGACGGCCCTGTCGGCGTAGCGACTCCGCTCGAAAAGCAACAGCGAAACGCAACAGCGAAACGCAACAGCGAAACGCAACAGCGGGAACACGGAGTCGACGGATTGCGCAGACATCACAGATAAGCAAACGGCGATTTCAAAAACCGTTGTCGCTTTTTGCTTATCTGTGACGTCGGTGTCATCCGCCATCTCCGTGTTCTGGCTGTTGCAGTTGTAGTTGTAGTTGCAGTTGCAGTTGCAGCCGCAATTTCAGTAGCCGTTCACGCCGTCGCCCTTCGAGCGCTGGCGAATTCGCCCAGCGGTGTCGAATGCACAGGTGGCTTCACGGCCGCTGTGGGGGTGCACCGATCGAGTGCCGCCGGGAATGACCGCAGCGAGACCGGCGCGTAGTGGCCCATGAGACACACCTGGAGCCAGTTTCGCTCGCGCAGGTAGCCGCTCTCGAAGCTGATCAGCCATCCCGCGGCCCGCAGTTGTTCACCGATCGCGCGTGCGCTCGCGCCAACGGGAGGGACCAGCGTGTGCACGGCCGGTGAGGCGTGTTCGGCCGACGCGAGCAGGCGCCATCCGCGGGACTCCATCGCACGCCGCAGCCAGGTGCCGTCGTGCGCCACGCGGTCGAAGCGCGCCGACCAGTCGATCTCGGCGAGCGACGTGCCGAGTGCATCGAGCAGGTTCGATGACTGCGTGAAGGGCACGCCTTGCTCTTGCACCGCGAGGCCGAGATCGAGATAGCGCGGAATACGGTGGCTGGCCGAGTGAATCTGGCCGTCGTGAAAGACGATGGCGATGCCGGGGAAGGCGGACAGGGCCTTCCCGCTCACCGCACTGGCCAGCCACACGTGACGCAATGACAGCGGCACCGTGCCAAGGCTACTGATCACGTCGAGGGCCATCTTCGCGCGGTGATCCTGAGCGATGGCCGTGAGCGTCGCGAGGTCGTTGATGACCCCGGTCGACGTTTCGCCATGTACTGCCCAAAGCCAGCGTGCGTTGGTGGACCGCACGGCAACGGCAATCTCCGCGTAATCGAGCGGCTCCCCCCACGGCGCCCGCACGACGGTGTGCGGGATCTGCATGCGCGTCGCGTGATCGATCAGTCGTTCACCGAACTCGCCGTTGCTCACGATCACCCCAGGAGCGTCGAGGAGGGAGATCTGCGCCGCCACCACATCGTTGGCGAGCGTACCCGACCCCAACAGCATTGTCGCGTTCTGTGCGTCGGCCAGCGCGCACAGGCGCCACTGCACGTCGCGATAGCGTGCGTGAAACGACTCAGCACGATGCGACGTGGCGCCGCGGTTCATGGCCTGTTGTACGACGTCAGAGATCCCCACCGGCCCCGGGAGAAAATTCGCGCCGACGCCGAGCGCGTCTGCGCCCTCGTTCAGCGCGTCCGGCCACATGAGCACCTCTTCCGCCGTGATGTACATCGGCTGGTACGCCGCCTGCTCAGTGCCGATGAGCGGGCCGAAGGCATGAAAGCCGAGATGCCGGTACAAGCGGAGCTGGCGCGTGGTGCCCGACATGATGCCGAGGTCAAACCCCTTCGCCAGGAAGTGCTGCGTGAGGAAGCCAACGAGCTGGGTAAAAACGCGGCTGGCGCGGAATTCGGGTTCGACGGCCAGTAGCCGGATCTCGACCGGCGTGCGACCGGCGGGCAGGTAGTCGTCGACGCTGCCCAGTTTCTGGTCGAGCGAGAATGGTCGTTGGGTGCGTCCGCTGATCATTCCGACGATGCGGCCATTCACCTCATAGACCGCATAGACATTGTCGTCGTGAAAACGATCCACATGACGCCGCGTGGCATTGGGCGCGTGCTGTGGAATCTCTTCGACGAACGTTCGGTAATTCAATGCGTGGATGGCATCATGGTCCGCCTCGGTAGCCAGCCGGACCGTACCACGCGTAGACTGTTGGGGCGTTGTCATGGCATGAACTTGCGCCCTGTGCCGGTCGAGCGGAATAAGTCACGTGACGTAGAGCTGACGTAAAACGGGGGCAACAGGGCACTGGGGCCTGTCGGAAATTCTGTGTATGAGTCATAACCTTGTAGGACGGAGGTGGTTATGGCTCGACGGAAACGGGCGGCGGCGGAGCCGCTGCCCGCAGGGCTGACGCCCGAGATTCTCGACCAGTTGGTGGCGGGGGTGCAGACCTCCGCCGACTTCCAGCTGGTCTGGCGGCAGTTGCAGAAGGCGATGGCGGAGCGGGTGCTCAAGGCTGAGCTCACGCATCACTTGGGCTATCCCGAGGGCGGGGAGCGCGGGCCGGATGGCAATGCCCGCAATGGCTTTACCCCGAAGTCGTTGCTGACCGAGAGCGGGTCGATTGCGCTCGACATCCCGCGGGACCGCGACGGCAGTTTTGCGCCCCAGTTTGTGCCCAAGGGCGCCCGCCGCTTGCCGGGCTTCGACGAGACGGTGCTGATGCTGTACGCGCGCGGCTTGAGCACGCGCGAGCTCCAGGCGTTTCTCGAGGAGCGCTATCAGATCCCGGTCTCGCCCGACTTGATCAGCACGATCACGAGCGAGGTGCTGGCCGAAGTCGAGACGTGGCAGCAGCGGCCGCTCGAGTCGACGTACGTGGCCGTCGCCTTCGATGCGCTGCGCGTGAAGATCCGCGACGAAGGCGTCGTGCAAAACAAGGCGGTGTATCTCGCGCTCGGCGTGCAGCTGGATGGCACGAAGGAAGTGCTCGGCTTTTGGATCGCGCAAACCGAGGGCGCCGCCTTCTGGCACCGCGTGTTTCGCGAGCTGCAGGGCCGTGGCGTGGCCGATATCCTGATCGCGCTGATCGATGGCCTGACGGGGCTCCCAGACGCGCTGCAGACGGTGTTTCCGCACACGGTGATTCATCAGTGCATCGTGCATCTCGTGCGTCAAAGCCTCCACTACGTGTCGTGGACCGAGCGGAAGCTCGTCGCGGCGGCGCTGCGGACGATCTACCACGCGCCCACCGAGGCGGCTGGGCGTCTCGCCTTGCAGCGCTTTGCGGAGAGTCCGCTTGGGCAGCGCCACGCAGCGATCGTCGCCATCTGGGAGCGGCACTGGGAGCGCATCGCGCCGGCCCTCGCCTACCCACTGGAAATCCGCCGCGTGCTCTACACCACGAATGCGATCGAGAGCCTGAACATGCAGATTCGCAAAGTGATCAAGACCCGCGGCCACTTCCCGAGTGATGAAGCGGCCGGCAAGCTGCTCTATCTCGCGCTGCGCAACATCGGCAAGAAGTGGAAAGCCAAGCCCGACAAGTACTGGCGCGCGGCCTTCCCACATCTCAAGCTCCTCTTCGGCGACCGACTCGTGGCGACGTCGTGACCCGATGCTCACGACTCATACACAGAATTCCTGACAGGTCCGGGCACTGCGCCCTGTTACCCCCGACTCCCTACCCCCGACTCCCTACCCCCTACTCCCTACCCCCTACTCCCTACTCCCTACTCCCTACTCCCTGCTTCGCCGTTACACCCCAATCAGCTCTTCCACCTCAACCGGCGCGGCGCGCCCCTGATCCACCAGGGCAATCGCCAGGACCTCGCGCATCGTCTCCACCGGGTGGAAGATCAGCTGCTCGCGCACTTCATCCGGCACGTCCTCGAGGTCCGCTTCATTCGCCTTCGGGATGATCACTTCCTTGATGCCGGCGCGGTGCGCACCAAGCACCTTCTCCTTCACGCCGCCGATCGGCAGCACGCGGCCACGCAGCGTGATCTCACCCGTCATCGAGACATCGCGCCGCACCTTGCGGTTGGACATCTCGCTCACGAGCGCCAGCGCAATCGCGATACCCGCGCTCGGTCCGTCCTTCGGAATTGCACCGGCCGGTACGTGAATGTGTGCCTCACTGGCCGACGCCACTCGGTTGGCCGGAATGCCCAGCAATGCCGCGTTGTTCGTGGCGTAGGTGAGTGCCGCCCGCGCACTCTCCTTCATCACGTCGCCAAGCTGACCGGTCAGGATCAGCGAGATCGGTCCGACGCGCACCACTTCGGCACCATCGTCGCTCTTCGCCGGCGCCGACGACCCACGGCGGATGCTCGCTTCCACGAACATGATGTCACCACCCATCGGCGTGTAGTACATACCCGTCGTGATACCGACCTCGTCATGCTCGGCCACACGTTCCGGGTGCACCTTCGGGCGCCCCAGTAACTCGCGGACTTCGTCGCCGCTGATCACCTTGTCGTCGATCGTCGCCGTGTCACCCATGGCGACGCGACGCGCCACCTTGCGCGCCACCGCGCCGAGCTGACGCTCCAGCTGTCGGACGCCGCTTTCACGCGTGTACTCGCTGATCACCTTCATCACCGCGTCGTCGGTGAACTTGAGATCGCGCTGACCGAGTCCCGATTCCTCGAGCTGCCGGGGAATGAGATACGTCTTGGCGATTTCCGACTTCTCGCGCTCGGTGTAGCCGCTGAAGTCCACCACTTCCATACGGTCCAGCAGCGGACCGGGGATGTTCTGGATGAAGTTCGACGTCGCGATGAACAACACTTCGCTCAGGTCGAACGGCACGCCGAGATAGTGATCGGTGAACGAATCGTTCTGCGCGGGATCGAGCACTTCCAGCAATGCGCTGGAGGGATCGCCCTGATACGACGTGCCGAGCTTGTCGACTTCGTCGAGCAGGAACACCGGGTTCTTACTGCCCGCTTGCTTCATGCCCTGAATGATGCGACCGGGCATGGCGCCCACATACGTGCGCCGATGTCCACGGATGTCCGCTTCGTCGCGTGCGCCACCCAGGGCGACGCGCACGTATTCACGGCCGAGCGCGCGGGCGATCGACTTGGCGATACTCGTCTTGCCGACGCCCGGCGGTCCGTTGAAGAGCAGGATCGGTCCCTTGGCCATGGCGCGGGCCTTGGCTTCCTTCGCGTCGGTGATCTGACGCTCGCCGTTCCCGTTGCCACTGCCGTTTCCACTGCCAAGCGTGGCGTTCGCATCGGTGGTGTCGCCCTTGAGCTTCGACACCGGGAACTCGCCCGTCGTCGCGACCTCGGCGGCCACCTGCTGCGCACGCAACTGGCGCACGGCCAGGAACTCGAGCACGCGATCCTTCACGTCCTTGAGACCGTAGTGATCCTCTTCGAGGATCTCACCGGCACGGGCGAGTTCAAGGTGATCGTCCGAGCGCTTGCTCCACGGCAGTTCGGCGATCCACTCGAGATACGTGCGGATCACCTGTGCTTCCATCGACTCGCGACCGGCGCGCTCGAGGCGGCCCAATTCACGCTCCGCTTCCGCGCGCGCTTCCTTCGGTAGCTCGAGCTTGGTCAGCTTTTCGCGGAGCTCGGTGATTTCCTTCGACTGATCGTCGTCACCGAGCTCTTTCTGGATCGCCTTGAGCTGTTCGCGCAGGAACATCTCGCGCTGCCGCTCGCCCAGCTCTTCCTGGACCTGCGACTTGATGTCTTCCTGTGCCTCGAGCAAGCCGATCTGGCGTTGCACATGCACCAACACGCGACGGAGGCGCTCTTCAACGGACATCGTCTCGAGCAGTCCTTGCTTCTCGGGCACGGTGAGCTCGATGTAGCCGGCCACGAGGTCGGAGAACTTGCCGGCATCGTCGACCGAGTCGAGCACCTGGTGCACGACTTCTTCGGGCAGACCGCGCTTCTCGCCCAACTCGGCGGCACGCTCGCGCGCCTCCTTATGGAGCGCCTCGAACGCGGCGTTCTTGAGGTCGAGTGGCATCATCTCCTCGGCGGGCACGATCACCGCTTGGAGATACCCATCGACTTCGGCGTACTGCAGCGCCGTGGCGCGCTGCTCGCCTTGCAGCAGCAGCTGAACACCGCCCAGACCGCGCTGGATCTGGCCGATGCGGGCGATGACGCCCGTCGTAAAGAGAATGTCCGACGTCGGCTCTTCGGTGTTGTCGCGCTGCGCGACGGCAAAGACGAGTCGATCGCCCTTGAGTGCCGTTTCGATGGCTCTCAGGGTGCCGGGGCGGCCCGCCGCAATCGGTGCGGTGATGCCGGGGAACATGACCGTCCCGCGAAGCGGCAGGACAGGAAGCGTTTGGCGTTGGCCCATGACGTACGATCCTTTTGGAAGAGGAATACCGCCAGCCAATGGGCAGGTTTCACACCGTCTGGATTACGCCATCCCGGCAGGGTTTGCAAGCAGCCTGGGGCGCGGGTGCCGTGGTGACGGTACCGCTGGCCCGGCCACCCGCCGAATTGTCGGTCCACGGCATGGAATGCAAATAGCGGTCAAGATGACCGATGGCGCTGGCGTCCGGGACGGACGGGGGCCCAGTTGCAACTCCCGGCGAGCTCGGGCCGTACGGCGGATGCCCAAGAGAATTACGATGCTGTTGCCGGTTTCTCTCCGGTGCTACACTAGACACGTACGGCGCGACTTCCCCGATTCCCACGCGAGTGCCCGATTCCGTAGTCCCATCCACCGAAGATGCTGAGCTGCGCGCCCATGTGGAGCAGGCGCTCAGTGCCACCTATGAACTGGACCAGGAGATCGGTCGCGGTGGCATGGGCATCGTGTATCGGGCCAAGGATAAGCGCCTCAAGCGCTTCGTGGCGATCAAGCTGCTGCCGCCGGAGCTGTCGTTCCGGCGCGACATCCGCACGCGCTTTCTACGCGAAGCCGAGACGGCCGCACAGCTGAGTCATCCCAACATCGTCCCGATTTATTCGGTCGACGAAGTCGGGAATCTCGTGTTCTTCGTGATGGCGTGCATCGACGGCGACAACCTCGCCACGAAGTTGCAGAAGCGTGGGCCGCTACCAATCGATGACGTACGCCGCTGGCTACTCGAAGTGGCCGATGCGCTGGCTTTTGCGCACGCGCGGGGCGTCATTCACCGCGATATCAAGCCGGATAACATTCTGCTCGACAGTATCGATGGTCGGGCGCTCGTCACCGACTTCGGGATCGCGCGCGCCGCCAGCGACAGTGGAGAGACGTCGCGCCTCACCGCCACCGGCATGGCGATCGGCACCCCGGCCTACATGTCGCCCGAGCAAGCCGCCGGCGATCGCGACCTCGACGCCCGCAGCGATCTGTATTCGCTGGGTATCGTGGCCTATCAGATGCTGGCCGGCGAGCCGCCGTTCACCGGCGGCACCACGCCGGCGCTGTTGGTGAAGCACCTCGCCGAAATGCCGGTGCCGGTGTCGTTGCGTCGTCCCGACACGCCCGATGATTTGTCGCAGATCGTCATGCGGTTGTTGGAGAAGAGCCCCGAGCACCGCTTCCAGAGTGCCGGTGAGATGGTGACGGCGCTCAAGACGGGTGTCGTGCCGCCTCCCACGAATCCGGCGGCGTCGCAGCTTGCAACGGGAGCGCCCGTACGCTTCAACGGCGCACCCATCGGCGGCATGCCGCTGGGAGGTCTGGCGTCACCCAGTCCGTCCGCGCCGTCGGTGCCGTACACGCCCGCGCCGTACACGCCGCCGGCTTATCAACCGCCCACGTACCAGTCGCGCACCGCAGTGACGCCGCAGGCGGCGCCGTATCCGCTCTATCAACAGCCGACGTCGGGCGACGAGGTGTACGTCCCGACGGCGGAGGACCTCGCGCGTTGGGAGGCACCTCCCGTCGTGGCGTTCCGCCGTAAGCTGGCCCCGTATCTGTTCGTGAACGGCGCGATCCTCGTGATCAGCATCTTCACGCGCGGCGACATGCTCGGGCTAACCACGCTGTGGACGGTGTACATCGCGTGGAAGTACGCCAAGCTCTGGGCCGACGGCTTTGACTGGACGGATGTGCTGAAGCAGCCCAAGCATCGCATGCTCGGCGAAGTCCTATCCGATCTTGGCGACAAGTTCATGGCCACGTTCAGCCGCAAGAAGCGCGAAGAGCTACGGGCGCAGGGGCGGTTGCGCAATCGTCTCGATGGTGTGCTGTCGTCGACGCCAACGTCGCCGGTGACGCTACGCGCGGCCGTCGCGATGCCGAACGCGCCTGCACGCGACGACGAGCTCGGCGAGTTCGTCGGACTGGTCAAGGCCGCGCGCGCCGATCGCGAAGAGATCGGGCGTTTGCTGGGCACGCTGCCGGCCGACGAGCGCGGGCGCATTCCCGACGTCGCACGTACGGCCGTGGATCTGGTGAACAAGGTCGAGATCATTGCCCGCGATATCGCCCGGGTGGATCGCGACCATGGACCTGATGCCGCACGACGCATCGACGCCGAGATAGGGGCACTCGAGGCCGAAGCGAATCCGCTCGACACACAGCGCAGCGAAGGACGTGTGCGTCGCTTGGCGCAGCTGCGTCGCGATCGCCGCGCGGTGGCCGATTCCCTCGGCAAGCGTGAATTGCGCCGTGCGCAGCTGGAGAGCTGCCGTATCGCACTCGAGAACGTGCGCCTCGATCTCGTGCGTCTGCGTACCGGCAATAGTTCAGTGCAGAGTGTCACCTTGGTCGCCGAGCAGGCCATGCAGCTGGCGCGTGATGTCGAGATCGCGGTGCAGGCCGCCAACGAAGTGCGCGACGCAACGTCGTCGCGCTACGGTTCGGCGTAAGCCGAGCGCACGATGCCTGACGGTCAGCGCGCGGCCACGAAGGCGGCCGAAACACAGGCCGAGTCGAATCTCCTGCGCGACCGCGTAACAGCCGCGGTCGGCGACCTGTACCTCATCGAGCAGGAAGTCGGTCGAGGCGGCATGGCCGTGGTGTACGCCGCCGAAGATGTGCGATTGCAGCGACCGGTGGCGCTCAAGGTGCTGCCGCCCGAGCTCGCGTTTCGCGGCGACGTGCGTGAACGCTTCGTGCGCGAAGCGCAGACGGCCGCGCGGCTCAATCATCCGCACATCGTGCCGATCTATGCGGTGCACGAGGAAGGCGGATTGGTGTGCTTCGCGATGGCGCTGGTCAAAGGCGAGAGCCTGGCGGCGCGCATCGTTCGCGATCCGCGGCCCGGTTTCGAGTACATCGCGCAGATGCTGGAGCAGGTGGCCGACGCGCTCGCATACGCGCACGCCTGCGGCGTGGTGCATCGTGACGTGAAGCCGGACAACGTGCTCATCGACAAAGACTCGGGGCGTGCGATGGTCACCGACTTCGGTATCGCGCGCGCGGCCGAGAGCGGGTCGCGTCTCACGCAGACTGGCATTGCGGTGGGCACGCCGGCGTTCATGAGCCCCGAGCAGGCCACGGGAGACCGCGAGATCGACGGTCGGAGCGACATCTATTCGCTCGGCGTCGTCGGCTACCTCATGCTGGCGGGCCGCTTGCCATTCGAGGCGACGACCACGCCGGCGATGCTCATGAAGCATGTCAGTGAAACGCCGATGCCGATTCGCGCCGTGCGTCCGGATGCGCCGCATGCGCTGGTAGAGATTCTCGAGCGGTGTCTTGCCAAGCGTCCGCAAGACCGCTGGGACAACGCCATGCAGCTCCGCGATGCCCTGCGCAAAGTGCAGCGCGACGGTTCGCTGCAGACGGGCGCGCACCGTGCGTACGCGCCGCCCGCGCCGGCTCCGTTGTACCCGCCGGCGGCCGCTCCGGTGCACTACAACGGGACATCCGGCGCCCGCACACCGGAACATCGCGAAGACGCGCGCTATGGGCAGCGATCGGAGGACTGGGCGCCGCGCAATGTGCTGGTTCCGGCACCCGCGCCTCGGTCGTATCCTGCGCCGGGCGCGTTGCCGCCCATGCCCGCGCTTCCGCCGCTGCCGCCTGGCGCTCCACGCGAGCAGGTGCGCGAGTGGAATCGCGCGTCCAAGGAAGCGATGCAGGATTGGCGCGTCGCGGTGCGACAGCAGCGCCGCGACGTGCAGTCGCAGTGGAACGATCAGTACGGCGACGCGACCAGTGCCTGGCGCAGCGACGAAGACGTGATCGAGCGCTTCAAGGGGCAGATGCTCTGGACGGCGGGCATGATCGTGTTCCTCGGCGTCATCAATGCGTCGACCAGTCCCGGTTTCCCGTGGGCGATCTTCCCCTCGATGGGCATGGGCTTGGGCGTGCTCGGCCGGTACATCCGGCTGCGTCGGCGTGGCATCACGTTGGGTCGCATCTTTGGCGGTGAGTCCACACCGAAGCCGGACGGCGACCCGCGCAGCAAGCCGGCGCGCATCGCCGACGCGTCGCGCGCGTTCGTGAAGCACGCCAAGTGGTTGATGGGCGCGGCCGCCGTTTCGCTTGGCAGTCTCGTGATCGGCGCGTCGTTGGATCTCAAACCGATGATCATTCCGATGCTCGGCGCCGGTCTTGCGGCGTTGGCGAGCGCGCAAATGCTGGCTCGCGATTTCATGCGGCTGCGTCGACTTGGCGTCTCGGCGGGTGACGCGTGGAACGGCAGTTGGCAGGCCATCGCCGCGGGGTCGGATGATCGTCCGTACGAGGTGAAGATGCGCGAGCAACTCGCGCTCGTGGCCGGCGATCAGTTGCTCGCGTCGGCGTACGGTGAGTTGCTGCGCAATGCGGTGGACGATCGGCTCACGATCAAGGACGTTACGGCGAAACTGTCGGACGCCGACAAGAGTTTGGTGCCCGACGTCGAGCCTACGGCCGACGCGCTCCTCGAGCGCATCAGCGCCCTCGCCAGCGGTCTCGAACGATTGCAGCGCGATCTGCCCACCGATGCACTGACACAACTCGAATCACGAGTGGCGTCGGTGCAAGCCGAGCCGGAACAGGCGCCGGATCGCGAACGCCGCCTCACGCTGCTCACGCGGCAGCTGTCGTCGTTGCAGGAACTCGTGGACCGCCGCGAAACGATGCAGCGTCAGCTCGACAGCGCGTCGATGGCGCTGCGGTCACTGCGTCTCGATATCGTGAAGCTGCGCACCATGGGCGTGGGTGCGGCGATCAACGATGTCACGAATGCGACGCAGGAAGCGAGAGCGCTGTCAAGAGACCTGGGACACGTGATCAGCGCGGCAGACGAGATGCGGAAACTCTGAACTGCCCAGTCATCAGTGGTCAGTGGTCTGAACTCTGGCGTGGGACTTCATATAGTGCTCAGCGTCGAGCAACGACAGTCCACAGTTGCGAGGCGTTTGATGGACTGCCGCCGGATGCATCGCGCGTGCTCAATACTGCACGAAACGCCTCGGCACTGTGGACTGTCGTTGCTGAATTCTGACCGCTATACAAAGTCCGACGCCAGAGTTCTGAACACCGTCTACTGAATCCGCGTAAATCCGCGCCGTTCAGTACTCCCGTTCTTCGAATTCCGAGACCAGCGTCGCGTGTCCGTGTCGCGTGGCCGCCTCAACGCCCTTGTCGCACGCCGCGCGGGCGGCGTCCTGTTTGCCGAGGGCGTGCAGCGTGTCGGCATAACGCAGCCAGCCGTTGCCTTCGTCGTCGTGCAGCGCGAGATACGCGGCCAACTCCAGTTCGGCTTCGTCCAACAGGCCGGCTTTGAGCAGCTCGTTGGCGAGTCCGAAGCGGGCGAGGGGATTCGTCGGCTGCTTGGCAGCCATGACGCGCATCGTGGCGAGGCGATCTGTCATGAGAGACGGGCGGGTGGAAGGGGCGTGACGCGAAGCACTCTCTGACAATTCAGCCGGTCAGGAGTTCCGCCACGAGTGCACCGAGTCGGTCGGGTGCTTCTTCGGGGGCTACGTGGGCTACGCCGGGGAGTTCGCGGAGCGTGACCCCATTCGGTGCCGCGAGACGCAGTGCTTCGCCGAGTTTGACGGCGCGGGCGGCAGGTACGAACGGATCGTCAGACGCGGTGGCGAGCAGCACGGGGCAGGTGATTGCGCCCGGCGAGAGGGCGGCGGTGGTATCGCCCCGTGACGCCGAGAGGGCCGACAGCTGAGCGAGCGCGGCGTCGCGTCCGTCGCGGGTCCGAAAACTTTTCAGGTAGAGATCGAGCGATCGCGCACCGACGTCGCGATGGGCGTAGCAGGGCAGCAGGGCCGCGTGGAGGGCGGAGGCCAGCCAGCCGGGCGAGAGGCGACGCCAGAGCGACAGGAAGGGCACCAGTCGCGCCACGCGGCGGCTCAAGGCGACATCGCCAGGCTGGCAGCCGATCATGGTGGGGTTCACGAGCAGCAGGTGCGCCACGCGCTCCGGGTGTTCGTGCGCCACGACGGCCGCGATCGCGGCACCCATGCCGTGCCCAACGAGTGAGGCTCGTCGCACGCCGAGTACATCGAGCAGGGCGGCGACGCGCATGGCGTGACCGGCAACCGTCATCTGGTGGGTGCCGGGCGGGTCGCTTCGGCCATGGCCGAGCAGATCGAGCACCAGGACGCGATATCCCTTGGGCAACCGCGGCAGGACATCCTGCCACAAATGCGATGACGTGAAGGCGCCGTGGATCAGAACGATCGGCTCACCGACGCCGCGCTCGCCGAATGCGTAGCAGTAGAGGCGCACGCCCCCTAGATCGACGAACTCGCCGCGCATCAGCGCTGGCTAGGGGAGGCGGAGAGCGTGGACATAAGCCGCAGTCAATCTCAACGGCGCCGCGTCGCGGAACAAGCGATTCCGTCGCGCGACAGCGAAAAGCGGGGGGTGCCGGCTGGCACCCCCCGCTTGGTCGCACATCCTGCGACCTCGGTCAGAGACCGCCGCGGCGACCCTGCGGCATGGCGGCAACGTTCTCGTCGAACTTCTTCTTCTGTTCGTCGGTCAGCAGCGCCTTGAGGGCGTCGTTGCGCTCGGTGTTCATCTTGCGCATCGACTCCTGCATCGCGGCCGGGTCACCGCCACCGCTGCGGGCGGCCATCATCGCTTCCCGCTGCTTGGTGCCGGCCTGGGTCAGGATGGAGTCGACCGTTGCCGACTGCGCGGCCGTCAGCGTGATGTCCTTGAACAGCTGTTCCTTCTGCCGAGCGTTACGGTCGGCCTGCGACATCTGCATGCCACCACCACCACCGCCGCCACCCTGGGCATAGGCGGGCACAGCAATCGCGAGGGCAGCCGCAGCAACAACCATGCGGATCGTGTTCTTCATGTCTGGGGTCTCGGTGGGTCGTTCGGCACTGTCCACGACGCGGTCGCGCCGCTGAGGTACCTCACAGTGTAGACGTCTAAGCTTGCAGAAGTGTTAAGACGAAAGCGACGAATGGATGAGTCCGCCTTGAAATGGATGCGGTTGGTCCCTCACCCTCTGGCGGAACGTCGGTTGAGGGGTACAATTGCAGAATTGTGACGCTTCCGCCCTCGATATCGCCGCTACCAGTGCCTGATTCGCCGCCGGTCCCTCCGGACGCGCGCCTCTCGCTGTACCCGCCGATGCCGGCGCCACCGCCGCTGCCGCCGGGGCCCGTCACCGTACCTATGAGTTGGCTGCTTCGCACGGCGTCACCGTCGGTCCAGTTCCGCGCCACCAAGGCCTTCTGGCCGAAAGCGGTGTCCGACGCGGGGTGGGCGACGGTTCCGTACGCCAGTCGGCAGGGATGGCACCTGCTCCTGATGCAGGATGGGGACGGCCAGTGGCCCGGCGGCATGCTCACGGTTCCTGCCGGGTTGTCGCTCGAGGGCATCGGCACCATTCCGGCCTACCGTCGCCTGCTGGAGCTCGGGTGGGACCCGGAGAGCCCGGCGCTCAGCTCGACGAAGCGGTTGCTGTTTCGCCTGCTGGCCGAAGACGATGACCCCTCGTTTCTGGCGGAGATGATGCCGAAGACGTGGGACGACGATCTGATCAAGCGAGGGCGGTTGTTGTTGCGTGAGGCGGCGGCGGCAGCGCTCGCGCAGGCGGGGTATGAGAGTGATCCGCGGCTCCGCGGTGCGGCCCGCCGGTTGGTGGATCGGGTGATGCCGTTCCTCAAGTCGCCATTGGCGCAGAAGCCGTGGATCCGTCTGGGCAACCAGCATGTGCTCCCGGCCGAGGTCACGGCACCGTCGTTTCACCTGCTGGTGATGCTGGGCTACATGCCGCATTTCCGCAGCGAGCACTACGAGTTCATGGATCGGCTGTACACCTATCTCACGCAGCCGTGGCCGCGCCAACAGCCGGTGCAGCAGGTGGGGCCGCATCTCATCGAGCAGCCCCATCTGGTGTTGGGCGACCTGCTGCCCACGCGCAATGCGATGGATGCCGATATGGCCTCCTCGCTGGGGTGGCTCGAGGTCATGGCGCGTATCGGTTTTCTCAAGAAGCACGACGGCTGGTGCAAGCTACTCGACCGTCTGCTCGACGACCGCGACCGCAAGCATGTGTGGACCCCGCCACGCTCGGTCGTGATGCCGGAGCGGGTACCCGCCTGGTCATGGCCACTCCTTCCACTGTCCGATCCGACCTTCGGCGAGCCCGCCGATTCGGCCTTCTCCGCCGACGTCACCTTCCGTCTTGCCCTCATTGCTCAGCTGAGCGGTCGAGAGATCGAGCTGATATAGCTTCCCGGACGGCCGGACCGATTAGCTTTCCGGTCAACACATGACTGCAATCGACCCTGACACGCTGATCGACGATACCACGTTCGCCGATCTGGGCCTCGCCCAACCTCTGCTCGCCGCCCTCTCCGATGCCGGCTATGAGCGTCCTACGCCCATTCAGCGCGATGCGATTCCGCTCGCGCTGAAAGGGCGCGATCTGATCGGCCTCGCCCAGACGGGCACCGGCAAGACGGCCAGCTTTACGCTGCCGATGGTGCATCGACTGCTGGGCGGACCGCGGCGGACGCGCGTGCTGGTGCTCACACCCACCCGTGAGCTTTGTCTCCAGGTGGAGGAGAGTGTCCGGAAGTATTCCAAGTACGCGCCGGTGGATGTGATCCCCGTGTTCGGCGGTGTCGGCTACGAGCCGCAGGAACGTGCGTTGCGCGCCGGCGTCGACGTGGTCGTCGCCACGCCCGGACGCTTGCTCGACCATCTCGAGAAACGCAACGTCGACTTCTCGTATCTCGAGACGTTGGTGCTCGACGAAGCGGATCGCATGCTCGACATGGGCTTCGCGCCGCAGCTCAATCGCATCGTCGAACAGGTGCCCCGCTATCGGCAGACGCTCCTGTTCAGCGCAACGATGCCACCCGAGGTCGAGGCGCTCGCGCGCAAGTATCTCCGCAAGCCCGTCGTGGTGCAGGTCGGTCGTCGGTCGTCGGCCGCGACCACGGTGACGCACGCGGTGTACCCGGTGCCGCGTCACCTCAAGAACGACCTGCTCGTGCATCTGCTCACGAAGAAAGCGCATGATTCGGTGCTGGTCTTCACGCGCACGAAGAGTGGCGCCGATCGTGTGGTGCAAGATCTCGAGAAAGCGGGTGTGAAGGCGGGCGCCATGCATGCCGACAAGTCGCAGCGCGAGCGCATGGCCGCGCTCGAAGACTTCAAGTCGGGCAAGCTGCGGGTGCTCGTGGCCACCGATATTGCGCAGCGTGGCCTCGATATCTCGGGCATCACGCACGTGATCAACTACGACGTGCCGCAGCAACCGGAAGATTACGTGCACCGGATCGGCCGGACGGGCCGCGCCGCCAGCACCGGCGATGCGTACACGTTCATGGCGGCCGAAGATATCGGCATGGTGCGCACGATCGAGCGCACGATCGGCCAGGAGATTCCGCGCGTGAGCGTGCCGGGGTTCGACTTCGGCACCTGATCATACCTGATCCTCCGCGTTATCGTCGTTGCACGCGCCCGAGACGCGACACCGTGATGGTGTCGGCTCGGGCGCTTCGTTTCAGTATGAGTCGCAGATTGGCGGCCCCCACGCCGAGCCCCGATGGCGCGTAGCTGAGCGAGTCCCGCGTGGCCTCGAGCGTAAGTCCGCTGCCGTGGAAGTCGCCCACGGCGATCGTGTCGCGACCCACGTGCACCACGACGCGCACTCCCGCTTCATCGAAGCGCACGGCGGTCCGGTCACCGGTGGCGATCGCGTGATCGCGCGCGAGTGCGAGGAGGTCGGCGGTTTCCTGTGCGGCCATCGCCACATCGAGCGCGGCGAAGAGCGCACAGCCCGATGCGATCGCGAGCGCGGCCAGACTGCCGGTGAGCACGAGTACCCAGAGTTGCTCGATCAGCGTCGCACCGTGGCGACGACGGCGCGGGCTCTTGGCGTGGCGCGAAACGTGAATCGGTGTCATGAGCGCAGGGTGTCGTGGACGGGTCGCGGCGACTATATCGAGAGGCATCGCGTCGCTCGTCGCGTTGGACCACACGATCACTCCGAGGTCGTCGAACGGTGTCATCCGAACTTCGCCGTCATCATCGTCGCAACGCCCACCCGCTCACCTCGCCTCGCCGGCTGGCCACACACTTCGCGCTCGCGGCGTTGAGCGTGGTGGCGAGCGCTACGACCGCGTGCAGCGGTTCCATCCCCAGCACCACCAGCGAACTCAACTCGGGGCAGGCGGTCATGGACCTCGGGACGCTCGTGGGCGAACTCCGTGAAGAAAATTCGATGATGCAGGCACAGATCGATTCGCTACGCGGCGCCCTCGCGTATCAGGATACGATCGTGCGACAGCTGGCCGCCGGCGCCGGGGTCCAGGTGCGCTCGCCTGCGCTCTCGACGCCCTGAATAGGTGATGACGCGATAGATTATCGCGATCACTCCCAACCACCCGATCCATCATTTCTGATATGCGGATTGCGATTTCCACCGGCGGCGGCGACGCCCCGGGACTCAACGCCGTCATTCGGGCGGCGGTGCTGTCGGCCCGTACCCGCGGCTGGGACGTGCTTGGCATCAAGCGCGGCTACGCCGGACTCCTTGGCGAGGACGAGATTGTCCCGCTGACGGAAGAGACGGTGCGCGGCATCGCGAATCAGGGCGGCACGATCATCAAGACGACGAATCGCGGCAGCCCGTTCGCGTATCCGATCCTGCAGCCCGATGGGACCTGGAAGAACGTCGATCGCTCCGACGAACTCGTGGAGAATGCCCGCAATCTTGGCATCGAAGCAATTATCTCGATCGGCGGCGACGGCTCGCTGAAGATTGCGTCGCAACTGGCGGCCAAAGGCATGCGCGTGATCAGCGTGCCCAAGACGATCGACAACGATGTCCCCGGCACGGTGACCACGTTCGGCTTCGACACGGCAGTGAATACGGCCATGGAAGCGATCGACAAGCTGCATACCACGGCGGAATCGCACGATCGCGTCATGGTGCTGGAAGTGATGGGGCGCGACGCCGGATTCATCGCGCTGCACGCCGGAGTCGCCGGTACGGCCGATGTGATTCTGATTCCTGAGATCGCGTGGGATATCGAAAAAGTCTGTGAGAAGATCATGGACCGCGACGCGGCCGGACGGCGCTTCAGCATCGTGGTGGTCGCCGAGGGCTCGAAGCCCAAGGGTGGGATGGAGTCGATCATCGGCGCGTCGCTGCCGGGGCAGGATCGTCGCCTCGGCGGAATCGCCGAACGGATGGGCTACGACATTCAGCGCATCACTGGTAAGGAGACCCGCTCCATGGTGCTCGGGCATCTCCAGCGCGGCGGCTCGCCCACGGGCTATGATCGACTGCTGGCGACCCGCTTCGGCGCAGCGGCGGTGCAGGCGGTGGCCGACAAGCGGTGGGGCCACATGGTCGCGCTGCAGTCGCCGCACCTGGTTACGATCCCCATTGCCGACGTGCTCAAGGAAACGAAGCGCGTCGACCCGGCCCACGATGTGGTGCAGGCCGCCCGGATGATGGGCATCTCTTTTGGGGATTAACGGCGAAGTAGGGAGTCGGGAGTAGGGGGTAGGGAGACACGCACTCCATACCTCCTACTCCCTACCCCTTACTGTTTTTAAGACAGCCCCTGTCCTCTGTTACGGACGCTGTCTGTTACCTCACGATCCCTCCCCCTGTCCGTAGGGTACCGTGGTGCCGATACTTACACCGCAGCAGCGCGCCAGCCGACGGTCGGGTCCGTCTTGGCATGGACCCTGCCCTAGAGAGACATCGGGACGTCCGTATGCTCTCCGTGGTGGACGGCGCGCGAAGTCCTGCAGGAGGTAGGCATGTTTCAGATGAATTGGCGAATCCTTGCTACGACAGCCGTGCTGAGTCTGACGCTCAGTGCGGGGCGCGCCTACGCGCAGGGTCGAAGCGAGAAGAACGATAAGACGGATATCCCGAAGGACTATCGGCCGCCCGCCGGCATGTGTCGCGTGTGGGTCGACGGCGTACCGGCCGCTCAGCAGCCGGCACCCACCGACTGCGCCAGCGCCGTGCGCAACAAGCCGGCAAACGGACGCGTGATCTACGGGGAGGATGCGGCGAAAGGCAGGAAGCCGGATCTTCCGATCAAAGGGTTTGCGAAGCCCGGGGACAAGAAGGGCGCTCCGCTGATTCCGCCTGATCTCTCTCAGGTAGATCCGCGGGCGCGGGAGGCGTGGGAGGCAAAAAAGATCACGGACGCGCAGTTGCATGGAGACCAGCCGGCGAATTTCTCGCCGGCTTCGTCGTATCCAGGGTCGGCGGTGTCACCGCAGGGGCCCACAGGGTCATACGGCGGGTACGTCACGCCGGGTGGTGTCGTGGTGCCGGGGGCGGTGAACGATCCGCGCTACTTCAACCAGGCGCCGGGCGTGCGTCCGCCGGGCTACGGCTCGGCGACCTGTCTCGATCGCGACGGCGATGGCTGGTGCGACGATCAGCGCTATGGCCCGCCGGTGTGCAACGACCTCGATAAGGACGGTCGGTGCGATGATCTGCCGGAGTACGCGTCGCGGGCCTATCCGCAGGTCCTGCCGCCCATGCGCTCGGTGATGGATGTGCTGCAAGGGCGACCGAGCACCGAGATCATGCAGTGGCTTGGCACGAACGAATTCACCGTGCGAGTGCCCGACCAGGGGCGCGGCGGCGTGCCGTGGCGCGCCATCTTCCTCGATCAGAGCAACGAGCTGCTGCAGGTGTGGACCGACGTGAACCGCGACGGACGCGCCGACCGCATCGAGATCTTCAAGAACGGCCAGCGCGTGAAGCTGATACAGCGCTGAGTACCGCGTGCCGAGCGCTTACGCGCCGGCGACTGCCGCTGAGCGACCGCTGGTCTCGTCGGGGAAATACGATTCGGCACACTCGTCACACAGGCCGTGCGAAAGCACGGCCTGTGTGCGTTCGGCCACGAACGTCTCGAGCTTCTGCCACTGGGCCTCCGGTTGGTCGCGTACGGCTTTGCAATGCATGCAGATGTGTACGAAGCCGCTGAGGGCCTGCGTGAGCCGCTGCTCGACGGTGCGCCGCGCGGCCAGTTCGGCGTCGTACGAGAGCCGGAAGAAGGTGGCGAGAATGCTCAGGCCGACCAGCAGCTGCGACGCCCACGCCAGCATCGTCACCCGTCCCAGCGCCGCGCCGCCGTCGGGGAGCTGCGATGCCGTGAACGACGCCAGCCCGTACACGGCGAGCGCGATCGACGCCGCGGCGCGCTCGAAGCGCGGCAACGGGTTCGCCGTGGCCAGTCGCCATGCCGCGATCAGCAGAAGAAACAGCATCACGCCGAGGTTCAGTCGATTCTGATCGCCCGAGCGCATCATGGAGCCAAGCAGCTCCGTGCCGAGCGCTACGCCGATGGCCACGACCGGAATGAGCCACACGCGGAAACGATCGCCGCGCAATGCAAAGGTGCCGGCCAGAATCGTCATGGCGAACCCCACGCGCATCATCGCCGCCACACTTCCGATCCACGGCGTCGGATACGGAATGCCCCACACACTGCTCCACACATAGCGCGCCACGAGCAGCGCCCAGGCACTCGCCCAATACACGGCCAGCCGTTCGCGACGCACCATGCCCACGTATGCGAGGGCGAGGAAGCAGATCCCGGCGATCATCGTGGGAACGCCCGACCGGAACAGTCCGTCGCGCCACATCAGCGGGAGGTCCGGTCGCGGGCGACCTCGTCGTGCCGGAAGCACGAGACCAGATGATCGTTCACCAGCCCGACGGCCTGCATGTACGCATAGCAGATGGTGGTGCCCACGAATCGGAAGCCGCGCGCCTTCAGATCTTTGGAAATTGCATCGGAGATGGCACTCTGCGTTGGGATCTGGCTCGACGCCGTCAGTCGATGATCGACCGGCGTGCCATCGACGAAGCGCCAGAGGTACGCGTCGAACGATCCGAAGGCCTCTTGCACGCCCAGAAAGGCACGCGCATTGCCCACCGTGCTCACGAGCTTCTGGCGATGCCGAACGAGCCCGGCGTTCTGCATCAGCGTGTCGACCCGGTCCGGTCCGAATGCCGCGATCGCATCAACGTCCCACTGCGCAAAGGCCTCGCGGTAGTGCTCGCGTTTGGCGAGCACCGTCGACCAGCTCAAACCTGCCTGAGCGCCTTCGAGTGTGATGAACTCGAACAGCGTGCGATCGTCGTGTACCGGTACACCCCACTCGTCATCGTGATATGCCACGTCGAGCGGTTTGACAGGCCAGGTACAACGAACCGGAATGCTCATCTGTGGAATTTAGTGGCGCGCCCTTGAATGATCCAACGAAACCGGAAAGTGCAGTAGATTTCACAGGTGCGCACTCCACGTGATCGTTACCTACCCCCCGACCGCGACGCCTTTGTCGCGGCGAAGCCGCCGACCGGGCGCGTCATCGTCATCGCGCCGACGCGTGCGGCCTGTGAGACGATCGAGCTCGCAGTCGGCCTGCACCTCGACACCTTTCTCGAACGCACGCGAGGGGACGACCTGCGACGCCTCGCGTCGAGCGGCCAAGGCTTTGGCATTGTTGCGGGCACGGGCACGGGTAAGACACTGGCGATTCGTCCCATCGCTGAAACGATTCTTGGTACGACCGAGCTGAAAGCAGGCGTCGTGAATCGCGAACGGGAAGCGACACCGGAAACGCCGTCGTGGAATGTGGTGGTCATCACGACCGGCATCGCGCGCCGGTGGTTTCAGGACGGCGATATCCAGCCCACCGACACGCTGGTGGTCGACGAGATCCACCAGACCAGTGCGGAGCTCGAGCTGTGTCTCGCGCTCGGCAAGCGCGTGGGATGTCGATTCATCTGGTTGTCGGCGACAGTCGACCCCACGTTCTACTCGCGCTATCTCGAGAGCGCGGATGTGTTGCAGGTCTCGGCATTCGATGCCACGAAGGCCGCCAAGGTCGAAGTGGAACGGAAGCAGCCGCTGAATTTTCTCGACGACAAGTTCCTGCAGAAGGTGTCCCGCTCGGAGCGGGGCGTGGCGATCTTCCTGCCCACCCGCGCGTCGGTCGAAGAGGCGGCGGAGTGGGTTCGCCTGCGCTATCCACGCATTACGGCCGCGCACTATCACGGCGGCGAACCGATTCGTGTCATCCGTCCGTTTCTCGAGGGCGTGGTGCCGAAGCCGTTCTTCCTCGCGATGACGGCGGCCGGTCAGAGCGCGTTGAATGTGCCGGGGCTCGACACCGTGATCATCGACGACACGCGCTTCACCAACGTGATCGACCGCGGACGCAACGTGCTCACGCGCGTGCACCTGGGATCGAATGAGATCCTGCAGATGGCCGGACGCGTGCATGGCCGCGTTGAGAATGGCCGTGTGTACATTCTGAGCGATCGCGATATCCGCTTCGAGTCGCTCAAGCCCACGGCGCCCGACTTTCAGTTGGCGGGAGACTCCGAGCGCGTGGCGCTCACCTGCGCCGACCTTGGCGTCCAGGCGGACGCCCTCGACCTGCCGGTACCGCTCGATCGCGTGGCGTACCGCAAGGCGATTGCGCATCTCGAGTCGCGAGGACTGATCGAGAACGGACGGCTGACCACGTACGGCAAGGCCGTGGAAGCGTTGCCGGTGGATCGAGCATGGGGAGAGCTCATCGTGAACGGCGATGACGAACTGCTGCCGATGCTGGCGGTGATGAGCGGCATCGACTCGCTGCATCGCATGACGCGCGAAGGGCGCGATCTAGAAGGGTTGGTGGTGCGCGGCAGTGATCATCTCACGGCGTACAACGTCTACGCCGACGGCTTCCGTGCGGCCGGTTACATCGGGGAAGTGTACGGGCTGTCGCGGCACATGTTCGACGCCGAGCGGATCGCGCAGTGGGCCGAGCAGCGCGGGGTGCTCGTGAAGTCGCTGGAAGATGCGGCGCTTGCGATGGCCAGCGTATACCGCTCGGTAGGCATGCCGTTGCCGACCACGTTGCCGCTGGTGCGTCCTGACGTACAGCGACGCTTCGGCGATCTGCTCGCGCGCTTCATGCCGTTCGATCTGGTGATCGAGGAGCAGACACCAGAGGGGCACGAGGCGCGCGTGTCGAAAACGAGCGTGTGCGGCAGCTGGGGTGCCGTGGCAGGCCCGCTGCGCTACTTCGCCGATCGCTTCGGTGTGCCGCGGGCCAGCATCGAAGGCACGCAGCTGTCGATCGAACTGATCAAGCAGTACGCGCAGCGTCATTTGCCGGAGTTGGCCCTCGATCCCGATCGGAAGCAGTCGCCGGTGTTGTTGCGCCGACGGCTCACCTACTTCGGATTCGAACTGGCGCGCGAGAGTGAAGGTCTCGACGAATTTCCGCCGGAGCATGCGCAGGCGGCGCGGCACCTTCTGGCCGAAGCGGCGGCGCGCAATGAATTGCGGCATGCGTCCGCGCGTCGCAATCAGCCGGTGGTCGAGGAAATCCGCGAAGTGTGGCGACGCCTTGGCGGGATCACGCCGCGTCTCGGGCAGGCGGAGCTGACCGCGTGGTACGAGCAGCAGATGGGTGCGGCCACGAACTGGGAGACGATTCGGAACACGCCGATGTTGATCGATCGGCGGGATTTCGTCAGCCACGAACAGGTGGCCGAAGCACGCGCGATGCCGGGTGCGGTCGAGATTCGCGATCGTACGGTGCCGATGGATTACGACGTCGAGGAGCACGACGGACGGCTGGTGCCGGTGGTGAGGCTGCGCGTACCGGAGAAGCTGGCGCGCACGATGGTTCAGGAGGAGGTGCCGTCCCTCGATCGTCCGGTGCGCTTCGTGGTGCCGCGTGGTCAGCGTGGGTCAGTGCGTGCCGACACGCTCGACGACCTCCAGCACAAGCTCGACCTGCCTTTCACCGACGATGAGCGCACCCGTACCACAGAGCAGAAAGTCGAGCGGAAAGGCCACGACCGCGGCCGCGGAGGCGATCGCGGAGGCGCTCGCGGTGGTGAACGCGGTGGTGAACGCGGTGGTGAACGCGGCGGCGGCAAGAACGGACCCGGTGGCCACCGTCACCCGGGGAAGGGGCGGCGGCGGCGCTGACCGCAGGTCGTCAGTCAAGCGTCTTCCTGCGCCTAAACCGTCGTCTGGTAGGTCTCGACCCCCGTGATCAAAAATCCGCGAGCGAGATAATTCGGTAGCGCCGCCGGCGCGTCGAGCGTACAGGTGTGGAGCCAGACGCGCACGGCGCCCCACGCGAACGCCGTTTTGACGGCCTCGGCGACGAGCCACCCGCCGAGTCGACGGCCCAGTACGCGCTGATCGAGACCGATGTAGGCGATCTCTACCGACCCATCGGTGTGCCGTTCGAGCTCGAGGAAGCCAGCCGCCTCAGTCCAATCCTGACCGAGCTCTGCCGTCACGCGATAGATCTGAATCTCCGGGCGCGCGAGATGCGCGGCCAATGCGCCTTGGTCCCACGCGTCGCGGTCGTGCCAGTGCCACGGTTCGCCGATCTGCCGATAGAGCGCGCGCCAGGTCTCGACGGAACAGGGGTCTATCCGATCGAGCGTGGCATACACAGCGGGAGGATGCCCAAGCACCAATTGCTGAGGAGCGGACATCTCCAGATAGGTCCGCGTCACCTCGCGGGTTTGCGCCGACTGCCCGGAGGGTGCACCGGTCGGACTCATCGGTCCTAGTTTTTCGGATTCCATGTGGCCTTTTTCGCTCATGGTGAAAAATCGATGTTGTCGTAAGTGTTTGTCAAGAAGGAGCTTATCGTGGGATTATTGGCAGGGCTTGCGCATTGGACCGTACGGTCCTAATTTCCCTTCACGATGTCAGACCGCCGAACACAAATCCTGGACGCAGCCGCGACGTTGATCTCCGAGCGAGGGTTCACCTCGACCTCGGTCGACGACGTCATCAAAGGCGCGAAACTCAGTGGCAAGAGCCACTTCTATCACTACTTCAAGTCGAAAGAAGAACTCGGCTATGAGGTGTTGAACCGACAGTTCGAGCGATTTGCCGAACGCGGTCTCGCCATTCTTCGCGAGCCGATGATCGACCCGCTCGAACGGCTGAACCTGTTCATCGACGCCGTCGTGGCCCTGCAGTCGGAAAGTGGTGGTCGCCGTGGTTCGCCGTTCGGCAACCTGGCGGCCGAACTTGCCGACGCCCACGAGGGCTTTCGAGTCCGGATCGAGGCCGTCTTTGAACGCTGGGCCAGTCAGATCCGCTCGCTGCTGTGGGAAGCGCGTCCGCAGCTGCAGGACGACGTGGACGCGGTGCGGTTGTCCCGTTTCATCATTGCCGCCCTGGAAGGGGCCGTGTTGATGACGCGAGTGAAACGCGATCTCTCGGTGCTCGAGGGCATTGCCGAGGATCTGAAACGGTTCATCGCGATGCACGTGCGCGACAACGCGGCCATTCAGGTGAGCCGGCATCTCGAGTACGCAGGATCCTCACAGCACGGCATTGCGGGGAACATGTCCGTTCCCTCAATGGCAGGATGACGGCGACTGCTGCGCGCGGCGCAGACTCATGGAGAGCAGGATCATGGTGAGCATGGACAACGAGGCAGTGTTGCTGGCGACCGTTCCGCGCGACGCGACCGACGCGACCGACGCGACCGACGCGTCGGATCGGGGCGGTGATCGCGCGGCACGTCGTGCGCAGTTCGAGCGCGAGGCGCTGGTGCATCTCGATGCGCTGTACTCCTTCGCGCTGAAACTGGCACGCTCGCGCGATGACGCCGAGGATCTGGTGTCCGACACGCTGCTGCGCGCCCTCGAGCGGTGGGAGCAGTATCATCTCGGCACCAACATCCGCGCCTGGCTGTTCACGATTCTGTACCACGTGTTCGTGAGCCGGAAGCGTCGTATCGATGCGCGCGAAGTGCAGCAGCCGGAAGACACCGAGGGGTGGGCGCTGTTCGAGGCCGTCGGCGAGGCCGATCCGGAGGGACGATTCTACGACTCGTTTCTCGACGACGAGATCACGCGCGCTATCCGCTCGCTTCCCGAAGAGTATCGCGCCGCCGTGGTGTTGAGTGATCTGCAGGGGCTGCGGTATGCCGAGATTGCGAACGCGCTCGGTGTGCCCGAAGGCACGGTGAAGTCTCGGTTGTTCCGCGGGCGCCGTCTGCTCCAGCGTAAGCTCGCCAACTACGCGGTCGAGATGGGCTACTTGAAAGAGTCGGTCGTGCGCGCGGTCGTCACGCCCAATGTGACGTCGGTCGTCGGCGCGTAAACAGGCGCGATAGCAGACAGGCCAGCCCGATCAGGCGTCGCGGGCGAGTGAGCCGGCGGCGCCTGCGAGTTCGTGCAGTGCGCGCTCCACGGTCCCGCTCCACCGACGCAACTTTTCTCGAACGGCCGCCAGTTCAGCACGACTGGCGGCCGAGTCGCGTGCGGCATCGTCGTGCAGTGCACTGAGTTCCATCACCCGCGCCTTCATGACATCGAGCGCCCCCGTAAGCGCATCGCGCTCGCGCTCGGCGTCCTCGAGCAGCTCGTGTACGCGGGCGCGGGTTTGCGTCAGCAACGTACACATGGCGCGCCACGCATCGCGCTCGAGCGTGAGCTGACGACGCGACGCCGTATCCTCGGCGAGGCGTTCACGCAGACGCGCCAAGCGCTGCACCAACGATCCGTTGCCGTTGATCGCGGTACCTGGGCCAAGCACCGCGAGGGCGGCCTGGAGCTCCTTGTCGAGTTCGTGCGCCCGTCGTTCGAAGTCATCGCGTGCCGCGCGGGTTTCGTCGAGCGCGGCCAGCGCCTCGCGCAGCGCGCGCAACTCGACCGCGATTCGACGGACGCCACGCGCGTCGCCTTCGGAGACCAGCCACCGCAACGACGCGACGAAGCCACGCTCCAGCGTCAGGTCCGGATCGGACTCGGGTCGCGGGACGGCGTCGACTGCGCGGGCGGGGGTGCGCGGCGTCGTCATGCGCGGCGGGGGGACTCGCTCAAGGACGCGTGACCGTGCGCGCCCGATGACGGGCGGCCTTGGCGCGATTGCCGCAGGTCCCCATGTCGCACCAGCGACGCAGTCCGTTCTTCGTCCCGTCGAGAAACACGCGATGGCAGCGCGGATCGGCGCAGCGGCGCACTCGTGCCAGTTCCCCTTCCACCAGCGAGTCCGCCGCGGACTCGACGATCGGGATCATCAGACCGGCGAACGCATCTCCCGTGGGGACGAAGGCGCGTGCATACCCGCCCTCGGCGCGCGCGTCGAGCCGACGCGTTCCTGCGCTGCGTCCGAGTACCCGGTTGATCTCCAGGACGGCATCGTCGCGCACCCGATCGGTGAGGTTTCCCTTTTCCGCCAGCACTCGAAGCGCCGCGCGCACCCGACGTGCGTCGACGAGCGTCGCTGCGGCGGCGGCCGGCTGCAGCACCGCACGCCGGCGAATCCCCGCCGCTCGCTCGTCGTCGACCGCGCCGTGCTCCTTGAACCAGCTCAGGAGCGACTCGAAGTCCCGCAACAAATCGCCCCCGGGCGATTGCGCGGCGGCATCGGTGTTGACGAAGTCGAGCCAGAGTCTCGTGCGAGGGGGCACGGGTCCGGGTGGACGATCGCGCGAGTCGGCCCGTCGCGCGTCGGAGAGGGAGACGGGCATATCGTGGAGTCAGAAGAGCTAGGTTACTTGTATACGTGGCTGCGAGCAAGCGTTTCGAACCAACCTCGAGCCTTTTCTGCTTCGATCCGAGTGAATATGAACTTTCCCTTCGCGCGTGTTGCGGTTGGTTCGCGCAACCCGGTCAAGCTGGCGGCGGTGCGCGCCGTCCTGGAGCGCGTCCAGCCGGCCGTGGAGTTGTTCGCGGTTGACGTCGCGAGCGGCGTGCCCGACCAGCCGATGGGCGACGAGGAAACGCAACGGGGCGCCCGCAATCGAGCGATTGCCGCGCTTCAGCTGACCGGCGCCGAGCTTGCGGTTGGGCTCGAGGGCGGTGTGGTCGAGCTCGCGGACGGCCGCATGCGAAGTTGCGCCTGGGCCGTGGTGGTCGATCGCGAGGGTGTCGAGGGGTTGGGCGGCTCGCTGTCGATGCCGCTGCCGGATCTGGTGGCCGCTCGCATACGCGCCGGCGAGGAGCTGGGTCACGCGATGGACGCAATTGCCAACGTCGTCGGCACCAAGCATGGCCGCGGCGCGGTGGGCATCCTGACGGCCGGACTAATCGACCGACAAGGGGCGTATGAGCCGATGGTGGCTTACGCGTTGGCGCCCTGGCTGGCGCCCGCGTTCTTCGCGCCCGCGGAAGCGCCCGCGGAGCGCGACCTCGATTAGGACGGCCGGTACACCAATACCGGTGTGTGGGTGTGGCGCATGACTTCGTCCGCTACGCTGCCGAGCATCATTCGCTTGAGTCCGCCACGTCCGTGTGTGGCCATGGCGAGCGCACCCGCCGACGTACGCCGCGCTTCGTCAATAATGGCACGCGAAATACTCATGTCGGTGACGATGTGGACGGCGGTGCCGGCCGGACAATCGCCGGCCTGGCGTGTGAGGTACTCACGGCGTCCTGTCTCTTCGAGCGCGACCGCACCTTCGTCGACAAGCAGCGCTTCGGCGCCGAAGGGAGCCATCGGCATCGCATGCGGCACGGCGACCGAGAGCAGCGCCATCGTGAGCCCGGCTGCTTCGGCAAACGTCTTCGCGTGCGGCAGGATGGCTTCGGCGAACGGAGAGCCGTCGAGCGTGCAGAGCAGGGTGCCGGCGGGCAGTTCCGGCGGCGCATCGCTGCCGGAGCCGCGCACCAGATAAACCGGGGCCGTGGCGCGGGTGAGGTAGGCCGTCGCCACGCTGCCCAGGCGCAAGCGCTCGAAGCCGCTGCGCCCGTGCGAGGTCATCACGGTCAGATCCACCCCCGACGACTGGGCGTGCTCCACGAGCGCTTCGACGATCGTACCCTCGAGCAACACGCCCGTGGCGGTGATGCCCTGCGCGGCGAGTTCAGCCAGCGCGGCGTCGAGCGCGACCTGATCCTGCTTCCGGTGTTCGCTGACCAGCTCCGCATCGTACACGGGAATGGCCACTTCTCCGGGCACGAAGGGAATGTACGCGCTTGGATCATGCACCATCGCCAGCTGCAGGCTCGCGCCAGTTCGGCGGGCAAGCGCCACGGCAATGGGCAGGGCACGGGCACTCAGCACCGAGCCGTCAAACGGCACGAGAATGGTCTTGTACATTGCAAGACGTTGCACGCCTGGGGGCGTTCCTGCCAGAGGGGATCTCCCGACAACTCGTCACCGTTCTGCACCGGATCACATGACGGCATCGCGTCCCTTTGTCACGCACGAGCGCGTCCGCTGGGCGGATGTGGATCTCGTCTCGATCATGCGGTTCAGCGCGTTCACGCGACTCGTGGAGGTGGCAGAGCAGGAACTGCTGCGCGCCGCGGGGTTGCCTTACTCGACGCTATTCGACAATCCGCGGATCTGGATGCCGCGGCGGCGACTCGAAATCGACTATTACGCGCCGGCTCGCATCGACGATGAGCTCGCGCTCGTGACGTATGTGTCGCGCATGGGCGACACCTCGCTCACGATGCAGGTGGACGTCCGTCACGCCACGCGCCATACCCTCATCGCGGCCGCCACGATGGTGGTGGTGTGTGTCACGGTGGAGGGATTCGCCAAGCGCCCGCTGCCGCAGATCGCCCGCGAATCGCTCGCGCCGTACGTGATGTCGGTCGAGGATGCCCGGGCCGGCGCGCCCGAAACGCGCTAGATTGAGGGTATGTCAGATATGACGTACGTACGCAAAGGCTTCGGCCTGAAGGCCGAGGTGCAAGACACCCTCGCGGCCGACTACACCGGTCAGCTGGTGGACATGCTTCGCGCGCAGGACTACACGCTGCACGCGGGACAGACCACCGTGCGACTCGCCAAGGAATTCGGATTCTGTTACGGCGTGGAGCGCGCGGTCGACTATGCGTACCAGACGCGGCGGAAATTTCCGGGCAAACGCATCTTTCTGGCGGGCGAGATCATCCACAATCCGCACGTCAACGCGAAGTTGCGCGAGATGGGCGTGGTGTTTCTATCGGCCAGCGGCAAGGGCTTCGACTACGCGCCCGTGGAACCGGCCGATGTGGTGATCCTGCCCGCGTTCGGTGTCACGATTCAGGATTTCCAGACGCTGCGCGAACTCGGGTGCGTCGTGGTCGATACGACCTGCGGATCGGTGCTCAACGTGTGGAAGCGCGTCGAAGTGTATGCGCGCGACGGGTTCACGTCGCTGATTCACGGCAAGTTCTATCACGAAGAGACGCGCGCGACGGCGTCGCAGGTAGAGAAGTATCGGGGCGGGCAGTACATCGTGGTGCGTGACATGGTGGAAGCCGAGCTGGTGATGGACTACATCGAGGCCAAGGCCGGCAAGCCGACACCGCGCCCGCCGCTGTCGCGCGCCGACTTCCTCGAGAAGTTCGCGAAGGCCGCCTCGGATCACTTCGATCCCGATCTGCATCTCGATCGTATCGGCGTGGCGAATCAAACCACGATGCTGGCGCGTGAATCGCTGGCGATCGGTGCGGCGGTGGGCGACGCGATGGCACGGGCGTACGGTGATGTCCATCGCTCTGAGCACTTTCGCACCTTCGACACGATCTGCAGCGCCACGCAGGACCGGCAGGATGCGGTGGTGGAACTGCTGGCCGAGCCGCTCGATCTGATGGTGGTGGTGGGCGGCTACAACTCCAGCAATACGATCTCGCTGGCGGCGCTGTGCGGTGAGCAGGTGCCGACGTACCACATCGCCGATCCCGACGAAATCGATGTCGAGGCGAATGCGGTGCGCGTGCGTCGGGTGGGTCCGCATCATCACGAGGACGAGATTGCGAACTGGCTGCCGACCTCGGGTCCGTTGCGGGTCGGCATCACCGCTGGTGCCAGCACGCCGAACAACAAGATTGGACAGGCGGTGGCGCGAGTCTTCGCTATTCGTGGCGAACGCGTCGATACGAGCCTCTGAGCACCATACACGGTTCACTGCATTGGAGATCGCCGCCCATGAACGGTACGATGGTGGAGTTTCGCGCGACGGGAGGCACCGACGATGGCACGGCTGCCGGGTATCTGTCGCTGCCGCCTTCGGGCCATGGCCCCGGGCTGCTGGTGCTGCAGGAGTGGTGGGGGCTGGTGGATCACATCAAGGAGCTGGCCGACCGCTTTGCCGCGGCCGGCTTCGTGGCGCTGGCCCCGGATCTTTATCGCGGCGAGCAGGCGACGACGCCTGATAACGCGCAGCGTTTGCTGATGGCGCTCGACATGCCGCACACGGCGGGCGCGTTGCGTGGCGCCGCGGAGTATCTGCGCGGCCTCGATACGGTCTCTCCGAACAAGGTCGGCGCCATCGGTTTCTGCATGGGAGGCCAGTTGGCGCTCTACGCCGCTACGGCGCACCCCGACGTCATCGACGCGGTCGTCGACTTCTACGGCATCTTCAATCCGAAGGTGCCGGTGGATCTTTCGGCGCTCCGCGCGCCGGTGCAAGCACATTTCGGCGAACATGACACGTCGATCCCGCGTGAACGTGCGGAGGCGTTGATGGCCGAGGTCGCGGCCACGGGGGTTCGCGCCGAGACGTATTTCTACGATGCGGGTCACGCCTTCTTCAACGACACGCGGGCGGTGGCGCACAACCCGGACGCGGCGAGTCTGGCGTGGGACCGCACGATCGAGTTCCTGCAGCAGTCGCTGGCGTAATGTCAGGCCTGCGGCTCACGCGTGGTAGTGCACATCGCGTGCTGCTGGCCTCGGTGCTCTTGCTTGCGGTGTGGAGCGCGGGGTGTCGTGCGCCATCGTCCGGGACCGGAGGGCCGACACCTCGAAGCGCAACACGCGCTGCACGCCAGACCGTGCGCATGCTGCTGGTGAACGATGTGTACGTCATCGACACCCTCCGGGACGGCCGGGGTGGACTGGCCCGCGTGGCAGGGTTGCGAGACTCGATCGAACGCGCGAACGGCGATAGGGTGCTGTTCGTGCTGGCCGGCGATGTGCTCAGCCCCAGTGTGCTCGGCAAGTGGTATGGCGGCGCGCAGATGGTGGATGGGTTCAATGCAGCGCGGCTCGACCTCGCGACGTTGGGCAATCACGAGTTCGATGGTTCGCGCTCGACGCTCGTGGCGCGCCTGCACGAGTCGCAGTTCCGCTGGCTCTCGGCGAACTGCGGCGAGGCGAACGGCGCGCCGTTTCCCGGCGTACGCGGCTGGGATACGCTACGGTTGGGGGGCGTGAAAGTCGGCATTCTCGGTACGACGGTGGTGCGCGATTACGCGCCGTACGTGTCGTGCCGGAATCCGGACAGTGCCACCACGGCCAGCGTCGATACGCTGCTGCAACAGGGATCGGAGCTGGTCGTCGCGCTGACGCACCGCTTCATGCTGGAAGATGAGGCGACGCTCGAGAACGAGCCGCGCATTACCGCGATTCTGGGCGGCCACGATCACAACGGGCGCCGGGCGGAGCGCGATGGGCGCCTGCTGGTGAAAGCGGTGTCCAACTCACGCACGGCGATTCTGGTCACGTTCACGCGGGATGGCGCGACGCCGTGGCGCGTGTCCGACCAGCGGTTCGATATTGGCCCGGGGATGCGTGATGACCCCGCCACGGCGGCGGCGGTTCAGCGGTGGCGCGACACCCTCACTCGCCGCATCGGTCCCGATCGCGTGCTCGGGTTCGCTCCGGAGCCGATCAATGCGATCGACTCGATATCGAAGCGTGAGAGTCCGTTCGGCAACATGATTGCCGACGCGATGCGTGTCGGCACGAAGGCAGACGTCGCGCTGATCAACTCCGGTGCGCTGCGCTTCGACGACATCATGCCCGCCGGCGCGATCACCCGGCACATGATCGAGGGGGTGTTTCTGTTCGCCGACGAAACGCGCGTCGTGACGTTCCCGCTGAGCGGATCACGACTTCGCGACCTGCTCGAAGTGAGTGTGGGGCGCGGTGGACTGAGCAACGGCCCGTATCTGCAGCTGAGTGGCGTGCGATTCCGCTTCGACGCAACGCTGCCCTCGGGCGGTCGGGTTGTCGGGGCGCTCACGCGCGATGATGGTCGTTCGATCGGCGCGACGGACACACTGCAGGTGTCGATCGTGACGTATCCGGCTTGTCGCAGCGGCGACGGCTATCACATTCCCGAGGCGGCCGAGGCCTGTCGCGCGCTCGAAGCTGCCCCCACTTCGCGTCCGCGTGCCGCCGATCTGGTGCTGCAACATCTCGAACGCATGAACGGCCGAATCATCCCGCCGCCGATCGGCCGCGTGACACGCCTCGATCGGCGATAGTCACCGCGTCCCTCCCTCCACCAGGCATATTGCCATGCACGAGCCCATTACCCCGCGCACTGCCGACGCGATCGCGCGTCTCCGTCTCGACGAGAAGGTCGCGATCGTGACCGGTGGCACACGCGGCATCGGGTTGGCGATCGCCACCACGCTGGCGCGTGCCGGGGCGAAGGTCGCGATTTCCAGCCGCAAGCCGGAGCATGTCGACGCGGTCGTGAAGGCGCTGCGCAGCGAAGGACTCGAGGTCGTCGGCATTCCGGCGAACATGGGGAAGGCGGCTGATGCCCACGAACTCGCGGCACGCACGGTGGAGCACTTCGACGGCATCGACATCATCGTAAACAATGCCGCGACCAACCCGATTTTCGGTCCGCTTCAGCAGGCCACCGACGATGCCTTCGACAAGATTTTCTCGGTGAATCTCAAGGGACCGCTCGAGCTGTGTCGCACGGCGCACACGATCATGGCCCAGCGCGGTGGTGGCGCGATCGTGAATGTGGCGAGCATCGGTGGCGTCTCACCGGAGGCGGGGCTCGGTCTGTACAGTGTGAGCAAAGCCGCGCTCGTGTCACTCACCAAGGTGATGGCGCAGGAGTGGGGCGCCGACGGCATTCGCGCCAACGTGATCTGTCCCGGGCTCATCAAGACCCGCTTTTCGCAGGCATTGTGGCAGGACAAGGACATCTCGAATCAGGTCCTCGGCCATCAGCCTATTCGCCGTATCGGCGAGCCTGACGATGTGGCCGGACTCGCGCTCTTTCTCGCATCGGATGCGTCATCGTATTGCACGGGCGGTGTGTACATGGTGGACGGCGGATATCTCACATGATGCACAAGGAATCGGCACCGAGTGCTGCCGAACTCGAGGCGCTGCTGGCGACCGCCCGCACGTTCGTGCGCGAGGTCCTCGTACCAGTCGAATCGCAGCTGCTACACGGTGCGTGGGCACAGAACGAGCCCGTGTTGGCGCAGCTCCGCGAACAGGCACGCGCGCTTGGACTATGGGCGCCATTCCTGCCGGCATCGCACGGCGGCCGCGATCTTCCGCTCGACGCCTATGCGCGACTGAGCGAAGTGCTTGGGTGGACGCCGTTCGGGCACTACGTCTGCAATTGTCAGGCGCCGGATGTGGGCAACATGGAACTGTTGCTGCAATTCGGCACCGACGACCAGAAAGCGCAGTTTCTCGAGCCGCTGACGCGCGGTGAGATCCGCAGCTGTTTCGCGATGACGGAGCCGGAGCACGCCGGGTCGAATCCGGTGATGATGTCCACGCGCGCCGTACGCGAGGGCAACGAATTCGTCATCACGGGACACAAGTGGTTCACGAGCAGCGCCGATGGCGCGTCGTTCGCGGTCGTGATGGCGGTGACCGATCCCGATGAAGCGCGCAAGCATTTTCGCGCCAGTCAGATTCTGGTGCCGCTGCCAACGCCCGGATACACGCTGGTACGCAACATCGCCGTGATGGGCGAGAGCGGCGGCGGCTGGGCGAGCCACGCCGAGGTGCGTTTCGACGGCGTACGCGTGCCGGTCACCAATGTCCTCGGCTTGCAGGGGCATGGTTTCGCTTTGGCGCAGGAGCGGCTCGGGCCGGGGCGTATCCATCACTGCATGCGGTGGATCGGCATCTGCGAGCGCGCGTTCGACCTGATGTGTCGCCGTGCCGTGGAACGTGAGCTGGCACCGGGCGACGTATTGGCGAACAAGCAGCAGGTGCAATTCTGGATCGCTGATTCGCGCATCGAGATTCATGCGGCGCGATTGATGGTGATGGATGCGGCCACGCGTATGGCGCACCACGGGCAGGAAGCGGCGCGCGAAGAGATCGCGTACATCAAGGTGTTCGTGGCGAACACGCTGCAGCGCGTGCTCGATCGCGCCATTCAAGCGCACGGCGCGCTGGGCATGACTGATGACACCCCCTTGGCGTGGTGGTACCGCCATGAGCGCGCAGCGCGCATTTACGACGGTGCCGATGAAGTGCATCGCACGGTGATCGCCCGTCGCGCGCTCAAGCCGTATCTCCCACCGCGCACGCCTCGTGAGTAAATGCCCGTGACTGATGGAACGATCGCGCTGCGCGAGGGCGAAGAGATTGATGCCGAGGCGCTGCTGGCGTGGCTCGCAACGGCAGCCCCGGACACGGTGCCGGCGGGCGCTCGCCTGAACATCAGGCAGTTTCCCGCGGGGTTTTCGAATCTCACGTATCTGGTCACGATGGAGCACGAGCACGGCCGGCGCGCGCTGGTGCTGCGTCGGCCACCGCGTGGCGTGAAAGCGGGTATTGCGCACGATATGAGTCGGGAGCACGGCATCCTGACCGCGCTGCACGCCACAGCTGTTCCGGTGCCGAAGACGCTGGCCCGATGCGATGACGTGACGGTGATCGGGGCACCGTTCTATCTCATGGAGCATGTCGACGGCGTGATCCTTCGTGGCGAGCTTCCAGAGTCGCTGACCGAGAATGCGGCGGCCATGCCGGTCAAGCTCGCTGCACTCTCGCACACGTTCGTGCAGACGCTCGCGCAGTTGCATGCGGTCGACGTCTCGACGGAGCCGCTCGTGTCGCTGGGGCGGCCGGAGGGCTACGTGCAGCGGCAGGTGCAGGGATGGACGAAGCGATGGCTCGCGTCACGCACCGACGACGTGCCCGCGCTCGATTGGGCCGCCGCGTGGCTCGACGGGCATCGTCCACCGGATCGCGCCACGACGCTGGTTCACAACGACTTCAAGCTCGACAATCTCGTGCTCGAGCCGAATCTGTCACGAGTGCACGCCGTTCTCGACTGGGAGATGGCGACCATCGGAGATCCACTCATGGATCTGGGGACCAGCCTCGCCTATTGGGTCGAAGCCGGCGACGCGCCGATCTTCCGTGCGCTCGGACTCGGCATCACCGCCTTGCCGGGTAACATGACCCGCGCCGAACTGGTGCAGGCGTACGGTGCGCACCGTGGCATCGATGTGAGTGATGCGCCGTTCTACTATGCGTTCGGGCTGTTCAAGGTTGCCATCATCGCGCAGCAGATCTATGCGCGGCATGTGCAAGGGCTGACGAGCGACCCACGCTTTGCGGTGTTGGGGCAGGTCGTGCAGGCACTGGGGGTTGCGGCGAAGCAGGCGGCCGAAACGGGACGCCTTTAACGCGCGCTGTCACCCACCACCCAATACGCAATACCCATCACGTCAAGCCAACAGCCTACAGCCTACAGCGCGCCGTTACAAACGCGCTGTGGGCTGTGGGCTGTGGGCTTGGGGTAATGGGTTCTGCGTTTTGTGTTCTGGGTTCTACTACGCGTAGACCTCGAAGATGCCGGCGGCGCCCATCCCGCCGCCGATACACATCGTCACCATGCCGTAGCCACCGCCGCGGTTCCTGAGTTCATGCACCAACTGCGTCGTGAGCTTGGCACCGGTGGCGCCGAGGGGATGTCCCAGCGCGATGGCGCCGCCGTTCACGTTGATGATGCTCGTGTCCATCCCGAGCTCCTTGATCACGGCCAATGCCTGCGCCGAGAAGGCCTCGTTGAACTCGATGAGCTTGAGGTCGGCCAAGGTGAGTCCGGCGCGCGCGAGCGCTTTCGGCACGGCCTTGATCGGGCCGACGCCCATGATGTCTGGATCGACGCCACCCACCGCGAAGCTCACGAATCGCGCGAGCGGGGTGAGCCCGAGCTCCTTGGCTTTGGCGGCGCTCATCACCAGCACGGCGGCCGCACCGTCGGAATACGGACTGGCGTTACCCGCCGTCACCGTGCCCGTGGGTGAGAATGCCGGGCGCAGTTTGGCCAATCCTTCGAGCGTGGTTTCTGCGCGCGGACATTCGTCGGTATCGAACACCACGTCGGTGACGCTCTTCGCGGCGCCCGTCCAGGTGAAGCGCTGCGTGTGGATCGGAACGATCTGCTCGGCGAAGGCGCCGCGCTGAATGGCCGACACGGCTTTCTGCTGACTCTCGAATGCGAACTGATCCTGCGCCGCACGCGAGATCTCCCAGCGCTTCGCCACGCGTTCGGCGGTGAAGCCCATGCCGATGTAGCTCTCGGTGATCGCCGGTGAGAGTCGCGCGTTGTAGCCGGACATCGGCACCTGCGACATCATCTCTATACCGCCGGCCATCACGGCATCACCCTGACCGGCGATGATCGCCTGCGACGCGTAGGCCACCGACTGCAACCCCGACGAACAGAAGCGATTCACCGTGGCTGCGGACGTCTCCACGGGGAAGCCGCCGCGTAGCCACGCCAGGCGCGCGTGATTGAGCCCTTGCGAGGCCTCGGGCATTGCGCAGCCCCACTGCACGTCTTCGATGATCGCGGGGTCGATACCCGCGCGATCGATTGCCGCCTTCATCACGGCAGACGACAAGTCCACCGGATGCACGCCGGCGAGCGCACCATCCGCCTTTCCGCGCGCGACCGCGCTGCGGGCGGCGCTGACGATTACGACCTCGGTCATCTCTATCTCTCCTGCCGCGCGCTCAATTGCGCAGCGGCTTGCCGGTCTTGAGGGTGTACGCGATGCGCTCCTGCGTCTCCTTGGTGCCGAGGAGGCTGAGGAACTGTTCGCGCTCGAGGTCGAGCAGGTCCTGCTCGGTGACGTCGCGCGGCGTGCCGTCGCCGCCACACAGCACGTAGGCGATCGCGCGGCCCACGCGGACGTCGTGCGCCGACGCCTGACCGGCTTCCTTCGCCGCCCACAGGGCGTATTCGAGATTGCCGAGGCCTTCTCGGCCGAGTGCGCGAACGGTGCGCTCGATCGGAGGGAGATAGCCGCGCGCGAGGTCGAGCACGCGCGCTTTTGCATCGGCCAGCTGATGATCGCGATTCATGCTGATGCGATCGCTGTCGCGCAGGAAGCCCAACGCTTTGGCTTCGTACGCCGACGTCGTGGTGGTGGCGAAGGCGATCAACTTGAACGCGCGCTTCACGGCGGCGAACAGATCGACCTCTTCGTAGTTCTGCAGTTCGGCGGTGAAGCGCATGAGCAGCTCCTTCGTACCGCCGCCGCCCGGCAGCAGGCCAACACCGGCCTCGACGAGCCCCATGTAGGTCTCGGCGTGCGCCTGCACCGCATCGGCGTGCAGCGTGAACTCCGAGCCGCCGCCCAGCGTCATGCCGGCCGGTGCGACGACCACCGGGAATGGCGCACGACGAATCGACATCACACTGTCCTGGAACGCCTTGCAGGAGAGGGCGATGTCATCCCACGCCCCGGCCGAGACGGCAAATGACACCAGCGACAGATCGGCGCCGACGCTGAACGCGCGGGCGTCTTCGTTGCCGATCACCATGCCGTTGAAGCCGAGCTTCTCGACTTTGCTGAGCGCACTCTCGAGTCCCTTGAGTACGCCTTCGCCGAGACTGTTCATCTTGGAGCGGAACTCGAAGCACGCCACCCCGTCGCCAAGGTCGATCAGACGCGAGAGACCATTGTCGTCGAGTACGCGACCACTCTTCGCGAGACTGGCGAGCGCGAGCCGTCCGGGGATGCCGGGAATGGGCTCGTAGGTACCGTCGAAGGTGAGAAACTCCCCGTCCTTGTAGAACGATCCTTTGGCCATCTCCAGTAGCGGCGGAATGCTCTTGCCTTGCGCGCGGAACTCGCCACGCAGCCAGTCGATGCCGAGGGCGTCCATGATCTGGAAGGGGCCGGCCTCCCAGCCGTATCCCCACTCCATCGCACGATCGATCGCGACGATGTCGTACGCCAGTTCGGCGGCCAGCGTGAGCGTGTAGTGTGCGGCGTCGGCGAGATGGTCGCGCAGGAACGCACCCTGCGCGCCGCTCATCGCCACGGCGGCCGGCAATCGTTGTGCGATCGGCATGCGGATCGCCTGCCCGATCTCCCCGCCTTCGAGACGCTGTTGCGGCAGGTAGCTCTTGGACTTCCAGTCGAACGTCTGCGTGCCTTCCTTGGTTTTCGCGTAGAAGCCGCCTCCCGTCTTGTCGCCGAGTTTTCCTTTGGCCACGAGTTCGTCGAGCATCCACGAGGGGAGCGCGAAATCTTCGCCGGTGGCCCCGCCGATGCCCTTCGTGACGTGCGCAAGCACATCGAGGCCCGAGAGATCGCCGGTGCGGAACGTGGCGGTGCGAGCGCGTCCAATGAGCGACCCGGTCAGCCCGTCGACTTCGTCGATGGTGAGCCCGTGCTGTTCCATGCGCCGCATGGTGCCGACCATGCCGTAGACGCCGAGTCGATTGGCGACAAAGCCGGGCACGTCCTTCGCGATCACGATGCCCTTGCCCAGCGTGCGCTCGGCGAATTCGCGCGTGGCCCCGATCACCGCCGGATCCGTCTCCGGTGTCGGGATGATCTCGAGCAGGTGCATGTACCGCGGCGGATTGAAAAAGTGCGTGCCGAGGAAGCGACGCCTGAACTTCTCGCCGCGACCTTCGAGCAGCACCGACATCGGAATGCCGGAGGTGTTCGATGAGATGATCGCGGTGGGCTTCATGAGCGCTTCGATGCGCGCGAACAACTGCTGCTTCGGCTCGGCGAGTTCGACGATCGCTTCACAGATCCAGTCGCACTCGGCGAGGAGCTGCAAGTGATCCTCTGTGTTCCCGGTGCGCACGCGGGCCGCGGCCGCCGCCTCCATGAACGACGCGGGCTTGGACTTGATCGCCTTCTGCAACCCGTTCTTCGCGGGCGCACTGCGGTTCGGCGACTTGGGATCGCTATCGCCGGGGATATCGAGCAACACGACACGGCAGCCCGCCGAAGCCGCGAGGGCGGCAATGCCGCTCCCCATGGCCCCGGCGCCCACCACGCCGACAGTCGTCATGCGCATTCGGAACTCTCTCCGTAAGGGACCTTCACAAATTCCGCCGTGGATCGGTCGGGCGGAAGGGGCCGGGACGAAAAACACGACGCTGGCGTCATGTTCGACCCTGCAGGCCTACGGGTTGAACCAGTAGCTGACCTTGAGGAGCAGGGTGTTGAGCGGGCGGGCGCCGAAGAGATCGCGGACGTCGCGGCCCGGGACGAACACGCCGGGATTTCGAGCGTCCTGGGCGCGACCCTGCTGCCAGACCAGGAAAATGGCGCTGGCCGGCCGGTACTCCCACCGCAGCACGGCGTTCGAGTTGAACTGCTTGACGTTGAAGTTGGCCGGGGCCGAGGTGCGGAAGGTCGAAAACCGGTCGTCGTACTCGTCGGCGCGGGCGTCGCTCAATTCACGCCAGTTGCTGTACTGTCCGGTCGTCACGAACGGCTGCGCGTACAACTGGAAGGAGAGCGTCGGCGTCGCGGTCCAGTTGGCTCGCATGGTGATCCCGAGAATGTGCTGGTGCAGTCGCGCGAAGGTGAAGTGCGTGGTGTCGGAGAGAAAGGCGCCGTAGTTGCCGATCCACTGCTGGTCGTTGGTCACCTGATCGTAGTTGAGCGCGAGAGACGTCGAAAAGCGGCTGGCGAAGCGCCACTCCGCGCCGGCGTCGGCCCCACGGTACCACGAGCGTCCCTCATCACTGGTGCCGATACGATACGCGGCGCGCGGCACCACCACGGGTCGCGGATCGCCGACGAGATCGAAGCGCAGGTTGTTCTTCATCGACTGCCGCAGCGCGGGGCCGCCGCGGGCGCAGCTCACGCAATGCGTATTGCCCACATCGCTGAGCGACGCGGTGATCGCGCCACCCCAGTTGTTCAGCAGCGAGCCGCTGGTGTGCACCGACACTGTTTGTGCGGCGAGCAGTCCGCCTGTAGTCCAGTGTGTCTCGGCACTCATCGTGGAGAATGATGAGCGGAGCACCCGGTTCGGGCGCAGCTGGCGCAGGTCGAGCGATTGCCGGAACGACATGTCGTTCACGAGGTTCACGAAGCCGAGGTCGTTCATCTCGACACCGGCTGAGGCGTAGCGCAACACATTCTCGTAGCGCACACGACCGCCGACCTGCTTGATGCCGGCGGAGACCACGACGCCGCCCATGGCCGTGCGGGTGGAGTCGTAGGTTTCCTCGTGATCCGGCCGCTGGTAGAAGTGCACGCTGTTGCGTTGCGTGAGGGCGATGGATTTGGCGGAGCCGCTGACTTCATTCAGGCCCGTGTAGCCCATCACTTCCCACCGGTCGCGCGCAAACCGATGATAGCCTTGCAGCAGCAGCGTGGTGGCGGCGCGGCGCAAGAACGGATCGGTGGCGGCGTCGCTGCGGCGGCGCACATCGGTGAGCTCCATGCCTAGCTGCGAGCGTCCGCCGCGCATTTCACGCAGGCCACGCAGCACGAGGTAGTTCGTCTGCGGCTCGATGGTGGCGCCATCGGCCCCACGCACTTGCTCGGTGGACGCATTCACCAGACCGAACGCGAGGCCGTTGTCGAAGCGCCCGGTGATCTTGGCGGCGGCGGTGATGTTCGTGAAGAGCGCGTCGGCGTTGGATCGCCGCAGTTGCGGAGTCCGTCCGATGCGGCGCGTGTAGAAGATGCCTTCGCAGGATCCACCGCAGCGATACAAACCGGCGCCTTCCTGGAAGAAGGGCCGCCGTTCGTCGAAGCGAATTTCGAAGGCGGAGAGATTGAGCACGGCGGGATCGGCTTCGACCTGACCGAAGTCGGGATTCACCGTGGCGTCGATCGTAACGCGCGATCCGAGGCCCGCCTTGAGATCGAGCCCACCCGCCAGCGAACCGCGTACGCCCCCGCGAGGGACGGCAGGATTGGGTACGCTCTTGGTGACCGTATACGGCAGCAGTTCGAGGCGTCGCGGCGTGCCGATGCCCGTGATGCCCTCGAGCGTGCCAAGCTGCGAGATGAGCGTACGACGCGACGGCCGGTACAGCGGCCAGCCGGTACGTTCGTTCAGTCTCGTGATGTCGCGCCACACACCGAAGCCGAAGGTGTGCACGTCCCTCGCCGTGAAGCGCAACTGACTGAAGGGCACGCGATACTCGGCGATCCACCCCAGACTGTCGATGCTGGTGGCGACGTCCCAGACCCCATCCCACGTCGCATCTTCGGTGATGTCGCCGTAGATGGAATAGTCGCGCTTCACCCCAGCCGGATTCACCGCGAGTTCGACACCGGTGCGTCCGTCGTGGTAGGCGTCGATGATGATCTTGAGTTGGTCACTGGCCGTCTTGACGTCACGGCGCGAGAGCAGCGCGGCGAGGCTGTCGGGATGTGGATCGAATGCCCGCACGATCACGTACAGATAGCGGTCGTCGTATGCGGCGCGCGCTTCGGTGCGAAAGGTCGGCTCACCATTCTCGCCCGGCTCGAACTGCCGGAACGCGGTCATCGGCGTGGCGGCGCGCCAGACGGCGTCGTTCTCGCGGCCATCGATGTCGGGCGCACGCGTGGCGCGAATGGCCTGACCAACGGTCGCCCGAGTGCTGTCCGCTGTCTGCGCGCGCAGGCGGGACGACGATGTGGTGATCAGGGCGGCGAGCAGCGCGACTACGGATAGCGCGGCGGGAACTACGGTACGGCGTGAACGCGATACAAACATCAGGTCTGTTGCGAGGGGTCGTATCCGGCCACGTCAGCGTAGTACGTCCGGATGCGGGCGATCCCCGCGGCGGGATCATCTTCAACGGGCATCGTGGTCGGCCCGAGTCGTACGACTTTGCGTCGGAAATCCAGGGCGACGCAGCAGATAGGGACATTAGCGCCTTTCGCGACGTGCCAGAAGCCGCTTCGCCACGCCGTCACCTTTTTGCGCGTCCCTTCCGGCGCGAGGGCCAGCGCGAACCGTTCGTTCGACCGGAACGCCTCGATGGTGCGTTCGACGGCATTCTGCGAGTTCTTGCGATCTACCGGAATTCCGCCGTTGGCGCGCATGAACCACCCCACCGGCGGCACAAAGAGCGTGTGCTTGCCCCACCAGTGCGCGTCGAAGCCAAGGGCCCACTTGGCCGCCAGTCCGATCGGGAAATCCCAGTTCGACGTGTGGGGGGCGACGATCACCACGAAGCGCGGCACGTTCGGCATCTGTCCTTCGAAGCGCCAGCCTGCCCGGAAGAGAAGCGTACGACCGAGGGCGCGCAGCCAGAAGCGGTGCGATTGCGGCACGTGGGGGCCGAGGTGCCAGTCTTCGAGCGCCAGTGCGCTGGCGGGGGTGGGCGTCATGCCGTTCATTTGACAGATGGCAGACAAGATCCGCAAGAGCGAGCTGGAGTGGCGGATGATTCTCTCGGCCGAACAGTTCCGCGTCATGCGATCCCATGGCACCGAGCGGGCCTTCGGCGGCCGCTATTGGGATCACCATGCCGACGGGCTGTATCTCTGCGCCGGCTGCGGGCAGCCGTTGTTTTCGTCGCAGGCGAAATTCGACTCCGGCACGGGGTGGCCCAGTTTTACGGAGCCGCTCACCGATGTCGCCGTCGAGACGAGCACGGATCGCAAGTGGTTCATCGTGCGCGTCGAAGTGCACTGCGCCACCTGCGAGGCGCATCTCGGACACCTGTTCGACGACGGCCCGACCCCGGGTGGCATGCGCTACTGCATCAACTCCGCGTCGCTCGACTTCAGCGCGACCGAGGAGTAGGTCGTCGTTGTCTGCGATCGGCATGGCTGTCTGCTGTCGCTACATCAACCGCAACCGCAACAGCGAAAAGCAACTGCCTGAACACGGAGATCACCGATTGCGCTGAACAAACACAGATAAGCAAAAAGCGCTGTTGGCTTATCTGTGTCGTTGTCCGAACAATCAGTGGTCTCCGTGTTCAGGCGGTTCGCGGTTCCTGAATACGAAGAGCCCCGACACCGGATCAGCAGATCCAGTCTCGGGGCTCTCTCCCACCACCGCCTTCCCGCGGTGGACACTCCAGAGCTTCAGTCGCGGATGATCGCGCCATTCACTCCGTACATCGATTGCTTACGAACAGCTGGGGCGACCGCGCGGCAGCGCCACCGTGCAATTCTTCGTGGCACCGTTTTCGGTGATCTGCAGCTTGGCCGTGGCCGTGCCGTCGTACGTGATCACTTCGCGGCGTTCCCTGGTGGAGCTCGTGCCGTCGATCGTCATGATCACTTTCATGCGGCGAGTCACAGTGCCGGCGGTCGGATAGGTCTGGGTCGTAGCCGATACCGGAATCACGAGACCCGTCGTGGTGTCGGCGGCCGTGCGCACCGATGAGAAGGTCTTCCCGTCACGGTTGGTGCCGTTGGCCGTCTCGTTGCCCTGCGACGTGCCGTTCACCGTGCGCTGCGTACTGCCGGCAGCGAGTCCCGTCACCGTGCGATCACCGCTGTTGTTCACCGTGGCCGTGACGCTGCCCTCGCGGCTGCGGGTGGCCGTACCGGTCACCGCCGTGCGGACACGGACTGAATTCGTGGTGAGACTGTCAATCGCCGACTGGGCAGCTCCGGCCGCATTCTTGATCGTGTAGATCGACGTCACGGTGAGACCGTTCTTCACCGTCGGTCCGCAGGTCAAGTCGCCGGTGCCGGCCGAGTACACGCAGCTGTCGTCGATGCGGATGCCGAATGGTCCGCCGTGCGGTCCGCGTCCCGGGGCCGCGCCGCCGATGAAGGCATCGCCAAGGCCGCCGCCCATGAAACCGCCCATGCCAGGTCCACCGCCACGTCCACGACCGGGGCCTCCCCACGGCATCCCGCTGCTGTCGGACGGCGCATAGCTGCTCGACACGAGGTCGAGGCCGGCCGGCGCCGTGCTGAACGCCAGGTCGGACAGGAAGGCGTTCGGGCCGTTGCTGTTATCGAGGCTGCACGCCGCGGCGCCCAACAACGTCGTGGTCGCGGCCAGCGTCAGAAAACGGGATCGTGCCATGAGTGACCTCTCAAAGGGGCGGCCTGCCGATCCTCGCGACCGTCGCAAGTGGATCATTGAGGCCTTCGTAACAGGAGACACGCGATCGCGGCGGGACCCTATGCGCAACGCACGTGCTATTCGCCGGCGCTCGGCAAGAATGGCGACAGTTTCTCTCGCAACTGTCGCAGCGCCCGACTCATGTTCGCTTCGACCGCCTTCACCGTGACACCCAACTGCTCGGCGATCTCGCTGTAGCGCAGGTTGCGTTCGCGGCTCATGAGGAACACCTCGCGGGTACGCGGCGGCAACGCATCGATCGCCTCACGAATCGCGTCCTGCAGCTCACCGGCCTGGGTGTCAGCGTCGGCGTGTTCGGCCGGTTCGCTGAGTGCCTCGACATAGACGGCCGACTTCTTCTGCACCTGCAGATGTCGTAGATGATTGAGCGAGCGGTTTCGCACCGCCTGCATGAGGTAGCCGGCCACACTGCTGTCGGGGGCGAGCGTTTCGCGACGACGCCAGAGCTCGAGGAACACGTCCTGCGAAAGCTCTTCGGCCACGCCCGGATCGTGCAGCACCCGATTCGCGGAACGCACCACGGGCTCATACCACTGCCGGAAGATCGCATCGAACGCTGCGTGATCGCCGCCTCGGAGGCGGGCCAGCAAGTCAGCGTCGGACACGAGGGGTGTGGGGTCGGGAAATGACTGGGACAGGATACGGTCGACGCGACTCCTCGGAGTCCTGTCGGCCGCAGTTGCAGCGTATACTACATCGGACCGCAGCGCTTGTGCGCGGGGGCCCGCCGGAAAGGGGGGGACGTAGGGTATCGCCATCCACTCGTGTCTTTTGGGCATGTCCGACGAAATCCGTCTTTCCGCTGCATCCGCTCCCGAGGCCGACTGGGACGCGATCTCCCGCTATGTGGCGGGGGAGAGCGATGCCGTCGAGTCGGCAGCCGTCAGTGAGTGGCTGACGGCGCATCCGGAAGACGCGGCGTTGGCGGCGATTGTTAAGGCGCGGGCCGATCGGGTGGCGACGCGATCAGCTGTCTCCGTCGATACCGAGCGGGCGTTGGCCGCCGTACGGAGGCGGATCGCGGACTCCCCGACGTTGACGGTCGCACGTGGCGGCGCGGCTCAGCCCGCAGTCGCGAAGTCGGCAGCCGCCACGCGCCGTTGGCGCGGGCCGATGTTTGCGGCCGCGGCCGCAGTGACGGCCATGGTCGGTATCGCGCAGTGGCGCGGCGGCAACACGGCTTCGGAGCAGGTGTACGCCACGCAGGTGGGGCAGCGTGACTCGGTGAAGCTGCCCGACGGCAGTACGGTCGTGCTGGCACCCGGCAGTCGGCTCACGGTGTCGTCCGGATACAACGACGGCAATCGTGATGTCACGCTGGAAGGCGCGGCGTTCTTCGAGGTGAAGCACGACGGGGCGCATCCCTTCGTGGTGCATTCACGCGGCGCGGAAATTCGCGACATCGGCACGGCCTTCTCAGTGAAGACCGATGTGAACGGTCGCGTGGCGGTGGCGGTCACGCACGGCATCGTCGCCGTGCGCGATACGACGGCTGGCAGTGCGGCGCCAGTAGAGCTGCGCGCGGGTGACCGTGGTGTGCTGCAGTCCGGCACGGTAGCGGTGGCACGCGGGACGGTCACGGATGAGGACATGGCGTGGACGCGCGGGCAGCTGGCGTATCGGGATGCGCCGCTGGCCGAAGTGCAGGCCGATTTGCGACGGTGGTACGGGATCGAACTGCAGGTGGTCGATGCCGCGCTGGCACAGCGCACGCTGACGGCGTCGTTCCGCGGCGATTCGGCGGCGCAGGTGGTGCAGGTAATTGCGCTGGCCCTGGGAGCCGACGTGGTGCAGCGTGGCGATACGATACTTCTTCAGCCGCAGGGACCGGGTTCAACGCCGAATCCCTGAACGGAGCGATCGACGCGCATATGTGGCGGTGGCAGGTGGTACGACGCGGAGTGACCGTGGGCGCGATCGCAGTCTTGATCGCGCCCCTTGCTGTCGTTCATGCCGAGCGCGCACCGGCGATGGCCGCGCCCGCAGCGGATCCGGTGTGTGCGGTACGGCTCGGAGCGCAGGAACGGTCGTCGCTGTGGGCGCCGCCGCTCGATCGCATCGTGAATCTGCACGTGCCTGAGGTCTCGATTCGCGAGGCGCTCGACCGGTTGGCCGTGGTCGCGAAGATCGAACTGTCGTACAGCGCAGAGTTGCTGCCCGCCGGCAAGCGGGTCTGTCTCACACTCGATCGCGTGCCCGTAGGCGCGGTGCTGGAGTCGCTGCTATCCGGCACGACGCTGCGATCGATCGTGTTGGGGAGCACGCAGGTGGTCCTCGCACCGTCGCGCGCTGGTCTGGTTGCCGACGGCGCGGGCCCTGGTGGCGCGGCGTTGTCGGCGAGTGTCATGACCGGCACGCCGATGGCGCGACGGGCAAGCGTGCTCGATCGCGTGGTGGTGACGGGATCACCCGACGGCGCACCGCAACGTGGGTCGCCGTTCGCGCTCGACGTGATCGATGGCGCGACGCTCGCCCGTCATGGCGTGGGCACGCTCGGTGAGGCCCTTGATCTGGCGGTGCCCGGTGTGTGGTCGTGGACGGCGAGCGCCGGGACGCTGTCGGCGCGATACGGCAGCATTCGTGGTGCGAGTTCGTTCGGCGTGAGTGCGCCGAAGATCTATCTCGACGGCATCGAAGTCGCGAACCCGCTGCTGGTGACGCAACTCGATCCGGCGCGGGTGGAGCGCGTGGAAGTGATTCGCGGACCGCAGGGGGCAGCACTGTACGGCGCTGATGCCATCAGCGGTGTGGTGAACATTCTCACGCGACACGATGGCACGCCCACCGGAACGCCCGTGGTGCAGCTCTCCACGACCGCGGGATTGTCCGCCACCGCCTACGCCCCGCGCGACGCCTTCGTGCAGGATCATGCGCTGTCGTTCCGCAGCGGCAGCAGTTCACGCAGCCTCGGGCTAGGGCTCAACATAGGGACCGTCGGGGCGTATGTGCCCGGCGCCTCGGAGCAGCGTCTGTTGGCCGATGCCGACGTGCGCGTCGTTCGGGCGAATGCGGTCTTCACCGGCACCGCGCGCTTTTCGGCACAGCGTGCGAATGCGAGTACGAGTCTGATCTTCGGCGGGGCTACGTCTCCCGCGCTCACGGCGGGTAGCAGCGCGGAGACCGCGCCGCTCTGGCCGTCGCGTCTGCGCGCGGCCGCCGGCGGGCTCGGAACGTCGCCACCAGATTCATCCGGCTATCGCCCACCATTGGATACCACGTCGCGTGTGCCGTTTACCGGCGACAGCGCGACGGGCCAGTCATTGTCGCAGTACACCGTGGGCGGCACCATGGCGGTGATGCCCAATCTGCACTGGACGCATACGGTCATCGCTGGTGTCGACGGCTATCGGCTGCGTGGTCTCTCCTCGGCCTCGCTGCCGACACCGGTATCGTCGTCGAGCGGATTGGGAGAGGGCCAGGGGTCGGCCGATCGCGGAACGCTGCGGTTGCGCAGCGTGGGCCGTTTCGATGTGGCCGAGGGCACGTTGCTGGCCGTGACCTTTGCCGCCGAGCAGGCGCTCACACGCGATGTGTCGTCGGAGTTGGTCAATGCCCCGGGCTATCGTCCAAACGGTGGCGCGCTCACTCCAGCCATCGCGTCGTCGGCCACGACGTTGCGGCTCGCGCAGAGCTGGATCAACAACACCGGCGTGTCGGCGCAGGCGATGCTCTCGTGGCAAGACCGTTGGTACTTCTCGGCCGGTGGTCGGGCTGAGCGAACGAGCGGCGCCACCTCGGAGGTGCAGCGCGCATTGCTGCCAATGCTTGGGGCGGCGTATGTGCGTGACTACGGGCCAGCGGTCTTGAAGCTGCGCAGTGCGTTCGGCACGGGCATCCGGCCGGCGCGCACGTTGGCGCGGGGCACCTCATGGATGGGGCGGGGCGCTGCGTCGGCCACCGACGGCCTGCAGCCCGAACGGCAGACCGGGATCGAAGCGGGTGCCGATCTGGTGTTCTCACATGGCGTGTCACTGCACGTGACGCGCTTCGATCAGGAAGCCTCCGGGTTGATCCAGCCGGTGGGCTCGATGAGTACATCGGTTGGCGCCAATGGCCGCATCGTGCGCACCCTGGCGTACACGCTGCAGAACGTCGGCGCGATCACCAATCGGGGATGGGAACTGCAGGCGACGGCGCGTCGCAGCAGTCTACAGCTCGCCGGAACGCTCTCGCTGGTCGACAGCCGCGTGGCGCGTACCGCGACCGGGTACCGCGGCGAGCTGCGCGTGGGTGATCGCATGCTCGATGTTCCGGCGTCTACCGTGAGTCTCTCGGCCACGTGGGCGGCACGTCGCTGGAGCCTCAGTTCGACGGCCACCCGCGCCGCCGACTGGATCGGCTACGACCGCACGGCCATTGGTGAAGCCGTCGCGAACACCGCGCACGAGTACGACTTCGGCGGACCGCTGTTGCGTCGATACTGGCTGAACTACGGCGGCGTGACCCGTTGGCGCGCCAACGCGAGCTACCGGATTCGTGGCGATCTGTCCGTGCTGCTCGGCGGTGAAAACCTGCTGAACGTGCAGCGCGGTGCGCCGGACAATGCGACCGTCACCGCGGGCCGCACGCTGAGCTTCGGCCTCCGCTCGATGTTCTGATCGATCGGCCAGTGCTGGGAACGCAGAAGCGCCCGAGGCGGATTGCCATCGGGCGCTTCTGTGTCAGGTGGCCGGCGCTACGGCCAGTGGCGAACGGTCAGGCGACGATCAGAAGACGACCGTGACATCAGGCGAGCAAATCGTAGTGCCGGCGTTGCAGACCTTGTAGACCCACGTGCCTTTCGGGCGCTTGGCGTCGTTGTACGAGCCGTCGTTCGCGGTGGTCAGGAATCGGGCCCCACTGCGGTAGA